>JAHECR010000011.1:0-7553 GCA_024641655.1 Acidimicrobiaceae bacterium
TCCTTACCGCAGGTCTGGTGATCTTCGGGGTCGCGTCGGGCGCGGCAGCGCTGGCACACACGCCCCTTCAGCTCATGGCTGCCCGTGGCGTGCTCGGCATTGGCGCGGCGCTGATCATGCCGGCGACGTTGTCGATCGTCGTGGACGTGTTCCCCGACCCGTCCGAGCGCCGTCGTGCAATCGCGTACTGGTCGCTCATGAACGCTGCGGGGTCCTTCGTCGGACCGCTGACCGGCGGCACGCTGTTGCGGTACTTCGACTGGAACGCGATCTTCCTCGTGAACATACCGGTCGTGATCATCGCGCTGGTGCTCGGTCACCTCGTGCTCCCGCGCTCGCGCGACCCGGAATCGGCCCGATTCGACCTCCCGGGTGCCGTGTTGTCGACCGGTGCACTGGCGATGGTGCTCTGGGCGATCATCGAGGCGCCTTCCAACGGCTGGCTCACTGCAGCGACCCTCGGCGCGTTCGCGGCCGCTGCAGTCCTCGCAGCCGGCTTCGTTGCGTGGGAGCGACGAGCTGCCGAACCGATGCTCGACCTGTCGTTGCTCAAGAACCCGCAACTCAGCGCAGCGGCCCTCGCGATGACCGTGGCCTTCATGGCCATCACCGGCACCATGTTCCTCGTGACGCAAGGGCTGCAGTTGGTGAAGGGGTACAGCCCGCTCGGAGCCGCGATCGCGACCTCCGGTCCGATCGTGGCGGTCAACTTCCTCGTCATGCCGCGCACCCCGTCGATCACCGAGCGTGTCGGCGCCCGATGGATGATCACCGCAGGCGCCTGCAGCGTGGCGGCCGCATCGCTCGTCATCGGGACGTTCACGACGGTCGAGTCCGGCTATGTCAACCTCCTCTTCGGTTTCGCGCTGATGGCGCTGGGCTTTTCGACCTTCGTACCGGCGAGCACCGAGGCGATCATGACCGCCGTGCCGCCGGAGCGATCCGGGAACGCCTCGGCGATCAACCAGCTGACCCGCCAGATCGGCCAGGCCCTCGGCATCGCCATCAGCGGCAGCATCGCCGCGCAGGCCTACCGATCACACTTCACCGCACCCGAAGGGGTCTCGCCCGACGTCGCGGCCCGAGCCGGGGGTTCCATCACCGACGCGATCGCCGCTGCTCGCAACCTCGGCCAAGCAGGCGCCGACGCCGTCCTGGAAGCTGCGGGTCGGGCCTTCCTGGCCGGCGTCCGCCTCTCCTCGGTGATCGCCGCGGTGATCGCGCTCGGCGCGGCCGTCTATGCCGCGCGTGCGATCCCGGCGTCGGCAGGTCGCGACCGGCCCGCGGACGGCTGACCCCCCGGCGATCCGGTCACCGTACGGGGTGGGCTCATGTCGCGAGAGGTTCGTGCCGATGGACGTGCATGGTTGCAGCACCCTCGGCGGCTGAGCGACGCGCCCGGACGACCGTAGCCACTGACCGGCCCGATCGTCGCTTTCCGCTGTTGATCGCGGTGATTGCCGTGCTCTACCTCGCGACCGGATCGTGGTGGTCGACCTACAACGTCGACACGTACACGAACGTCCTCCAGGCGCGCTCGTTCGCAGCGAACGGGTCGGCGACCATCGCAGGCAACGCGCATCTCACCGCGCCGCAGTACTTCGGGCGCACGGGTCTGTTGGTCTCGACCCCGGCCGGCGGCGCGACATCGCAGTACCCGCCAGGCGTCGCGCTCTGGGGGGCGCCGTTCTATCTGCTCGACACCGGAGTCACCGAGCTCGACTCGACCTTCGTGACCTACGAGGGTGACGTCGAGCCGGTCCATCTCCTCGCCCCGTCGTTCGTTCCCGGAACCACGGCGGCAATCGTCGCAACGACCCTCGCGATGTTGTTCCTCGGGCTGACGCTGCGCAAGCGGATGTCCGAGGAGGCGATGCTGGCCTGCGTCGCGGTCGCCGCGCTGGGCACTGGTGCCTGGTCGGTCGCTTCCGACCAGCTCTGGCAGCACAGCCCGGGGATGATGACCATCGCGTTGGGCATGTACCTCGCCTCGAACGATCGTTTCGTGGGTTCTGGCCTGGCGTTCGCCGGCGCGGCGCTCATCCGGCCCCACACCGCGATCATCGCCGCAGCGGTCGGTCTCACCGTGGGCATGCGCCGCCGCAGCCTGCGTCCCGTGATCGAGATGGGTTCGACCTCGGCGCTCGGTCTGTTCGGGGTGCTCGTCTACAACGACGCCGTGTTCGGCGAGGCCAGCATCTCGGGCGGGTACGGTCCGACCTTCAGCGACCGGACCCTCGGCGGCGGTACCTCGTGGATCACCTTGGCGTCACGGGTCGGTGAGGCACTGGTACACCCCGGTCATGGGATCCTGGCGTCGTCACCGTTCTTCGCGGTGGCGTTCCTGGCCCTGGTCGGACGGACCCGGCGGGCACCGGACTGGGCCGTGGGCGGTGCCATCGGCGCCCTCGTCTATCTGCTCGTGCAGTACAAGGCGAACCGCGTCTCGGGCGGCAACGTCATTTTCGGCTACCGCTACCCGCTCGATCCGATGATGGCTGCCGCACCCCTGCTCGCTCTCGCCACGGTCGATTGGGTGCGGACACGTCCGCGGGCTGTGGTGCTCGCCGCTCTGGTGGCGTTCTCGGTGGTCGCGCACGGGTACGGCGCCCTGTTTGTCGGGCCCTGATCGGGCCGGTTTGTCGGGCCCTGATCGGGCCGGTTTGTCGGGCCCTGATCGGGCCGGTTTGTCGGGCCCTGATCGGGCCGGTTTGTCGGGCCCTGATCGGGCCGGTTTGCTTCAGATCCGGCCTGCCTCCGCGGCGGCGGCCTCCGCTGCGGTGACTTGTTCGTCGACGAGGTCGAGACCTGCGCTCCAGAAACCGGCGGCGTCGAGATCGCAGTCGACGATGCGCCCGAGCTCGGCGGGCGGCAGCGAACCGCCGGCGCGGAGCAGTTCCAGGTACTTGGGGATGAACGCCTCGCCCTGCTCCTGATACCGACGGTAGACCGACAGCGCCAGGAGCTGCCCGTAGGCATAGGCATAGACGTAGCCCGGGGTCCCGATGAAGTGGGGGATGTAGCTCCACCACGAGCGGTATCCGTCGGTGATCACCACTGCGTCCCCCATCAAGTCGCGCTGCGTCGCGGCCCAGAGTTCGCCGAAGCGGTCGACCGAGAGCTCGCCGACCTCCCGGCGTTCGGTGTGTACGGCACTTTCGAACCGGTTCATCGCCACCTGACGAAAGACCGTGGCAATGGATCCTTCGACTGCTTCGCCGAGCAGCGCCAGTCGCTCGTTTGGGTCGTCGGTCATGTCGAGCAGGCGCTCGAAGGTCACCGTCTCACCGAAGACCGAGGCGGTCTCGGCCAGCGTCAGCGGGGTGAAGTGGTGGAAGACCCCCTGTGGTCGGGAGAGCAGCGCGTGCAGCCCGTGGCCGAGCTCGTGTGCGAGGGTGAGCACATCGCGACGTCGCCCGGTCCAGTTCAGCAGCACGTAGGGATGATGGCCCGGCACGGTGTAGCTGCAGAACGCCCCAGGGCGCTTGCCCGGCCGCACCGGCGCGTCGATCCACGGCTGATCGAGGAACTGACGCACCCCGTCGGCGAGGGTGGGCGAGAAACTGGCGTAGGAGTCCAGGACGATGGCGCTGGCTTCGCTCCACCCGATCGTTGCCGTGCTCTGGGCCAGCGACGCCATGCGGTCGTAGTCGTACAGTCGGTCGACACCCATGATGGCGGCCTTCAGGCGATACCAGCGCCGGGCGATCTCGTAGCGATCGACGACGGCGTCCACTAGCGCCTGCACCGAGTCGTCGCTCGCCTCGTTCGCGAGGTTGCGCGCCGAGATCCACGAGGGATAGCCGCGCAGCCGATCCTCGGTCGCCTTGTCCGCGGCGATGGTGTTGTACACCGACGCCCGGACACGAATCCCGGGGCGCAGGGCCGCCGAGATCGCTTCGGCTGAGGCTCGTCGCATCTCGGCATCGGGGTCGGCCAGACGTGACAAGGCGGTCTCGAGACGTGCAGTGGTGGGTCTGTCGGGCCCGGGAAGCTCGACGGAGATGTCCGAGGTCAGCTCCGAGAACAGGCGGACCCAGGCGTTGACGCCGGTGACGTCCTTTTCGGCCGCGATGCGTTCCTCCGCCTCGCTCAACATGTGGTCGCGATAGCGAAGCAGCGAGCGGAGGTGATGAGCGGCGAAGGTGAGCTCGGGGTCGGCGAGCAGTTCCTCGGCGCGCTGAGGGTCGATCTCGACCCACTCGAGGTCGAAGAACAACAGACGGGTACCGATGCGCGTGGAGCGTTCCTGCACCCGTTGCATCAGCGCACCCGTGGCCGGATCGGCGGTGTCCACGGCGAAACGCAGTGCGGCGTAGTTGCCCGCTCGCCCCACCCGATCCTGGAGGTCGGCGGTGCGCCGGAGGGCGTGGGCGAGTTCGTCGACATCGAGTTGCACCACCCGGCCACGAAGCTCGACGAGCTCGTCGGCGATGGCGTCGGCCTCGTCGAGCAGCTGGTCGACGCTCCGATCGCCGAGCAGGGTTTCGACGTCCCATCCGATGTCGGCGGCGTCGCGGTCGGATTCGCTGATGTCGGTCACGGCCATGAAGACAACGGTACCGGTTGGGGGTCTTCGCGGGCCGAGCCCAGTGGTGGCTCAGAGCAACTGGGCCACTGCGTGGATCACCAGTCCCACCAGCCCGCCGACGACGGTGCCGTTGATCCGTATGAACTGGAGGTCCGGGCCCACCTGGGCCTCGATCAGGTCGCTCGTCTGCGTCGCGTCCCAACGCTCGACGGTGGTGGCGATCAGGTCGGCGACCTCGTCGCCACCCTGGGAGACCGCATAGCGGGCCACCGACTCGAGCCAGCCATCGACCTTCACCCGAAGGCTGTCGTCGTCACGGAGGCGCTCACCCGCCACAGTGAGGGCATGCTGGAGTCGTCTGCGGAGTTCGGAGTCGGGGTCGTCGGCGGCCGCGAGCAGTGCCGCCTTCACGTGCGACCAGATGGAGTTGATCCAGGCCCTGACCTCCGGGTGGGCCAACAGCTCGGTCTTGAGGATCTCGCCGCGAGCGATGAGATCGGGATCGTCCCTCAGGCCGATCGCGAGCTCGCGCACCCGGAGGTCGATCAGGACGCGTAGTTCGTGGCCGGGGTCGGCCCGCACTTCTCGCAGCAGGCCCAACACGCCGTTCATCAACTTGTCGAACAGACGGTCGTCGATCGCATCGGGGACCCACCAAGGGGATTCCCGGGCGAACCGCTCCCGCAGCGACGACCGGTTCTCCTCCAAGATCTTGTCCAGCCCACCCAGAGCGGCGTCGAAGCCGACTTGGTGGTGGCCGCCGGCGATGGCGACATCGACCGCTCGTCCGACGAGCGGGGCGAGTGCGACGAGGCGGAGGCGCTCGACCACGGTGTGCTCGAGTCCGCCCGCGACGTCGTCGTCGCGGAGCACCTCCCCGGCACCTGTGAGCAGCGCCGAGCTCTGGTTCGCGAGACGCTCGGCGTTGGTGGGGACCGCCATCCACGCGCCGACACGCGCCGTGGCCCCGAAGTCGCCGAGCCGCTCCGCGACCGCGTCCTCGTTCAGGAAGTGTTCCTGGACGAACCCGCCGAGGCTGCGTCCGATCTGGTCCTTACGGGTCGGGATGATCGCGGTGTGAGGTATCGGCAGGCCCAGCGGGCGGCGGAAGAGCGCGGTGACCGCGAACCAGTCGGCCACACCGCCGACCATTGCCGCTTCGGCGGCGGCTTCGGCGTAGCCGCGCCAGCCGTCGCCGTCGCCGTCGGAGGTCAGGCGAAGCGCAACGAACAGCGCCGTCGCGGCGAGCAGTAATCCGCTGGCGCGCTGCTTCATCCGACGCAGGTCGCGTTGGCGCGTGTCGCCGGTCGTCGGCCGCGTCGACGAGACGTTCATGCGAGGGGGAAGTGGCAGGCAACCCAGTGGTCGCCGTCGCCGACCTGGGCGACGGCGGGTTCCAGGTCGACGCACACCGCCTGCGCACGTGGACAGCGGGTGCGGAACCGGCAGCCGCTTGGCGGCTCGATGGGGGAGGGCAGGTCGTTGCCGGTTTCGACTGTGGGGTCGCCGAGGTCGTCGCGGTCGGGATCGGGCACTGCGTCGAGCAGCACACGCGTGTAGGGATGACTCGGGTTGTCGTACAACAGGTCGCCGTCGCCGATCTCGCACAGCTTGCCGAGGTACATCACCGCGACGCGGTCGCTGATGTTCTTGACCACCGCGAGGTCGTGGCTGATGAACAGCAGGCTGAGGCCGTAGCGCGCCTTCATGTCCTCGAGCAGATTGAGGATCTGGGCCTGGACCGACACGTCGAGGGCCGACACCGGTTCGTCGCAGATGACGATCCGTGGGTCGAGCACCAACGCTCGGGCGATCGAGATCCGCTGGCACTGTCCGCCCGAGTACTCGTGGGCCCGGCGGGTGCGCGCTGCGTCGGCGTCGAGGCCCACGGCTCGAAGGACCTCGTCGACGCGAGCCTCGGCATCGTCGGTGCGGTCCCAGATCTGCAACCCTTCGCGCACGATGTCGTGGACCCGGCGACGGGGGTTCAGCGACGAGATCGGGTCCTGGAAGATCAGTTGGATGTCAGGACGGACCCGTCGGAGCTCCTCGCCGCGCAGCGAGGTCAGATCGTGGCCTTCGAAGCGCACGACGCCCGCTGTCGGGGGCGGAAGCTGCACAACCGCCTTGACCGTCGTCGACTTGCCACAGCCGGACTCGCCCACGAGGCCCAGCGTCTCTCCGTCGAGCAGGTCGAAGCTGAGGTCGCTCACGGCGTGAACCACCCGGTTGCGCCCTGTCGGGAACTCGACGACGAGGTGCTCCACGGTCAGCACCACGTCGTCGGCGTCGGTGCGGAGGTGCGCGGTTCCCGAACCGGCCATCAGCGCCCCTGCTCGACGTTGGTCATCGGGAGTCCGGCGGCGGTGCGACCTGCAGCGCGGTTGACGGCAAAGGCAGCCGCTCCGGCATCGGTACCGACTGGGTGGAAACAGGCGCACCCGTGCCCTTCGCCGAGGTCGACCAGCGGAGGTTCTTCGGCGATGCAGCGTGGTTGGGCGTACTTGCACCGCGGCGCGAAGCGGCACCCCGGCGGCGGATCGACGATGTCGGGAGGGGTCCCGGGAATCGGCGCCAGACGGGTGTGCTTGCGCTGCCGAAGCGAGGGCACGGCACCCAGGAGGGCTTCGGTGTAGGGGTGACGAGTGTGCGCGAACAACCAAGGAGTTGCCGCGTGCTCCATCACCCGGCCGCCGTAGAGGACCATCACCTCGTCGGTACGACCCCGCGCGATGCCAACGTCGTGGGTGATGAGCACCGTTGCCATGGCGCGCTGGCCTTGCAGCGCTCCCAGGAGGTCGAGGATGTCTTTCTGGACGGTGACGTCGAGGGCGGTGGTCGGCTCGTCGGCGATCAGCAGGTCGGGCTCTGCCGCCAGCGCCATGGCGATCATCACCCTTTGACGCATCCCCCCGGAGAGCTCGTGGGGATAGCGGCGCAACCGGGCGGCCGGATCGGGAATACCGACCGAGCGTAGAAGCTGGGTCGCGGCGACGCGTGCCTCGGCGCGACCCATGCCGAG
>JAHECR010000011.1:7563-85934 GCA_024641655.1 Acidimicrobiaceae bacterium
GGATTGAGCGAGGTCATGGGGTCCTGGAAGACCATTGCGATGCGGCGACCCCAGAGATGCTGCCGGTCCTGACCGCAGAGCTCCTCCCCGTCGAGTCGCACCGAGCCTTCCTCGAGGTGTTGGTGTCCGCTCAGCAGTCCCATGATCGAACGGCTGAGCACCGACTTTCCCGATCCGGACTCGCCGACCACGCCGAGGGTGTGGCCCGCTTCGAGAGTGAACGACACGCCGTCGACAGCGCGCGCTCGGCCCTTCGGGGTGCGGAAGCCGACGTGATAGTCGCGTACCTCGAGCAGTGGCGGGCTCACAGCGACACATCCCTCACGTCGGTGAACTCCCGGATACGGTCGCCGGCGAAGTTCAACGCGAGCACGGTGACGAACAACGTGGCGATCGGTGCGAAGGCCACCCACGGTGCGCTCTCGAGCACGCGAGGGCCCGAGCCGGTGAGGATCAGCTTCCCCCAGGTGCTGCCGCTCTCGACGGAGAGACCGAGGAACGCAAGGCCGCCTTCGGCGACGATGGCCACGGCGACGCCGAGCAGGGCGAGCGCAGCCATGGGGATCAGCACGTTCGGGAGGATCTCGCGCACGAGGATGCGCGCCGGACGCGCGCCCAGGCTCCGGGCCGCAGTGACGTAGTCGCTCTCGGCGCAGGAGAGAGTCGCGGCGCGCGCGAGGCGGCCGATGGGCGCGATCGCGAGGACGCCGAGTGTGATCGAGATCGTCAAGAGGCTGCGATCGAGCAGCGCCGTGATCAAGATCGCGAGCAGCAGCGCCGGAAATGACAGGAGGGTCAGGAAGACGAAGCTCACGACGCGGTCGGTCCACCCCCGAAGGAAGCCCGCCACCATGCCCAGGCTGCCCCCGATCAGCATGCCGCTGGCGATCGCTGCGAAGCCGACGGTGAGCGACACCCGCGCCCCGTGAACGGTCCGGGCAAGCATGTCGCGGGCATCTTGGTCAGTGCCGAAGGGGTGGGTGAGCGAAGGGCCGTAGGGGGGTCTGACGCCGACCTGGACGTAGTTCCGATCCGGATCCTTGAGCGGCAGCACCGGAGCCAGCACCGCTGCGGCAACCACGAGCGCGATCCACGCGATCGCCACCCAGAATCCCAGTCCCAGCCGGCGGGGGGCCGAGGTTCCCTCCGGTGCGCCGCCGACTGGCGCGACCGCGCTCACCGTGCCACCCGCGGGTCGAGGATCGAGTAGAGGACGTCGACCGCGAGGTTGAAGACGATGAATCCCGCCGCGGTGATCATCACTACGGCGAGCACGACCGGGAAGTCCTCCCGGATCATCGCCTCGACGACGGCTGATCCGATACCCGGGATGCGGAAGTACTGCTCGACGACGAGAGCCCCGCCCAGCAGGGCGCCGGCGTTGATGCCGACGACGCTGATGAGCGAGAACAACGATGGGCGTAACGCATGACGCACCAGCACCTGCCGACGCGGTACCCCTTTGGCGCGCGCGGTCAGGATGAAGTCCTGCTGGAGGGTGGCGATCAGATCCGTGCGGAGCAAGCGCTGGTAGATCGCTGCTGCCGGCAGCGCGAGGGTGAGCGCCGGCAGCACGAGCTCGTACAGGTTGTCGAGCGGGGAACCGGTCGGATCGTACGTGTCGGGGAACCAGTCGAGCTTGACGGCGAACACGTAGAACAAGATCACCCCGAGCGCGAAGTTCGGCATCGCCACCAACGCGAACGACACGCTCGTGGAAGCCCGGTCGGTGAGCGAGGCAGCGCGCGAAGCGCTCCAGATCCCCCACGGTACGGCCAGCGCGAGCGCCAGCACCTGGGCGAGGCCGGTGAGCGCAAGGGTGCGGGGGAGGCGTTCCCCGAGCAGGTCGGTCACGGGGGGCTGTCCATCTGTGGAGAACTGCACACCGAAGTCGCCGGTCGCGAAGTCCCCGAGCCATCGGACGTAGCGCTCCGGGAGTGGACGGTCGAGGTGGTACTGGGCCTCGGCCGCCTCGATCTTTGCAAGGCTCTCGGGGTTGCTGCGGTCACCTGCGGCGGGGCCGAGAATGTTGAACAGCGGATCGCCGAGCAGGTTCATGGCGCCGAAGGTGAGCATCGACACCGCGAGCAACAGCGCAACCGCCATCACGAGGCGCTGCAGCCAGTAGGTCACGGCGTGCCCGCGTCAGCCGTCGACCCAGGCCTTGTCGAAGAAGACCCGGCCGTTGACCTGACAGCGCAGCGCAACCCCTTCCGGAGACGTTCGGGCACACAGCCCGTGCACGTTGTCGCGCATGGCGATGTCCCACAGGGTGTGGGCGTAGAAGAGGTAGACGTAGTCCTGGTTCACCATCGCCGCCAGCTCCTGGTAGAGCTCGGCGCGCCGAGCGGGGTCGAGCTCGTTCTGCGCGTCGAGCAGCAGCGCGTCGCGTTCAGGACTGCAGAAGCGTGGGAAGTTCAGCGCGACGGCGCTGGTCGCGGTCTTGCAGAGCAGCCAGACATTGTCCTCGCTCGGGTCGACGGCGCCGAACTGGCGCCAGTCGGCGACCTGGAACTCGCCGAAGATCACGTCTTCGATGTGGTCATCGAGGGGGATCATGCTGGTGGTGACGTTGAAGGCGACGCTCCACCCTTGCTTGAGCAGGTCGGCCTCCCTGGTCTGGCCGACCGACGGTCCCGATGTCTGGCGGATCATGTCGATCTTGCCGTTGGTGCAGTTCTCGGGTGCGTCTGCGCAGTACTCGGCCGCCATCGCAACCGCCATTTCCGGCTGGTCGGTTTCTTGGACCACGGCGGGATTGTGGAACGGACTGCCGGGCGCAAACATCTGATCGGCGCGCAGCAGCTGGCCGGCACCGAGAAGCGTCACGTAGTTGTCCTGGGGCGTCGCGTAGGTGAGGGCCTTCCGGGCCCGGATGTCGTCGAAGGGCGGACGCGACGTGTTGATCAGGTCGAGTTGCTCGTCGCCGGTGTCGTCGAGCGCGTTCTCGATGGTGTCATCGTCGCGGAGGACTTCGATGGCCTCGGCTTCGTTGGTGTGCATGGCGTCGAGTGCACCCTCGACAAGCAGCGTTGCGCGGGTCTCGCCGTCGGGGACGATCTCGAACTCCAGCGTGTCGAGGTAGACCGGACCGTTCCAGTAGTCGTCGTTGCGTACCAGGCGAGTTATCGAGTCCTTCGTGCGGCTCTCGAACCGGAACGGGCCGGTACCGACCGGTTCCTGGTTGAGTGCGGGGTTCGCAGCGGCGGCCTCGAGCCAGGTGGGGGATGCAATCATGCCGAACTGGAGGCCGGCCATGAACGCCGGGAAGTACACCCACGGCTCGTTCAGCAGGATCTCGAAGGTGAGATCATCGACCTTGACGAAGGGATCGCCGACCTTGACGAAGGTACGGACCGCGAGCCCGATCGTCGGGTCGGCCTTCTGGAGCTGCAGGGTCTTGATGGCCGCGTCGGCGTTCAACGCGGTGCCGTCGTGGAAGCTGATGCCGCTGCGTAGTCCGATGGTCCATACCGTGTAATCGTCGTTCGGGGTGACCGTCTTCGCGAGGTAGGGCACCGCGTTGCCGTCCTTGTCGAACGCGGTGAGCGTGTCGAAGACTGCGCTCGCGATGGTGAGTCCCGGTGCCGACAGCCGCGACTTGGCCGGGTTGAGCCCGTCGTCTTCGCCGTTGAGAGCGAAGCGGAGGGTTCCGCCGGCGATGGGCTCGGAGGTGGTGCCACTGTCGTCGGGCTCCGCGGTGCCCACCGCGGTCACGCTGGTGGGCGTCGGCGACCCGTCGTTCCCGTCGGCGGCGCCCTGGTCGTCGCTGGCTGAGTCGCCGCCGCCGCACGCGGCGGCGAGGAGGCAGGTCGTGACGAGCAGGGCGACGAGCCGCCGGCGGTTGGTCGTGTGCATGGTTGGGTGACCCTCCAGTCGCCGAGACCTCGGCGGTGACGGGCCCAAAGGTACTTCGCCGAGCGGGTTCAGCGGGGGTGGGGGCCCAACGAGGAGGGGCGAGCCGTGGGCGGAGGCCTCAGCGCGCCGACAGGTATTCCTCGAGTACCCGGGCGGAGCGTTCGAGCTCGTTGACCCGCCGTCGAACGACGTCGGTGATGCTGATCATGCCGCAGAGGCGGGTGGGTCCGTCGCCGGGCTCGACCACCGGGACGTGCCGGAAACCGTGTTCGGTCATCAACGACATCACGTGTTCGATCGTGTCGTCGGCGGTGCAGGTGTGGACGTCGCGGGTCATGACCGAGCGGACCGGGATGGTGAGCGCTGCAGGGCCGAGCTTGGCGACGCGGTGCACGATGTCCCGTTCCGAGATGATGCCGGCGATCGAGCGGCCGTCCTCGGATGCCACGAGGACCCCGAAGCCGAAGCGGGCCAGCTGTCGGGTTGCGTGTTGGAGGGTGACGTCGGGGTGGATCGTGACGACGAGGTCGCCCTTGTCCGCGAGGATGTCGTTTACGTACATTGTCGGACTCCCATGAGGATGGACACTGCGTTCGCAAGAAGCACGTCGCGTTCGCAGGATGGACACTGCGTTCGCAAGAAGCACGTCGCGTTCGCAGGATGGACACTGCGTTCGCAAGAAGCACGTCGCGTTCGCAGGATGGACACTGCGTTCGCAAGAAGCACGTCGCGTTCGCAGGATGGACACTGCCTGGAGGCGATCCGCTCGCTGGACTCTGGTCGATCTGGACTCTGGTCGATGGAGTTCCGGGTGGGTGATGCAGCAGGACGCTCGAGGCATCCGGCCCGACATCGTCGGCGGACCAGGGAACGATCCTAGCACGGAAGTGACGATGGTCACATCGCCCGGCGACGCGGGGTCCGGCTCGACGATGCGCCGTGCTCGGCCGTGACCCGGCGTCGAAGAATCCGGTAAGAGCCGAGCCCGCTCCACCAGCCGCGTCGTACCCTCGTCTGCATGGGTACGCACCACGATCGTCGAACGGCCTGAAATGGCTGGCGACCACTTGCTCATCGCCGAAGACGACAAGGGTGTACGCGAGGCCCTCGAGAGGGCGCTGCGGTTCGAGGGCTACGAGATCAGCGTCGCTTCCGACGGCGCCCAGGCGCTGGAGCTCGCGGCGCGCAACGCCCCGGACCTCTACCTGCTCGACGTGCTCATGCCCCACGTAGACGGGTTGTCGGTGTGCCGGGCCCTTCGCCAACGCGGCGACCGCACGCCGATCCTGGTGCTGACCGCCCGCCACGAGGTGGCCGATCGGGTGGCCGGGCTCGACGCCGGTGCCGACGACTACCTCGTCAAACCGTTCGCCCTCGACGAACTGCTGGCGCGGGTCCGGGCGCTGCTGCGGCGGTCGAACCCGATCGATGCCGACGGGCCCTTGGCCTTCGCGGATCTCGTCGTCGACCCGGCGGCGCGCACGGTGCGACGGGGCGATCGCCAAGTCGAGCTCACCAAGACCGAGTTCGACCTGCTCGAGCTGTTGATGCGCAACGCCGGCATCGTGGTCCGGCGGGACACGATCTACGAACGCATCTGGGGATACGACTTCGAGACGAACTCGAAATCCCTCGACGTGTACATCGGCTACCTCCGTCGCAAGACCGAGGAGGGTAGCGAGGCTCGGCTGATCCAGACCGTGCGCGGGGTCGGGTACAGCCTGCGGGCATCATGACGCTGCGGAGCCGCCTCACGGTCGCGGTCGCGGTCGCGGTCGCGGTCGCCATCGCTCTCAGCGGTCTGCTGACGGTGCTCAGCGCACGCGGAGAGCTCAACGGAGAGGTCGACATGTTCCTGAGGCGCCGTGTCGACACGCTGCAGTCGCTCGACGCGTCGCTCGCCGATCGCCAGGGGCGCCCGATCCGGCCGCCGGGGCCGTTGTTCTTCGACCAGGCCGACGCGGTGACGCAGATCCTCGATCCCGCGGGTTCGGTGCGGGTGAGCGGTCAGGTCGCGCTGCCCGTCGACGATCGTGACGTTGCCATTGCCGGTGCGAGGATGCCGTCGACGATCCATTCGGTGACCGTCGGCGGCATCGCCTACCGGATGATGACCGCCCCCCTTCGAAGCGGCGGTGCGGTCCAGGTGGCGCGTGACACCTCGGAGATCGACGCGGCGATCAGCGGGCTGACTCGGCGCGCCATCGTGTTCGGCGTCATCGGTGCCGGGCTTGCCGCGCTCGTCGCCTGGCTGCTGGCGTCGCGGTTGACGCGCCCGGTCGCGCAGCTCACGAGCGCCGCCGAGCACGTGGCGCGGACGCAGGATCTGTCGGCGTCGATCGAGGTGAGCGGCAGTGACGAGGTCGGCCGTCTCGCCAGCAGCTTCAACACGATGCTCGCCGCGCTCGAGACCTCCCGGCGCCAACAGCACCGGCTCGTGACCGACGCCAGCCACGAGTTGCGAACACCGCTCACGAGCCTTCGCACCAACGTCGAGCTGTTGCTGCGGGCACCGTCGATGGCCGATCCGCAGCGCGCTGAAATCCTTGGTGCGGTCAATGAGGAAGTCGACGAGCTCGCTTCCCTCGTTACCGAGCTGGTCGATCTCGCGACCGAGTCGTCACGGCCGGAGGAACCGCTGGTGGAGACCGACCTGGGGGTCCTGGTGCACGAGGTCGCCGAGCGGTTCCGTCGTCGCTCGGGGCGCGACATCCGCGTCGAGGCGACAACGGCCTCTGTCGTGCCCCTGCGCGCTGCGGCAATCGATCGTGCGGTCTCGAACCTGATCGACAACGCCGTCAAGTTCGCACCCGCAGCGACGGTGGTCGATGTCACCGTGACCGGACACCGGGTCTCGGTGCGCGATCGTGGTGAGGGCATTGCCGTCGCTGACCGGGCACACGTCTTCGATCGCTTCTTCAGGTCGACGCGCGCACGGACCTTGCCGGGTTCGGGCCTCGGCCTCGCCATCGTGGCTGAGATCGTCGAGCGGCACGGAGGAACGGTTTTCGCCGACGCACCCGCTGACGGCGGCAGCGGTGCAGTCGTCGGGTTCGACCTCGGTGGAGCGACGACTTCGACGACGCACCGTGACCTTTCGCGCACCTGAAGTCCACGAGCATCCGGGCTATTCGACCGGTTCGGCTCGGGGAATGCTGCGCGCATCGGCCGGCGCGGCCAGGATCGCTCCAGGAACTCTCGATGACCGATCCAACACGCCACCTCCGTTCGCGCCGCTTCGTCTGCGCCCAGTGCCGCCTCGATCCGATGGCGATCCCGGCGCGCGACCTTCCCGCGGCGTTCGTCGACTCCGCACGGCGGTGGCGAGGGTTCGTCGAGACCGTGCTCGACCATCCCGGCGGCGCCGACGCGCTGGCGACTCGGCCCGGGTCGGGAACGTGGTCGGCTTCGGAGTACGCCGGTCACGTGCGCGACGTGCTCACCACCACCACTCGCCAGGTCGAGCGCATCTTGTTGGCCACCGACCCCGAGTGCGACGCCGTCGATCTGTGGGCGGTGGTCGAGTCGGGTCACTACGACGCCCTGTGTGCGCGAGCTCTGATGGACGACCTGTCGGCAGCGGCGTTCGACCTCGCCGATCTGCTCGGTCCCATCGACGCGCCACAACTGGCGCGCACCGGACGCGTGGCCGGCGCCCCCGTGTCGGTCGAGACGCAGGTCCGGCTTGCGCTCCACGAATGTCGCCATCACCTCGACGACGCTCGCCGAATCGTGGAACCCGCCAGGGTCTGACGGCGACGGACCGGTCGAGTCGTCAGCGGCGCAAGTCGGCGATGAGCTCCCGGACCGTCTCCAGGTCATCGGGGTTGGTCAGCCCGGTCCAGGTCTCGGGGCTGGAGACCACCTCGACGGTGAGGTCGCCGGAGTTGATCAGCTCCCCGATCTCGGTGGGCAGGAGGCACTCGGCGGTCGCGTGGCCCGAAGTAGCTGCGTGGAAGAGGTCCCATCGGTTCTGGAGCTTGTCCATGATCGAGGGATGGAAGGCCCAGAGGTTCATCGACACCGGTGTCGAGTGGGCGATCGCGTGGGCGTCGGGCCCGAGGCCGATCGTGCCATCGGCCCGACGCTGCAGGCCCCCGGTCTCGGCAATGGCCGTGAGGCGGCCGTCGGTGACCTGACAGACCCCACGGGTGACCGCTCCCGTGGCCGGCAGCGTGTTTCCGAGATCGAACGCAACGAGCAGGGCCCGGCTCTCGTCGACGTGGCCGAGGTGGTCGACTGCGAGCTGGAACGAGCGCCGCCCGTAGTAGTCGTCGGCATTGGCGAGTACGAACGGCGACGCCACGACCTCGGCGGCCGAAAGCACCGCGTGCACGGTTCCCCAGGGCTTGTCGCGCGGCGGCCCGAGGTCGTCCTGACAGACGACGGTCAGTGGTACGCCGTCGCCGTGCACGGCACGGACATGCGCCTCGGTGTCGTCACGGATCTCGGAGCGAACGATGAGCACGACCTGTTCGACGCCTGCGTCGAGCGAATCGCGGATCGTGTAGTCGAGGATGACTTCGCCGTCGGGGCCGACCGGCGCGAGTTGTTTCACCCCTCCGAACCGGCTTCCGAGTCCGGCGGCCATCACGACGAGGGAGGAGTTGGTCATGGGCCCAAGGGTGTCTGGCCCAGCCCCGGATTTCAAGCACCCCTCGAGGGTCAGGTGGCACGTCTGGCGGACGAGGGCGGCGGCGCACCAGGAGTTCACCCAACCGTCATCTCCGCGCCCGCTGTGCGACCACGGGCGGCAAGCTCGGGTTCCTACTGTGCTCGACGTCGACGTGACCGCAGCGGGCAGCGCGGCCGGCGACAGGCGCCAAACCCCTCCGGCGTCGGTCAACCCACCACGGTGGCACCGCGGACTTCCTGGGTCGCCGCGGTGCCCCGGTGGTGGGCATGGCGCGCCGTCGGTTCCCGGTGACCCACTACGACGGTCGACGTGGGCGCGCCGCGACGGTCGACATGGGAGCGCGGCGACGGTCGACATGGGAGCGCGGCGACGGTCGACATGGGAGCGCGGCGACGGTCGACATGGCGCCCGTCGGTCGGGCGACGGCTGAAGCGCAGTAGCATCAGCGCCCATGGCACGCCCCCTGTCTCTCCGGTTCGTCGCGGCCCTCGCTGCCTTCTTGGTGGTCCTGAGCGCCTGCGGAGGTGACGACGACACCGCAGCCACGCCGACGCCGACGCCGACGAGTGCCGATCAGTCCGTCGACCCGTCCGAGGCGACCACGACACCCACCGTCGAGCCGACGGCAGCCCCGACCCCGACCCCTGCAGCCGATGTGGACCTCACCGACCTCGCGGTGCGCCCGCTGATCGCCATTCCCGACGGTGACCCGCCGACCGAGCTCGAGATCGAGGACATCGTCCAAGGCTCGGGAACCGTCGCGCATACTGGCGATGCTGTGCTGATGCGCTACGTGGGAGCGGCCTGGAGCACGGGTCTCGAGTTCGACGCTTCGTGGAACCGAGATCAGGCGTTTGGGTTCGAGCTGGGCGCCGGCAACGTCATCCCCGGCTGGGACCAGGGGATCGAGGGCATGGCGATCGGCGGGCGCCGACGGCTCACGATCCCCGGCGACTTGGCCTACGGGGCCGCCGGGCGTGGTCAGCTGATCGGGCCCGACGAGACCCTCGTCTTCATCGTGGACCTCGTGGCCGTCGTTCCCACGGACGCGCCGAAGCCGACGGTCACGGTGCCCGACGCCCCAGCCACCGAGTTCAGTTTCGAGGATCTCGTCGTCGGGGACGGCCCGATGGTCGAGACCGGAGACACGGTCTACCTGCACTACGTCGGAGTCGCTCAGTCGACCGGCGAGCAGTTCGACGCCTCGTGGGACCGCGGTCCGGCCCCGGTCATGAAGGTCGCCGGGATCGGCCAGTTCATCCCCGGTATCGAGGCCGGCCTCGTCGGGATGCACGCCGGCGGGCGCCGCCAGCTGATCATCCCACCCGACCTCGGCTTCGGGGACACCGGTGCCGGTGACGGTGCCATCGCCCCTGGTGAGACGCTGGTGTTCGTGATCGACCTCATCTGGGTCGATCATCCCTCTGCGAACTGATCCGAACGCCCGGGTGCGGACCGGTCAGAGCGCAGTCGCAGGGCGACGTTTCAACGCGAGACGCCGAGCCGCTCGAGCGCGGCGTTCGTGCGATCGAGCAACAGTTGGGGAACGGCGACGCCGTTGACGGTCACCCCGCCGGCAGCCCCGTCGTCGGCGATCTCGGCGCCGGCCACTTCGGGACCGTCCACCACGGCGTCCACCTGACGCTCCCGGTCGATCAGGTACTGCTCCCACTCGGCGACCCGGACGAGCTTCTCGCGTCCGAGACTCCCCATGTCGATGCCGTTGTCGAAGGACACCCAGTACCGGGTCCAGCCGATCCCGTTGCTCAGCATGACGCGACCTTCGGTTCCCTCGGGCACGTCGCGAAGATCGGTGGCAGCCTTGACCCGCTCCTTGCGACGGAGGGCCTCGGGGCGCACCTTGGTTCTGGGCATGTCGGCTCCGTTTGACAGCGAACGAACCCGTTGAAACTACACCGTCGATCATGCCCCGGCGCACATCGACCGCCGACAACGTAGGCCCGCGGCGCCCGGGTGTGCGACGATGGCCGGCGATGTCGCCCAGTGACCGTTACCTGACCGTGCACGGCCGCAAGCCCGTCCTCGAAGCGCTCCAGCAGGGGCGGGCCATCGCGCGCATCCACCTGTCGGAGCGCGGTCAGGGCCCGGTGGTGGGCGAGATTCTCGATCTGGCGCGCCAGCGCGACGTGGTTGTCGAGCGGGTCTCCGAGAAGCGGTTGGCCGCGCTCGCCCGCAGTGGGCAGCACCAGGGTGTCGTCGCCGACGTGCGGGCGCCGCGCCTGCAGACGCTGCTCGGCTTCCTGGAGCAGCGCACCGGTCGTCAGCACGCCACCACGTTGCTCGTGCTCGACCGGGTGCACAATCCGGCGAACCTCGGGATGATCCTGCGGAGCGCCACCGCAGCGGGGATCGACGGGATCGTGGTACCCGAGGCCGGCACTGCCGATATCGGTCCGGTTGCGATCAAGGCCTCCGCGGGGGTTGCGTTCCAGGCTCCGATCCTTCGGGTCGATCGCGTCGAGTACGCCATGACGCAGCTGGTCGACGCCCGTTTCGCAATCGTCGCGCTCGATGCCGGTGGCGACTCGATCTTCGAGGCGGTCCTCGGTGACCGCCTGGCGCTGGTGGTCGGCAATGAGACCGAGGGCCTCAGCGCGCAGACGCGCGCTGCCTGCACACAGACGGTGTCGCTCCCGCTCGCCAACGGGGTCGAGTCGTTGAATGTGGCTGCGGCGGCAACGGTCGCGGTCTACGAGCTCATGCGGCGCCGCGCGACGCGCTGAGCCCGGCGCGACGTGCCGTCAGCGGACGCGGCGCCAGATCGCCCCGGTCGGGGCGTCTTCGATCTCGATGCCCTGCGCCTGGAGCTCGTCTCGGATTCTGTCCGCAGTGGCGAAGTCCCGGGCAGCGCGCGCGGCCTGACGGGCCCCCAGCAAGGCGTCGATCTCCGCGTCGGCCTCCGCAGCCAGGGGCTCGAGCCCGAGCACCGCGAGCAGCTCGGTGATCGTGGCGGCAAGACGTTCTGCCTGGTCGGCGTGGCCACGATCGAGAGCGGCATTGGCCGCGCCGATCGTGTCGAAGATCACCGCGACGGCGTCCGGAGTGCCGAGATCGGTGTCCATCGCCCGCACGAACCGCGCGACGACCTCATTGTCGACGCCTCCCGATCGTGGCACCGCCGCGGCCTGGAGCCGCCGGAAGAAGGCATCGATGCGTTCGATGCCGCCGATGGCGCCGGCCATCGTGTCATCGGAGAGCTCCATCAGTGATCGGTAGTGGGCCTGGAGCATGCCGAGCCGGAGCGGGCGCCCACCGTACTCCCCGAGCGCGTCACCCAGGGTGGTGAAGTTGCCGACGGACTTCGCCATCTTCTCGCCGTTGACGTTCAACATCGCGCTGTGGACCCAGTGGCGGGCGAAGCGGTGCCCCGCGGCTTCGGCCTCGGCACGCTCGTTCTCGTGGTGGGGGAACGCCAGGTCGGTGCCTCCACCGTGGATGTCGAAGCCTTCCCCCAGCAAGCCCAGGGCCATCGCCACGCACTCGATGTGCCAGCCCGGACGCCCCGGTCCCCAGGCGCTTTCCCAGCTCGGTTCCCCCGGTTTTCCCGTCTTCCACAGCGCGAAGTCGAGGGGGTCGTCCTTTCTCTCGTCGGTCTCGATGCGGCCCTGCCCCGACTCGCGTAGGTCGTCGGCATGGCGATGTGTGAGCGCGCCGTACCCGGCGAAGGCGGACACGTCGAAGTAGACGCCGTTGCCGTCGATGGCATAGGCGGCGCCCCGATCGACGAGCTCGGTGATGACCGCGAGCATCTCGTCGACGTACTCCGTCGCCCGGGGCCGGTGATCTGGGTCCTCTACACCGAGCCCGCGGAGCTGCTCGATGTACACGTCGGTGTAGTGACTGGTGAGCTCGACCTCGGAGATACCGCGCTCGGCGGCGCGCGCGATGATCTTGTCCTCGATGTCGGTGATGTTGCTGACGAGTGTCACCTCCAAGCCTCGCCAACGCAGGTAGCGGCGGAGCACGTCGTAGGTGAGCGCGGTGCGAGCATGACCGAGGTGCGGTACGTCGTAGACCGTAGGGCCACACGCGTAGATGGAAATCTTCCCGGGTTCGCCCGGAACGAGCTCGACCAGATCGCCGGCCATCGTGTCGTAGATCCGCATGCCGAAAGGATACGGGCCGGTTCTGGGAGCGCCCACGAGTTCCCGTGATCGAAGACCGCGATCGCGACGCGCCCTCGACAGGAATTGAACCTGTGACCTACCGCTTAGGAGGCGGTCGCTCTATCCGACTGAGCTACGAGGGCTTGGTGACCCGAGGATAGTCGGGGCACCTGCTCAGACCGTCCGTGCCGCGTCGAGTCCGATGACGACGGCGACGACGATGGCTCCGGCCCCGACCAGGCGGACCAGGGCGGGCCCCAAGGTGGTGTCCCCGCGCGGCGCGATCAGCGCAACTGCTGACGCGACCGCTGCCATGGCCAGCGCGATCAGTGCCGCGCCGATGCCGGCGTCGGCGGCACCGGCAGCAGCGGCGAACACCGGTGCCGGTGCGAGCAGGTGTAACACGGCGACGATGGTCGCCCCGTCGCCCCGGCTCGGTGTCGACGAGACCGAAACCGGCGTGGCGAGGAAGGCGCGTGTCCCGGCGAGTCCGACCACCACCGAGACGGCCAGCCGGAACGTTGGCGGCGACACGTCGATCGCGTCGAGGACCGCTTCGGTGCCCACGATGACAACGCCGAGGACGACCGTCGCGGCGCCGACGGCGCCGAGCAGCGTGCGGCGCCACGCGGTCGTCGCCCGTTCGCGCCATCCGACCGACCACGACAGCAACGCCGGGTTGGTCGCGACGAGCAGCACGAGCACTGCTCCGATGGTGCCGTTCATGGTGAATCCTCCGTCGTCATGAGCCGGATTGCTCCTCGCGCTCGCGCAGCAACTGCTCGGCGAAGAGAAGGCCGCCGAGAACGTGCTGTTGGCCGTCCACACGGGTCGTGCGGTCCACGAAGAAGGCCCCGTCGAGCTCGGGAACCCCGGTGCCGTTCATCTGCTTGTCGACCATGCGTCCCGCGGTGCACACCAAGCGATCGCCGAGCTCCTCGCCGGTGCCGGTGGGGGAGTCGAAGCGGGTGTCGATCGCCGCGACCCTCTCCAGCGCGCCCAAGCCCTCGAGCCACGTGCCCTGACCGGCCGCAATCGATTCGGGGGCGTGCACCAGACCCGTGATGCCGTCATTGCGCTGCGACTCCCAACGAACGGCCATCCCGTACTGCGCGGCGAGGATGCGGGCGTACTCGAGGTGGGTCTCCGACAGGCCCCACGGTGCCATCTGGGCCAGGCTGTACGCGGCCCACTGATCGGCCCACGGCCGAGGCCAGACGTCCTCGTCTTCGTCGCGGTCGGTGGCGATGTACTCGAGCGTGCGATACGCGAGCTCGTCCCACCCCTGCCCGGGGAACGCCTCGGCGAGCAGCGTCAGTGCCCACAGCGACTCCCCGGTGAAGTACAGCGACGTGCGTCCGGGAATCGGCATGCCGGTGGCGATGTCCCACGATTCGAGCATGCTTCCGTCGCTTCGCTGCATGGCCTCGATGAACCGGCCGGCCTGCACCATCAACGCGTCGTATCCGGTGTCGCCGGTCGCGAGGCGCCGGTGCGCGAGCCCGACTGCGAGCAGGGCGGTCGTACCGAGCCGGGCGGTGGTCGTCGAGTCGCCCACGGCGCGAAGGGCGCCGTCGCCGACGAGCCGGGAGCGCATCCATTCCATGCCCGCATCTGCGGCAGGGAGGTACCCGTCCTCGCCCGTCGCGAGCATCTGGTAGAGCGCCATCGTCGCTCCGGCATGGCGAACCGTGTTGTAGCTCGTCGACCGCTCGAGCGTGCCGTCGCTCCCGATGGTCAGCTCGTAGAGGTACGTGCCGTCGGGTGCCTGGTTGCGTGCGATCCAGTCAGCGGCCGCAATGGCTGCGGCACGGGCGTCGTCGGAGCGCAGTGGCGGGCAGATCTCGGGCGCGAGAAGCGTGACCCGTAACCCCATGAGGCCGAGGAGCCACACGAGTCCCCATACGACGAGGCGTCGTCCCACATCCAGCATTGCGGGCGGAGACTAGTTGCGCGTCGCCGAAATAGCGACGTTGAAGCCCTGCCTGGGCGATCTCAGGCTTCGTGGTAGAGCACCGGCTCACGGGCGTGGCGGCCGAGCGCCCCATGGGGCATCGGCGCAATTGGGTCCGAAGCTGCCTCGATCCCGGGAACCACGGTCCCGAGGTGCTTGTCTGCGGCGAGCATCGCCCCGACGGAACCCTGGTCGCGTCCGCGGATCCACTCCTCGAACTCATCGGCAGGCAACGGGCGTGAGTGCAGGTAGCCCTGCGAGGCCTCGCAGCCGAGCCGGCGCAGTTCGCGCAGCTGCCGCTCGTTTTCAACCCCTTCGGCGACGACCTTGAAGTCCAACGCGCTGGCCAGCGCCACGATGCCCGTCACCAGCGCCGTGTCCTCGGGACTGGTGCCGAGTCCGTTCACGAACGCCTTGTCGATCTTGAGGGTCTGTGCCGGCATGGACTTGAGATAGGCCAGCGAGGAGTACCCCGTCCCGAAGTCGTCGATCGCGATGCCGATGCCGAGATCACGGAGACGTCCGAGCGTCGCCATGGTCTCACCCACGTCGACCATGAGCGTGCTCTCGGTGACCTCGAGGGTCAGCTTGGCGGGGTCGAGACCGCTGCGTGACAGCGCCGCGTGCACGCTTCGCTCCAGCGCGGCATCGCCGAGTTGCACGCCCGAGAGGTTCACGCTGATCGACAGCGCCCTACGCGTCAGCCGGTCACGATTCCACGCCGACACCTGCTCGACGGCGGTTTCGAGCACCTTGGCACCGATCTGTCCGATCAGCCCCGTCTCCTCGGCGACGGGGATGAACTGGTCAGGTGGTACCAGGCCGCGTCGGGGATGCATCCACCGGACGAGCGCCTCGGCGCCCGTCGGGCGGCCGGTGATCACGTCCATGATCGGCTGGTAGTGCACGACGAACTCGTCGTTTTCGATCCCGCGCCGGAGGTCGGACTCGATCTCCAGACGCTGCGCGGCGCGGTGCTCGAGCGACTCGTCGTACACGGCGATGGTGTTCTTGCCTCGTCGCTTCGCCTCGTACATCGCGAGGTCGGCGGCTTTGAGGAGCCGCTCGCTGTCGGCCTCCTGCGGTGAAGGAGCAGCGGCGATGCCGACGCTTGCAGTGATGTTGAAGGCCTTCCCGTCGAGGGTCATGGGGTGACCGAAGGGAAGCGCGACCAGGTGCTCCAGCTCGCCGTGTCCGGCTCCCGGAGCGGTGCTGCAGGCCACGACGAACTCGTCGCCGCCGATGCGCCCGACGAGCCCGTAGCCACCGATCGCCTCCTCGAGACGTTCGCCGACCGTACGCAGGACCTGATCGCCCATGTCGTGGCCGAGTGCGTCGTTGATCGTCTTGAAGTTGTCGAGGTCCAGGAATGCCAGCGTGAGCACCCGACCGTTCCCGGCCTCGGCGAGGTGGCGAATGTGATTGGCCAGCCCGGCGCGATTGGCGAGCCCCGTCAGGGGGTCGACGGTGTGCAGCTCGGCAAGTTGATCTTCCTGGTTTCGCGCGCTGGTGCGGTCGTCGAGGGTGATCGCGATCAGGTCGCCGAGGTCGGCGACGTGCACCGCAGCCACCCGTCGCTGCTTGGTGCGGTGGTCGAGCTCGACGACGGTGCCCTCGCTCGAGCGTCGGGAGACGAGTTCGGCCAGCCGCGACCAGTCGTCGGCGGTCGCGATGCGTCGGACGTCGGTCCCGAGGAGCGCACCTTGGGTTCTGCCGAGGTAGGCCGCAGCGGCGGCGTTGAGGTACTCGATATGGAAGTCGAGCCCAGCAGCGATGACCGGGGCACTGATGGCATCGAGGATGCCGTGATGGGGGCCGAGGTCGGTCACAGGCCGCACGGTCTGCAGGGTCAGCAGCGCCAGCCGTTGGCCACCTCCGGAGGGGGTCGGTGCCAGTCGCAGCGTCACCGCCACGTCGCTCACGAGCGCGGGTTGGTCTTCGTCGAGGAGCACGCGTGGCGCGTCGACGTCCTCTCGCATGGCCGTGGCGACGAGCTCGGCGACACTCTCGGCGAGGAAACTCGACAGCTGGCGTCGCATCGTTTCGCGCAGCGGCTTCCCGGTGAGGCGGGCGAACTCCTCGTTGCCGCCGACGACGGTGAGGTCCTCGCCCGAGAGGCGGATGACGACCGCAGGATCCGGTGCTGCCGCGAGAAGGCTGGGAAGATGATCGAGCTGGATGACACCGTGTGCTGAGGCTCCCACGGTCGGGAATTCGGCCCGCAGGCGTCGATCTTGACGATGGCGGCGGACAAGGTGTCGTGCGGCCTACGGTTCGATCGGCCATCTGATTCGGGCGCCCCCGCGGCCGCTCGTGGGTTCCCGATCGGAAATCGGACGGTCGGGTGGCGCTCGGCCAAGTCCTGGGTAAACTCGTCCCCCTATGTCACGGATCTGTCAGGTCACCGGGCGCAAGCCGGCCTTCGGGAACAACGTCTCGCACTCGCACCGCAAGACGCGTCGCCGTTGGAACCCGAACATTCAGACGAAGCGCTTCTACGTGCCGAACGAGAAGCGTTGGGTCACGCTCACGGTGAGTGCCAAAGGGGTCAAGACCATCAACAAGCGCGGCATCGACCGGGTGCTCGCCGACATGCGTCGTCGTGGGGAGAAGATCTGATGCCAGCTGGAAGCGACAAGCGCCCGGTCATCAAGCTCAAGTCGACCGCAGGCACCGGCTACACGTACGTGACGAACAAGAACAAGGTCAACTCGCGTGAGCGTATCGAGCTCAAGAAGTACGACCCCATCGTGCGCCAGCACGTGGTGTTCCGCGAAGAGAAGTAGGCCAGCGGCGGCTTCGCCCTGGATATGACTCACACCGTAGAGGAGCAGCGCGAGCTGCTCGACGCCGCGCTCATGGCAGACGACGTCGCCGATGCCCTCTGGCGATTCGTCGACTGCGGGTTCGCGGACGAAATCGTCCCTGAGCTTCCCGCGCTCCGACTCGAGCAGGATCCGATCCATCGGCACAAGGACGTGCTGGCGCACACGATTGCGGTGATCGCGCAGACCCCGCCGGTGCACGTCGTCCGTCTCGGGGCGTTGTTTCACGATGTCGGAAAGCCGGCGACACGCTCGTTCGAGCACGGCGGGGTGACCTTCCGTCACCACGAAGCGGTCGGTGCGAAGATGGCCCGGTCGCGCATGCGCGCGTTGGCGTATCCTCCCGAGACCGTGCGCGACGTCGTCGAGCTCGTGCGGCTCTCCGGTCGATTCAAGGGCTATGCCGACGGGTGGAGCGACGCAGCGGTGCGCCGTTTCGCCCGCGACGCCGGCCACCTGCTCGGGCACCTCAACGCGTTGGTGCGCTCCGACTGCACCACCCGAAATCCGAAGAAGCGCATGGAGCTCCAGCACCACGTCGACGAGCTGGAAGCCCGGATCGCCGAGCTGGCCGAAGCGGACCGAATCGCAGCGGAGCGCCCGTTGCTCGATGGCGAGGCGGTGATGGAGCTCCTCGGTGTCGGCCCCGGGCCGGTGATCGGCCAGGCGCTCGCGTTCTTGTTGGACCTCAAGCGCTCCGAGCCCGACCTCGACGCCGCGCAGACCGAGGTGCGCCTGCGCGCCTGGTGGGCCGACAGGGCCGGCTGAGGTACCTGCGTCACCGAAAAACTGGGCGATTCGCCTCACGGAACCATGGTTTCGCGCCGATTGGGCCCCATGCGTTTCTCGAATGATCCTCCGGCCAGGGGTCCGCGACCCCTCGGCGACCGTCGGGCACGGATGCTCGTGCTCAGCGGTGCGATTGCCTTGTCGGCGTTGTTCGCACCCGGCTCGATGCGATCGGCGATGGCGCAGGCCATCGACGTGCCCCTCGGTGGCACCGCGACGATCTCCAACGGGACCGAGTGTGCTCCCAATGCCGAGGCTCAGGTGTACCTCACGGTCGGCGACAACGACCCGCTGCCGATGGGCCAGGTCACCACCGACGCCGACGGGCACTTCGAGGTCGCGATCCCGGTGCCGTCGAATCTCGACACCGGACCTGGTGCAGTCGTGATCGACTGCGGCATCGAGGGTTCGGTCCTGATCTACGAGGTCGAGTTCTCGAGCTCCGGCTCGACGTTGTTCTCGCTCGATGTGGGACTGCTCGCGATCGTCGGCGCCGGCGTTCTCGCCGTGTTCTCGGTCGTGGCCCTGGTCTGGGCCCGGCGGAGCCGGAGTGCCGCAGCCGAGACATGGGAGCCCCCGGCAAACCCCACTCCGGCCGAGGCCGACGATGCAGAAGCTGACGCCGAAGCGGTGGACTTCAGCTTCGTCGCACCCGTCGACCCGAGTGCCCCCGCCTTCGCAGCGGCCACATCCGACGCCCCGTCAGCCTTCGGCTTGCCGGTGCAGGCAGGGGCCGAGACCACGATTGAGGGCAACGGTCTCGCGTTCGCCCCACTCGACGGTGCACCGTCCGTCGACACCTCAGCCTTCGGCGTGGCTGCCTTCACCGGGCGCCCCCACGGCGATCCCGAAACCGACCGCGACGACGATCTCCACTCCGACGAGGTGCCCGCGCCGGCCTTCGGCGTAGACGACGTCGAGACCTCCGGATCCGGGGCGCCAGGCTCCACCGCAGACTCGGAAGCCACCGGTGGTGACACCGAGGACGATCCCTGCGACGAGGTACTCCGATCGAGTGCGGTCGCTTCGGGCCAACGGGTCGCTGAGCCGTCGACTCCCGTCGGGGGATCGGCACGGCACGACGACGATGACGAGGACGACGAAGGCGCCGACTACTGGTTCTGGGACGTCGAAACCCCGCGTGGACCGGCGCGGCGGTTGGCATGCCTGACCGAGAACACGTTCCACCTCGATGAGGTCCCCGTCGAGGGCTTCTCCGGTCTCCTGGGGCGAATCGCGCAGCTCGGCCCCGAGACCGCACTGGCCCGCTCGTTCGTCTCGGTTCGTCTCGAGGACGTCGACGGGGTGTATCGCCGAGGCACAGAGATCAAGATCTCCTATCGCAACGACGCCGGGAACCCGGTCGCGAAGACCGTAGACCTGGGCGCGGAGCTCAACGGGGTCCTCGACCTGCTGAGCAGGCGCTTCGTCGTGCACCAGGTGCCCCTGCCGGTCTGAAGGCGGTTGACCCGGCGCCCCACGAGCGGTTCAGGACCGGTTGGGGTCGTACAGCGCAGGCTCGAGGTAGATGATCCCGACAATGGGGTCCGCGGCGCGCACCGCACGCTCGGTCTCGTCGATGGCTCTGGCGAGCTCGGCGGACGACAGGTCGGAGCGGAACTGGACCTTGGCGGCCACGAGCAGATCGTCGGGCCCGACGTACTCCGTGCGCATGTGGATCACTCTTTCGACCGCAGGCGACCCGTCGAACGCGGCACGGATGGCCTCGAGCTGCTCGGGCAGCGCCCCTTCGCCGATGAGCAGGCTCTTCATCTCGACGGCGAGCACGATGGCGATGATGCCCAGGAGTACACCGATCCCCAGTGTGCCGACGCCGTCCCAGCGAGGGTCGCCGGTCACCTCGGCGATGATCAGCGCGGTGAAGGCCAGGACTAGGCCGATCATCGCGCCGAGGTCTTCGAGCATGATCACGGGGAGTTCGGGAACCCGGGCGCGACGGACGAACGCCGGCCAGGAGTGCGGCCCCTTGATGTGGGACGCCTCGCGGACCGCCGTGTGGAACGCGGTGGCCTCCATGGCGAAAGCGAAGGCCAAGATGGCGACCGCCCACCCGAACGACTCGATCTCGTGGGGGTGCCGCACCTTGTCGATGCCTTCGTAGATCGCGAAGAGTGACCCCAGGGAGAACAGCACGAGGGCAACGACGAAGGCCCAGAAATATCGTTCCCGCCCGTGCCCGAACGGGTGCTCCGGGGTCTCGGCCTGCTTGGCCCGCTTCGTGCCGAGCATCAGAAGCGCCTGGTTCCCGGTGTCGGCGGCGGAGTGCACGGCTTCGGCGAGCATCGACGACGAGCCGGTGACCAGAAACCCCACGAGCTTGCCCACCGCGATGGCCAGGTTGGCGAGGAACGCGGTGATGATCGCCCTCGTCCCACCACCTGTCGACACGGGAAACTCCTCACGATCGTGATGCCGGCGCTGGAGTCTAACGGCGTTCACGAGTGCCCTTCGGCACTCGACCGGGCGTTGCCGCGGTGCCGCGGAGGCTCCTTGCCCGCCTCCTCGCCTGGGGTAGCTCCTAACCTGGAGCCATGGTGAAACGACGACGCAAGACCTCGAGCGCACTGGCGCCTGCATCGGACCCGCCCGTCCAGGCGGGACTCCTCTCGCCGATGCGCACCGTGCCACCGTCGATCGCACGTCCTCCCTACGCTCGGACCGGAGACCCGGGTCCGTCGGTGCTGCCGCTGATCCGCACCCCCGAGGAGATCACGGCGATGCGCGCTGCCGGTGCGGTGGCTGCCGAGATCCTGCTGCATGTCGGGAAGTTCGTCGAAGTCGGGGTCACGACCGACAAGCTCGACCAGGTCGCCCACGACGAGACGGTCCGACTCGGTGCGTACCCCAGTCCGCTGAACTACCGCGGGTACCCGAAGTCGATCTGCACGTCGGTGAACGAGGTCGTGTGCCACGGCATCCCCGACAGCCGCCGCCTCCGCGACGGCGACATCGTGAACATCGATGTCACCGCCTACTACCAGGGAGTCCACGGCGACACGTCGGTCACCTTCGTGGTGGGGGACGCCGACGAGCCATCGCGTCACCTGGTGCGGGAGACCCGCAACGCGCTCTACGCCGGCATCGCCGCCGTCGCTCCCGGCGCGCGGGTGCACGACATCGGTCGGGCGATCGAAGCCCATGCGCGAGCCAACGACCTTTCGGTGGTCCGTGAGTTCATCGGGCACGGGGTCGGGCCCGAGTTCCACAGCGCGCTAGCGATTCCCCACTACTTCGATCGTCGCGCCACCACCGTTCTCGAGCCGGGGATGACCTTCACGATCGAGCCGATGCTCAACCTGGGCCGAGCGTCGCTGCACGTCTGGGACGACGACTGGACCGCGGTCACCGACGACGGCTGCCGCTCGGCTCAGTTCGAACACACGCTGCTCGTCACCGACGGCGGCTGCGACATCTTGACTGTGACCGATTCCGGTACGGTGCCCGCCGAGGTGTTCGCCGCCGACTGACCCGCGGGTACCACGCCGCGACGGGGCCGGCCGGGCTCTACGCTTCAGTCGTGTCCCGATACGCACCGACGACCGACGAGCCCGTCGAGTGGGCGCTCATGCACCAGGAGTGGAACAACCTGCTCTTCGTGCACTGGCGGGTGCCGGTGGAGGTCGTGCAGCAACGGCTGCCTCGCGGTGTGACTGCCGATGCCTACGACGGGAGCGCCTGGGTGGGGCTGGTGGCGTTCCAGATGCAGCGCGTCGGGATCCGGCCGCCGTTGGCGGTCCCCTACCTTGGTTCGTTCCCAGAAACCAACATTCGCACGTATGTACGGGGCCCTGACGGGCGCCCCGGTGTCTGGTTCGACTCACTCGACATCTCGCGGCTCGTCCCGGCCCTGGTCGCTCGTTCGACCTATGGACTTCCCTACATGTGGTCGAGCATGCGGATCACGAGCCCTGCCGTCGCTGAGCGCCGCTACACCTGTCGGCGTCGCTGGGGCGGCCCCGCAGCGGCTTGCTCTATGCGGGCCACGATCGGTCCCGAGATCGCCTCGGCCGACGTTTCGCCCCTCGAGCGCTTCCTCACCTGCCGTTGGGGGCTCTACTCGACGGTCGTCGGTCGTCTGGTGTACGCCGCCGTGGAACACCCGGAATGGCCGCTGCACCGTGCGAGCCTGGTCGATTTCCACGACACCCTGGCGAGAGCTGCCGGCTACCCGCCGCCGGCCGAAGCCCCCGTCGTCCACTGGACGCCGGGCGTCAAGGTGCGCATCGGTCGGCCGCGGCGGGTGCGGGTCCCGGTGTTCGCCCGTGCCGAGCTCGGGATGCGCCCCAGCCCGGCAGGCTCCTGAGCGGTCGGGTCAGGACCCCGTCACAGGTCGCTGGCAGCCGAGCCGGCACTGCTCGGTGACCACACGGCGTGCTCTCCGACGGCGACGAGCTGTGGTGCATCGGGGACGTTCACGTTGAGCGTGAAGATGCCTCGCTGGCCCGTGGCCACATCGGTGCCCGCGTAGACGATCGCGTCCCCCGCCGGGGACCAGTACGTCGAGCTCTGGCCGTACTGGTCGAAGAACGGCAGGTACGCACACGCGAAGGTGGCGGTGGGCACGAACTCCGGGCCGACGACGAGATTGTTGTCGAACCAGAACTGCCAGCGCAGGGTGGAGGTTTCGGAGGCGCAGTCGCCATCGCCGCTGCCGACTTCGACCACCCACGCCAGCGCGTCGCCGCTCGGGTTCCAGTAGAACGCTCGTACCGGCTCGAGGAAGCTGTCGAACTCGGTGGGGTAGAGGACAGTCGGATCACCGCCGAACACCGCCATCAGCACGAGCTGGCCCTGCGGGATCCGATCGACGATGTCGCCGCCACGGGGCTGGTGGTACGACACCGTGATGGCACGTGGGGTGGGCGCCGCCGACTCGTCGAGCACCTGGAGGGCGATGAAGCCCGACGCCGGGCTCACGGCGTACTGCAGGTAGCCGTCGTAGCTGATGAGTGCCCGTCTGCCGGCGCCCTCGTTGCCGGCCACGACGAGATAGTCCTGGCCGGACTGCTCGTCGGCGTACACGAGTGGGGTCGGTCCGGCGAGCCAGGCCGGCGTCTGGAAGCTGCCCGGACGACGCTCGAGAACGTTCGGTGGCGAACCGTCGGTGGGGACGAAATCCAGGCGGATGCCGCTCGCGTGTACGAGCAACGCGTCGCCGTCGGGGCCCCAGGAGAAGAACAGCGGCGCCCCTGAGTCGATGGCCTGGTACCCGGAGCGGTCACCGAGACCGACGATGCCCAGCTCGAGCGGTTCGCCACCTGCTGACAAGGCGGCGATCTGCGTGCCCGTCGGGTCCCACGCGAGGGCGACGGGTTGCACCGGTACCGCCGTGTCGGACCAGCTTGTACCGTCGAATCTGGCGGCGCGGACGTGGGCGCCGCCGGTGGGGTCGACGGTCGCCCAGGCCAGACGGTTGCCGTCGGGGGACCAGGTGGCCTGGCCGTTCCTGGTTGCCTCGCCGGGGTCGGTCAGTGCGATGAGATTGGTCCCGTCTGGTCGTATCGTGACCAGCTGGCCATCGGGAGTCTCGACCGCCAGGCGGTCACCGGCGACGATCTCGGTGCCGTCGGGGAGCGGGGCGCGACCGGGTGGGTCCGGTTCGGGGGTGGGGGCCGGGGTCGGCGCTGCCGGCGCCGTCGCCGCTGCAATCGGGGTCGCCGCCTGGCGGTCGATCACCACCCCGGCCGATCCGCGACATGCCGAGACCGCCAGGAGAGCTCCAGCAACAAGGGCAATCGACGGGCGGCGGGCGAACACGCGGATCACCGTACCGGTGTGCGGCGTTGCCATCGGCGCGGGAGACCCGGCGGCGTCACCGATGGGTGAAGTCGGTCCAGGACGCTCCGTTCCACCATCGAAGGCCCGGCTCGCCCGAGGGGTCGGCGTACCAGCCAGGCTGGGTGCTCCGAGCCAGCTCGACCGGCGTGGGTGCCTGGGTCGGCGTCGCCACGTCGGTGGGTGCGTCGCCGAGGGACGGGCCTTCGTAGGGGCCGAGACCTTCCATGGCCCGCAGCAGATCGATGCGCTCCGACAGAGGCGGGTGGGTGTTGAACATGTCGTTGAATCGACGCCCCTTCGCTCCTGGATCGTGGTCGTCGGGCGCCTCGATCCAGAGGTGGCTGGTCGCGTGCGAGGTGTGGCGGACCACGGTCCGGTCGCTGTCGAGGCGCTCGAGCGCTCGGCGCAGCCCCGAAGGGTTGCGCGTCAGTTCGACCGCGCTCGCGTCTGCGAGGCTTTCTCGGCTCCGGCTGACCGCGGCGCGCAGAAGCGCCGCGGCCAACGGCGCGAGCACGGACACGAATACCAGGCCGACGATCATGAACAACGCGCCTGCGCCGTTGTCGCGATCGTTGGAGCGGCGGCGTCCACCACTGAGCCCGCCGAAGTACAGAAGCCGCCAGAACAGGTCCGCGATCAGTGCAATGGCCCCCGCAGTGGCGACGGCAACGGTCATGATCCGGATGTCGTTGTTGCGGATGTGGGCCATCTCGTGGGCGATGACGCCCTGGAGCTCGTTGCGCTCCATCTTCTCGAGCAGGCCGGTCGTGGCGGCGATCGCGGCATGGTCGAGATCTCGACCGGTCGCGAACGCATTCGGGGCGGAGTCCTCGACGACGAACACACGCGGTTTCGGGACACCTGCGGCGATGGCCATCTCTTCGACCACGTTGTGGAGACGGGCGTACTGCGTCGGATCGGCAGGCACCGCTCGGGTCGATCGGAGTGCGATGGTGTCCGACGAGCGGTAGCCGCCGTAGGTCATGACCGCGGAGAGCACGACCGCGAAGATCGCCGCGACGATGCCACCCACGGTGATCATGGCCACCGTGACGGTCACCAGTCCGAGCAATGCGAAGCTTGCGAACAACAGCACCCAGGTCGCACGCTGGTTCTTCGCTTGGAGGTCACGGAAGTTGGTGGTCATGGGGTTGTCGTGGGGCTTCGCCTGAAGGGTGATCGTCCCAAGTCCGAGGCTACTGGGCGCCCGATGCGACCGAGAGGCGCGTCTCGTAGCCTCTCGGACGTGACCACGCGCAAGATCATCATCGACACCGATCCCGGCCAAGACGATGCAATCGCCATTCTCCTGGCGCTGGCGTCGCCGGAGCTCGAGGTCCTCGGCATCACCTGCGTTGCCGGAAACGTGCCGCTCCCGCTGACGACCAGGAACGCGCTCTTGTTGTGTGAGCTTGCCGATCGAGGCGATGTGCCGGTGTTCGCCGGGTGCGCTCGACCGATGATCAGGCCACTGGTGACGGCCGAGGAGGTGCACGGCAAGACCGGACTCGACGGACCCGAATGGGACGAGCCGCGGCTCGCGCTGCAGCAGGCGCACGCGGTCGACTGGATGATCGACACACTGCTGGGCGCGTCCGACGGCGAGGTCACGATCTGCCCGATTGGGCCGCTCACCAACGTCGCGCTCGCGCTCGTGCGAGAACCACGGATCGTGCCGAAGATCGCCCAGATCGTGACGATGGGCGGCGGCTACTTCGTGGGTGGCAACGTCACGCCGGCCGCCGAGTTCAACGTCTACGTCGATCCCCACGCCGCGGACATCGTCTATCGCAGCGGCGTCCCCATCGTGACGATGCCTCTCGACGTGACCCACCGGGCACTGATGTCGCACGAATGGATCACCCAGCTCGCTGCCATCGGAACCGAGGTGGGGCGCAAGGCCGCCCAGATGCTTGCGTTCTACGAGCGCTTCGACATGGAGCGGTACGGCTCCAAGGGTGGACCGGTCCACGATCCCGCGACGATCGCCTTCCTCCTCGAACCCGGGCTCTATGGCGGCAAGGACGTCCATGTGGCTGTCGAGACGGCGTCGCCGTTGACGATGGGGATGACCGTCGTCGACTACTGGGGGCGAGGTGGCGAGGATCCGAACTGCCGCTGGATGACCGAGGTCGATGCCGACGGTTTCTTCGACTTGATGCTGGAGCGTCTCGCCCTTCTGTAGCGGCGCGACCGTGACCTGGTTCAGCGCGTCTGGCAGGTCGGACACCAGGTCGTGGTTCGGCCATCGATCGTCGAGCGCCGCAGCACCGTGCCGCAGTCCACGCAGGGTTCGCCGTAGCGGCCGTAACAGTGCAGGTGATGCTGATTGGCGCCGCTGCGCCCGTCGGCATCGAGGTAGTCGCGCAGCGTCGTGCCCCCGTTGTCGACGCCTTGGCGGAGGACGTGGACGATGGCCTCGTGGAGCGCGGTGGCGCGAGGTCTGCTGATCCGACGGGTCGCGGGATGGATGCCGGCCCTGAAGCACGCCTCGTCGGCGTAGATGTTGCCGACTCCGGCGACGGGGCGTTGGCTGAGGAGCTGGGTCTTGAGGTGTCGGCTGCTCGAGCGGAGCGAACGGTACAAGTGGTCAGGGGTGAAGGAGTCGTCGAAGGGCTCGGGCCCGAGCACGGCCAGGGTGCCGTCGTATCGGTGGTTGTACGCGACCCGGATACGTCCGAAGCGTCGAACGTCGCTGAATCCGATGGTCGCGCCGTCGTCGAGACGCCACCAGGCTCGGAGGTAGGGATCGTCGAAGTCGGCACCCGGGCGGAGGCGACCGGTCATGCCGAGATGGATGACGAGCTCGCGATCATCGTCCACGCCGAGGAGCAGGAACTTGCCGCGTCTCCGCACCGCCTCGAACGTGGCGCCCACGAGCTCGATCGCCGGGGTGAACTTCGGCGAGGGGTGGCTACCGGCATCGACGATCGCGCGTCCGACGAGTCGGGGCTCGAGCTGGCGACGTATGGTCTCGACCTCGGGCAGCTCGGGCACGCTGGTCACGATAGCGTCGGCCCCCATGACTGATCAGGGCGTATTCGACGACGTCGTGGCGGCAGCGGGAGTCCTGCGGGACCTCGTCGACGTCGGACGAGTCGAGGCATGGGGCTCGTCGGTGTTGTCGGTGTGGCGTGAAGACGATGCCGCCGATGAGCTCGACGGGGAGCTCATCGAATGGTTGCTCTGCCGTGGCGACGATCGTGCTCTCCTGGTCGTGCTTGCCGTCGCCGACGCACTGGGTCTGGGTGACGAGACCGTCGGCGCGACCCGTGACCGACTCACCGATGCGCCCGGGTGGGTGCACCACATCGGGACCGCGGCTGTCACGCGGGCCTGGCAGGTCGCCGACGGCCTGGAGCGCTCCGTCGGGATCGGCTTCGTCCACGGCGACGGGTCGGAGCTGTCGTTGCTCGGCGACCTCGATGATCATGGTCTGCACTCGTTGGTCGTGGCGCCCGGGCCCGACGAGCTCTTCGCCGAGGCCGAGGACCTCGTCGCCCCGACGCGTCTCGATCCGGTCGCGGCCGCCGAGGCCCTCGTGGAGGGCTGGCACCGAACCCTCGCGTCGGGCCAACCGCTGCCGGAGTCCGTCCTGGTCAACCAGTCGATCGGTCGACGCCGCCTCGAGGTCGCGCTCGGTCGTCGGCTCGACGAGCTGCGGGAGGTCCGCACCGGGGCGGTCGGCGACGAGGTCGGCGACGAACTCGACCCCGACGTGCGAGCCGAGCTCGACGCCTGGGCACTGTCGACGCTCACGTTCGCGCTGGGGCCTGCTGTGGTCGCTGCCGGGAGCGCCGCCGTGATCGCCGACGGGCTCCTCGATCCGTTCACCCCAGCGGGTCGGGCCGCGTATCCCGCCGAGGAACGCGAGGCGTTCGCGGCGCTCGAGTGGGCCGACTGGCTGGGCGCGGTCATCGGCGTGGTCCGAGCGGGGACCGGTGCGGACCTGTCGTCGGCGGCACTCGTGGACCAGGTGAACCGCTGCCCCGAGGTTACCTCGACAGTGCCGAAGCAGGACCGTCCCTACTATGAATGGGCGTGGCAGCACGTCGTCGCGTTGTGGCAGCGCCACGGCCTGGCCGACGCCGAGCGACAACTCACCGACGAGGGTGTCATCGTGCTTCCCCAGATCCTGGTCAGGGCCTGGACGCACTGACCGAGGTCGCCGTGGCGCTGGTACGCCGCGCTGAGGGGGGCGTCGCCGGGTTCAGTACCGCGCGAAGACCTGGGTAACGTAAACCAGGCCATCTCTTTGCACGATGCCGATCCCGACGTGGGTGAAGGCCTCGTTGACCATGTTGTGATAGTGGCCTTCGCTCGCCTCGAGCGCGGCCTCGGCCGCTGCCATCGAACCGTGGTAGGCCACGTTCTCGCCCCAGGCCGTCCATCCCCCGGGGATCTGGCTGCCGACGTTGGGATTGTGCTGGAACGTGGTGCTCAAGGTGGCACTCCAGTTCCTTGCCACCTGGGTCATCGTGGGGTCCACCCGCAGCGCCGGGAGGCCGACCGCCGAACGGACCTGATTGACGAGGCCCACCATCTGCGATTCGAGGGCTGGTGACCCCGCGACCTTGGCGACCGGAGCGGGGGTCGCTGTTGCTGGGATGGGCGTCGCCGTCGGCGGGACCGGGGTTGCGGTGGGTGGTGCTGGCGTCGGTGGTGGCGGCGGAGGCGTGACCGCGACGACCGTGACCTCGTCAGTGGGCACCGCCGTCGGCTCGGGGGTCGCGGTGGGCGTCGCCGTGGGGGTGGCGGTCGGAGTCGGGGTGACCTCGAGGATGTACATCTCCGACAAGGTGCCGTAGTCGAATGGCGCAGTGTGGATGCTTGCGACGCTCTGGGGAGCGTCCGCGCCGCACGCGCTCAGCACGGTGGCGATCAGCACGCCAACGACGGCGGTGCGGCCCAGCGGGCTCTTCGGGCGGCGAAGCAGCGTGCGCATTGGCTCCACTATCGCCCATTTGCGTCGACAAGTTTACATTTTCATGACAAGTACTACTCTATGTGTCGGAATTTCGCCGAAAGGTCAACACAGCGTCGAGATTTTGTGCACAACGCGACAACCCGTCGACACGTTGCATTCGTGTGGCGATTGCGTGGCAGTTGTGTCTCGGGACCGCGTCAGCGATGGCGACGGGTCTCAGCTGGCAGCGGCGAGGACCGTCAGTGCCGGTGCGTCGGCTCGGACGCGTCCTGCGAGGCGGCGCTGCTCGACCTCGGCGCGACCTTCGGGACAGTGCGCGACGAACGGGCACCAGGCACACAGCGGCCCGGTGTGTGCCTCGAACGTATCGGCTTCACAGGACCGCAGGAGCGTCTCCCATGTGTCGCGCAGCGCGCCCACGGCCTCGCCCAGATTCGCCTCGGTCACGCCGACCTCGACGATCCGCTGATTCAAGTAGAGCAACCGGGCACGAACGGGTCGACGGCCGTGGACCTCGGTGAGGGCCGCCGCATACAGCAGTACCTGCTTGAGTCGATCCTCGGCGAAGCGTTCGCTTGGTGCTCGTCCGGACTTGTAGTCGGCGATCACCAGACCGTCGGGTTCGGCGTCGACCCGATCGATGATGCCACGAAAGGGCACGCTGTCGATCGTGACCCGGACGTCTTGTTCGGTGGCGGTGACCTCGACGGAGGTGGGATCCTCGATGGCCCAGAGGCCCTCGATGGCCTGCCAGCCCCGCCAGCGGAAGGCGCGCTCGGCGTCGTCGTCGAGCGCCAGCGCGACGAACTCGGGGTTCTGCGCGGTCTCGGGCCAGACGTCGCGTGCCAGGGCGCGGGCGCGCTCTCGGGTGCGCGCCTCGGGTTCCTCCTGGAGGAGCAGCTCGAGCACCCGGTGGGCGAAGGTCCCAGCCAGCGCCGGCTCACCGGGGGGGTCGGGATAGCCGTCGAGGTAGCGATGCTTCCACTTCCGTGGGCACTGCTGGAACATGCTGCTGCTCGAAGGCGACAGGTACCGCGGAACGTGCGCACCGCGGTCGTCGGCGGGGTCGGCCCCCGAGGCGTGGTCGACGTCGGCAATCGACTCGGGCTGCTCGTCGAGGCGCACGATGGTGCCTTGCTCAGCATCGGGGAGATCGCCGTCGAATTCCATAGCTGTAGTTCTAGCAGCCAGGTGTGACGGTGTCGTGCGGCGTGCGCCCAGCGGAGCACCGACCCAGCGCCCGTCACCGAGCAGCGCGAGTCGTTGGGTACCCTCGCCGCCGTGGACGACGCGATCGAGACGGGGCATGAAGCCAACCCCGGTGCTGACGACGTGGCCGACGCCCGAGGGGCGCGCGACTCGTCGCAGGTGACTGCGGTGGCGACCTTCACGGTTGTGCATCCCCTCCACGCAGACGCGCGCCAAGCGATGGCCGCGTACGTCGCCGAGCTCGATCGCCGCTTCCCGACAGGGTTCGAGGTGGCTGAGGCGTTGGCACACGACGCCGAGGCGCTCGCTGCGCCGACCGGCGTGTTCGTGGTGGCCCGTGTCGACGACCGAGCCGTGGGTTGTGGTGGGCTCCAACGTTTCGCTGATCGGACCGGTGAGGTCAAGCGCATGTGGATCGACGAGGGGCGACGCGGGGTCGGACTCGGTCGCCGCATGCTTGCCGAGCTCGAGGGCCACGCCCGTCGCCTCGGTTATCGACGGGTCCTGCTCGACACGAACGCAGTGCTCGTCGAGGCCATCGCCCTGTACCGGTCCTCCGGGTACCGGCAGATCGAGCGATACAACGAGAACCCCCACGCGACGGAGTGGTTCGCCAAGGACCTCCCTTGATGGTGGGGCACGACGATACGGGTCAGACGCCCAATGCGGCGGCGAACCAGTCCGCTGCTGGGGTGAGCCCGTCGCGGAGGGCAACCATGGGCTCCCAGCCGAGGCGGGTGCGGGCCAAGGTGAGGTCGGGTCGGCGCTGGCGCGGATCGTCGGCGGGGAGCGGTTCGAAGACGATCTCGCTCGTGCTGTTGGTGACCTCGAGCACGAGGTCGGCGAGCTCGAGCATCGTGAATTCCGTGTCGTTGCCGATGTTGACCGGCCCGATGAGATTGCTGTCGAGGAGAGCGAGATGGCCCGCCACCTGATCGGAGACGTAGCAGAAGCTCCGGGTCTGGGACCCGTCGCCATAGATCGTGAGCGGGCGGTTCCGCAGGGCCTGAACCAGGAAGTTCGAGATCACCCGGCCGTCGTCGGGGCGCATTCGCGGGCCGTAGGTGTTGAAGATCCGGATGATCCGCACGTCGACGCCGTGCATGCGGTGGTAGGCCATGGTGATGGCCTCGGCGAAGCGTTTCGACTCGTCGTAGGCCCCGCGGACACCGATGGGGTTCACGTTGCCCCAGTAGGTCTCGGGCTGGGGATGCACCAGCGGGTCGCCGTACACCTCGCTGGTCGACGCGAGGAAGAACCGCGCGCCTTTGGCCATGGCCAGACCGAGGCAGTTGTGGGTGCCGAGACTGCCGACCTTGAGGATCTGGATCGGGAGCTTCTCGAAATCTGCCGGGGACGCCGGACTGGCGAGGTGCATGACCGCATCGACGCGTCCAGGGATGGAGATGGTCTTCGACAGGTCGTGCTCGACGAACTCGAACGCCGCTTCGTCGGTGAGATGGGCGATGTTCTGCAAGCGACCGGTGACGAGGTTGTCGACGCAGACGACTTCGTCGCCTCGGGCGATCAGCGCATCGCACACATGGGATCCGACGAAGCCGGCGCCGCCGGCGACGACGACGCGTGTCATCAGCGACCCATGCCGATGTGGGTGAAGCCCCTCCGCTTGAGCGCCGAGCGGTCGAGCAGGTTCCGGGCATCGACGATGGTGCGACTGCGCATGAGCTCGCCGACCTTGTCGAAGTTGAGTCCCTTGAACTCGCTCCACTCGGTGAGCACCACGAGCACGTCGGCCTGATCGACCGCGGAATACGGGTCTTCGACGACCCGAACCCCCGGCAGCGATGCCAGTTGGCCGTGCACGGCAGGGTCGTAGGCGACGATGTCGGCGCCCATCGCGCCGAGCCTCGCCAGCACCTCGATGGCAGGCGACTCGCGCAGGTCGTCGGTGCCGGCCTTGAAGGTGAGGCCCCACGCAGCGACGGTCTTTCCGGCGACGCCGCCTTGGACCGCGCTCTCGACCTTGTCGGCAGTGCGTTGGAAGTGGGCGGTGTTGAGCGTGATCGCCTGCTCGATGAAGTCGAAGGCACAGCCGGCGTCGGCGGCGATGCGGACCAGCGCCGCGGTGTCCTTGGGGAAACACGACCCGCCCCAGCCCGGGCCAGGGCGCAGGAAGCTCCGGCCGATGCGCGTGTCGTAGCCCATGCCGAGGGTCACGTCGTCGATATCGGCTCCGACGCGTTCGCACAACGTGGCGATCTCGTTGACGAAGGTGAGCTTGACGGCGAGGAACGCGTTCGATGCGTACTTGATGAGTTCGGCCGACACGGGGTCGGTCACCATCACCGGTGACGCGACGCGGGCATAGAGCCCGGCGACGCGTATGGCGGCCTCCTGGTCCTCGGCGCCCACCACGACGCGGTCGGGGTGCAGGAAGTCGCTGACGGCGGTGCCCTCACGGAGGAACTCGGGATTGGAGACGACCTTGACGTCCTCGCGTCGGATCACGTCCTCGACCACGGTGGTGGTGCCGACAGGCACCGTCGACTTGTTCACGACCACGGAGTTGGCGGGCAGGATGTCCTTGATCTCCGCCGCAGCGGCCACGAGGTACGACAGGTCGGCGCTGCCATCGCTGCCCTGGGGAGTGGGCACACAGAGATAGTGGAACTCCGCGGTGCGACAGGCGTTGGCGGCGCCGAGGACGAACCGGAGGTTTCCTGCCTCGAGCCCTTCCGCCACGAGCTCGTCGAGCCCGGCCTCCAGGATGGGGATCTCACCTCGGTTGAGCCGCTCGATCTTCTCGGGAACGACGTCGGCGACGGTGACGTCATGGCCGAGGTGGGCGAAGCACGCCCCGGTGGTCAAGCCGACATAACCGGCGCCGATGATTGCGATATCCGCCATGGCGAGCCTTTCCGCGTCTGGTGCAGTGGTCCTATCGGCCCATTGCTCGTCTGCCTGAGCGAAACGTCGCTTCCGCCCGACGCCCACCGGTGGTCGCCGGTGAGCGGTTCCCCGAGGAGGATATCTCTCGGGTCGGGGTCGAGGTGTCGGCTCGAGGGAAAAACAAGCTGGTCAGACTGGTCCGAGCGCGGTGATGACGTCGGTCCAGCGAGCGAGGTCATCGTGGCTCGGAGCGGTGAGCCGCAACCGTTGCACCACCTCGCCGTACCGGCGAAGCAGCTCAGGCGCGACGTCGTCGGGGCAGTCTCTGTGACCCAGAGCCCGCCGTATCGTGCGGCCTCGCCGGCGCGCGCTGTCGCTGCCAGACGACCCGCGTGGGGCACGGTCTCGAGGTTGCCGTCGACTCGCATGTGGAGGATCCAGGACGCCGGGCGCGGTGTCGCCCACCGGGGATGGCCCCCGTTCTGGCACGACCCGCCGGGGTCGCAGTCGGCCCGACGTCACTGCGAGCGTCGTGTCGGCGCGCGTGGGAAGGCCACGCTCTACGGTGGATCGGCGGTGCCCGACGGCGGTGCCGCGGCAGGAGGACGAGTGACGTGACGATCGATGAGCGCACCCCGGTGGTGGTCGGGGTGGGTCAGTACCGCCAGCAGCTCGACGACCCCACGCAGGCCCTCGAGCAGTACCGCCTCATGGAGGAGGCGCTGCGCGCCGCGGGGAGCGACAGCGGCAGCGCGGTGTTGGCACAACTCGACGAGGTGGTCGTCATCGGTGGTATGTGGCGCTATCCCGACCCGGGCCGGCTCATCGCCGACGCGGTGGGGGCGACGAGCGCCCGGACGGTCCTCACCGCGATGGGCGGGAACATGCCTCAGGCGATCCTGAACGATGCCGCGGCACGGATCGCCGCAGGCTCGGTCGACGTGGTGGCCATCACCGGGGGAGAGGCGGTGTACAGCAAGAACAAACTTCGCGGGCTCGGGCTCGATCTGCCCCGCACCGGCTATGACCTGCCGCCGGCAGGCGGTTTCGGCACCGAGCTGCCGATGTCGTCGTCCCATGAGCTCGAGCGCGGGTTCACCACGCCGACCGAGGTCTACCCGCTGTTCGAGTCGGCGATTCGTGCCGATCGGGGCGAAAGCCACGACGAGCACCGCCGTCGCATCGGGACGCTCTGGGCGGGCTTCAACGCCGTGGCCGTCGCCAATCCCTACGCGTGGAGCCGCACGCCGATGACGGCGGAGGAGATCATCACCGCCTCGCCGTCGAACCGGATGGTCGGCTACCCGTACACGAAGGTCATGAACGCCAACAGCTTCGTCGACTTCGGCGCCGCGGTCGTCGTGTGCTCCGCGTCCCGGGCCCGGGCGCTCGGCATCGCTCCCGACCAGTGGGTCTTCCCGGTCGCGGGTGCCGAAGGAACAGCCACGGAGCGCTTCTCGGAGCGTGCGGTCTTCCACGAATCCCCGGCAATCCGCGAGGTCGGTCGCCGGTGCCTCGCGCTCGCCGAGCTTACCATCGACGAGATCGGCCCCATCGACCTCTACTCCTGTTTCCCCTCGGTCGTGCAGCTCTCCATGCGCGCCCTCGGCATCGCCGAGAGCCGCCCGGTCACCACGACCGGAGGCCTCACCTTCTTCGGGGGACCGATGAACAGCTACGTGTTGCATGCGATCGCGTCAACGGTCGAAGCCGTCCGCGCGACGGGGCGCCCCGGGTTCGTGCACGGCAATGGGGGGTATGCGACCAAGCACTCCTGCGGGGTCTACGCGCCGTCGGCCCCTTCGTTCGGGTTTCGTCTCGAAGACGTCCAGGCCGCAATCGACACGTACCCCACCAGGGCCGTCGACGAGGCCCCCGACGGCATCGGTCGCGTCGAGAGCTACACCGTCATGCACGGCAAGGACGGGCCTGATCGAGCCTTGCTGACGCTCATCATGGCCGACGGCGCTCGTGCGCTGGGCCACAGTCGTGACCACGACGTCATGGCCGACATGACCGAGATCGAATACGTCGGCCGGTCGGCACGGATAACACCCTCGGGCGCAGTGGTCGACTTCGTCGACCGGGGTTGACAGTGGTCGACTTCGTCGACCGGGGTTGACAGGGTCGACTTCGTCGACCGGGGTTGACAGGGTCGACTTCGTCGACCGGGGTTGACAGGGTCGACTTCGTCGACCGGGGTTGACAGGGTCGAGGGCACCGTTCAGAGCAGCCAGCGCCCGGGTCTTGTCTCGTCCACCCGCAGCACCACGTCGCCGACGGGGGAGCCGGGCTGGCCCGGGAGGGTGAACTCGACGACCAGCCGCGCCTCGGTTTCCGGGCTCTGGTCGACGCCCGGTTCGCGCCGTGCCGCGGCCAGCAGCAGGCGCGCCCGGAAGCTTGCTGCGATATCGATGCCGCCGGCGCGCCGGACGACGGCGGCGGATGAGCCCGCTGAGGGATGGATCTGCGTCTCCAGCGTGACCGCCCCGGCCGACGATCCGGGAAACGACACGGTTGCGGCGAAGTCGCGATCGGCGATCGTCTCGACCCTCGCCCCCAGCGTCAGCTCGATGACGCCGCGATAGACGAACAGGTCGCTGCCCTCCGACGTGGCCGACCGCTCGAGCCACGCGCCGGCGATCGGCGACGAGGGCAGCCCCTCGGCAGGCTCGCCGCGATGGGCTGGCGGCACCCGAGCGCGACCGAGCGCGCCGTTCTCGTACCAGGGCACGACCGCCCTGCCGTGATGGGTCGCGGTGATCAACTCCGCCGCGTGGTGGACGAAAGCCGCGACCACGTACCTCTCGCCGACGTCGACGACCACGACGTCGAAGTCGGCGGGGAACCCGGGAAACCGGCTCCGCACCTCGTCCCAGTACTCCTGCGGCGGGGGAGTCGCGACCCCGACCACGGCCCGGTGCTCCACGCCGATGAGCAGGAGTGCCGTCCGGTCACCGGCGCTGTTGGCGAGCCCGGCGAGTGTGCGGGTGGTTCGTTTCGGACGTGGCGGTTCGGACGCAGTTGCGACGAGCAGACGCGGGTCGGAACGCCCCTGCACGGCGAGCTCGACGACTCGGAGCGTCAGCGCCTCGAACGCGACCGGATCCACCGCCCCAGTGTGCGTGCTCGAGTCGGCAAGGGCCAGCGCCGCGTGGCGTCGAACCCGGGGGAAGGAACGTCGAGCCCAGGGAAGGTGCGCCGAGCACGGCAGAGCGCGTCGGGCCCCCCGCAGCGCGTGGGGCCGGCTCCGGCGATCAGGCCGCAGCGCGGGAGAGTGCGTCGATCGCAGCGTCCGCGAACGTCGCGGTCGCCTCGGTGAGATCGGGACGTCGCGGACCCCGGACCCGCAGCCCTGCGGTGGCGACCACGTCGGCACCGCGTTCAGTCGCCCAGTCCGCGAGGCCGGCCAACGAGCGCTTCGGGCTGATCTCGTAGGTTACGAAAACCGCAACGTTGCGGTGAGCGATCGAGGGGAGCGCGTTCAGCTTTCCGATCTGCGCCGGTTTGGCCGCGATGCCGAAGAGCCCGTCGGTCCAGGTCCCGATGACGATGAGGTCGGCCTTGAGCACGAACTGCGCGTCGAATTGCGTCACCGGGTAGACCCCGACGGTGGCGTTGCGGGCTTCGAAGGCCTCACCGATCCGGTGGGCGGCACGCTCGGTGCCTCCCCGGAGGCTCTGATACAGGACTGCGACGTTCACGCCGCAGAACGTAGCACCGGTGCGCCCACCGACGAGAAGATGAGCGCCGAGGTGATCGTCGTCAGCGTCGGAGGAGTCGGTCGATCGCCGACCCCAGCGACGTGACGTCGCCGGACCCCGCGCGTCCGAGTTCGCTGAGCCAGGTGAGGGCGACGTGACCGGTGGCGACCGCGCCGGCATCGGTCGTCGGATCGGGTGCACCCCGTCGGGCTCCGTCCCAGGCCATCTGCAGGTGGAAGGCGCCTTCGTGGCCCGGCTTGGGCTCGCGTTTGACCGTGGTGAGGCTGTTGACCGGTGTCGACTCGACATCGGCATGGACCCATCCCTGGAGGTCGGCGAGCTCCACGTTGGGGACATTGAGGTTGAGCACCTGCGGCCGCGCCGGCGGATGGTTGATGAGGTCTCGGGCGACGACGGCGGCAATCGTCGCCGCGGTGTGCCATTTCTGGGCGTCGAGCCCCTCCTCGACGCCCTGACCGAGATGGCTCCCACGGGGCACGGATTGGCTCACCGCGATGGCGTTGATGCCGCCCTGGCGGGCGGTCAACGCCGCCCCGACCGTGCCCGAGTGGTAGATGGCACCACCGACGTTGGCACCGGGGTTGATGCCGGCCACCACGAGGTCGAACGACCCACCCTCGATCGCGCCGAGCCCGGCGAACAGGACGCACAGCGCCGGCGCACCGGTGATGCTCCATGCCTCGTCGATGCCGGCAACCGATGCCCGGTGCAGTTCGGGCTTGATCAGATGGACCGGGCCGAGGCTGGCTCCCGCTCCGGAATATTCGGCGTCGGGTGCGCACACCACGACGTCGCCGAGCGGCAGCAGTGAACGGGCGAGCTCGTGGAGGCCGAGCGAGTCGATGCCGTCGTCGTTGGTCACGAGGATGCGCATGTGCCGACCCTACCGGTCCACCCGGGGTGCCCCGCACGGGTCCGCCATGAACCGAGCGGCGAACGTGGACCGGTTCGCCTAACGCGTCGGTCCGCGATGCCGATGGGACCTGGTGGATGACACCAACCAGCAGCCAGCCCCCGAAACGACCACCTACGGTGGTGTGTCGGGCATCGTGCACATCGAGGCTCCCTCTCCACCGATTTCGGCGGGCCTCCTCGAGGCAGCCGAGGATCTCGGCGCCGTGCGCGAGCTCCTCGAACGCGTGCATCGCGATCATCACCCCCAGATCGAGCGCCTCGTGCGTTGGCTCGCCGACGGGGGCGACTGCCGGCACGGCATCGACGTCGCGCTTCGATCGGCTCCCGGCAGGTCCGATCGGGCACTCGTGCTCGGCGAGCGCGTCGGCGACCAGCTCCGCTTCTCGCTCGTGCCCGTCGGGCCCGACCCGGTCCTTCCCGCGCTGGATCTCATCGTCGGCCGCCGACCGCTCGACGCGGTGCTGCAGGAGGTGGTGGGTGCCTTCGGCCGGCTCGGTGTGCCGGTGTGGGCGACGGTCCACTTCGATGCCGACTACGGGCAGCGCTTCCGCGCCGTCGTCGCCGCGACCGGCTTCGACACGTTCCGCCGGGCCGTCGAGTCCGCCGCCGCGAGCGAGCGCCCCTGTGTGTGGGACTGCGAGCCCGACGACGACGCCACCTACCGGATGTCCGATGTCGGCGAGGGCCTCGCCCTGGCGGGTCGCCATGCCGGGATCGGTGCCTGCCGCGTCACGCCGTTGCACGACGACGACGGCGGTTCGGCCGCAGCGCTCGTCGTGTGGGCCGAGACCGTGGAGTTGCTGGCGCATCCCGCCGTCGAGTCGCTGCACGAACGGGTCACGCCGCTCGCCGCGGTGGCATTCGCTCAGCAGCGCTCTCGTGATGCGGTTGCATGGTCCGAAGACCACGATCCGCTGACCGGGCTGCTCAACCGCCCGGCGTTCCTCGCCCAGTTGCGGACGCCCGCCGCGCAGCGTCACTGCGCCATCGCGTGCGTCGACATCGACGACTTCCGCGGCGTGAACGAGCGCCATGGCGCGTCCGCCGGTGATCACCTCCTGGTGGAGGTCGGGCAGCGACTGCGCGAGATCATGCGACCGGGTGACCGTGCCGCTCGGGTCTCGGGCGACCGTTTCGCCGTGCTGTACACCGATCTCCCCACCGCTGACGCCGCAGTTGCCATTGCGACGCGCTTGCAGGCCTTGTTCGACGCGCCGGTGAACCTCTCCGGCGCGCTCACTGCCGTGTCGGTGAGCACCGGCATCGCCTCGTCGACTCCCGAGCTCGCCGGCGTTCGTCTCTTCGACGCGGCCGAGCGCGCCATGCTCGCGGTCAAGGCGTCCCAGCGGGGGAGCTGGCACGCTCACTGATCCGCGGTTCGGACGCGGTCGTCGGACCGCCGCCTAGCCTCCAACCGTGGACGTCACCGTACGACCGGGCCTCGTGATTCCCGAAGCGGAGCTCATCATGCGCTTCACCACGTCGGGTGGACCGGGGGGCCAGCATGCCAACCGCGCTGCGACTCGGGTCGAGTTGGTCTGGGACGTCACCGCGTCGACGGTCCTCGACGAGGCCGACCGCGCCCGTCTGCTCCAGGTGCTCGGCCCCGTGGTGCGCATCGTGGCCGACGAGGAACGGTCGCAGCTGCGCAATCGTGAGCTCGCGCAGACCCGCCTGGGCGAACGCGTCGCTGCGGCGCTCGTGCGTCCGAAACGTCGCCGACCCACGAAACCGAGCCGGAGCGCGAAACGGCGGCGGGTCGAGAGCAAGCGGCGTCGTGGCGAGACCAAGGAGGGCCGCCGCCGTCCGCGTCCAGAGGACTGAATCGAGGCGAGAAGCCCGGTGCGCAGCGTCGATGGCCCACCGGCTGCGTCAGCGGCGCCGGGACCCATCGAGGCGGGTGCACATCGCCTGCCAGACGTTGTCGGCGATGTACCGGTACGCAGCGTCGTTGGGGTGGAACTTGTCCTCGGCCCACACGCCCACGCCGGTCGGCCACTGCCATGCCTCGAAGAGCGTCACGGCGCCACGTTGCTGAGCGGCCTCGAACACCTCGTTCACGCCGCGACGGCGCCGGTCGAGGCGCGCTTCGGAGACGCGACTCAGCAGCGCATCGGACGGCAGTGAGTCCACGACGAGGCGCGCGTCGGAGATGATGCCGTCGGTGTCGCGGCGCCAGATCACGTCGTTGCTGCCGATCACCGCCGTGACGATGTCGGGCTCGAGCCCGGCGCCCTGCATCGCCGGCAGCTGTCGGTGGACGACGTCCTCGAAGCGCCCGCCGCTCATCGACAGGTTGACGAGTCGCCAGGGCTCGCCGGTCTCGCGACGGAGCTCGTCGAGTACCCGAGCGGCATAGCTGCGGCCGGGATGGGTGGCCCCGATTCCCTGCGTGACCGAGTCACCGAGCGCGACCCACAGGGGGCCCTCAGCCGCCAGCGCCGCCGTGTTGTGGTCGTCCCAGTACGCAGCCACGGGCTCGACGGTCGCGTTGATGTTCGCGATACCCCGGTGCACGAGCCCCGCGACGCGGGCGACGCTCAGAGGTCGGCGGGCTCGCCGGAGGCGGGGGAGAGAAGGATGCGACGGGGACGCCATCACCGATCATTGTCGCCGCTCCTCGCCGCAGCTCGCGTCGCCCAATGCGGGAAATCCTCCGGTGGTCTCACCGCTCCGCCGGGGCACGGCGTCCATGACGGGCTCGGCGACGCCCTACATTGCCCTCATGGCGCTGCGTGTGTTCCTCATCTGCTGGGGGCTGGTGATCCTCGGATGGATGCTCTGGGTCAGCGTCGGGCGGTACAACCAGCGACGACGCTGACGGCTCACTCGTCGCGCGCGGCCTCGTCGGTGTTGACGTTTGCAATGGCGTGATCGATGACGTCGCGCATGTCCTCGAGCTCGTCGGTCGTGACCATGTCGTCGAGGCGCAGGCGGATGCCCGCGAGTTCACGTGACAAGAAGCCGGTGTCGGCGAGGATCATCGCATTGACCTCGCGGTCGCGCTCGGCCAGCGCCCGCTCGCGGGCGTCGGAACGGTTCTGGGCGAGCAGGATGAGCGGAGCCGCATACGCGGCCTGCGTGCTGAACACGAGGTTCAGCAAGATGAACGGGTACTTGTCCCAGGGTTTGGACATCGCCACGGCATTGAGTGCGATCCACACCGCCACCACCACGGTCTGGATCGCCAGGTAGCGGCCGGTGCCCAAGAAGAGGGCGATGTTCTCCGACCAGCGGCCTACCGCGTCGCGGTTGTAGCTGCTGGCCCGCGCCGGTCTGAGCCCGCCCGGCTTGGCGACGGCGTCGTCGCGGACCCTCATTTGCGGCCCCTCTGGAGGAGTCGGTGCAGCACGTCGTCGACGGTCACCACCCCGACGAGTCGTTCCTGCTCATCGACCACGGCCACCGCGAGGAGGTCATAGCGCGCCAGCACCGCGGCAACCTCGCCTTCGGGGGTGGTGGGCGACAGGGTCGCCGGGTCGTCCTGGTCGTTGGTGAGGTCGCCGACGGTATGGGTCGGAGGCTCACGGAGCAGTCGGGCCAACCGGATGCTCCCCAGGAAGCGCCCGGTCGGCGGTTCCACCGGCTCTTCGACGACGAAGAGCCGAGCAGCCAGGGCGGGAGGCAGCTCGGTGTCGCGCAGCCGGGCGATGGCTTCCGCAACAGAGGTCTCGCCGTCGACGATGATGGCCTCAGGGGTCATCATGCCTCCCGCGGTGTCCTCCTGGTACGACAGGAGGGAGCGCAGTCGGATCACCTCGTCGGGGGGCATCTGCGCCAGGAAGGCCTCGCGATCGACGGCTTTGAGCTCCTTGAGCAGATCGATCTCGTCGTCGTACTCCATCTCTTCGAGCACCGCGACTGCTGCCTGAGGGTCCAAGGTGCTCAAGATCGCGGCCTGCGCCGCTTCGGGGAGCTCCTCGAGCAGGTCGGCCAGCCGGCTTGCGTCGAGGGCGGCGGCGACCTCTGCACGTCGCTCGTCGGGAAGCGACTGGATCGCGAGTGCTGCGTCGGCCTTGTGCATGTCGCGCAGCGCCGCGAGCTGGCCGGCAACCCGATCTGGCTGGAACCGCGCTGCAATCGTGTCCCAGCCCGCGAAGTCCAGCGAACGGCGGCGGAGGCGCCCTCCGGCTGCGGTGGCGATCTGGTGGGCCTCCCACAGGCCGTCGTCGTCGGCACGCTCGACGAAGCCGACATCGGTGACCGGCCCCCGGGGCGTGCTGGTGCCCAGGACATCGCCGGCCACGAGGATCTCGCCGGGACGTTTCTGGAATCGCCGAAGGTCCACGGTGCCCCCGCGCAGGTGCAGGCCGTCGCGGTCGACGGCATCGACCCGGCTCTCGTGTACGAAGATCCGTCGACGGTCGACGTTGGCGACGAAACCCTGCAGGCGTGGTCGCCGACCACCGGTCCCGGGCAGCAGCACGAGGTCGTTCACCGAGCCGATGGTGCTCCCGTCGGCGTCGAAGATGGCGCGGCGAAGGAGTCGAGTGGCCCACAGCACCGTCCGTTGATCGGTACCTGCCGTGTCGGCGTCGTGTTCGGTGTCGGTCATCGCTGCTCCCGGCCCAAGGCTACGCCCACCCGCGACCCGGGAGCGACCCGGTCGGTCGGTTCCGGTGATTGGTCGATCGTCCCGTGGCTCGGGCCGGTCACGATCGTTCGAGCGTGATGCTCAGGCGCTCCCACTCGCTCATCAGCGTCGATGCCTCGTCCTTGGCCTTGTCGTGTTCGGCGACCAGCGCGGCGAGCCGCTCGCTGTCGGCGTACACCGCGGGGTCGGCGAGCTTCTCGTGGAGTTCGACGACCTTGGCTTCGGCCCGCTCCCACTGGGACTCGACACGGTTGAGGGTCTTGCGGAGCTCCCGCGCCTGCTGGTTGGAACGGTCGCCCTGTCCGTTCGTCTTGGAACGGCGGGTCGCCTCAGGGGACGTAGCGGGCGCCTTGGGTGGTGCCGCCGGTGCGTTCGCACGGGGGTTGGCCGCCTTGGGGTTGGCAGCCTTGGCGTTGGGACTGGCTTTCGCCGGGGCCGGTTGGCTGCCGGCGAGGCGATCCTCGTCGATGCCCTCCGACCAGCGCACCTTGCCGTCGCGCACTTCGATCACCGCGTCGGCGACAGCACGGATGAGATGACGATCGTGGGTGACGAGCAGCACCGTGCCCGGGTACGCGCTCAACGCGTCCTCGAGGAGGTCACAGCTGGGCAGGTCGAGGTGGTTGGTTGGCTCGTCGAGCACGAGCAGGTTCACCGGCGTGGCCATGACCTTGGCCAGCGCGAGCCGCGTCTGCTCGCCACCTGAGAGCTCACCGACGAGGCGGTCGGCAGCGTCGCCGGTGAACCCGAACGAGCCGAGGACCGTGCGGAGGTTCCGGGGGTCGCCTTTGGGGAGCGCCTCGCGAAACTCCTCGTTCACCTTCCGGTCGAGGTTCATGACCTCGGCCTGGTGCTGATCGAAGCGAGCGGTGTCGACATTGCTGCCGATGACGATCTCGCCGGCGAGCGGCGGAATCTCCCCGAGGAGCGTGCGGATCAGCGTGGTCTTGCCGGCGCCGTTGGGCCCGAGGATCGCGACCTTGCGGCCGCGCTCGATGACGAGGTCGAACGGTTCGAGCACCGGTGTGCCCTCGTAGCCGGCCGCCACGCCGGTCGCTTCGATGACCACACGATTGGCCCGACGCGGTTCGGGGAATGCGAAGCGAGCAGCGATGGCCCGTTGGTCGGTGACGTTGATGGCGTCGAGCTTCTCGAGTTGCTTGATGCGGCTCTGGACCTGCCGCGCCTTGGTGGCCTTGTACCGGAAGCGGTCGATGAACTTCTCCACCTGCGCGACCTTGCGTGCCTGATTCGCTGCAGCCGCGCGCAGCCGCTCGAGCCGTTCCTCGCGCTCGACGACGAAGTCCATGAAGCCGCCGACGTACTCGGTCCCGGTGCCGTTGGCGATCTCGTACACGTGGGTGGCGACCCCGTCGATGAAGTCGCGATCGTGGCTCACGAACAGCAGTGCCCCGCCCCACTCGGAGAGGTGGTTCTCGAGCCAGGCGACTGAATCGACGTCGAGATGGTTGGTGGGCTCGTCGAGCAGCATCACGTCGGGCTCGCTCAGCAAGAGGCGGGCGAGCGCGAGGCGCATGCGCCACCCGCCCGAGAGCTCCCGGACGTTGCGCTCACCGCTGTCGTTGGCGAACCCCAGTCCGGAGAGCACTCGGTACGCCTCGGCCTCGATCGCGTAGCCCCCGAGCTGCTCGAAGCGGCTCTGGAGTTCGCCGTAGCGCTCGATGGCGCGGGCCTGTGCGTCGCCGGTGGCGGCCGTCATCGCGTGTTCGAGCGCGTGGAGTTCGGCCTGGATCTCGGTGATGTGGGTTGCGCCGCGCAACGCCTCCTCGATCACGGTGCCGCGCTGTTCGGCGGCAAGATCCTGCGGGAGGTAACCGACCCGGGTCTTGGCCGCCTTCGTGACCTCGCCGGCGTCCGCGGCCTGTTCGTTCATCACGATCTCGAGAAGCGTGGTCTTGCCCACGCCATTGGGTCCGACGAGGGCGACCCGACGACCGGGGGTCAACTGGAGCGTGATGTCGCGGAACAGTTCTCGGCCGCCATGGGATTTGCGGAGGCCTGACACGCTGAGCATGACAGGCAGGGTACTGTCGATGACCACGCCATCGAGCGTGACCGACGGCTCCAGAGACGTCGGTCGATCGGGTCCGACCCCATGACGTTCCGTACTCCACCCCGGCCGCAGCTCGTCGCCCACAAGGGCAACTCCTGGGACTACCCCGAGAACAGCCGGGCGTCGGTCCTCTCCGCGATCGACGTCGGTGTCGACGTCGTGGAGATCGACGTGTCGACGACCGCCGACGGTGTGCCCGTGGTCTTCCACGGGCCGCTGCTGCACAACACGACCGACGTCGAGGGCAAGGTGTCCCGAATGCCGTGGAGCGTGCTGGCGGTCGCGCGTGCCCGCAACCGGGACGGTTCCGTGAGCGCCGAGACCGTGCCTCGGGTGGAGGATCTGTTGCGAGAGCTCGGTCACCGCACGTTGTGGAACATCGACCTCAAGGACGACGCAGCGGTTGGACCGGTGATCGAGATCGTCGAGCGCCTCGGGATCGCGGACAGGGTGGTGCTGTCGGGATCGAAGCTCCGCCGAGTCAGGCGGGTGCTCGGGGCAAGTCGCCAGGTCGCGGTCCTGCTCGATCTGACGCGAGTCGATCAGTTCTTCGCGCTCTGGCCCCGGACGCGGCGGGTGTGGCTCTGCCGCCGCTACCACAAGGTGCTGCGCGACCCCCTCGTGATCGGGCTCAACGTCAACGCTCGGTACGTCGATGCGGTGCTGGTGCACTGTGTCCACGACGTCGGTGCGGAGCTGTGGACCTTCACCGTGGACGACCAGGCTCGGATCGACTTCCTCGTGGCGCTCGGCGTGGACTCGGTCACCACGAACCGGCCTGCCGATCTCCTTGTGCGTCGGCCGCAGTAGGCCCTGGCGACGGCTGGTCCCCGTTGCCCGGAACGGGCCGACGACGCGGTCGGCTACGATCCGACCCGCCGAGCGATGGCCCCACGTCCGCGGGCCTCAGGTCGCGCCCCCCGTTCGACGTCACGCGACGACGAGAAGACATCGACCAAGAGAGGTCCAGCCATGGGAGAACTCGTTCGACTCGAGGAAGGCACCGCGCCAGGCGTGGCGACGATCCGCCTCGACAGGCCGCCGATGAACGCGATCAGCAACCAGCTGACCGCCGAGCTGCACGCGGTCGTGGACGGTCTTGCCTCGCGCGACGACATCGGTGCCGTCGTGGTCTGGGGCGGCCCCAAGATCTTCGCGGCGGGGGCCGACATCAAGGAGTTCCCGAACCTCAAGGACAAGCCCGAGGCCGTTGCGTTCTCCCGCAAGCTCAACGACGCGCTGCTCGCGCTCGAGAACCTGCCGCAGATCACCATCGCCGCCGTCAACGGCTTTGCCCTCGGGGGTGGGTGCGAGCTGTGCATGGCAACCGATTTCCGGGTTGCCGGTGAACGCGCGACCTTCGGCCAGCCTGAGGTTCTCCTGGGGATATCGCCGGGCGCGGGCGGCACCCAACGCCTCAGCCGGCTGGTGGGCATCACCAAGGCGAAGGAGATGAACTACACCGGTCGCCAGGTCAAGGCCGATGGGGCCCTCGCCATGGGCCTCGTCTCCGCGGTGCATCCCGATGACGACTGCTACCCGAAAGCCCTCGAGCTCGCGGCGGGCTACGCGCGGGGACCGAAGGCGTTGCGCTACATCAAGCGCGCCATGATGGAGGGCCTGTCGCTGCCGCTGGCTGAAGCCGTGGCGCTCGAAGCCGAGGCCTTCGGCGACTGCTTCGAGACCGAGGACCGCGTCACCGGCATCGCCAGCTTCATCGAGCACGGACCAGGCAAGGCGGAGTTCAACCGCAAATGACCGATCGGGCCCCCGGGACCATTCCGCGGCCGGTCTGGGCCCTGCTGTTCGCATTGTTCTTCTCGGCCCTGGCGGTGGTCGGGATGATCACTATCGTGGGCAAGCAGGTGTTCGACATGACCGGGCGACCGCTCGACCTTGGCCTCCTCGGTCTCGCAGAGTTCGTCCCCGTCGCGCTGTTCTCGCCGTTCACCGGCTCGATCGCCGACCGTTTCGACCGCCGCAAGATCTTCGCCATCGGTCTCGCCGGCGAGGCGGCGGTCGCTGTCGGGCTTTTCGCCTACGTATCGTCCGACCCCACCTCCGTGCTGCCGATCTTCGCCCTCATCTCGGCGTTCGGGGTCGCCCGCGCGGTCGTTGCGCCATCGAGTCGGGCGCTTCCCATCGACCTCGCTCCGCTCGATGTGGTCGAGCGGGTCGTGGCCATGAAGTCGGTCGCCTTCCAGGCGGGGCTCATCATCGGGCCGGTGCTGTTCGGGGTGATCTTCCTCGCCGGACCGCAGTGGCCCTACCTCGCGGCGCTCGCTGCCTTCGCGGCGTCAATGTCGATGTTGTCGGCGGTCGGAGCCGTCCCGGTCGCCCGCCTCGACACGGTCGGCGGCCGCCAGGCATTGCGCGACGCGCTCGATGGTCTGCGGTTCATCCGTCGCCGACCCGTCGTGTTCGGGGCGATTTCCCTGGACCTGTTCGCCGTCTTGTTCGGCGGGATCATCGCGCTGCTCCCCGCCATCGCCGAGGAGCGTCTCGGCGTGGGCGCAGTCGGGCTCGGCGGTCTCCGGGCCGCCACCGGTATCGGGGCGGGCGCAGTTGCGCTGACCATGTCGATGCGACCGATCCGGCGACGGGTCGGTCGGGTGCTGCTCAGCGTCGTTGCCATCTTCGGGGTCTGCACCATCTCGATCGCGTTCACCAAGACCTACCTCGTGGCCTTCGTCTTGTTGCTCGTCGCTGCCGCGGCGGATTCGGTATCGGTCTTCATCCGCTCGACGATCGTGCCCTTGGCGACGCCTGAGAACATGCGGGGACGGGTGCTGGCGGTCGAGAACGTCTTCATCGGTGCGTCCAACGAGCTCGGTCATGTGGAATCGGGGCTCACCGCCGCCGCGTTCGGTCTGGTCGGTGCCATGGTCTTCGGAGGAGTCGGAACCCTGGTCGTGGTCGCTGTGTGGTGGACCTACTTCCCGGCGCTGCGCGACCTCGATCGCTTCGCCGATGCGCAGACCGCCGGGACCCGCGTCCAGCCGGCGGTGGCCGTCCCGTCGGAGGTGGCTCAGGCTCCGGTGGCGCCGGCACCAGTGGCGCAGGCCACCGAACCGGGAACGTGATCAGACGACGGCAGCGTCGCTGTCCGCCGGGGTCTTGGCGGGCTTGGGAAGTCTCGGTGCCCCGGTGAAGTAGAACCACAGGGTCGGAAGCAGGAACGCGACGTAGGCGACGACGCGGATCCGCTCGGGGTGGGGACTCCACCCGAAGAGGCCGGCGAGGAAGTCGTTGGTCCAGCCGTCGGCCAGCGGCCCCGAATCGATCTGCCAGACCGTGGAGGAGTACCAGGACCCCTCGAACCCGAACAGCTCCCGGAGCTCGTGCACCGCCTTGGCGAACAGGCCCGCAGCGAACAAGATCAGCAGGAGGCCCGTCCAGTTGAAGAACTTCTGCAGGTTGATCCGGTCGCTGCCGTAGTAGAACAACACGCCGAGCACGGCGGAGATCGCCAGTCCGATGAGCCCGCCGATCACCACTTCGGTGCCCGATGCCGAGGAGGTCTCCGCTCCCAGCAGGAACAGCACGGTCTCGAAGCCTTCGCGTGCAACGGCCACGAACGCCACGACCGCCAGCGCGGTGAACGACCGGTCGATGGCATCGTCGATGCGTTGGTGCAGGTTCGAAGCAATACCTCGGGCATGGCCTCGCATCCAGAAGATCATCCAGGTCAAGATCGCGACAGCGGCGAGGGCGAGGAAGCCCTCGATGAACTGCTCCCACTTGCCCGTGAAATCGCCGACAAGGGACTGGAATATGGCTCCGGCGAGGATGCAGGCGGCGGCTGCAGCGCCCGCCCCCACCCACACTGCGTCGAGTCGGTCGCGCCGGCCCGTCTTGGTGAGGTACGCAGTGATGATCGCGAGGACCAGCGCAATCTCGAGGCCTTCACGAAGTGTGATCAGCAGGCTGGATCCCATGGCACGCGAGTTAACCCGGCCTTACGGGAGTGGTCAACTTGTGAGCAGGGAAAAGGGTCCGCTCAGCACCCGATGGAGCTCAGATCGGGATCTCGACGCGTTCGGTCCGTCGGGCCGGGGTGCGCTCACCGGGCAGGATCACGCCGGTGAGGTTGAGCGGGTCCGAGCCGCTGATGACAAGGGTGCGTCCGGAAGGTTCCTGGCGTCGGACGGCCTGCAAGGCCTCGGCCGCCTCGGGCAGCGCGAACTGTTCGCCACTGAACCCGGAGACGAAGCGTCCACCGCGGATCAGTCCACGGTCTTCGAGGCGGCGCAGCGCCCACTGGAGGTCGCGCCAGGGAATCGAGAGGTCCTCGTGGGCGACGAGGTCGTAGAACAGCACTCCCCACCGTTGGAGGAGCTGATCGGCGACGGCCTCGACGAGCTCGTCGCGATCGACGACCGGCTCGATGTCGGGCACGAGTGACCAGCGGCCCGCAGCGTGCGCGGCGCGCACACCGCTGCGCCGCAGCTTCGACAGCGAACGTTCGCGCCGATCGGCCCGCCGACGCGCTGAGGTCAGCCCGCGCACCGCTTCGAACCCGTCTGCGGTGAAGAGGCCGCGCGCCACGCCGTCCCACAACGCCGATTCGATGTCGGTGGTGAGTCGGCGAGTGTCGGCAGCGAGTTCGGTGAGGAACCGCGCTCCGTTGCGGTCGAGCGCCTCGGCGATCTCCGCGATCGGCCCGGCCGTGGGGGTCGCCGGTCGTTGCTCACCCCGGACGGCATGCAAAAGCCACGGGAGATCGTCGCGGAACACCAGACCCACGGGAGTGGCCTTCGAGGGTCCGCTCCCGCGTCGATCGGGGTCGTCCAACGTGGGCGGGGACAGGCGCAGCCACTGGATCTCGCCGTCGTGGCACAGCCGGTCGATCCACGACGGTTGGTACCCACGCACCCGGCTGCCGAGCAGGTCGGGCTCCCACGACGCGACCGCTGCTTCCCATCCTTGGAGCTGCTCGATGACCCGAGCGAGGCCCGCCGGCGTCGACACCTGGGTACCTGGTGCCACATGTTGCCACCGGGCGAGGAAGCCGATGAACTGCTCGGGCGAGGCCGATTCGACGGAGCGGCGCCGCGCGCCGCGAGACAGCCCGTGCATGCGCGCGAGCAGGCGGCGCGAGCACCACTCCATCGGCGCGGCAGCCTCGCCGGCCGACGCGCTGAAGCGCCCCTGAATCGCGGCGCCCTGGGATTCGAGGGTGAGCAGCCCGACCAGGAGTTGCGTCGCGGGGAGACCCGTCAGCGCCCCCAGGGCTTCGGCGGTGATCGGTGAGTGCATCTCGAGGTGGCCGCGCACCACTGCGGCCGCCACCGTTTCGGGCGACGTCCGCTCGGATGGGACACCGGAACGCAGCACCTCGAGCTGCTCGGCCGACTCCACTGCGTGCCACCGCTCCGGGGTGTCGCCGTCGGCCGCGATGCGTCGGCCCCGGCCCCGAGCCTCGAGCTCGGCGAACAGCAGTCGCCACTCGTCGCGCGCCGCGAGCAGGAGGGTGTCTCGGAGCAGATCGTGCAGTTCGTCGGGGGTGCGCGGATGGGGGGTGAGCTCGGCGCGGACCTGTGCGATGGCCTCGGGGCGCAACGAGCCGATGTCGGACGGATCGACCGGCAGGCCGCGTCGCAGGGGCACGGCGCGGGTGCGGCGGTCCTGGAGCTCGGCATCGTCGAGGAAGGCGTAGGGCCGAGCGGAGAGGATCTCGTGGCCGAGCAACGACGGTTCGGTGGTGTCGACGTGATGGAACGTGACCGTGCCCGCACGCAGGTCGGTCCACAGCTCGATGAGCCCGTCGACGTCGAGGCTCTCGGTCAAGGTGTCGTGCACTGTCTGCCGTACGATCGGGTGGTCGGGGATGGTGCGGGGGCCGGAGAGGTTCTCCTGGCAGGCGGCGGCATCGGGGAACAGGGCAGCCATGAGGTCGTCGCTCTCCATACGCTGGATCGGCGGGGGATTGCGCTTCCCGTTGCGCATCCGCAGCACGATGAGGGCCCGGTTGAGATTCCACCGCCAGCGTGACTGGAAGGCCGGCTGGTCGAGCATGGCCTGGATGAGCGTGTCGCGGATGGTTTCGGGGGTGAGGAACCGCTCCACGTCGGTGAGAGGGAACGAGTGGTGCGGGCCGAGGGAGATGACGACGGCGTCGTCGTTCGCCGCGGCCTGGAGCTCGAAGTTGAAGCCCACGCAGAACTTCTTGCGCAGCGCGTAGCCCATGGCGCGGTTGATGCGTCCGCCGAGCGGCGAGTGGATGACGAGCTGCATGCCGTCGGCGTCGTCGAAGAACCGTTCCATGACCAGCTGCGTCGACGTCGGCATCACCCCGAGCACGGCTGCGCCTGCCGCGAGGTAGGCGACGATGAGCGCGGCGACCTCGCGACCGACGCCGGCGTCGGCCACGACCCAGTCGGTTGCACCCACGGGGTCGTTGCGGCGCAGGTACGCGTCGACGTGGCTGCGCAGACGCGAGACCTCCTCGCTCAGCTCGGCGGTGCGGGCGGGCGCCTCACCGAGCCAGAAGGGAACGGTGGGTGACGCGTCCCCGGCGTCGGTGACACGCACCTCGCCGCCGGTGACGCGACGGATCCGCCACGAGTTGGAACCCAGCAGGAAGATGTCGCCGACCATCGACTCCATCGCCCAGTCCTCGTTGACGGTCCCGATGAACGTCTCCTCGGGCTCGGCGACGACACGCATGTCGTAGACCTCGGGAATGGCGCCGCCGGAGGTGAGCGCGACATACCGAGCGCCGCGCCGGCCCCTGACCTCCCCGTTCACGGCGTCGTGGTGCACCCATGCGGCTCGTCGGCCGCGACCGGTCATGATCCCGTCGCTGACCTGCGCGAGGATCTCGTCGAACACCTCGCGTGTGAGCGCTCGGTAGGGGTGGGCTCGACGCATGAGGGCGAACAGGTCGTCGGTGCGCCACTCCTCGGCGCCGGCTTCGGCGACGATCTGCTGCGCCAGGATGTCGAGCGGGGCCTCGGGCGGGTGCAGGGCGTCGAGGCGACCCTGGCGAATCGCCGATACCAGTGCGGTGCACTCGACGAGCTCGTCGCGGGTGAGCGGGTACAGGCGTCCTTTGGGGGTGCCGTGGCGGGTGTGGTTCGAGCGCCCGACACGTTGGAGGAACGTGGCGATCGACCGTGGCGAGCCGATCTGGCACACGAGCTCCACCGGTCCGACGTCGATACCGAGCTCCAGCGATGCCGTCGCAACCAGGGCCTTGAGGTCCCCGGCGCGCAGCCGGCGCTCGACGAGGTGGCGACGGTCCTTGCTGAGGCTGCCGTGGTGGGCCGCGACGACGTCGTCGCCGAGGCGTTCGGCGAGCTGGTGCGCCAGTCGCTCGGCGAGCCTCCGCGTGTTGACGAAGATCAGCGTCGTGTGGTGCACCGCGACGAGGGCGGCGATGCCGTCGAGCACGTTATCGATCTGGGACTGCGAGGCCACCGCCTCGAGTTCGAGGTCGGGGAGCTCGATCTCGATGTCGAGGTCGCGCTGATGGCCGCTATCGACGATGGTGCAGGCGGATGCGCCGTCGTTGCTGCCGGCGCCGACGAGCAGCCGGGCGACCGTCTCGATCGGGCGCTGCGTGGCCGACAGACCGACGCGCACCGGCCGACGGCGGCAGACGTGGTCGAGGCGCTCGAGGGTGATGGCCAGGTGTGCGCCCCGCTTGTCGCGCGCCATGGCGTGGATCTCGTCGACGACCACGGTCTCCACGTCGCGCAGGACCTCGCGGCTCTTCGCCGCGGTGACCAGCAGGTAGAGCGATTCGGGGGTCGTGACGACGAACGTGCGAGGCGAGCGCACCATGGCCTGCCGCTCCGCCGGCGGTGTGTCGCCCGTGCGGACGCCGATGGTGAGCTTCGGCGCGCTCAACCCCATCGAGCGGGCCATGGCGGCGATCTCGTCGAGCGGCCGCTCGAGATTCTCGGCGATGTCCACGGCGAGGGCCTTGAGGGGCGAGACGTAGGCCACGCGCGTCCCGGTGACGACCTCGCCGGCTGCGTGGGCCACGTAGAGCCGGTTGATGCACATGAGGAAGCCGGCCAACGTCTTGCCCGAACCCGTGGGCGCGGCGATGAGGGTGTGGCGTCGTGCCGCGATGTGGGGCCAGCCGTCGAGCTGGGGCGGTGTGGGTCCTCCCACGAACCGCTGCTCGAACCAGCGCGCCACCGCCGGGTGCAGTCCCACGCCGGGAACGAGATCGTGACGGAGCTCCACGATGTCACGGACCGTTGGCGCGAAGAGCTCGGCGTCGAGCGGCTCTTGCAGCGCTGCGTCGTGGAGCGGGTCGACGACGGTCACGGAAGGTCTCCTGGCGGTGCGTGGCGACGCGTGGCGTCCTGAGGGCATTCTGCACCGTAGCGAGTCGGTGTGACAGAGCCGGCGCGCGCTGCACCTCCTCGGTACCGGACCCACACGAGGGCAGGAGCGACGAACCAGAACGTCAACGGCAGTCGGCTGAGCACGGTCAGGCGGGCATAGGTGCCGGTGCGTACCAGGGCGTGGCGGTCCTCGAGGCGGAGCTCGCCGGCGCCGGCGATCACCTCGAATCGGTCGAACCAGTCGAGTCGTCTGACCCATGCAGCGAAGCGATCGTCGGCCGGTCCGACCCGCAGGACGCGATCGCGCTCTGTTGGGGTCACCCAGAGGCACAGCGCCGCGAGTGCCGCCCAACTGAACACCTGCACGGCTGCGAACACCTGGATCGCGAGATGGAACGGGATCGCGACCCAGATCGCGACGAGTCGGCTGCGTCGCCGCGACAAACCGATCCCGATCACGAGCTCGGTCGCAATCGCCCCCTTGGCGAACCACCACTGCACGGTGCCGTCGGCGAGCAGATCCATCGCCCACCCCGGGGCTCCCTTTCCGATTGCGAGCGCCCGGTTGTCGATGGCACGGCGCTGGAGTACCAACCCACCGAACCAGTCCTGGTCGATCGCCTTCGACGTCGCCGACGCCAGGTACACCACGCAGACCTCGAAGCGGGCCAGCCACAATGGCCAGAGCGGCGCGGGAGCGGCCGGGGGGTCGCCGCGGCGCGTCCGCCGCCAGGCGTCCACAGAGAGCCGATCGCCGGTCGGCATCACGGCCACGAGAACGAGCAGTATCAGCAGGAAGGCCCGGTTGTGGCTGAAGTGCGTACGCGAGAGGAAGAGGTTGTAGCCGACGAAGCCCGCCGTGTAGGCGGTGCTCGCGCGAGTCCACAGCCCCAGTGACATCGTGGTTGCGCTGACGACCACGACCCCCAGCAGCAGGAGGTAGAGCGTCGGGGAGGCCTCGGGGTACCACGACGCATAGGGCAGGTAGTAGCGATCGGAATACACGACACCGTCGAGTCCGTCGCGTAGGTAGTCCTGGAGGTGGAGCACCACGATCGGGCCCAGCGCGATGCGCAACACGGCCAGCGCCGGCGCGGCGCCCTCGCGGTCGATGGCCTCGTAGTCGATGGCCTCGTAGAGGCGCGTCAGCGCCGCGTTCACGGCGTCGGTACCACGCGTGTGACCGACCGGAACGTCCGGGTGAACGGTCCCCGACCGTTGTCGGTGTAGGTGACCGTCGCTTCGAGGTACGAGGTCGTCGTGTCCGCCGGCGTGTTGGCCGCCACCCAGTCGAGGGCGCCCTGGAACAACGCGAACTGGTGCCGCAGCCCGCTGTCGGCATGGTGATCGGGGAAGGGGTTCGTCAGGCCGTGGCCGCGCACGAGGTCCGACCAGCGGTACTCCCAACCGTCCTGGAGCGCCACGACGCTACCGTCGCTCTGCACCCGGACGATCTCCGCAGACCATCGGCTCGCCTCGGGGAACATCTGGAACCCGAACACCTTGTGGTCGGAGTCGTATGCGGCGACCACGGCGAAGAGTTGCGCGCCGACCACGACGCCGATGACCACACGGCGAGCGACACGACGGACGTTGGACTGGTCCACGCCCCAAGTCAAGCCGAACCGGTTCGGCGCCGGCGCGGATGCCGCCCGCGTCGACTTCGGGGCAGTCAGGGCGTTCGCACTCAGTCGAGGCCGACGGCGTAGAGCGGCGCGGCACCCGCCATCACCGAGGGCAGCAGGCCCTGTACCTGAGGCAGGATCTGACCGGCGTAGAAGCGTGCCGTCGCCAGCTTTGCCTCGAGGAATTCCCGGTCGGGCCCGGACGCACCCTCGGCGAGGCGCCGCTGCGCGGCCAGCGCGCTCTTGGCGAGCAGCCAGCCGCCCACGGTCGTCGCGAGGAGACGGAGATACGGCGTGGCCCCGGCGAGGCCGTCGTCGGACCCGCCGCCGCCTCGCTGGAGCAACCACCGGCTCGCTGCTCGGGCATCGGCGGCCGCAGCCTCGAGGCGGTCGGCCATCTCGCCCAGGTCGGCCTCGACGAGTGCCCGAACGGTGAGCCCCATCTCGCCGATGAGCTCCTCGATGACTGCTCCGTCGCGCATGGCGAGCTTGCGACCGACGAGGTCGATTGCCTGGATGCCGTTCGTGCCCTCGTAGATCGCCGCGATCCGGATGTCGCGGAAGTGCTGCGCAACCCCGGTCTCCTCGATGTACCCCATGCCGCCGTGGACTTGCACCGCGAGGCTCGTGATCTCGTTGCCGAGGTCGGTGCCCCAGGCCTTCGACAGCGGCGTGAGCAGGTCGGTGAGCTCCTGGTTACGCCGTCGCTCGCCTTCGTCGCTGCTCCACCGTGCCCGGTCGATGGCTACGGCATTGAGGTAGACCAGGCAGCGCAGCGCCTCGATCTGGGCCTTCATCGTGACGAGCATGCGACGCACGTCGGGGTGCTCGACGATGGGTGCCGACTCGCCCGCCGGGGTGTCGTCGCGTCGACCCTGGCGGCGGTCGCGCGCGTAGGCGCGCGCCTGCTGATACGAGCGTTCGGCGACGGCAAGGCCCTCGAGGCCCACGGCCAGACGGGCCTGGTTCATCATCGTGAACATGTATCGCATACCCGCGTGTTCGTCTCCGATGCGGTAGCCCACCGCCCCGCCATTTTCGCCGAACTGGAGCACGCAGGTGGGCGAGGCATGGATGCCCATCTTGTGCTCGAGTGAAACGCAGTGGACGTCGTTGCGGGCACCGAGGGAGCCATCGGGCTCCACGAGGTGCTTGGGGACGATGAACAAGCTGATACCCCTGGTCCCTGCTGGCGCATCGGGTGTCCGCGCAAGCACCAGGTGCACGATGTTGTCGGTGAGGTCGTGTTCGCCCCAGGTGATGAAGATCTTCTGGCCGCTGAGGAGGTAGGAGCCGTCGGGTTGCGGGACCGCCCGCGTGGTGAGTGCTCCCACGTCGGAGCCCGCCTGGGGCTCGGTGAGGTTCATCGTTCCCGACCACTCGCCGCTGATGAGTTTGGGCAGCCAGCGCGCCTTCTGGACGTCGCTGCCGTGCGCGGTCAACGCGTGGATGGAGCCCTGCGTCAACATCGGGTTGAGCGACAACGCCATGTTGGCAGCGGTCAGCATCTCGGTGATGGCGATGCCGACCACCCAGGGGAACCCGCCGCCGCCGTACTCTGGATCGAAGGCCATCGCCCCCCAGCCGGCATCGACGTAGTGGCGGTAGGCCTCGAGGAACCCGTCGGGCGTCGTGACGCTGCCGTCGGGGTTGCGCACGCTGCCTTCGAGATCGCCGGTGCGGTTCGTGGGTGCGATCACCTCGGCGAAGAACCGTCCGGCCTCGGCGAGCACGTCCGGGAGCGCGTCGAGCCCGGCGTCGGCGAACGCGCTCAGTTGGGCGAGCCGGTCGATGTCGGCGATCTCGTCGAGCACGAACGCCATGTCGGACAAGGGTGCGTGATAGTCGCTCATGGCGCCGAGCGTAGCGGCGCCCCCGGGGCCGCTCGCCCGAGACCGGGGCCGCGACGCTTCACGGTGCCACGGGCTCGGTGGCCGCAGCCCGGCCTCGGAGCGCGAGCGCCACCACCACCAGGCCGATCCCGACGAGCTCGCCCCCACTGGGACGTTGCGCCAACAACAAGAAGCCGAGCACGGTCGCCGAGACGGGCAACATCGACTGGAGCAACGCGAAGCGGGCCACCTCGACTCGTTGGAGCACGACCTGGTCGAGCACGTAGGGGACGGCATTGGACAACACGCCGGTGGCCAGCGCGGCGAGCAGCAGGCCCGGTGCGACGAGCGCCGGCCCGAGGTGCGGCACCCCGAACGGCGCGACGGCGAGGAGGCCGATCAGCATGCCCACACCGAGGCCGTCGGCTGCCAGGCCGGTGCGGGCCACACGGTGGCCGAGCACGATGTAGCCGGCCCAGGCTCCCCCTGCCGCGACGGCGAAGAACACTCCGGAGGCCGAGCCGCTCGGCGCGATGCCGCTCAACAGCGCGATGCCGGCGACGGCGAAAACGAGTGCCAGCGCGCTCCGCCTGGTGCGCGAGCCGAGCGCGGCCACCGCAATGGGGCCCCAGAACTCGAAGGCGACGGCGTTCCCGAGCGGCAGCGTGTCGATCGCCAGGTAGAAGCACAGGTTCATCAGCGCCAGGCAGATGCCGAACGCCGCGGTCCACGCAAATGTCCCGCGGGCCCAACGACGCCGCCAGGGTCGCCGGATCGCGACGACGAGGACCCCGGCTCCGAGCACCCGGAGCCAGGCCACACCGGCGGGATCGAGGCGGTCGAAGAGGTGGACGGCGATCGACGCGCCGAGGTACTGGGAGACCGCGCCGACCGCGAAGAGCGCCTCGGGGGTCCAGCCGAGCTGGCGTGATCGTCCCGTCGTCACGAAGGGGACTAGCGCGTGAGGGGCTTGTACTTGATGCGGTGGGGCTGGTCGGAGGCGCCGAGCTCCTTCTTGCGGTAGGCCTCGTACTCGCTGAAATTGCCCTCGAACCAGCGCACCTGGCTGTCGCCTTCGAATGCGAGCATGTGGGTGGCCACGCGGTCGAGGAACCACCGGTCGTGGCTGATCACCACCGCGCAGCCGGGATAGTCCTCGAGGCCGGCTTCGAGCGCCCGCAAGGTGTCGACGTCGAGGTCGTTGCTGGGCTCGTCGAGCAGCAGCACGTTGGCGCCCGAGCGCAGGACCTTGGCGAGGTGCACGCGGTTGCGCTCGCCGCCCGACAGGACGCCGACGGTCTTCTGCTGGTCGGACCCCTTGAAGTTGAAGGACGCGACATAGGCCCGTCCGTGGATTTCGCGACCACCGACGACGAGGTTGTCGACGCCGCCGGTGATCTCCTCGTAGACGGTCTTGTCGGCGGCGAGACTGTCGCGCGACTGGTCGACATAGCCGAGCTCGACGGTGCTGCCGATGGTGATGGTGCCTCCGTCGGGCTGCTCCTGACCGGTGAGCATCCGGAACAGTGTGGTCTTGCCGGCGCCGTTGGCGCCGATGATGCCCACGATGCCGGCTTTGGGGAGCGAGAACGTCAGGTCTTCGATGAGGAGTCTGTCCCCGAACCCCTTGCGGAGGTGCTCGACTTCGATGACCTGGTCGCCGAGACGCTGATCGACCGGGATCGTGATCTGGAGATCCTGGTCGCGGCCCTCGGCGGCCCGAGCGTCGGCGAGCAGCTTGTCGTAGGCGGCGAGACGGGCCTTGCCCTTCGCCTGGCGGGCCCGCGGCGCCATACGCACCCATTCCAACTCGCGGGCCAGCGTGCGTTGCCGAGCCGAGTCGTGGCGTTCCTCCTGCTTGAGGCGGGCGGTCTTCTGCTCGAGCCAGCCCGAGTAGTTGCCCTCGTAGGGGATACCGCGCCCGCGGTCGAGTTCGAGGATCCAGCCCGCCACGTTGTCGAGGAAGTAGCGGTCGTGGGTGATGGCGACGACCGTCCCGGCGTACTCCTGGAGGAAGCGTTCGAGCCAGGCCACCGACTCGGCGTCGAGGTGGTTCGTGGGCTCGTCGAGCAGCAGCAGGTCCGGCGCGCTGAGCAGGAGGCGACAGAGCGCGACGCGGCGACGCTCGCCGCCGGAGAGGTTCCCAACCGCGGCGTCGCTCGGCGGCAACCGCAGCGCATCCATGGCGATCTCGACCTTGCGCTGCAGATCCCATGCGCCCTTGGCCTCGATCTGGCGCTCGAGCTCGGCCTGATCTTCGCCGAGCTTCTCGTAGTCCGCATCGGGGTCCGACCAGGCGGCCAGGACCTCGTCGTATCTGGTCAGCAGTGAGGCGACCTCGCCGACACCGTCCATCACGTTGCCTTGGACGTCCTTGGCGGGGTCGAGGTCAGGTTCTTGGGCGAGGTAGCCGACGGTGAAGCCGGGCGTGAGCCGTGCCTCGCCGCTGTACCCGTCGTCGAGCCCCGCCATGATCTTCAGCAGCGACGACTTGCCCGCTCCGTTCGCACCGAGCACGCCGATCTTTGCCCCGGGGAAGAACGACAGGCTGATGTCCTTGAGTACCTCGCGGTCGGGTGGGTAGAAGCGAGAGCACTTGTGCATCGTGAAGATGTATTCGGCGGCCATGATCGCAGAGGGTAGCGGCGGTGCGCGGCGCTGACGGAGGTCCGCGGGGCCACGCTGGCGGTCTGCGGCCCTGGCGCAAGGGCGATATCGCCTGTTGCGTGTGCGTCGAGCGGACCATCTTGCGCCCCGTCGACGAGGGTTCTACCCATTCACGCCAGTGCCGGCGATACCTACAGTGATCTTCATCAGCTCGTGGTGGCGATGCAACACCGCAGCACCGACCAGACCGATCCCCCTCCATCGGGTCGGTTCTGCGGACCACAACGAGGACGGAGCCAGGCGATAGCCAGGTGACGTTGCGGAGAGGAAGGATCGGGCGCCTTCCTCTCCGCTTTCTCGCGTCGGCAGGGCCGTCACGTACGCTCGCCGGGTGATCGAGGCCGGGAGTTCCGAGGCAGCGTCGTCCGAAACAGCATTGTTCGACGCAGTGTTGTTCGACTTCGGCGGGGTCGTCACCACCAGCCCCTTCGACGGGTTCGCGGCCTACGAGGCCCGTACCGGGCTGCCCCCGGGGCTGATCCGGCACATCAACAGTACCAACCCCGACACCAACGCCTGGGCCCGCTTCGAGCGCAGCGACGTCGGGCGCGACGAGTTCGCGTCGCTCTTCGAGGCCGAGGCTGCAGCACTCGGTCACACGCTCGATGCGCGCGAGGTGCTCGCCTGTCTGGCGACGACCGTGCGTCCGGAGATGGTGCGGGCCATCGAGCGGCTCCGCGGGACCCACAAGACCGCGATCGTGACGAACAACGTCGTCTCCGAACCGACGTCCCGACCCGACGAGGCGGCTGCTCCGACGGCCTCGGTCCTGGGGCTGGTCGACGTCGTGGTGGAGTCGTCCAAGGTCGGGGTCCGCAAGCCCGAGACGAGGTTCTACGAGATCGCGTGCGAGGCGCTCGGCGTCGCGGCCACCGCATGCGTGTTCCTCGACGACCTCGGCATCAACCTCAAGCCCGCCCGGGCCATGGGAATGACGACGATCAAGGTGACCAGCGGACCCCAGGCGCTCGTTGATCTCGAAGCCGTCCTGGGCGTCACGCTCACCTGACTGTCGACCTGAGCCGGTCGGACGCGCCCGACCAGGCGCGGCCTCGGGGGCGGAGCTACCGGCCGGCGCGTAGATAGGTCAGCACGGCGAGGACTCTTCGGTGGGCGCCGTCTTCGGGCTCGAGCCCGAGTTTCATGAACACGTTGGTGATGTGCTTTTCGACCGCGCCCTGCGAGATGACGAGCTGCTCACCGATGCCGGCGTTCGACAGGCCTTCGGCCATCAATCCGAGCACCTGGCGCTCACGGGGGGTGAGTCGCTCGAGCTCCAGCCCCTGACGGGAGCGGGCCAGGAGCTGGCTCACGACTTCGGCGTCGACGGCACTGCCGCCGGCGGCCACCCGGCGCAACGAAGCGAGGAAGTCCTGCGTGTCGATGACACGATCCTTCAGGAGGTAGCCCACGCCCGCGACGTCGCCGGCCAGGAGGTCGCCGGCGTATCGTTCCTCGACGTACTGCGAGAGCACGAGGACCGCCACGGCGGGGTGTGAGCGGCGGATCTCCAACGCGGCCCGGACACCCTCGTCGGTATGGGTGGGCGGCATGCGCACGTCGATCAGCGCGAGGTCCGGTTCGTGGTCGGCGACCGCGTCGAGCAGCGAGGGTGCGTCGCCGACCGCCGCGGCCACCTCGATGCCGTCATCGGTCAGGAGCCGAACGATGCCGTCGCGCAGCAGCACCGAGTCGTCGGCGACGACGGCGCGAATCGGCGGCCGTTCGTACGATTCGTGGGTGCCGGGCCTAGCCATGACGGGGGATCTCCGCGGTGATCGTGGTGGGCCCACCACGAGGCGACGTGATGGTCAGCGTCCCGTCCACGCCGTGGACCCGCGCTCGCATCCCCGCCAAACCGGTTCCCTCGGACACGTCAGCCCCCCCGGAACCGTCGTCGTGGATCGTGACCCGCACGCGGTCACCGAGTCCGATCACGTGCACCGACGCGACCCGGGCGTGTGCGTGCTTCAAGATGTTCGCGATCGCCTCGTTGGCGATGAAGTAGACGGTCTCGGCCACGTCGGTGTCGAGGTCGAGGTCGGGCTCGACGCGCACGGAGATGGGGATCGGGGCGCCGGCGACGATCGCCGAGAGCGCGGCATCGACCCCGCGATCCTCGAGGATCGCCGGATGTAGCCCCCGGCCGAGTTGGCGCAGCTCACCGATCGAGCCCTGCACCTTGTCGCGCGCCTGGAGTACCAGCACCCGAGCCCGCTCGGGGTCGCGGTCCAGGTGGCTTGCGGCCATGGCGAGGTCGAGGCCGATGGCCACCAGTTGCTGTTGCACCCCGTCGTGCAGGTTGCGTTCGATGCGGCGGCGCTCGCGCGCCACGGCATCGAGGATTTCTTCGCGCTGCCCGGTCAGCGCCGACACCCGCTGTTCGGCCTCGGCGAGGCGATCCGGGCCGAGGAACCACGACGCGAAGGCCGCCTTGCGGTGCGCGACCCAGATCGCGACCCTCGGCCCTGCCGCGAGCAGAAGCGCGATCAGCGGCAGCGAAAGGAGGAGGCCGCCGCCGGAGATGTGCAGGTTCCAGAAGGGAACGACGTTGGCCCCGAAGGCGAGCTGAGCCACGACCGCGTAGGGCAGCACACCGATGGCGTAGAACACCGGGCCGACGAGCACGTTGGCGGCGACGAAGGCCACCTGTCGCCACCGGGCAGCGTCGGACCAGGCACGGCGGAGGGCGCCGATCCAGACGCCGTGCACGACCGTGGTGGGGCGTTCGGCGATCTCGACGCCCACCCAACCTGCCATGGCGCGCTCGGCGCGGGCGAAGGCGCTGATCGCGGCGAACCAGGGAACCACCAGCAGCAGACCGATTCCGGCAAAGGTCAGCCCGAAGACGATCGTTGCCAGCGCCAGCGCTGCGACGAAGAACACCGCACTTGTCATGACTCCCACCAGCAGGTACGCCACCGCGAGCCACCCCTCGGGTTGGGCGAGCGGCTCGTACCACTGGCGGGCGAGCGCAACGACCGTTTCCCGGTCCCACTCGAACGGTGCGGGTGCCGACGTCTCCGCCGGCGGGGCCGGTGAAGAAGTGAGCGTCTGCGGGTCGGTCACGAAGACAGTCTCGCTCATGCGGCGCCCCGAAGGGTCACAGCGATCGATCGGCTGGATGCGGACCGGACGGCGAGCGAGGCGAGCACCGAGACCGCGGCCAGCGTGGCGAGCGCGATCACCGGGACCGCCGAGACGGCGAAGACCGTGCCGATGTCGACCGCGTTGGATGCCTCGAACGAGGCGATGATGCCCTTGGTGCCGAACCAACCCCCAACGACGCCGAGCGCGAGACCGAGCGCCGCGAGGCCCAACAGCTCACGTCGGACCACCTTGCGCAGGTCGCGTTGCCCGGCGCCGAGGGCGCGCATGGCGGCGAGCGCGTGACGACGCTCGTAGAGGTTCACGGCCATCGTCGAGGCCACGGCCAGCGCTGCGACTCCGGCAACGACGCCCGCGATCGAGCCGAAGATGAGCACGATCGCGTGACGCGCCGCCTCGTCCTCTGTAGCCAGCTCGCCAGCGGTCGAGGTCCTCGTGCCGACGTCGAGCAGCATCGTCGGTGACGCGTCGGCGGACCACACCGTATTCGCCATCCCGGGAGCGCCCAGGTCGGTGGCGACGTCGGCGCGGTCCACGTACACCGACCGGCCGCCGTCCTCGACGGTCCCGACGACGAGATAGCGCGCTGGACCCGACGCGAGCTCCAGCAGCATCTCGTCGCCCACCCGAACGTCGGTGCGAGCCACGAAACCGGCGCTGACGAGGGCCTCGTGGGAGCCGGCTCTGATGGTGCGGCCGTCGCGCAGCTGGGGGTGGAACAGCTCGGTTCCGGGTCGCAGCCCGAACACGTCCATGTCCCACCCGTCGACTTCACCGGTCGTCCACACGCCCGCCTCGGCGCCGTCGGCCTCCGAGACGGTGTCGACCGCGAAGGGGAGTCCGGGGTCCTCGGCTCGGGTCAGCGACTCCCAGCGCCACGGGGCGTCGACGGAGCCGTTGTAACGGTTGACCGACATCGTGAGACCGATGATCACCACCACGGCGCCGACCGCCGCAGCGATCTGCAGCACGACCGCGGTGGCGCGGGCCCGCTGGTGCAGCGAGGCCCTCGTCGCGAGTCGGGTCTGGAGGCTCCCGAGTCGCAGGTGTGCCAGGGCCCGTTCCGACCAGCGTCGCCCGTACGGCGCACCTTCGCGGTCGCGGAGCGCTTCGGCAAGCGCCACGCCGGTGACCCGGCGTGCCGCCCGCGCCGCGACGAGGCGGGCGCCCACCAGGGCGAACACCGCGCTCCCCGCGACGACCGGCCAGCTCCACGCCAGAGCGGGCGTGATCCCGACGAACTGCTCGAGCACGAGCCGCGCGATCACGTTGGCGATGACGATCCCCAGTGGAAGTCCGATGAGCAGCGACGCCGCGGCGATCACCACCGCGATGGCGCGGAGTCGTCGACGCAGCGGTCGGCTCTGCGCGCCGAGCGCCCGCATCACCGCGACCTCACGGGTCCGCTCGGAGATCAGGGTGTTCGTGGTGGATGCCAACAAGACGAGGGCGACGATGCCGGCCACGACGCCGAGCATCCCGATCAGCTGGCTCACCTGCGCGATGTCGGCATCGATCGGCGTGGAGCCATCGGGTAGGAACGAGGGGAAGTCCACGAATCGGGCCCCTTCGTCCGTCAGCGCGGAGCGCATCGACGCCGCGATGGAACGCAACGAGTCGATGTCGTCGTCGGCGGCGGTGATGGCGAGCGTGTTGGTGCCCGCGAGACCGGTGACCATCGCGGCCGTGTCGAGGTCGGTGAACAACGCCGTACTACCAGACCACCAGATCGTCCCGCCGTGGCCGACGACGGTGAGGGACACGCCCCCGATCTCGACCTGGGCGCCCACGGGCGCGAGGTCTGCGCTGGTGACCACCTCGCCGTGTTGGCGGGGTAGGGCGCCGGCGTCGAGGTGTAGGCGGTTGATCGTCTGGTCGGGTCCGATGTCGAGGCCCACCAGACGGGCATGGCGACCATCGGCCAGACGGACCGCTCGGTCGATTGCTCCCTCGGCGGCGGTGACGCCGTCGATGCCGGCAACCCGGTGGAGCTGGTCGGGCGACAGCGGGCTCGTGGTGACCACGATATCGGCCAGCCCGTCCTCGGCGGCCAGCTGGTGAAGGGTGCCCTCCGACACGGTGGGAATGGCGAGCACCCCGATCGCGCCCACGGCCAGGGCCAGCGCGAGCACGCTCGTGATGACGCGTCCGGGTGCCCGGCGGAACTGTCGCAGCAGGGATCGCATCACTGCACCCCCGCCACGCGTCCGTCGATCATCGTCACGATGCGATCTGCGGCCTCGGCCAGCGCAGGGTCGTGGGTGATGAACACCACCGTGGTTCCGCCGGCCGCCAGCCCGCACAGGAGGTCGAAGACCTCGTGCCCGGTCCGCTGATCGAGGCTCCCGGTGGGCTCGTCGGCGACGAGCAGGACCGGACGGCGGGCGATGGCGCGGGCGATGCCGACCCGCTGCTGCTCCCCGCCGCTGAGCTGGCTCGGGAGGCGGTTGCCCTTGTCGAGCAGACCGACTGCGGCGAGGGCTGCCTCAGCAGGACGCCGGCGTCGACGCCGGACCCCACCGAGCTCGAGCGCGAGCTCGACGTTCTCCTGCGCGGTCAGGGTGGGAAGGAGGTGGAAGTCCTGGAAGACGATGCCCACGGTCTCGGCGCGCCAGGCCGCCAGCCGGTCGGCCTTCAGCGCGTCGATGCGGCGGCCGGCGACGACGAGGGAGCCCGACGTCGGGGTGTCGATGCCGGCGAGGAGCGCGCCCAGGGTCGACTTCCCCGAGCCCGATGGGCCGACGATGGCGACCACTTCCCCCCGGTGGAGATCGAGGTTCACGCGTGAAACGCCGATCTGGGCGGCGTCGCCGCGACCCCAGATGCGGGTCAGGTCCCGCGTCTGGACCAGCGGATCGGGTGGGATCTGGGACCGGTCGGGTGCGGGCAGTGCAAGTGTCGAAGCCATGACCGCATCGTGATCCCTCGGCGGCCGTGCCGACAGGGTGGAGCCTGGCGGATCGGCGGTGGGGTTTCCCCCCCGATGGCCGGCGCTACTCCAAAGGCCGGCTCGCAGTCGATCCGCTCAGCGAGGCCGGCTGCTGGCGGGCCGGTCAGTGGCTCACAGTCCGCTGAAGGTGCGGTCGAGAAGGTCGGCCTGTTCCCACGTGTGGACCGCGCTCGAGCCGGTTGCCGGGCTGCCGGACTCGAAACGGCTCACCCGATGGATGTGGTGGCTGTGCTCGAACTGCTCGTAGAGCCGACCCTTGACGGCGTTCCACGGGCCCATGTTCTCGGGCTCTTCCTGGAGCCAGACGATGTCATCGGCCTTCGGGTACCGGGCCACAGCTGCAGCGACGGCCTCGGTGGGCCAGGGGTAGAGCTGCTCGACCCGTTCCACCGCGGCGGGGGCGCCGATCTCGTCCCGGTGCGCGATGGCCTCGTGGCTGACCTTGCCCGAGGCGAAGACGATGCGCTTGACCGCTGCCGGGTCGGTGACTCCACGGTCGGCCAGGACGAGGCCGAAGCCATTGTCGGTGAGTTCGGTGACGGCGCTGCGCGCCACGTGGGCACGCAAGAGCGACTTCGGCGTGAACAAGATGAGCGGGCGCTTGTGTTCCTGGAGCGCCTGGCGGCGTAGCGCATGGAAGTACTGCGCCGACGTGGAGGCGTTGACGATCGTCATGTTGCCCTCTGCCGCGAGCAACAGGAACCGTTCGATGCGCGCCGAGCTGTGCTCGGGACCCTGGCCCTCGAACCCGTGGGGGAGCAGCAGGACCAGCCCCGACTGCTGACCCCACTTGTCCTCGGCTGCGACGATGAACTGGTCGATGATGATCTGCGCGCCGTTCATGAAGTCGCCGAACTGCGCCTCCCAGATCACCAGCGCGTCGGGGTTCCCGATGGAGTAGCCGTACTCGAACCCGAGCGCGCCGTATTCCGACAGCAGCGAGTCGTAGATCCAGAGCTTGGACCCACCGCGCGCCGCCATGGTCTGCAAGGGCCGGTATTCCTGGCCTGTGTCGTAGTCGACCAGCGTGGAGTGGCGCTGGGAGAAGGTTCCCCGACGTGAGTCCTGGCCCGCGAGGCGAATGGTGATGCCCTGGCGCAGCAGCGATCCGAAGGCCAGGGACTCAGCGAAGGACCAGTCCACGTGGCCTCCGGCGTACATCGCGTCGCGCGCTTCGAACTGCTGGGCGAGCTTGGGGTGCCGTCGGAACCCATCCGGGACGGTGGCGAGGGCCGTCGCGACCTCGTCGAGGGTGTCGACGGGCACGGCTGTGAGGACCGCCGGGAGCACTCCGCGCAAGGGACGTCGGGTTCGCTCGATGGCCTTCGGCGCCTCGCCGGCGTCGCGGGTCGCATCGAGCGCGGCCTGGAGCTTGGCTCGGAAGTCGTCCATCGCCTGCTCGGCCTCGTCGATGGTGATGTCGCCGCGTTTGACCAGCGACTCGACGTAGAGCTTGCGTACCGAGCGGTGTTCGTCGATGCGGCGATACATCAGCGGCTGGGTGTAGCTGGGATCGTCGCCCTCGTTGTGGCCGTGGCGCCGGTAACACCACATGTCGATTACGACGTCCTTGTGGAACCGCTGTCGATACGCGAACGCGAGGTGGGCGACACGCACGCAGGCCTCGGGGTCGTCGCCGTTGACGTGGAAGATCGGGGCCTGGACCATTTTGGCGACGTCGGTGGGATACACCGAGCTGCGCGCCGAGTCGGGACTGGTCGTGAACCCGACCTGGTTGTTGATGACCAGGTGGATGGTTCCACCCACCCGGTACCCCGGGATCTGCGAGAAGTTCAGGGTCTCGGCAACGACGCCCTGACCGGCGAAGGCGGCGTCGCCGTGGATGAGCAGCGGGAGCACGGGGAAGTCGCCGGGATCGGGTTCGATCTGATCCATCCGGGCCCTCGCCATCCCCTCGACGACGGGGTCGACCGCCTCGAGGTGGGACGGGTTGGCCGCGAGCACCAAAGGGATGGCGTTCCCCGACCTTCCGGTGAAGGTGCCCGTCTGCCCGAGGTGGTACTTGACGTCGCCGGACCCTTGGATCGAGTTGGCGTCGAGCTTGCCCTCGAACTCGCTGAAGAGCTTCTGGTACGCCTTGCCGACGATGTTGACGAGCACGTTGAGGCGACCCCGGTGGGCCATGCCCAACTGCACCGAGTCGAGTTGGTCGTCGGCGGCATCGCTGCAGAGCGCGTCGAGGATCACGATTGCGCTCTCGCCGCCTTCGAGACCGAATCGCTTCTGCCCCACGTACTTCGTGCCGAGGAAGCGCTCGAGGGCCTCGGCAGCGTTGAGCCGATCGAGGATGTGGCGCTTCTCGTCGTCGGGCACGTGCGCACCCGGTGTCTCCACGTGCCGCTGGATCCAGCGCTTCTCCTCGGGTTCCTGGATGTGCATGTACTCGACGCCGATGGTGCGGCAGTACGCGTCGCGTAGGACGCCGAGGATGTCTCCCAACGCCATGCGGGGCGACTCACCGACGGGGTCGACGCCGCCGATGCCGCGCGCGAAGAACTCACGGTCGAGGTCCCAGATGGTGAGCCCGTAGGTGGCCGGATCGAGTTCGCTGTGGGTGTGCGGTTCCTTGAGGCGGAGCGGGTCGAGATCGGCGATGAGGTGGCCGCGTACCCGATGGGCGTTGATGACGGTGTTGACCTGCACCTGCTTCTCGAGCATGGCAGCGGTGTGATCGACCGGCATCACGTCGCGTCGCCACTTCACGGCCTCGTACGGGATGCCCATCGAACGGAAGGCATCGATGTAGAAGTCGTCCTCGCCGAGGAGCAGTTCGTGGATGCGTCGCAGGAACAGGCCCGACTCCGCGCCCTGGATGATGCGGTGGTCGTAGGTGGAGGTCAGCGTGATGACCTTGGAGAGGCCCAGCTCGGCCAGCGTCCGGGGGTCGGCGGCGCTGAAACCCGTGGGGTAGTCGATCGTGCCGACACCGACGATCACGCCCTGGCCCGGCATCAGGCGCGGCACCGACTGGAGCGTCCCGAATCCGCCGGGGTTGGTGAGGCTCACCGACACGCCGGCGAGATCGTCGGCGGTGATTTTGTTGTTGCGAGCGCGACGGATGAGATCTTCGTAGGTTTCGACGAACGTCCGGAAGTCCATCTTGTCTGCGGCCTTGATGGCCGGGACCATCAGAGTGCGGGAACCGTCGCTCTTCTGGAGATCGACGGCGATGCCGAGATTCACGTCGTCGTGGTGGGTGATGCGAGGCGTCCCCTCGGCATCGGTCGAAAACGAGGCGTTCATCGACGGCACGCCGTCGGCGATCGCCCGGACGACGGCGTATCCGATCAGGTGGGTGAAGGAGATCTTGCCCCCGCGGGTCCTCCCCAGATAGCCGTTGATGACCTTGCGGTTCACCTCGAGGAGACGCGCAGGCACCTCGCGAAAGCTGGTGGCCGTGGGGACGCCGAGGCTCGCCTCCATGTTCGCGACGATGCGGGCGGCGACACCACGGATGGGTTCACCCGTCGGCTCCGGCGCCGGCCGGTTGCCCGAGGGAATCGGCAACGGCGACGGGGCAGGGGTCGATGGGGGTGCCGCGGTCGGAGCCGGCGCCGCTCCGTTACCCGGGGGGCGAGCGCCGTAGCCGCTCATGGGTCGGTAATCGGCGAAGAAGTCGCGCCAACTCTCGCTGACCGACGTCGGGCTCTGGAGGTACTGGGCGTACATCTCCTCGACGAGCCACTCGTTCTGGCCTGGGGAGCCGACGCGCGACGCACCTGCCGTGATGGGGGAGGTCTGGCTGTCGGTCACGCTGGCCAGCTTAGGAGGTGAGCGGGTGGGCGAGCGCCGGAGCCGACCGGCGCGCGGCGTCGGGAGGTGCAGCGGTCCCGAGGACGTGGCCGGCTCGCCAACTATCGTCGGGACGGTGCGCATCGTGTCGTGGAACGTGAACTCCCTGAACGCCCGGCTCCCGAGAGTCGTCGAGTGGCTCGAGCTCATGGAGCCCGATGTCTTGTGCATGCAGGAGACCAAGCTCGACGACGATGCGTTTCCGGCGCAGGTGTTCGCCGACCTCGGTTACGCAAGCGTGCACCATGGCGAGGGTCGGTGGAACGGTGTGGCGATCGTGAGCCGTGTGGGGCTCGAGGACCCATCGCCGGGCTTTTCCGACGGTGGCGAGCCCGATCGTGACGCCCGCATCGTCTGGGCGACGTGTGGGGGGGTGCGGGTGGCCAGCGCATACACCCCAAACGGGAGGGCCCTCGACGACGAGCACTTCCAGTACAAGCTCGCCTGGTTGAAGCGCCTGCGCGCCCACCTCGACGCCGTGTGCGACCCCGAAGCGCCCGTGGCGGTGCTGGGCGACTTTAACATCGCGCCCGGCGACCGCGACGTCTGGGACATCGGTGCCTTTGCGGGCTCGACCCACGTCACGCCGGTTGAACGCGCGGCCTTCGAGGAGCTCCTCGATTGGGGCCTCGTCGACGTCTTCCGTGCCCGCTACCCCGATGTCGACGGCCTGTTCACCTACTGGGACTACACCGCGGGGCGGTTCCACAAACGGCAGGGCATGCGGATCGACTTCGTGCTGGCGAGTCTACCGCTCGCTGCGAGCGCCGACTTCGTCCTCGTCGACCGCAACGCCCGCAAAGGCGAGAAGCCCTCCGACCATGCGCCCCTGATGGCGGACTTCGCCATCGGGTAGTACCCCCCTGCCGAACGTTGCCGCTCAGGGCGCCTGGGGTTCCCGCAGCGTGGCGGATGCGAAGGTGGGGGCGCGCGTGCGGGCCTCACCCGAGCAGCGCGAGCAGGTCAGCGCCGTAGCGTCCGATCTTCACCGGGCCGAGGCCCGGGATGTCACGAAGGGCCTCGAGGGTCGTTGGCCGGCGCTGCACCAACGCGTCGAGCGTCCGATCGGCGAACACGACATAGGCGGGGACGGCTGCCGCCTTGGCGGTGTCGGAGCGCCAGACCCGCAGACGTTCCCGTAGCTCGTCGGTCTCCGGCTCGGCCTCGTCTCGCACGCCGAGCCGGTCCCGCAGGGCGCGTACCCGTGACAGGTTGTCGGTGGGCACCTGTTCCTCGACGCCCCCCTCGCTCAGCGACGCCATGTCCCTCAGGAAGAGCGAGGGGCGGCGTTCCACGGTGCGGGTCCCGAACCGGCGCTCCCGCGCCCACGTGCAATGGAGCTGATCCTGGGCGCGGGTGATGGCCACGTACAGCAACCGCCGCTCCTCGGCCTGAGCCTCCGGCGTGACCGCATGGGAGATCGGGACGTACCCCTCCTCGAGGCCCGCGAGGTGAACGACCGGCCACTCCAGGCCCTTGGACGCGTGGAAGGTCACCACCTCCACTGCGTCGCGCCCGTCGTTGGCCTCGTCGGTGCGCATCGTCGTGCGCAACCAGGTCACGAAATCGGCGACGGACGCGTCGCTGTCGAGCCCGAGCTGGTCGTCGGCCAGGCTCAGTAGCGCGGCGGCAGTGTCCGGCGTCAGTTCACCGGGGGCCGATGCGGCGTCGGGGTCGTCGGGGTCGCCGAGGTCGACCTCCATGCGGAGGTCGACCATGAGGGTCCGCAGCGGCCTCGGGTCGTTCTCGAGCTGGGTCAGGCGCGCCGCGACCCTCGGTTCGTCGAGCAGGCTCGAACCGTCGCGGATCGCGACCGGGATGTCGGCACGACGCAGGGCGTCGGCGATCAGGCTGGTCTGGGCGTTGGTGCGCACCAACACCGCCTGGTGTGACCATCGCCCGCCGGGCCGATGGCAGTCGCGTACCTTGCGGGCGATGCTCCGCGCCTCCTCGATCTCGTCGGCGAGGGCGCGAATCGTGGGCGGGCGCCCGTCGGCGCGCACCGCATCGAGGCGTCGGCCGCGGCCGAGGACCGCTGCCGCCGCCGCCAGTATCTGCGGGGTCGAGCGGAAGTTGGTCCGCAGCTCGACGGTTCGTCCACCGGGGAAGTGCTGCTCGAAGTGCTCGAGGTAGCCCGCGTCGGCGCCGTTCCACGAGTAGATGGCCTGGTTCGGATCGCCCACCACGCACAGGGTCGACGTCGGGCCCAGCCAGGCGCGCAACAGCTGGTACTGGAGCGGGTTGACGTCCTGGAACTCGTCGACGAAGAGGTGGCGGTAGCGCCAGTGGCGAGCCTGTGCGTAGGCAGGATCGGCCATCGAGCGGATCGCCAGCTCCAACAGGTCGTCGAAGTCGACCAGCTTGCGACGGTGCTTCTCTTCGACGAACGCTCGGTAGTACTCCGCGATCTGGGCCGGACCGACCGGGAGCCTACGGCCGGCCTGTTCGGCCGCTGCCGGGTAGTGCTCGGGCGTGATCCGGCGCGCGGTGGCCCAGTCGATCTCGGTCACGATCGCCAGGCGGTCGGAGCGATCGAACGTCTTCGGCAGGATCCGGTAGAGGATGCGACCGCGCTGTTCGAGCAGTTGCGGCGGCCGCAGGTCCTGATCGGCCCAACGGCTGCGCAGCTGCGCGAAGGCCTGGGCGTGGAAGGTGCCGGCGCTGACATCCTCACGCAGACCGAGCGCCCGTAGTCGTGCCCTCAGCTCGCCTGCGGCCTTCCGCGTGAAGGTCAAAGCCAGCGTCTTGGTCGGGTCGAGCGCAGACGAGCGGGCCTGGTGGGCGATGCGGCGGGTGAGCACCCGTGTCTTGCCGGAACCGGCGCCGGCGAGGATCCGCAGCCGCGGGGCATCGATGGTCACCGCGAGGCGTTGGTCCTCGGTGAGCCCCTCGAGCAGTCGTTCCACCAGCGCAGGTTACGAGGTCGATTCACGTCGGGGCCACCGTCGGTTGCCGCGGGCCCACGCGAGGTTCTTCGTATGCTCGGTGGGTGATCGCCATGGACCCCGACCGCTTCGAGTCGCTGGTCGCCGACGCGCTCGACGCACTGCCAGAGGAACTCGGTGCGCTGATGGACAACGTCGTCGTCATCGTCGAGGACGAGGGCGATGACCCGTCGCTTCTGGGTTTGTACGAGGGCGTGCCGCTCACCGAACGCGACGACTACGGCTTCATGGTCATGCCGGACCGGATCACGATCTACCGACGGGCGATCTGCGGGGTCTGCCGTCGAGAGGAGGACGTGGTCGAGGAGGTCCGAGTCACCATCGTCCACGAGGTGGCGCACCACTTCGGCATCGACGACCAGAGGCTCGACGAGCTCGGTTGGGCCTGAACGCACTGCCTGCGCCGAGCGGCTGCCGGGGCGTCACCGCTGCAGTAACCTCGGGCCGTGCCATTCCCTCCGAAGTTGTTGAATCAAGGCGAGCGGGTCGTCCTCGACCTTCGACCCCACTGGTGGCGGATCTTCCCGGCATCGGGCTTCCTCGGTCTTGCCGCGGTCGCCGGCGTGATCGCGCTCTCGGCCACCGGCAACAGTGCGGTGCGGATCCTCTTCGGGATCCTGCTGCTCGCGGCCTTGGCCAACTTCGTCAAGGATTACATCCGCTGGACGAGCGAGAACTTCGTCGTCACTTCCGAGCGGGTCATCCACCGCAGCGGTGTCATCGCCAAGCGCGGGATCGAGATCCCGCTCGACCGGATCAACACCGTGTTCTTCTCACAGTCGTTGTTCGAGCGCCTGCTCGGGGCGGGCGATCTCGGCGTCGAGTCCGCAGGTGAGGGCGGCCAGCAGACCTTCGAAGCGGTCCGCAAGCCGAGCCTGGTGCAACAGGAGATCTACCGCGCCATGGAGAGCGGCGAACGCCAGAACTACCGGGAGATGGGCCAGGCAACCGCTGCAGCTTTCGCCGCCGGTGCCACCCCTGCGGGTCCCAGCATCCCCGACCAGATCGAGCAGCTCGACGCGCTGCGCCGACGGGGCGCCATCACCGACGCCGAGTTCGAAGCCAAGAAGCGCGACCTCCTCGACCGGATGTGACCTGACCCCACCATGCCCTACGCCCCGTCAGGTGACCTGTCGATCTACTACGAGGAGGCCGGGCTCGTCGAGGACCCCGCGCTGGTGCTCATCGGTGGGCTCGGCAGTCAGATCCTTTTCTGGGATCCCGAGTTCGTCCTCGGCCTGGTGGATCGTGCCTTCCGGGTGGTCACCCTCGACAACCGGGATTGCGGCCTCTCGAGCAGGTTCGCCGGCGTTCCCGCGCCCGACGGCGGGCCTGCGTATCGCCTTTCCGACATGGCCGACGACGTCGTGTCCGTCCTCGACGCCCTCGGCATCGAGCGGGCACACGTCCTCGGCGCGTCGCTCGGGGGACTGGTCGCGCAGGCGCTGGCCATCGACCATCCCGACCGGGTGCAGAGTCTGATCTTGCTCAGTACCACGACCAACAACGACGCGTACGGCGCGCCGACCGAGGAATGCGCGCTCGCCGTCGTGGAGCCCACCCCTGCTCGCCGGGCCGAAGCCATCGCCCACGGTGTCCACCATCGGTCACTGTGGGCCACCCCCGCACATTTCGACCCCGAGAACACCGCAGCGTATTTCGCTCGATGCTTCGACCGCGCGCCCGACGCGGGCGGCAGTGCCCGCCAGATGGAGGCGATGCGCGTCGAACCCGACCGCGAGGAGGAGCTGTCCCGGCTGACCGTGCCGACGCTGGTCCTCCACGGCGACGCCGATCCGCTCATCGGTGTGGACGGGGGCGAACACCTGGCTGCGGTCATCCCCGACGCCCGGCTCGTCCTGCTCGAGGGCATGGCTCACGATCTGCCGCCCCCCTACTGGGCACCGGTCATCGAGGCGGTCACCGCGCTTGCCATCTCGGCGCGCTGAGCCGATCACGACGGGACGCGGCGGCGGGTTGGCCTCGGCCTGGCGGATCCGGGGTACGGTCTTCGTCCATTGCACGGAGAGGAGCGTTGCCTGCCGATGGGCCCGCTGCACGGACTGAAAGTGGTCGAGTTCGCGAGCATCGGACCCGGACCGTTCTGCGCCATGATGCTCGCCGATCTGGGCGCCGACGTCATCCGGGTCGACCGGGCCGATCACGTCCCCGAGACCTTTCCGACGACGCCGCCGCTCGAGCCGCTCAACCGGGGCCGGCGATCGATCGCGGTCGACCTCAAGCACCCGGACGCCACCGAAACGGTGTTGCGACTCATCCACGATGCCGACGCGCTGGTCGAGGGTTACCGCCCCGGCGTCATGGAGCGGCTCGGGCTCGGCCCCGACGTCTGCCTCGGCCGCAACCCGCGTCTGGTGTACGGGCGGATGACCGGCTGGGGCCAGCACGGCCCGTGGGCGGCGCGTGCGGGTCACGACATCAACTACATCGCCCTCTCGGGCGCCTTGAGCCTGATGCGCCGCGCCGGTCAGGCTCCGTCGCCGCCGGCGAACCTCGTCGGTGACTTCGGTGGAGGCGGCATGCTGCTCGCGTTGGGTGTCTGCGCTGCGCTCGTCGAATCCCTGCGCAGCGGCCAAGGCCAGGTGATTGATGCGGCGATGACCGACGGATCAGCGCTCCTCACCACGCTGCTCCTCGGCTACAAGGCGCTCGGTGAGCAGATGGACGAGCCGCTCCGCTCGACGCGGGCCTGGCTCGAGCCGGGCACGAATTTCATCGACACGGGAGCGCCGTACTACGACGTCTACGAATGCGCCGACGGCGAGTACGTGACCATTGGTGCCATCGAGCCGCAGTTCTACGCCGAGTTCCTGGCGCGGACGCCCCTCGGTCGCGAGGAGCTCCCGCCCCAGAACGATCGAACCCGTTGGGCCGAGATGAAGGTGCGGGTGGCCAAGATGTTCAAGACCAAGCCACGCGACGAATGGGTCGAGGTCCTCGCGGGGTCCGACGTGTGCTTCGCTCCCGTCTTGTCGGTGGACGAAGCGGCACGGCATCCCCACAACGTCGATCGGGGGACCTTCGTCCGGCGCGACGGCGTGCTCCAGCCCGCGCCCGCGCCGCGCTTCAGCCGCACGCCGGCACAGATCGTCGCGCCTCCGCCGCACCCGGGCCAGCACAGCGCCGAAATCCTCATGGACTGGGGTTTCCACCCGACGCAGATCGAGGCGCTGATGGCTGCCGGCGCGGTGCGCTGAGCCATGGCAACGATCGTCTGCTTCCATGCGCATCCCGACGACGAGGCGATCGCCACGGGTGGCACGATGGCGCTGGCCGCGCAGGAGGGTCACCGGGTCGTGCTGGTGCTCGCGACGCGTGGGGAACAGGGCGAACCCGTCGAAGGAGTCCTGGAACCCGGTGAACCCCTCTGGCGGCGTCGCGTCGCGGAAACCCGTGCCTCTGCGGCCATCCTCGGCGTGGCTCGCGTCGAATTCCTCGGATACGAGGACTCGGGCATGATCGACACGCCCTCGAACGACAACCCCGCCTGTTTCTGGCAGGCCGACCTCGCCGAGGCCGCGGACCGGCTCGCAGCGATCCTCGCCGACGAACGCGCCGACCTCCTCACCGTGTATGACCCACACGGGGGCTATGGCCACCCCGACCACATCCAGGTGCATCGCGTCGGCACCCGGGCCGCGGCTCAGGCCGGTGTCACCAAAGTGCTCTGGGCGACCATGAACCGGACGCGACTCCTGGAGCACCTCGTCGCCGAGGCCGAGATGGGGGACCTCGACGACGACCCCCGAGACCGCCTCGACCGCGAGACCTTCGGGATGCCCGAGGAGGACCTGTCCCATGCGATCGACGTGTCGTCGGTACTCGAGCGCAAACGTAATGCGATGCGGGCCCACGCCAGCCAGATCGGGCCTGATGCGTTCTTCCTCACCATGCCCGAGGAGGTGTTCCTCGCGGCCTTCGGCACCGAGTGGTTCGTCGACCCCGCGACGCCGCGTGCCCAGGGCGCACCGTTTCGTCTGTCGGTGCTCTCCTGAGAAGCGATGCCCCCGTTGGCGCGTAGATCACTCGGCGGCGTGGGCTGGAGGGTCCCGATCAGCAATGATGGAACGATGACCATCATCAAGATCAACGCCATCACGGTTCCCAAGGAAATGGGCGACGAGGTCGGACACCGGTTCGCGGCGCGTGCCGGCGCGGTCGACGATGCGCCCGGCTTCGAGGGGTTCGAGCTCCTCAAGCCCGAGGACGATCGCACGCAGTGGCTCGTCGTCACGCGTTGGGCCGACGAGGCATCGTTCGAGGCGTGGCGCGGCTCCGAGAGCGCAGCGAACGCGCACGCCCACGGCGGCACCCCCCACGGTGAGGCCCCGCCTCGTCCCATGGGACTCACGGCCGAATTGTGGAGCTACAGCGTCGCGGTGACTTCCACCGGCAAGGGCAGTGGCGTGTGATCGTTGCTTCGGCGCTGCGCACGATCCATCGTGTCGACGCGTTCGTGGTGATCTTCTCGAACGCGTGCGCGGGTCTGTGGGCGCTCGGGGCCCATTTCCGTCCATCGCTGCGCAGCCGTTGGCTCTGGGTCTTCATCATCGCCTGCCAGGTCCTGATCTTCGGGCAGGCGGCGCTCGGGGTGGCCATCCAGTCCGCCGAGGACCTCGAGCCGCCCGACAAGCACTACCTCTACGGCTTCTCGATGATCGTCACGGTCGCGATCTTGTACGGCTACCGCCAGCAGATGGAGGACCAGCGGTACCTGCTGTATGCCGGTGGGAGTCTGTTCCTGATGGGGCTCGCCATCCGGGCGATGGTTCTCGGAAGCTGAGCCCGCTGCCCTCCACCGTGTCGGCTAGAGGTTGATGATCGGGCAGGTGAGGGTGCGGCTGATGCCGTCCACCATCTCGATCTGACCGACGATCATGCGGCCGAGGTCGTCCATCGTCGCAGCAGACGTCCGGACGATGATGTCGTAGGGCCCGGTCGCGATGTCGGCGCTGACCACGCCGGGGATCTCGCGGATGCGGTTGGCGACCTCGACGGCTTTTCCCATCTCGATCTGGATGAGGACGTATGCGCTCACAGCCATCGTCGGATCCCCCTGTCGCTCACCGGGGAAGCGTAGCGGGCCGGGCCGACGCCTGGCGCCGAGTCCGGCCCGCTCGGGTCGCCGTCAGCCGGCACGGTCAGTTCGTGGTCTCCTCCACGTCGACCGCGCTGCCGATCGCGACCTTTCGGGGTTTCGCCGCGGCGGCGACCGGGATGATGATCTGGAGCACGCCGTGGTGGTGGTCGGCGGTCAGCGCATCGACGTCGAGGGAATCGCCGAGCTGTACTCGACGCTCGAAGATGCCCGACACCCGTTCACTGCGCACTCGGGTCGCGTCTTCGGGGACGGTGAGGTGACGCTCGGCGTGCACGGTCAGCTCGCGCCCGTCGATGGTGACGTCGATGTCGCCGGGATCGATCCCCGGCAGGTCGAACTCGAGCACGAGACGGTCGTCGTGGCGGGTGACGTCGAGGGGGACGGTCGCGACGGGCGCTCCCTCGAAGGTCCCTCGCTCGCCGAAGAGGCGGTCGAACCGACGCATCATGGTGTCGAGAACGGGATCGGTGGCCAGCATGCTCATGGGAATACCTCCATCGAACGGCCCCACGGAACGGAGCCATAAGGAAACCTGCGTGTCCCATATACAAGTCCTGGGACGCTTGGGAGCAACCAGCGATCGGTGCGGAGTATTCCCGCGTCGTGTCGCGTCTCGTAGGGGTCTTCGCTCCGACGACGCGGCCTGACCTGGGTTCTGTGTCGTGGTGTCGTGCGGGCCCGCTGGGCAGATCGACCCGAGCCCATTGGCATCGGCGCGTCGATGCCCCACACTGGCTGGCATGCGACGACAGACCATCCTGGTGACCGGAGGCGCCGGCTACATCGGCAGTCACACCGCAGTCGCCCTCCTCGAAGCCGGGTACGACTGCGTGATCGTCGACAACCTCGACAATTCCTCCGAACGGGCCCTCGACGGCGTCGAGGCAATCGCCGGTCGACGGCCCGACTTCGTCCGAGCCGATGTGGCCGACCGCGTCGCAATGCGCGACGTGTTCGCCGGCTACGACATCGACGGCGTCATCCACTTCGCGGGCTTGAAGGCGGTAGGCGAATCGGTGGCCGATCCCCTGCGGTACTACGACGTCAACTTAGGTTCGACGCTCGCCCTGGTCGAGGCCATGCAGGCAGCGGGAGTGACCACCATCGTCTTCTCCTCGTCGGCCACGGTGTACGCCGCCGAAGCAGTGGCTCCCCTGCAGGAGCACGCGCCGACCGGGGCGGTCAATCCCTACGGCCGCACCAAGCACATGATCGAGCAGATCCTCACCGACATCGCCGCGGCGGATCCGACATGGCGGGTTGGGCTGTTGCGCTACTTCAACCCGGTCGGGGCTCATCCCAGCGGTCACATCGGCGAAGATCCCAGAGGCATCCCCAACAACCTCATGCCCTTCGTGATGCAGGTCGCGGTCGGGAAGCTCCCGGAACTGGCGGTGTTCGGTGGCGACTACGACACGCCCGACGGGACGGCGATCCGGGACTACATCCACGTCGTCGACCTCGCGCGGGGCCATCTGGCGGCACTGCGGCGACTGCAGGTCGTCGGTGGGCGCCATGTCTGGAACCTCGGGACCGGTCGCGGCACCTCGGTGCTGGAGATCGTTGCCGCCGCCGAGCGAGCAGTTGGACATCGCATTGCCCACCGCATCGTCGGTCGACGCGCCGGCGACCTAGCGGTCGTCTACGCCGACACGGCGAAGGCCCGCGAGGAGCTGGGCTGGAGCGCCGAGTGCACCATCGACAACATGTGTGCCGATCACTGG
>JAHECR010000046.1 GCA_024641655.1 Acidimicrobiaceae bacterium
GCAACACGTGTCACGGCGGGCGTGGCCACGGGTGCCCCAGCGCGGTCAACGTCGAGTTCGACGTCGACGCGGATGCCTCCCCGCCGGCCATCGACGCCCAGACCACGGACAACCGGCTCGGCCCCTCATCGCCGATGCAGTGGCGATCGGAGCGACCCTCCTCGCCGTTCGCAGGACCGGTGTCGTTGCCGTGGCACTTGCGGTGGGCTACCGATCTGCTGGATCGCCAACATCGTCGGGCTGCGAACCAGGAGCTGATAGTGGCCGCAGTGTGGCAACAGGTTCGCCAGATCCGAGGCTCCACCCTCGGCTCACGCGACGGTGTGGTGGACCTGGCACCAGTCGAACGGCGGGTCGCACCCCGGAGATCCGACACGCGGCAAGGCGGCGGTTGACCCAAACTCAACGGATGTTGTATTGATATTGAACAACCGTTGAGTTTTGGAGCGCCCATGCGAGCGATGATCATGAAGGAGTTCCGCCAGATGCGGCGGGACCGCCGAACGGTGGCGCTAATGATCGGGTTGCCGATCATGCTGTTGGTCATCTTCGGCTACGCCGCCCGCTTCGACGTGACCGGCATCCAGACCGCGGTGGTGGGACCGAATGCGCAGACCGTCGCCACCTCGCTCGATCCCGTGTACGACGTCGTGCGAATCGACGAGGCCGGGACGGTCGCATCGGCCGAGAGGCTGTTGCGCAACTCCGAGGTCGAGGTGGCCATCGTCACCGGCCCGAGCGGATCGCAGATGCTCGTCGACGGCACCCAGCTGTTCGTGGCGCAGTCCGCCCTGCGGCGGATCCCGCCCGCCACCGCGCCGACGGTGCTGTTCAACCCCGATCTGAACACCGCCATTGTGATGGTGCCTTCGCTGATCGGGCTGATCCTGCTGTTCATCGGCACGGTGGTCACCAGCCTCGGCGTGGTGCGCGAACGCGAGCAGGGAACACTCGAGCAGCTGGCGGTGATGCCGTTGCGGCCCATCGACGTCACGATCGGCAAGATCGCCCCGTACTTCCTGGTGGCACTGCTCGACATGGTCGTGGTGACCCTCGCGGGACTGTGGCTGTTCGACGTGCCGTTCCGGGGCTCGGTGGTCGTCTTCGCCCTGTTCGGGTTGGTGTTCCTGTTCGTGGTTCTCGGGCTCGGTGTGGCCATCTCGACGGTGTCGAAGAGCCAGGGCGAAGCGGTCCAGCTGGCCATCATGACCCTGCTGCCCCAGATCATGTTGTCGGGGATGATCTTCCCGCTCGCGTCGATGGCTGCCGGCGTTCGATGGATCGGCTACGTGCTCCCCCTGACCTGGTTCATCGTGGGGATGCGCGGCGTGTTCCTGAAAGGATCGTCGTTCTCCGCCCTGGCGCTTCCACTGGCGATCCTCGTCGCGATGGCCCTGTTGGTGTTCGGCGTCGCCGTGTACCGATTCCGAGCCGATCTCGCACCCAAACGCAAGCGTGACGGTGTCGCCGGCGGGCCGGCCGCGGCGGTGGCAGCATGAGGTGGGGCGTCGACGGGCTCACGGTCCGCTTCGGCCATCGCGTCGCACTCGACGCGGTTTCGATCGACGTGGAACCGGGCGTGATCCATGCCGTGATCGGCGGCGACGGCGCCGGGAAGTCGACCTTGTCGCGCGTGCTGGCGGGGCTGGGCGTCGGCCATGACGGCACCGTGCGCCTTCCCCCCCAGGAACGCATCGGGTACGTACCGGCCAACGGCGGCACGTTCCGAGGCCTCACAGTCGACGAGAACATGGCTTTCGTCGCCGCGGCCCACCGCCTCTCCCGGTGGCGCCCACGAGCCTCGATGCTGCTGGAGCGAGCCGGCATAGCCCCGTTCGGTGACCGGCTCAGCGAACAGCTGTCGGGCGGGCAACGACGCAAGCTCGCCGGCTCGATGGCCCTGCTCGCCCGCCCCGAGCTCCTGGTCCTCGACGAGGTCACCACCGGGGTCGACCCCGTCAGCCGGATGGAGCTCTGGCGCCAGATCGCCTCGGCCGCGGCCGACGGTGCCGCGGTGGTCGCGGCGACCACCTACCTCGACGAGGCAGAGCGCGCCGAGCGCGTGGAGCTGCTGTACGAGGGCCGGCTGCTCGCATCGGGTACGCCGGCGGCGTTGACCCGAGCCATCCCCGGGGTCGTGACCGACGAACCTTCGCCCAGCGACCCGGCAACGGCCTGGCGCCAGGGCCGCCGCTGGCGCCAGTGGCACCCTGGGGCCACCGGCTCGTCCCCGCACGACGCGACGCTCGAAGACGCAGCGATCGTGTACGAGCTCCGAGCCAGGAGGGTCCACCAGTGACCGTGCCGGCCCCCGAGGTTGCCAGTGCCGTCGACGCCCGGGCCGTCACCGGGAGGTTCGGCTCGTTCACCGCCGTCGACGCAGTCGACCTCCAGGTACGAGCCGGGGAGGTCGTCGGCCTGCTCGGCCCGAACGGCGCCGGGAAGACGACCCTCATCAAGATGGTGCTCGGCCTGCTCACACCCACCGACGGGACCGTCACGTTGTTCGGTGAGGCACCCCGCCTGGAGCATCGACGTCGCATCGGCTACGTGCCGCAGAACCTCGGGCTGTGGCCCGACCTCACCGTCGCCGAGAACCTGGAGTTCCGGGCCGACGTGTTCGGCCGCAACTCGGCCGGGGACCCCGGCGACGCGCCCGAAGCGTACACACCCGAACAGTCAGGCACGCTGGTGGGCGAGCTCCCTCACGGCATGCAGCGGCGGGTCGCATTCACCGCCGCGCTGCAACACCGGCCCGATCTCCTCGTCCTGGACGAGCCGACATCAGGCGTGTCGCCGCTGGCACGCAGCGAGTTCTGGGATCTCATCGGTCGACAAGCCGAGCGTGGTGCTGCCGTCCTCGTGTCGACCCACTACATGGACGAGGCGGTACAGGCCGACCGACTCGTGGTCATGACCCGTGGGAAGGTGGCGGCGATGGGCTCGACCGACGACGTCATCGCCGGTCGCAGCACCGTCACGGTCGCCACCCGGCGATGGACCGACGCCTTCGCCGTCCTCGACGAAGCGGGCTACGACGTGATCTTGGCCGGTCGCACGATCCGAGTTCCGGCCGGAGACCTCGAACAGGTCGGTCGGCTCCTGATGACCGAGGGGATCACCGCCGAGGTCCACCTCGCCCCGGCGACGCTCGACGAGACCATGCTGGAGCTCGACCGATGACGCCGCGACCTCTCGGACGACGACCGGGCGACCCGGAGGAGACTCGCCGCGAGATCCTCGCTGCCGCCCAGCGAGCCTTTGCCGCCAGGGGATACGAACGCGCCACGATCCGGGCGATCGCCCACGATGCCGGCGTCGATCCGGGATTGGTGATCCACCACTTCCGCAACAAGGCGGAGCTGTTCGCTGCGGCGCACGAGTTGCCGTTCAATCCCGAAACGCTCTTCGACAAGATCGCCGAGGTGGTTCCGGAGGAGCGTGGCGAGGCCGTCGCGCGCGCCTACCTCGGCCTCGTCGCCGGTCCCGGCTCACGGGTCTTCTCGCTCTTGCGGGCCGCCGCGACCAACGAGGCGGCGGCGGCCATGCTGCGGGAATTCATCACCGACACGGTCGTCGCGCGCGGGATCGAACTCGTCAACGGGCCCGACCCCGAGCTGCGCCTTGCCCTCATCGTCAGCCACCTAATGGGCATCGCGGTGGCACGCGAGTTGGTGGGCCTCCCTTTGCTCACCACCCGCGACGTCGAAGAGATCGTCACCGCGGTTGCCCCGACCATCCAACGGTACCTGGATGGTTCCTGACGACGGCGACACGACGCGAGACCATGGGAGCACCCACGGACTCGACGAACGCTTCGGTGGGTTCGGCTCGGCGGCGGGCTGCTCGACCGCAACGTCGCGCTCATTGCGCTAGCCGCTTGCGCAGACAAGCCACCCCCCGGCCCCCAGGCCCACCCCGATTCCTGGCTCGTAGCGTTCGGCGAGTGCGGCGTGCACCGCCTCGATCGCCTCAGCGCGCTCGGGTGGGTCGACGCGACCGAGGAGCCCGCGAACGATGCCCATGCCCAACAAGAACTCGCTCGATGCATCGAGGGACCCGCCCCCACCCAGGACGATGTTCGGCGAGATCGCCTCGACTTCGATTCCGGTGAAGCCTGCACCAGCGAGCAACGCGCCTGTCTCGTCGGGGTCCTTGAGGGCGAACATGCCCGGGCCCCCTGCCAGGCCGCCAAGACTCGGGAGGTCGCCATGGCGGGCCACGACCTCGCCGACGATGGAGACCCATTCGTTGTCCTCGAGCCCCCGCCAACAGACGAACGCGAGCCGGCCGCCGGGCACGAGCGCTCGGCGGAGGTTCGCGAACGCAGACCGCGGGTCGTCGAAGAACATCAGACCGAACTGACTGATCACGACGTCGAAGGCACCTTCGTCGAAGGCGAAGGTTTGCGCGTCCGCCACGACGAACTCGGCGTTTTCGAGCGACCCGGCGCGCGCCCGTTGGTCGGCGACCTCCAGCAGCGGTCTGGAGATGTCGACGCCCACCGCTCTGCGCGCTCGGTGTGCCGCGGCGATCGTCGTGGCGCCGCACCCACAGCCGACGTCGAGCACTGCGTGGTGCACGCCAGGTTCAGCGCGTTCGAACAACGCCTCGGCAAAAGGCGCGAGCTGCCGGTCGTAGCGGTCGGAATGATCGACATAATGCACCGACTCACCGCCGTTCCAAGCTTCGAACTGTTGCTCATTGGGGCTCACGGCGGGTCCTTGGCGTGATCGAGGCGACGGGCTGAGACTACTGCCCTCGTCGATATGCCAATTCGCTCCCGGACTGGCCCGAGAGAAATACTTGCTGTCGTGCCAGCAAGTAGTATCTTTCCCCCATGGCCTCCCCCGAACCCGCCCATCGGCGAACACAGCAGGAGCGCCGCTCGGCGTCGGAGCAGGGGCTCCTGGACGCTGCCGCCGAACTGATCGCCGAAGTCGGGATCGAGCGGGCCTCATTCCCGAAGATCAGCGACCGGGCCGGCACCAGCCGCGGGCTGCCGACGCACTACTTCGGATCGAAGGACGAGCTGGTCGACCAGCTCGCACACCGTACCCAGGATCGGATCCTGCACCACGTGACCGAGGCGATCCGCCGGTCCCGAGGCACCGAAGCCACCTCGGGACTCGACCACATCCGCCTCACCATGGACGCCTACCTGGCCCTGTTCGAACACGCGACGGCGGAAGCCCGCGCGCTCATCGTCATGTGGAGCGCCAACTTCCCCGCTCGCGCCGACCTACCAGCGATGCGCGAAGCCGACCGCCGCACCTACGAAGGCTGGGCCGACGCCATTCGCCGCGGGCAGCTCGACGGCTCGATCCGCGCCGATCTCGACATCGACGCCACGACCTCGACCCTCCTCGCCCTCAGCCGGGGGTTCGCCGCGCTGCTGCTGGCAGACAGCGACGTCATCGAGCCCGCCGGCGTGCGCACCACCTGTGACCAGTGGATCACCACGGTCATGGCCGCGCCCTCCCAACGCTGACGGCGTCACGGGACCCTCAGCGACCGACCGCACCGACCACCAACACCGACCAACAACCCCGACACGACAGGAGCACGACCATGGTTGCCGCACGAGATGCACGAGAATGGGCTGCCAGCGGCGGCCTACACGGACTCGGGGACTCGCTGTACACGCCGTTCTCCGGCGCGGACGGCGACGACATCGACTGGGATGCCTACCGCACGCTCGTGCGCTACTGCGTGGGCGATCTCGGCCACGAGATGCTCTGGCTCACCAGTGGCGTCGGCGAGTGGTGGTCGCTGACCATGACCGAGCGCAAGAAGCTGCTCGAGGTCGCGGTGCAAGAAGCCAGGGCCATCGCCCCCGCTACGGTCATCCAGGCCTGCACCAGCGCCCCGAGCGCGAAGGACACCCTCGAGCTCACCCGGCACGCACAGGAACACGGCGCGGACATCTGCTATCTGCAGACGCCGCCGATGGAGGTGCACGCCGGCGAGGGCACCCAACGCTTCTTCCAGTACATCGCCGATCGCACCGACATCGCTCTCGGCCTGTTCAACTCGCCGTCGTCGGGCTACGTCCTGACCGCAGCGGAGATGGCCCAGATCCACCATGCCATCCCCGCGGTCGTCGCGGTGAAGGAGGGGGTCCAAGACAGCATCTCCATCGCCGCCGCGCTCCACGGTCTCGCTCCGGAGCTGGTGATCTGGGAATGTGACCTCATCGTCTACCGCGCCGGGTGGCTCCAGGCCGGCATCGTCGGCCCGGGCCAGCTCGGCACCGTCTGTTACCTGTACGAGACCCCCGACGATCTTCGGTACCGCGCGTACTGGCAGCTCATCTGGGACGGCCAGATCCGCGAGGCCATCGCGCTCGCCCAGGAGTCGGGCATGGACGCGACCAGTGCGGCGATGGGCTCCTGGTTCGTCCGGTACCCCGGCCGGCCCGACTACTTCACGCACTGGGGCGAGGCGTTCAAGCACGCTGCCGCCGTCATCGGTCTCCCCATCGGCGACTACCCCCACTCCCGACCGCCCCAGGGGATCCTCCCAGAACAGGCCAAGACCCAGATCCAGTCGGCAATCGAGAACGCCGGCCTGGCCGGCAAGGCTTTCGTGTCCGCCTGACCGACGGCACCGACCAAGGAGACAACATGAGCAATGACGAACAGCTGTTCTTCGTTCGGGACCGGAACCTCGACTACCCGGTGTTCGATGTCGACAACCACATGTACGAGAACACCGACGCCTTCACGAAGTACCTGCCACCCGAGTACAAGGGACTGATCAAGTACATCCAGGAGGACAACCGGACCCGGATCGCCATCAAGGACGTCGTCCACCGCGAGATCCCGAACCCGACTTTTTCCCGGGTGGCGCCCCCCGGGGGTGCCGCAGACGACCCGCTCCAACGGCGCTCGATAGCCGGCCTCGACGCGTTCTTCGACGTCGAACCGCGGTTCAAGCTCATGCAGGATTTCGGTATCGGTCGGGCGCTGATGTGGCCCACCCTGGCGAGCATCGTCGAACAGGCCATGCCCGATGATCCGCTCGCGGTCGCCGCCGCGGTCCATGCCCTGAACCAGTGGATGCACGAGCACTGGACCTTCGGCTACGAGAACGCTGTGTTTCCGACACCGATGATCTCGCTCATGGACGTCGGCAAGGCGCTGAAGGAGCTCGAATGGGTGGCCGACCGCGGCGCCCGCATCGTCTATCTCAGCTCGGCGCCGGTGACCGGCATCGGGGGGCGCCGATCCATTGCGCTGCCACAGTTCGACCCGTTCTGGGAGGCGATGGAGGAGACGGGCGTCGTCGCCGGCTTCCACCAGGTCGTGAACCGTCGGTACCCCGTCGACCTCGGTGAGCTCGACGGTTCCCCGGAGGCCTCGGGCTACTTCGACGCGCCAGGCTTCGGACTACCCCGGACGAAGCTCCGGGTGCTCGCGACCCCGCGCTGGCAGGTGAGCGATTTCATCTCGTCGATGGTTGCCCACAGCACCTTCACCCGGTTCCCCGCCTTGAAGGTCGCGATCGTCGAGTTCTTCACCGACTGGATCCGTCCCATGGTTCACCAGTTCCAAACCGCGTACGAGGCGTCGCCCCAGATCTTCGACGAGGACCCGATGGCACAGCTCAAGCGCAATGTCTTCATCCACGTCTTCCACGACGCCAACCCTCGCGAGCTCATCGACCTGCTCGGCGTCGAGAACTCGATGTGGGGCTCGGACTTCCCTCATCCCGAGGGGCTGCGCGATCCGCTCGCCTTCGCCGAAGAGATCGACACGATGCCCCTCGAGGACCAGAAGCTCATCATGGGTGGCAATGTGGCACGCCTGCTCGGCGTCGACTGAGGCCCCGTCGATCTCCACCGGCATGCGCGATCAGAGGCGGTGCATGGTCGCTGCGATGAGCTGCTCGACTCGACTCGTCATGCCTGCGAGATGCACGGGGACGCGCTTGTCGACTTGGATCGGGATGAACTCGAGCCAGGCGTCACCGTAGGACGCCGCAGCGTGCAGGTCCCACCAGGGCTCCACGGCGCGGCCGGTTTCGGCCTCATAGGCGCGACGGAACCCCTCCGCCGTGTCAGATCCGTAGAGGACAGCGAGGTTCAGCCGGCAGTGGCCGACGTCGATCTCACTGGGACCGCTTGATGAGTCGATCCAGTCCACAACACCGCTGAGACGACCGCGAGACCAGAGCATGTTGAAGTGCTGGAAATCGCGGTGGATGAACACCGAGGGCACCGTCGGCGGTTGCTCACTGAGCACGTCGAATGCTGACCGCCACAATTTCGGTCTTGTCGCACTTCGGGGGACCGATGGCTGATCGGGGTCGAACCACGCCTCGAACGCTGACGCCGCGATGGGCAGGTCATGGATCACCGCGGCTGTGGCCGCCATCTGCCTCAGCCAACGGTCGCTGTCGGAGTGCGCCAACTCGATGCGTCCGGGCACCCGGCTCATGAGCAACGCCGGGCGGCCGCCGCTGTGACGGCCGTCGTCGGCACCGAGTAGCTCAGGTGTGGGCAACCCAGCTCCTGAGAGCCGCTCCAGGGCGACGGCTTCCTGTGTCACACGCTCGGCGCCGTCGACGTTCTCGAAGCGGCGGAGCACCACCGAACGACGCCGACCCCTCTGATCGACCCTGAGTCGATGCACCGTGGAGCTGAGGCCGCCGGTCAGGCGGCGCCATGCGATCACCGTGGCCGCGTCGCCAAGCTGAAGCTCGACCCAACGCAACGCCTCGTCCGATGGGCGCTGTCGGCGAAAGTCCCTCATCTGCAGGTGAGGGTACCGAGATCCACCGCCAAGGCCCGATTTCGACGAGCCCCAATGACGGCGCGCACTACCGGAACGTGGCAGCACCCGGAGTCGAGATCGAGCACTGACGGGACCCGTTGTTGCGGTTCGCCTATTGGGGAAGTTTGTCGACCGCGGCGACGGTCATACCGGAGAGGTCTTCGTCGCTGATCAGCGGGGCAGCAGTCGAGCCGTCGAGGGTTTCGAAGGTCACGATCTCGACGAGGACGTCACCGTTGGCAACCCAGACCCTTCTATTGAGGTCGAAGCTCCCTTGAAGCGGCCGATCGCTGGGGGACTGTACGGCGACCCGGCGATCTCCGATCTGGGGCAGGTCGATGGGCGTCCAGGAATAGGTGTCGCCGTAGTCGGTCCACTCGACCCCATCACACAACGCAACGGCGGCTTCGAGATCGGTCATGAGGGTGTCGATCTTGCTCGATTCGACGATGCGCAGCGTCTCGAACAGTTTCGTCGGTTGGTTGCCGTCGGTCGGCCACACGAAGCGGACAGAGACTCCGCCAACCTCTTTGAATGCGAAGTCCGAGTCCGGGCAGAAGCTGATCACCACCTCGGAACTGGGTCCGACCCGACCGTGCCCTTCGACCTCGACATCGCCACCGACATCATCGACGGTCAAGAGCGACGGTTCGAGCGCAACAGTGGCTGCCGACGGTTCCGAGGGCGACGAGCAACCCGAGCCGAGCCCGAGAACGAGGACCCCAGCGGTGCACCAACTCAGGACCTTGCGTAGCTGGCACATGTGCACTCCCCATCTCCGAGACACCTACCTGAAGGGAATCGGACGCTCGCGCTGATCGTCGGCTCGTCGCCGTCGATTGCACAGGGTCCAAAGACTTCGCGGTCGCTCCGGCCGCGCAACCGTCCGGAGCGCGCCCTCAAGCGGCCAATCCGGCAACGCTGAGGATCGTCAGCCCGAGGCCGGCCAGCACGCCGATACCAAGCGGGAGCAGGCCACGACGATCGCCGCTGCCGGCCGCGCGCCGTCCGGAATGAACTGCCGCCACGCACGGCACCAGCGACACACCGAGGATCGGAATCGTGCAGACCAGGTCGACCGAGAAGGGTGCGTCGTCATTCTCTGGCTTGTACCCGAACAAGTCATACAGGACATTCCCCAGTGCGAAAGCCAAGAAGAAGAACACCGGGATCAGTGCTACAGCGGCCCAGGCACGCCCCACCCGCGATCGAGAACGAGATACCCCAGTCGGTACCCCTTCATGCTTGGTTTGCGCCATCATGCACCCCTCTCCTCCAGGCTGATCTTGTACGCAGCTCAACCGAACGCACAGAGGCGAAGGACCAGCTACGGGGATGCGGCCTCGGAGGAACTCCCGAGTCCGCCGGTCGTGGTCGAGCTGGCGACTGATTCGGCGGCAGAATGTCTGAGTGAGTGAGTCCAACCAACCGGGTCTCGGGAGGGTGTTCGACGAGATCCCCGATCTCTATGACCGGCTCAGACCGGGATATCCGCCAGAGCTGTTCGCCGATCTGGTCGCCATCACCGGTCTCGCCGACGACGCGTCGATTCTCGAAGTTGGCTGCGGTACGGGTCAGGCGACACGCTCGCTCGCAGAGCGGGGATACCGGGTCACCGCGGTCGAACCCGGTCACGGTCTCGCCGCGCTGGCCCGCCAACGCCTTGCGGCGTTCCCCAAAGTGGAGATCGAGATCTCGTCCTTCGAGGACTGGGACGGCCGGCAGCGTCACTTCGACCTGCTCGTGGCCGCGTCCTCGTGGCACTGGGTCGATCCATCGACTGGCTGGCGACGAGCCCATGAGGTGCTCCGCCCGGACCGATGGATGGCGATCCTCGGCAACGTCGTCATCGCTCGACCCGGCGAACCCGAACTGTACGCCGAAACGGCGGATCTTCATGAGCGGTACGTTCCCGACAACCCCGATTGGGGTCACCCGCCAAACGAAGCGCAGGTCCGCGCTACCTCGACGCGATGGGGTCCGCCCAATGAAGACCAGGCAGGCTTCTTCGGACCGACCACAGTGTGCTGGTACCCGGCAGTGCAGTGGTTCGACGGCGCGGGCATGGCAGACCATCTTCGGACACTCTCCCCCTACCGAAGGCTTGACGAAGGTGCCCGCGAGCGGTTGCTCGAGGCCATCGCCGATCGCGTGCGCACGCGGATCGGAGATCGGATCGGCCGCCACTATCTGAGCGTCCTCCGGACAGCACAGCGGGCGTGATCGAGCGGGTCTGCGGATCCCGTCCGTCAGAGTGGCGTGAGCGTGTCGGGGTCGAAGCCGAAGAGGTCGATGGCGTTCTGCCGGAAGACCTTGACGGCGGCGTCGGAGGCGAGTGGAGCGGCGAGGCGGGTGACGGTTTCGATGGAGTGGGGGTAGGTACCCTCGTAGTGGGGGTAGTCCGAGCCCCAAAGGAGTGCTTCGGCGCCGGTGCGGGCGACGTTGTCGATGGCGACGGGGTCGTCCTGGAAGGTGCCGTGGATCTGACGCTTCATGTAGAAGCCGGGGGCTTCGGGGAGCTCGGGATTGATCCACTTCTTGCCGGTGTCGGTGTAGCCCATCTCGCCGAACGCCTGCTGGTAGTAGTCGACGGTCTGCATGGCCCAGGCGAGCCATCCGACGTTGTACTCGACGAAGACGACGTGCAGGTCGGGGTTCGAGGCGAGAACACCCGAAGTGGCGAGCAGCGCCGCCATGCGCGGCGCCATGCTCTGGGTGGCGAGCAGATTGGACACCCCAGCGCCGGGGCCTCGGTACCAGTGCATGCTGTGCCCGGTCCCCTGGTGGACCACGGCGGGCAGGCCGGCCTCGGCGATCTTCGACCACAGCGGCGCCCAGGTGCGGTGGTTCCAGTCCGGGGTCGCGACGGCGGGGATCATGAACGCTCCGAGGCCCGCGTCGACGATGAAGTCGACCTCGGCCAACGCGTCATCGATGTTCCAGTGCGGTACCAGGCCGGCGCACTTGAACCGGGGTGAGCGGGCAAGGCCATCGGCGATCCACTCGTTGTAGACCCGACACGACGCAGCGCCACCAGCGGGGTCGGTCAACATCCAGACGTACAGACCGATCGTCGGGTAGATGCACTCGCCGACGATGCCTTCTTCCGCCATCACGGTGAGACGGTGGTCGGGGTCCGAGACCGCCATGCGTTCGGCCTCGTATTCGGTGGTCTTGTCGAGGTGGTGGCCTTCGAGGACCAGGGTCCAGTTGCCGTCCTCGCCGGCTTCGATGCCGCGCATTGCCTGGTCGCGGAACTTCGCGGGAAGGTTGCGCTGCCAGAGATCGCGCGGTTCGTTGACGTGCGAGTCACCTGACACGAACCCGACGCTGGCGATCGCCGGTGCACCGTTCATTGTCTGCATGGCTGGTCCTTTGGGTTCACGGGCGGGTCGAGAGCCGCCAGCCGGGGCGGATTCATGTGAGGAACCGGTTGCGCTCGTCTTCGGGCAGCGCCGCCAGAGCGCGGTCCCATTCGGGGCTGGTGCCGGCCTCGCCGGGACGAGCGACCGAGACACCGACGCGGTGGGTGATAACCCAACGGCCGTCGTCGAGGCGACGCAACCGGTCGCGGTAGCGGCCGATCAACGACGTCCGGGCTCGGCCCTCGGCGTTGCGCGAAACCACGTGGAAGTCGAGCTCGGACGTCGCCGTGTCTCCATCGACGTCGATGACCGGGTTGGCGCAAAGGTGCAGCGACGCTGGCTGCTTCAACAGCTCGCCGGGCTCGGTCCAGCGCTTGGGTTCGGATTCGGCATCGCCACGGAACATGGCATGGATCGCGGCTCGGCCGACGACGAGCTTTCCCATCACCTGGAACACGGCATCTTCGTCGAACAGCTCGACGATGCGGTCCGCGGCGCGGTCGTCGTTGAACCGCATGTAGCGCTCGAGCACTTCGCGGATCGCGAGCTTGTCGAGCAGGTCCTGGCTGGTCATCTCACACGTCCAGGCCGAGGAGCCGACGTGCGTTGTCGCGAAGAAACAGGCGGATCTCGTCGTCAGGACGGTCGGCACGTGCGACGAGCTCGGCGGTGCGGTCGCGGTAGTCGTCCACGCCGGACATGCCCTCGGCATGGGGGAAGTCGGACCCGAACAACACCTGGGTGGGGCCGAGCAGCTCGATGAGTGCCCCGATGTCCTCGGTGAAGTGATGCGGTGACACGAAGACGCGCTGTCTGAACACCTCGCTGAACTTGCCGCTCACGTAGCCGTTGGGCCACGGGCCGTTCCGGCCCATGCCCTTCATGTTGTCCATCACTTCGAGAAGGTACGGCACCCAGATCGCGCCGTTCTCGACGCTGGCGACGTTGATGTTCGGGAACCGCCCGAAGAAGTCGTTGTAGATCAGGTTGGCGATGGTCTCCATGATGGGACGATCGCGGTAGAACATCATCCACTGGAATGCCGAACGCCCCGACCCTCGGCTCTCGGGCCCGGTGGCTCCCGAACCCTTCCACCCGTCATCGGACAGGACCCCGTCGGGGTCGGGGTTCTCGCCCCAGTCCCCCGAGTACCGCTCCATGTACCCCGAGTTGCCCAGATGGAACGTCACCAGCGTTCCCGCCTCATTGACCCGCTCCCAGAACGGGTCATAGACCTTGTCTGCCGGAGACCGGCCCCAGGTTGCCGGCCCAGGTAGCAGCTGTATCACACGAGCACCGGCGCCCAGCGCCGCCTCGACCTGGTCGACGGCGAAGTCGACGTCGACCAGGCTGATCGGCACTGCCGAGAAGATCCTGTTCCGGTTCGCGAACCCCCACGTCTCCTCCAACCAGCGGCGCAACGCATCGAAATGCGCCATCAACAGCTCTGGGTCACCCTCGAGCCGGTTCTCCAGCGTTACCCCTGTGCTCGGATACATCCACGTCGACTCGATGCCCTGTGCATCCATCAACGCCAGCCGCACCTCGGGCTCGGCCGCGTAGGCGTCGTCGGTGTCGGGCTCCTCTTCGGGCACCTCACCCCGCAACCGCGCCCGCAAGGCCCCGGGGCGGATCCGCTGGCGCTGACCGGCGCCGCCGACGAACCCGAACGGCCGGCCGTCGAACACCACCCGCTTGAACCCGTCGTCGGTGTCTTCGACCCGGAACGTGCGATCCCGATACTTCGGATCGATGTAACGCTCGAAGAGGTCGAGCGGCTCGTAGTAGTGGTTGTCGGCATCTACCACCGCGTAGTCGATCGGCTTCTGGAGCGTCGCCATCCGTGCCTCTTTCTGACAAAGTGTCTCCTTTTTCGGACACTAGTCCCCCATGGCTGACACCGCATCGGACGCCGACAACGGCGACCCGTACCGGCGAACACTGCGGCGCCAAGACCGCTCGCGCAACACCCGGCGACGACATTCGAAGAAGCCCTCGGCGCCGACCTCGGCCTCGACCGCAACATCGAGATCTTCGTGACAGAGACCAGCCGCCGCGTCACCGGCATGCCCGCGGGACTCGCGGCGCAAGTACTCCAAGGGGCCATGCCCGGCGTCGCGCTTCTCGGCCATTTCCCCGACGACCGCGTCGACTTCGGATCTACCGGCGTTGAGCTGCTCTCACCCCTCGAACACAGATCAGGGACGCGCACCTCGCCGAGAGGTGAGGGTCCGGGCTCAGTCGACGCGGGCGGGCGGGCTTGGGGCGGGCGCGGGTGGTTGTTCGGTCGTGTCCGAGGCACGGTACTGGAGCATGAACCAGCGCACGGCGTGCGCGACACGCGCGTCGACCCCGGCCTGGGTGGGGGTTTCGCCCATGCCGAAAGCGACTTTGAGCTGCTGGTGACCAACCAGTCCTCCGATGAACTGCTCTGCCGCGATCTGGGGGTCGTCAACAGCGATTTCGCCTCGTCGTTGGCGCTCTGCGATGAAGGCACGGAAGTTCGCATAGGTTCGCGCCGGCCCGGCCTCCCACACGGTTTCGGCGAGCTCGGGGAACCGGTTGAACTCGCCGAGGCAGAGCCGGAGAACCGCTACAGCGGACTGGCTCCATACGCCGTGGCAGGCGGCCTGGCCGATGGCGACGAGTTCATCCTCGAGCGGCGCGGTGCTCGAGGTCGGGTCGATCATGTCCGCGCCAACCGTCTCGCCGACCCGCTCGATGAGCCCCGCGACAAGCGCGTCTTTGGTCGGGAAGTAGCGGTACAGGGTGGCCTTTGAACCGCCGACGTCGGACACGACCATGTCCATCGACGTCCCGACATAGCCGTGGGTGGAGAAGCGCTGCATGGCCGCATCCAGATACTGATCTCGACGTTCCACCGGTGGTTGCCCTCCATTGACAGGTTCCACGACGATGTGTGTACTGTACCGTACAGTACAGCTGTGGAAGGACCGACAAATGACCACGACCGATCAGCAACACGCGCAACGCGCCGATGAGCGCGAGTGGCTGGCATTCTCACCGACCAGCCGCTTCAGCTTCGTCTGCCCGGGCGACACCAACACCCCCGAGTTCTTCGAGGAGCGATCCGGCCGCGGCGACGGCCCACCACTGCACCGCCACCCATGGCCAACCTGGGAGCTCGTCGTGAGCGGTGCCATCACCGCGGTGATCGACGAGATCGAACACCGTGTCGAAGCCGGCGGGACGATCTACACGCCAGCGGGTGCCACCCACACCTACAGGGTCGACAGCGACGAGGCCCACATCGTCGGCGTCGGCCTTTCCGGAGGACGCTTCCATCGGCTCCAGTCTCAGGCGCCAGCTCTACTCATGGCCGAAGGCGGGCCCGACATGGCCGCTGTGGGTGCCCTCGCCGGCTCGCTCGACGTCGAAGTGCTCGGCCCACCACTCAGCTCTCAAACCTAGACACCGAGTGGTCGCTCGTGCAGCAGGCGATGCATCGCGACCGTCCCCCGAAAGCGGTCGATGACGTCCTCGCCGATACCGACACATTGCGCTATCGGGGCAGTTGTTGGGGCCGTCGCATGTGCGGGTTCAGGGCGAGGAACACTCCGGTGAGCATCAGCGCGGTTCCGGTGAGCAGGGCAAGCGCGAAGATGGTCCACCACAGTTCGTCCAGTTCTCCGCCGTCGATCGCAGGGATGGCAATTCCGATGGCGAGCGCGACGATTCCGGCCGCGAGCCATCGGTACCAACGGCGAGCCGGCCCATTCGATGCGATTGGGCGGTCCTGCCGAGCCCACCACACGACAGCGCCGATCGCGACGACCGCCAAGGGAACAAGGACAGTCGGGCTGATCGCAACAGCGGCCAGCAAGGCCACCGCAGCGGCCGACCCGACGATGACGAACCGGTTCATTGGAGACTCCCATCTCATGAGCGGCGCAACCCGTGTCGCGTCGAAGAACTCCCGTGCCAGCAGCCGCGACCAAGGCCAGCCGTCGTGGTCGTGTCGGTCGACGATGGTCTGCACCATGGCCGCGCCATACGAACGGCGAAACTCCTTCGGATAGGCGCGCAGCACCAGCGAGCACAGTCGGCGAGGCAGCGGGCCCATTCACCCACCCCCGAATGCCAGGCCGAGCTGACGGGAACGGGCGGCGCCGACCAGTGCTACGAGGCGCTGCTGCTCGGCTGCTCCGACCCGGTGTCCCAGCGCGGTGAGCCGGTAGTAGCGCCGCCGCTGATCGTCGAGCCCGGGATCGGGTCGCTCGTCGGTCTCCTCGATGAGACCCTGGTCCAGCATTCGTTTGATCGAGCCGTACAAGGTGCCTGATCCCATCTTGACGGCGCCGCCGCTCAACTCCGCGACATCGCGCATGATGGCGTAGCCGTGTTTCTCGCCGTCGGCCAACGCCACCACGATCTGCATCACCGACGCCGGCAACGGCAGAAAGCTCTCGACAGCCCGGTCATCTTTCATTCGCTCAGTATGTCGAAAGGCGACACACTATGTCAACTCTCGACAGATTTACCCGTCCGGCCTCGCCTCGCTTTCGCAAACGGCGTCGCGTGGTCGAATGCGGCGAGGAGTCCGGCCACGGCCCGAGGTATCACGGCCGTCACGCTCGACCAACCGCTCACGTACGCTGCGGCGCCTTGACGTTGACACTGCCCAGGATGACGATGCCGCGCAGGTGGATCGTCGGCCCATCGCCACCTGCCACCTTGACATTGCGCGAGCCGAACAAGCTGAAGCCGCTGAGATCGATGTTGGTGCCTTCGTCGGCGATGATGTTGACGCTGCCGAGGATCGCTGCTGCGGTCAGGCGTGGGTTGGCACCGGGCTCGACCCCGGTCAGGTCGAAGTCGGCGCTGCCCAACAAGGCGATCGTGGTCTCCTTCATCCACCCCTTGGGGAGCACCCGGTTTCCGAAGCTGCCGAACACGACGATGTTCATAGTCTGCTCCTTTCGCATGGACGAGTCGACGCATCAACCGGTCCGACGCCCATCATCGGCCGGTCGGCACGGGGTTGCCAGGGCACGATGTCCTCGTCTGTCGCCAGTCGTGCTGGGTCCGACGGTCCTTCCATCGTTCGCCGTGTTACGAGCAGGACCACCTCGTGGTCACCGTGAGCGACGCCGGCTCGTCCGATGGTGCCTGGGTCCCCGGCGTAGACCTGACTTCCATGCGCGAGCGCCGCCGAGATCGGCGGATCCGCCGACATCACGTCGAGCGGCAAGGGATCATTGGTCAGAGCGTTCCTACCCCTCGGCTGAGGCCCATCGACGCCCTGGTCGACCCCCAGCCCCCCGAACGCTGCGGCTGAGGCGACTGGGTTCCGTCGAGAGGTACTTCGTCATCAGCTCGCCCCGAATGCTCAGTCGGCGGGGTCACGCCGGGTGAAGGTGACGTGGCTCACGCCGGCCTCGCCTCCCTCGCTCACGGCGGTGTAGCGGAGGTCGATGTTGCGCAGGTCTTCCCACAGGTTCTCGCCTTGGCCGAGGATGATCGGTGTCACCGCGAGGTGGAGCACATCGATCAGCCCCGCTCTCAAGTACTCGCGCACCATCGTCGGGCCACCACCGATTCGGACGTCGGCGCCATCGGCAGCTTCCACCGCCATGGCGAGAACCTCGTCCGGTGAAGCCGCGACGAAGTGGAAGTCGGTGCCACCCTCCATCACGATGCTCGGCCGCGGAGCGGTGTGGGTGAGCACGAAGACCGGGTGGTGGAACGGGGGGTTGTCGCCCCACCAGCCTCGCCAAGCCGGGTCGTCGCCGAACAGGTGCAGACCGAACTTGCCGGCGCCCATGATCTCGGCGCCGGTGCCCTCGAAGTACTCGATCGCGTAGCGGTCGTTGACGCCGGTCGTGCCGGCGTCGCGGTTGCCAAGCACGTTCGTCTGGAACGTGTTGGTGGCGACATACGGGGCCACGAGGCGCGACCAGTCCTCGCCGAGCGGATTGTCGGGCGTGCCGCCGTCGGGAGGTGGCGCGGCGTAGCCGTCGAGCGAGATGTTGAGATCGGCGCGAACCCGCATGATCGTCCCTGTCGAAGGAGTTGCAGAGCGCTACCACGCTAGCTGTCGCACGAACCGGCCGAGCGCGGCCGTCGAGGTCGCTACAGCCTCACCGAGGCCGGCATCCAAACGCTTCCGACCATCGTCTCCCTCGGCAACTGAGGCCTCGACTGGCGCACGGGCGCCCCCGAGCTGCGGATCCGCCAGGAGCTGTTGCGCGACGAGGGTCAACCGTTCCTCGATGCGCTCATGAGCGAGCTCCGCGTTCGACACCGTGGCGGGCGCCGATGGGCACCGACACCAGCGCCCCCGATCGTGTCGGGCCTGACACCTGAACGGCCAGCAGCCATGGCGTAGGGACGGCGGCGAACGATGCAGACGCTGTGTCATACTGTGCATCGTCGAGGGGGAGTAGCCCACGGGTCAGGTCGTCAGGACGGCAACATTCGTTGCCCGGCCCCCCGCCCACGCCGGATCTTGCGGAGTGGGAGCGAGACCTTCGGCTGATCGTCGCTCGTCGTGTCAGTCGAAAGGTCCGTGTACATGTCCGTGGTCGCGAGTGGGTCCTCTTCGTCGGGGTCGTTCGTGCAGCTCGACGTCGGAGTCTGGGCATGGGTCACCCTGATCGTGTTGATCGTGATCCTGTTGGGGATCGATCTCTACCGTCACCGCGAGGCCCACGCCCCCACCCCGCGCGAGGCCCTCATCGAGTCGGCCGGCTGGGTCGCGTGCGGGTTGGCGTTCGCCGGCGTCGTCGCCGTCTGGTTCGGCGCGGACGCTTTCGGTGAATACCTATCGGGGTATCTGATCGAGAAGTCGCTCAGCGTCGACAACGTGTTCGTGTGGTCGATGCTTTTCACCACCATGGCGATACCGCTGAAGTATCAGCATCGGGTCCTGTTCTGGGGCATCTTCGGCGCCCTGGCACTGCGAGCACTCTTCATCGCCGCAGGCAGCGCGCTGATCGCATCGTTCTGGTGGACCCTGATGATCTTCGGCGGCTTCCTGGTCTACACCGGGCTCAAGGTCATCCGTCACCGCGCCGACGAAGCCCACACCGAAACGACCCGGGGCTTGGGTTTGTTGCGCCGGGTGATGCCGGTGACCAACCAGCTCGATGGGCAACACTTCTTCACCCGCCTCAACGGCCGCCGCGCCGCGACCCCGCTCTTCGCGGCGCTCGTGGTCGTCGAGGTGACCGACGTGATCTTCGCCGTCGATTCCGTACCCGCGATCCTCGCGGTATCGCACGAGCCCTATCTCGTGTTCGCCTCCAACGCCTTCGCCATCTTGGGGCTGCGAGCCATGTATTTCCTGTTGGCCAACGCGAAGGAGAAGTTCCACTATCTGTCCCACGCGCTGGGTGGGATCTTGGTGTTCGTCGGGGCCAAGATGATCGTGACGCACTGGTACCACCTCGACACCTACCTCTCCCTCGCCGTCATCATCACCATGCTGTGCGTCGCGATCGTCTTCAGCGCCAGACACCAGCGACACCAAGACCCACGTCTCGACCAGAGCACGGCCGACACGACAGGCTCAGGTAGCCCACCATGACCCGGTCACGGCGCTACCGGTCATGCTCCGGGTTCGTTCGAAGGAGGCTCTCATCATGACTGGCCACATTGTCGTAGGTGTCGACGAGTCAGACGGAGCGGCCGTGGCGTTGCGCTGGGCCGCGCACGAAGCCGAGCTTCACGCCACCACCGTGCTCGCCGTGCTCGCCTGGAGCTGGATCGACCAGCAACCCACCACCGCTGGCTTCGACCCCACCTACGACGACGTCCACGCCGATCGCGCCCTCCAGGCAATCATTGCGGCCGCGCTTCCACCACACCAGGCCTCCCAGGTCCGGCGCCACGCCGTGTGCGACCTCCCCGCTCGAGCACTCCTCGACGCCGCCGAAGGCGAGGAGATGCTCGTCGTCGGCGCACGCGGTCTCGGCGGATTCAAAGGCCTGCTCGTCGGGTCGGTCAGCCAGCACTGCGTCCACCACGCAACCACCCCCACCGTTGTCGTCCGCGCCAGCGGCGAGCCGCTCACCGGCCGGGTCGTGGTCGGCGTCGACGGCTCCGACCACGCGAAGGACGCGCTCGAGTGGGCGATCAACGAAACCCGACGACGCGGCGCCACGCTCACCGTCATCCACGGCTACGACCTACCCGTAGCGTCTGAGCTTCTGCCCTTCATCGACCCGGCCCGATTCGCCGACAACGCCCAAGAGATACTCGACGCCACCCTCCGCGACAGCGACAGCACCGGAGTTGACGTCACCGCAACCGTCAGCGCGAGCGGCCCGGCCGGCGCAGTCATCGACGCCGCCGCCGCCGCCGACCTCGTCGTCGTCGGATCCCGAGGCCTCAACGCGCTCGGACGACTCATGCTGGGATCGGTCGCCACCCAGGTCCTGCACCACGCTCCTTGCACGGTCGCGATCATCCCCTGAGCGTTCGATGTGGCAGCCAGCCGACTGCGAAGAACAGCACCGCAGCGCGCGGCACTACGCCGAGGACGGCCTCGAACTCCACCGCACCGCCGCCATCATCGCAGCAATCCTCTACCGGCGCACACGACTCATCACCTGGCGCCCCCGGCAGATCCGGTAGAACCAGCCGCACACGACAACCATCACCGCCGCTTGAACGAAGAATCCGCTTGACCCAACGCCCCAGTTGTTGGGTCAGTGGGCGACCTCGACCAGAGCCTCCTGCACGAACTCGAGAACCAGCGGGAATACCGAGCGACGTTGGGGATCCCACACATCGCGTGGGCTGAACACCACCATGGTTGCCGCGAACCCCTCGCTCGACGGCCCCATCGGCGTCAACCAGCCGGAGCCCACGAAGTGGAAGGGGGATCCGGCCCACACCCGGTAGCCAGCCTTCTGACCGAAGCGCAGTCCCGGTATGTCGAAGTGTGACCAGAACGTCTCGTAGGCCTCGGGTACTTCGGCCTCAGAGGACAGCTGCAGGAGGTACTCGGTCCATTGCTCGTCCAGCAGTTGGCCCCGCAGGACAGCGGTCCAGATCCGGGTGAAGTCCCTGGGGGTCGAGTAGTAGTTGGCCCAGGAGTCCCGCCAGGTCGTCTGGTCAGAAACACCAGCGATGTCGAGCACGTCCTGGACGTCTTTGCGGCTCACCCTCGCCATGATGTTGTTGGCGGCTTCATCAGACGAGACGTGGAGCACGCTCTCGAACTGAGGCCGCAGCTCCTCGAAGGGGATTCGCCCGTCCTGGACGGCTCGAAGCCCGGCGATGATGAACGCCAGCTTGCCTGTGGACGCGGTGTACTCGAAGTAGTCGGGATCGACCCCGACCCACGTGTCGCAGTCGAGGTCGTACAACGAGAGGCCCCATGTCCCGTCGAAGCCCTCCATGGCAGCGGCCACATCGGCCTCCAGTTTCGCGACTCGAGCCTGGTACGCATCGGGGTCGCGCAGACACAATCGAGCCGGCTGAGGGGTCGGCGTCGGGGTGGGCAAGGCCGGACCGATAGGCGTCGGCGCCACGGTTGCGGTCCCGAGGATCAACGGCTCCTCGAGGACGGGATCGGCTGACCCGCAACCGGCGGCGAGCACGGCCAGGATCATCAGCGGCAGGAACCACCGGGCGACGTTCATGTGAAGGCCCAGTCTGGCCGAGTAGAGGGGTCTGTCAGGAATTCTATGGTTGGCTTAGGCGGTCATCGCACTGAGTTGGGCGCAGCACTGCGATGGTGTGATCCATCTGAGGATGAAGCGCCCTGAGCCTTTCGGGGCGGCTCAGACCACTGGGATCGAATTGTCGAGGAGGGGCCGACGGCGACCGATCCGACACGTGTTGACGGAGGAGCGCTTGCTCGGCGTGCTGGTCATGGCCGAGGCTCGTCGTCGGCGAGACCGGCTCGCCGGGCTGCGACGATCGCTTGTGCGCGGTCGGCGACCTGGCGGGGAACGCGCAGCCGTGGTAGTTTGAGAGTAGCCGATTCCGAATTGAAGGTCTGCGCCCGCAGACCACCGGTGGCCAGCGAACACGACGACCCAGGGGGGCATCATGACCGAAGGCAAGATCTGGGCGAACTCGGGTGACTCGCACTTCATCGAACCGGTGGAGGCGTGGCAAGAACTCCCCGCTGACCTGCGAGCGCGGATGCCGCACAGCGTGAAGGATCCCGACGGCCTGACCGAGACGGTGTCGGTCGACGGCCAGACCTTCAAGCGCAAGCTCCCCTCCCCCGGCCAGCAGGAGTTCCACAAGGCGGCTTCGGAGCGCACGACCGGCACCGTCGACCTCGACGTGCGGATCAAGGACCTCGACAACGAAGGCATCTGGGCCGAGGTCATCTACCCGTCGCTGGGCATGTGGAACTCGATGTTCCGCGACCCGGTTCTGGTGCGAGAGGCGATGAAGGTCAGCAACGACTGGGTGCACGACAAGCTGATCAAGGCCTCGCCGCGCTTCGTGCCGACCGCGCAGGTGTCGCTCATCGACATCGACGACGCCGTCGCCGAGGTGCACCGCACCGCCGCGATGGGCTTCCGATGTGTGTTCCTGCCGACCAAGCCGCCGCTGTTCGTCGACGACTACCACTACCCGCTGTGGGAGCCGCTGTGGGCCGCCTGCGCGGAAGCGAACATGGTGATCGCGTTCCACATCGGCACCGACCCGATCGACGTCGCCGCCGGCGACCAGCTCGGCGTCGTGTTCCGCGGGCCCGGCGGCGCGGTGATGAACCACACCGACAACACGATGATGGGCCAGCGTGCGGTCATGAAGCTCACGACGTCGGGCGTCCTCGACCGCTACCCGGACCTGAAGGTCCTGGTCTCCGAAGGCGGCGCCACCTGGGTGCCCTTCCTCGGCGACCGCATGGACGAGGCCTACCGCCAGCACTACATGCGGGTTCGCCCGAAGCTGTCGATGATGCCCAAGGAGTTCCTCTACCGCCAGGTGTACGCCTCGTTCCAGCACGACGTGTCGGCCGTCCCGACCGTCACCGCCATGGGCTACCAGAACGTCATGTGGGGCAGCGACTACCCCCACCTCGAAGGCACCTTCGGCCACACCCAGGAGACGCTGCACGGCCTGTTCGACGGCGTCGACGACGCAACTCGCTACCGCATCACCGTCGGCGCATTCCTCGACCTGTTCCCCGAAGCCGGCGAACCACCCGCGCTGGCCACGGCGTCGTAGGTACCGAACGTCGCCACCGACCTTCGGAACCCAAATGACCGCACCCGATCTGTCCCTGCGCGTCGCGAAAGACTGGCCTTCGCCCCCCGACGACTCGGTCGTCGGCACCCCGGACCGACGCCCCCGTTCGGTCCGACGCACAGCCCACATCAACATGGTGTGGCCTGATGGCTTCGGGACGCCGACCCGACTCCGGGGACGTGCACGCGATCTCCTCACCGCGGCCGACGGCAACGCCACCGTGGTCGCGGAGGCCACGATGGTGGCGTCGATCGGAAGCGGGCGAACAGTGAAGTCGCTCGAGGTGAGCCCCGACAAGCCCAGGATCGGTGAACTCGTCGGTGCGCGAGGTGGCTCGAAGTTCCGTTCCGCCATCGACGCTGCGCTCCCCGGGGAGCGCGAGGACGCGACACCGCTGTACTTCCTGCTCGACGACATCGCCGGCGCCAGCTTGATTGCCGGATTCGCGTGGTCACAGTCCAGGCCTGACGGTTGGGGACAACCCGGCCCCGCAGATGCTGCGCCACCAGAGCCGATGGGCGTCCGAAAGGGCCGCATCATCTGCTCGGGCCTGCGCCCCGACGGCGTGGCGCAGAACACAAGAGCCGCAGGCGACCTCACCGCGCACTACCTGCGATCCGCCGGCGACCTCACTTCAGCGGATCCCTTCGCCTGGCATGTGATCGAGCCTCCCGCCGAGGTCTGCATGCGGCGCCGCCGACGGGTGGACGTGTGGGTGGAAGGCCACGACCTGGTCCTCGACGCGCACTTCCGCGACAGCCTCTGGGCGGTCGACGGAAGCGAGCTGGCGCTGCACGAGTACAGCTTGACGGGTGCGGTCGATCGCACGACCAACCGCATCACCGAGATCCATGCCGAGCCTCGGGTGCTGCCCTGGCCTGAATGCCCCGGAGCGGTGCCCCATGTCAGCCAACTCGTCGGTCTCCAGGTCGGAGGATTCCGGACGAGCGTGCAGGACACCCTCCAGGGCCTCGAGTGCTGCACCCACCTCAACGACATGCTTCGGTGCCTTGCCGAGGTCCACACCCTCGGCTCACTCCTCGACTGAGGGGTGGATCGATCTCGGCGTGGATCCACAGCCGTACTGCCCCGCGCGCGGGACATGCCTTTCGGAGCTATCCCACCAACCCCGAAGACGAAGGGGAAGAACTGGACGAGATGCCCAACGTCAGCACGGTCTCGCCGGCGAGCATAGGTCCGCTCGTATGAAGGTGGCAGGACACCTCTGAGCCATCGGGCGTGGTGTAGCTCACCGGATCCTCACTCCGACAGATCTCCATCACGTGCTGGCACCGGGTGTGAAACCTGCAACCGGGTGGCGGAGCGGCCGGCGAGGGGATGTCGCCTGCGAACACGAAGAACACCAGTGTGTCCTCAGCCGGAGTGCATCCAGCAACGAGTAGTGCCAGCCGAGGGCTGCGCGGTTGCGGGGACGGCGACGACCTGGTCCTCGACGCGCGGACCGAACGCGATCGGCGCATCAGTGCGTGTACAGCCGACCTGCTCGGGCGAACTCGTCGCGTATGCACTGGGCGCGCCCTCGCTTCGGGGACGCCAGCCAGCGGCGCGTGGCTCGGCTGACGATCGCCTGCGCCAGCGCAGCTGCGAGCCGGGCTTCGTCATCGGGGGCTGTGAGGCCACGGCGGTCCGCGAGTCCGGAGGCGACCGCCTCCTCGT
>JAHECR010000075.1 GCA_024641655.1 Acidimicrobiaceae bacterium
GATTCAGCGACTGCGGATCACCCGGCCGAGGGATCATGGTGTCGGGTTGTATAAACCTGGCTACTAACGGGTCATAGAACTGGGAATCGCGCTTGTACGCGCCAGGAGCGAGGACCGTCACCCCACGTTTCTAGTCGCTTGCTCGCACCAGCGTCCGATTCCCTCGCGGGGCCGCGGGTAGCGCACCCTCAGCCGTGATCCAGGCGTATGGACACGTGGCGGCCGCCATCCGACCTGCCAGCGATCTGGGCGTCGCGCGCACCTCCCATCCGAGAACAATCACGCGAGGCGGCCGCCAAGACCCACTCCGCCGCCAACGAGCTCGCCACGAGCAGTGGTCACGCGCTCGACCCCAGTTGCCGGAATTTCAGCCAAGGGAAAACCGGAGACACAACTGGAGGTTCGTTCCGAACCTCCACCGCGAGATCACGCGAGTTCGCACAGCGTGGCCGGATCTCGCTTCTGGGGGCATCGTCTCGAGATGTTCGCCGATGGGGCCGCCTGAGCGCGCGGCGCTCACGAACGGGACGTGTACAGCTGTACCGGGCATCGAACGGCGGGCGAGCGAGCCAGCTTTTGATCGGCTGTGAGGAGCGCCGCTCGTCCACCTGTGTCGGCCTGCACCCGCTCCGTCAACGCGAGATAGGCCGCGTCGTAGGGCGTGACCGTGTCCCGCATCTCCCAGACGCGGGTGATCTCCTGCTGGCCGAGCGGCTGGTGTTTGACCACGACCGAGCCCAGCCACCGCAGACCCCGCCCGGCTCGGTCTGCGTCGAACTGATCGCGAAGGACCATGCGGCGCAGCGCCGATGCGGCTTCGAGCATGGTCAACCCGTCGACCCAGTACAGGTCGTCGCCTTCCAGGATGTCTCGGACCCACCGGCCCGGACGGTCGTCGTCGGCAACGATGATCTCGACGAGCATTGAGGCGTCGATGACGGCATGCACGGTCGGGGCTTCCTAGCGGTCGGCCGCCTCGCGGTCGGCTCGGATCAGCTCGACGATCTCGTCCAGGGAAACCCGCCGGCGTTCGCGCCTCCCCACTTCGCTGTCGAAGCGGGCGAGCGCTGCCTCGAATGCGGAGGGCTCGCGATCTTTGACATCGCTCGGTCCAGCCATGCTTCGTCTCCCTCGCCCGCGAGGATCACCAAGTTACACCCTCGTAGTTCGCAACGCTCAAACCGCGCCGCGCCGTGAGAAGATCCTGAGAAGATCCCGCAGGTAAACCGGTGAAACAGCGGTCACCACCGGTCAAGAGTCCCAGCGCGAAACCCCAGATCAGTGGGCATGTCGGGCCCTCACGGGCGGCTACGGTGAATCCCAGCGAAACCCTTGGATCCACCTACGGATCAGAAGGTTGGGGGTTCGAGTCCCTCCGAGCGCACAGCGCAAAGCCCCAGGTCACCGGCCTGGGGCTCTTTCGCGCAGGGAGCCGGCGAAGTGGGTCCACCCCCGGGCTCCGCCAGCCGCAAACCGAGGTCGACAGCGATGGCGGGGTTGTCCCGATCAGCAACCCGGCCGACGCGGCCTCGGGGCGGTTCTGACCGACGTCGACGACGCGTCGTGTCAGCCGGCGGTGTGCGTGACGGCCCGCTCTTCGATCCAGGGCCCCACGCCGCTGAGGCGTTCGACGCTGACCCGGACGACCACCGAGCTCACGGCATCTCGCAGCGCCAACGGGTGGCGGCCCAGACCGAGGTATTTGTGCGCGAGCCGGTCCATCAGCGCGGGGTCCGGACCCGGTTCGATCGCTGCTCGCCCCCGCACGATGAGGTGGCGCTGAAACCCGCGATCGTTGCGCTCGTTGTCCTCGATCGACAGGATCACCCGAGGGTCCCGAGCGAGGTTCCTGGCCTTCACGCTGCCTCCATCGGTGCCGAACAGGATCTCGTCGTCCTGGGCGATCACCCAGACGACGGAAACCTGCGGTGAACCATCGGGGTTGTTGGTCCAGACATGGGCGACGGCATCGGAGCCGAGCAGCGCCTGAACCGGTGCTGGAATCGTGTACAAGTCGGTTTCCTCCATCTCGGGTCACCGATCGGCGCCGGCGCCCACTGCGGCACCTGCCGAAACCGCCGACGAGACGTTCAACGACGGCGCTGCGCCGCGTCCTGCGGTGGACGCTTGGGGCCACGGCCCCTGCGCTTCCGATGATCCGACCCTAGAGCAAGCTTGTGAACTTGTGAAGAGGTCCGCTGATGCCCGGTCGTGTCAGACTGTGCGAATCCAGTGCGTCTCGTAGCACCGTCGGAGGACCAGTCATGCGGAGAAAGAACAAGGAACCGAGCGACGTCCAGGAGATTGTCGCGAACGCGAAGAAGCTGACTCGCGAACGTGGCTTCCGCATCGGACTCGTCACTGGCGCCCTGATCACCGTCGCCATCGCCATCTTCATCATCCAGAACGCGGAGCGCACCGACCTCGAGTACCTCTGGCTCGACTTCAGCATGCCGTTGTGGATCGGGCTGCTCGCCGCCTTCGCCGCCGGGAGCCTCGCGGGTCCACTGTTTCTGTCGACGTGGCGGCGCCACCGGCGAGCCAAGCAGGAACGCAGGGCGGCAGAACACGCCATCAAGGAAGCCGAGAAGAACCTGTCGTAGCAGCCGCGGCCGAGCAACGCTCGGGTCCGTCGCCCACTGACCCCTGTGGTTCAGGGGCGCCGGGACCGAGTCAGGACGCGAGGGCCGGAGGGCTCCACAACGAGCACGTCGCGCGTCAGCCATCCGACCGTGCCATCGTGCATCCAACCCTGCACCGTGAGGGTCTGGCCGACGTGGAGCACGGTCTCGGCGCCGACGCCGAGACCGATCAGGGGTGGCTCCGGCCCGAGCCCGACCCCGCACGCAAGGGGAACAGCAAGCTCGGCTCCACCCGCCTGGCGCCATGTTTCGAGCAGTGCCGCGCCGGTGGCTCCCGGCTCGCACCGGGCGATGACGGCATCGAGGGATTCGCGGCACCGGGCGCTGACAGCGGTGCCGCTCACCCCCTCGCCGACGGCGACGGTGCGGGCGATCGTGCCCTCGTAGCCGGCGTAGTGGGCGGTTGGTGACAACGCGACCGCGTCGCCAGACCCGATCACACGGTCGGTGGCTACCTGGTCGGGCCCGCCGAAGCCTGCAGCCCGGGTCACCGAAGCCACGGCTTCATTCTGGATGATGGGAACGCCCACCGACCCCAGGTGCGCGGCCAGGGCTCCGAGCAGGTGGCGTTCGGTGACACCGGGCCGGCACACCTGCGCCATGGCCTCGAGCCCTGACTCGGCGAGGGCACACGCCGTCTCGATACAAGCGATCTCGTCGGCCGTCTTCGTCGCCCGGGCGTCGAGGAGCACCTGGCGAGCATCGACGATCTTTGCGTCGGGGGCGTGCTGGGCCAGCAACGACCGCAAGCCCGCGCTCGTCCCATCAGCCCCGATGCGCCGGGCCTCGCCGAGGCCCGCGACGGCACCAAGACGCTCGGCCGCGATCGAAGGATTCCACGACAGTCCGAAGAGGCGGGATCGATCGATGTCGGCAGGTACCCCCTCGTCCCACGTGGCCAGCAGATGAATCCGCTCATCGGCCCGGAACACCAGGCACGCCGGCGCAAACGGTCGCGAACCCGAGGTCCACAGCGGCCGATAGCCGGTCGCGTAGACGATGTTCGTTCCCTGCCCGAGGACCAACAGGTCGAGCCCGGCCGCCTCCATGGCGGCAAACAGCCGTTGCCGGCGTGATCCCCGGAGACGCCCGAAATCGACGCGGCCGCCCTCGGCGAGCGCGGCGGTCCCCCGCCCGGTCATGATGGACGCTCGAAGGGCGCGTAGGAAAAGTCCGACAGTTGCGTGAACCCGTCGTCGGTCACCGCGTAAACCTCCTCGGCTCGGTAGCCACCCGCGCCGTCGTCCCAGATTGCGGGCTCCAGGACCACCACCATTCCCGGTTCCAGGGTCACCGACGCGTCGAACTGCTCACCGAGATCGGTCCCGAGCATGGGCATCTCGGCGCTCCCGACGCCGACGCCGTGGAGCAGGTAGAAGTGCGGTAACCACGGGATCTCCCGCCCGCCATCGGCGGCGACGGCGGCGCGACACAGTTCGATGCCAGCCACGCCGGGGGCAAGCCTTTCGAGTGCCGAGTCAATCACCGCCAGCCAGCGTTCGAACTGCCGTTGTTGGTTTCGCGATGGAGCGCCACCGACGATCCAGGTGCGCCCGAAGTCCGAGGCGTAGCCCTCGTAAAGGATCCCGCTGTCGACCCACAGCACGTCGCCGTCGCGTAGGAGGCGATCGGTGCTCGGGGTCGGGTAGGCGACGTGACCGGTGGTGCTCCATGGACCTGCCTGGAGCGTCGGTTCCATCACCTGCCAGATGGTGTCGATACCAGTACCGCTCGCGCCGAGCTCGAAACAGTGCTGGAGGAACACGCCGGTCAGATCGGTCTGGCGGAGTCCGGGCCGGAGTTGCTCGTAGACCACGGCCATGGCCTGCTCGTTGATGCGCTGGGCTTCACGTATGCAGGCGATCTCGTCGACGGTCTTCACCAGGCGGGCAGCACTGACAACGCCTTGGCCCGACATGATCTCTCGTTGGCCGAGGGACTGGAGCAGGGTCGGGATCTCCTCGTCAATCGCCAGCCGGTCGCGCGACGCGAGCAGCGAGCCGAGGGCGCGTCCCACGCGTCCGACGGTGTCGTCGAGGTCGACCAGCAACGGTGGATGGACGTGGTCGGCAGGGATCCGACCGGCGGCCCCGTCGGGATAGGGCGTGAACAGGTGGGCAACCGGGTCGTCAGCGAGCACGAGCGCGACGGGTCGCAGCAAGGTCGCTCGACCGCCGTCGACGGAGGCCATCGCCGCCCCGGTGGCGTAGTGGACGTTGCCGGTGCCGACGAGCAGGAGCGCGTCGATACCGCTCTGCGCCATCTGCCGACGGAGCCGGTCGGTGCGCTCCCCCCGCATGCGGGCGAGATCGGCGCTTGCAGGGATCGCGACGCCGTCGACGGTCGGTGCCGCGACTCGGGCTTCGGAGCTTGTGGCCATGAGGGTTCCACTCAGCCTTCGGCGACGGGCTTCGCCATGAACGTCACGGGCATCGTGACCACGCCGGTGAGGAGCAGGTTGCCCGGGTAGGGGCGGAACCGAGCCTCGTCGATCATGTAGTCGGGCAGGCGGCCGAGCACGTGCGCGATCATCACCTCGGATTCCACGCGGGCGAGGTGCGAGCCCAGGCACCTGTGGCCGCCGAGTCCGAACGCGATGTGGCGGTTCGGGAACCGTCCGATGTCGATTGCGTCGGCCCGGTCGAACTCGGCCTCGTCGTGATTCGCGGACACCCAGCTGATGAAGACGACGTCGCCTCTGGTGATCTGGCGCCCGCCCAGCTCGACGTCTCGGGTCGCAGTGCGGGTGAGGCTCTCATTGGGACTGTAGAACCGCAGGAACTCCTCGACCGCGAGCGGGATGCGCGACGGATCGGCGATGAGCCGATCCCGATCCGCCGGCGTCGTGCCGAGGTGGTGCAGCCCCCACGAAACGAGCGCGGTCGTGGTGTCGATGCCGCCGGCAACGAGGTTCCACATCGCTCCGGTGACCTCGTCGTCGGTGAGCGCACGACCGTCGACCTCGCAGCTCACAAGCGTGCTGGTGACGTCGTCGCCGGGATTGCGACGCCGGTAGGCGGCATAGCCCGCGATCTCGTCCCACATGTCCTGCCAACGACCCATCGCCGCGATGAACTCCTCGGAGTCACGACCGTAAGACGAGCTGGCATGGAAGAAATCGGCGTAGTGCTTCCAGTTGTCGCTGGGCATACCCATCATCTCGAGGGTGAGGATCGCCGGTACCGGCGTGGCGTAGTCGCGCACGAGGTCGCACGAGCCCGCTTCGATGAACCCGTCGATGAACTCGGTGCAGAGTGCTTCCATCCGCGGTCTGAGCGCCTCGACCGCCGACGGGCTCACGTGGGGGTTCAGCGCCCGGCGCAGGTCGCCATGGTGGCGCCCGTCGTACTCCGAGACCCCCTGGCGCGGCGTACCCGCGGGGCGCGGCACCCCACATATGCCCTGATAGGCGATGCCGTCGGCGGCTTCGAGTTCGTAGCGGTGGGCGAAGGTCTCGTTGTCGCGGGCGACCTGGCTCACCGATTCGTAGTCGGTGACCATCCAGAAGCCGCCATGATTGGGGTTGCGCGCGACCGGACAAGCGGCTCGCAGCTCGGCGTAGCGCTCGAATCGGTTGGCGACGAACGCCGGCGACTGATGGTCGACATCGAAGGTTCCGTCGGTGATCTCCACCTTGCGATTGTTGCAGACCACGTCTCGCCGGCGCACCGCGGCCTCGCCAGGCCGCCACCGC
>JAHECR010000076.1 GCA_024641655.1 Acidimicrobiaceae bacterium
GACCGGGGAGCCTGCCGCCAAGGTCGACGATCGGGTCGACGACGGATACAAGTGGCGCGCGTTCGCTGCGGTCGCGATGTCTTTCGTCACGATGGTGATGAGCTCGACGATGCTGTTCGTCGCCCTGTCCTCGATCGCCGACAGCTTCGACGTCACGCTGCGCCAGGTTTCGTGGGTGGTGATCGCCCAGTCGCTGACCATCTCCGCGTTGATGATCCCGATGGGGCGCCTGGCCGACATCATCGGCAGGCGACGGGTCCATCTCATCGGACTGGTCATTTTCATCAGCGGATCGCTCCTGGCCGCAGCGGCACCCTCGCTGGGGGTGCTGGTGGCGGCCATGGTGGTCATCGCGACCGGAAGCTCGATGGGCCAATCGGTGGGCTCGGCGATGATCGTCTCGGTCTTCCCCGACGAGGAGCGGGGCAGGGCCATCGGCAGCCAGGGCACGGCGGTGGCGATCGGCGCGGCGGGCGGCCCGATCCTCGCTGGGCTGGTGTTGTCGATCACCACATGGCGCGTGATGTTCCTGCTCGTCACCATCCCCATGGTGCTGGCCTTCGTCGTGGGCTGGCGCCTGCTCGACGAAGCCCGGGTCAGTCAGCTGAAGCCGGGACCACGGCGGCCCTTCGACTGGGCGGGCGCCGCGTTGTCCGCGCTGGCAGTGACGGTGCTGGTCATTACCATGAACAACCCGTTCCGCTGGTCGTGGACATCGCCGGCCATCATGGCCGGCGCCGTGGTCGGCCTCGGGTTGTTCGCATCGTTCGTCAGCTGGGAGCGTCGGACGCCCACGCCGATGCTCGACCTCGGGCTGTTCTCCGTCCCCGCGCTGCGCGACTCGGTGGCTGCTCGGCTGCTCGGGTTCGCAGGCGCCATCGGCGTACGCCTGCTCATGCCGATCTTCCTCATCAGCTACCGCGGGTACGGCGAGGGAGCCGCCGGAATGATCATGTTCCTCGGGGCGATCGGGCTCGGGCTCGGTTCACAGGCCTCGGGCCGGATGAGCGATGCCATGGGCGAGGGGCAGTTCGTGGTCGCCGGGTTCGCCATGTTCATCTGCACCGCCAGCTCGTTCCGCTTCGTCGGTGGCTCGACCGCGATCTGGATCGTCGGCGTGCTCGTCTTCTTCGATGGGATGGCCATGGGCACATGGAGCGTGCCCAACAGCAGCCTCATCATGGGATCGGTCGGCTACGAGTCGCTCGGCGTGACCGGAGCGCTGAGCAACCTCACCCGCAACATCGGCACGGTGCTCGGCCAGGCCATCGCGTCGGCAATCGTCGCGGCGGTCATGATCTCGAACGGCTTCGACATCGCGCTCAGCGAGATCGACGACACCCCCGGCGCCGGCGACGCCTTCCTCGAGGGTTGGCGGACCGTCTTCGGGGTGATGATCGCGATCGGCGTCCTCGGCCTCCTGCTGTCGCTCGTCCCGCTGGTCAGAGCACGCGCCAACGCGACCCCCGAGCTCGCACCGGACCCCGCCTGAGGTGCCGGAGCAGCGAGTATCGGCGGCTCACGGTTTCGCGGCCCACACGGCGTAGAGGGGATCGCTCCCCCACCGGGGTGGTACCCGCACCTGCGAGACCGTCGGCCCGAAGGCGCCGCTGAGCTCGAAGTACCGCTCGACGATGGCAACATGGCCCGCGTCGTCGATGGAGAGCCATCCCCTGATCGCCTTGGTGGGGAAACACCGGTTCGAGAAGGTGACCACGAGACGTCCGCCCGATCGCAAGGTCCGGGCGATGTCGGCGAACACCTCGACAGGCCGGACGAGGTAGTCGACCGAGACACAGCACACGGCATCGTCGAAGCTGGCGTCGGCGAAGGGGAGGCACGGATCGTCGTTCAGGTCCTGCACGATGATCGCCGACGCCATGGCGTTCGCCTCGAGCTCCCTGCGGTTCATCCCTACCACGGTGAGCTCGTCGGGTTGGTCGAGGAAATGCGACACCCACGACGACATCAGGTCCAGCACCTGCCCACGCACCCTGAGCTCTCGGTACAGGGCGCCGACGGCGGCAACCGCTCCCCCGTCGATGTGCGTGACCATGCGTGTCGGGGCGTAGAACGTGTCGTCGGGGGTGTCGTCGACACGATCGAAGAAGCCTACTGGGAAGTGGTCCATCGGGCCATTGTGGCCGCGACCGGGCCGAGCAGGGTATGGCGGCCCCCCACCTCGGCAGGGGGCCGGCCACGCAGGGGTTCGCGGTGTCGGTCAGGCGGGCGGTGCCGGCACGTGGGGGAACAGCTCCTGGAAGGCTCCGATGCGGATCCGGCGGCTGACATCGGCGGGTACGTCGTCGAAAAGCTCGTGGAGCGTCTTCTGCGTGTGGCCGTAGGTGCCCTCGTAGTGGGGATAGTCCGAGCCCCAGACGCTGTTCTTGTAGCCGGCCCCGGTCATGGCGAGCACCGAGCTCCGGTAGTCGTGCTGGAACGACGCGTACACCTGCTCGTAGAGGATCTCGCCCGGTGAACGGTTCAGCTTGGGACGGACCGCTGCCGAGTGCTGGCGGTAGGCCTCGTCGAGGCGGTCGGCCATGAACGGGACCCAGCCCGAGCCGCCCTCGGCGACGATCACCTTGAGGTTCGGTCGCCGGTCGAGCGCACCCGATGCCACCATCTGGCATGCGGCTCTTTGGCCCCCGAAGGTGGTTTCGGTGTAGTTGAGCACCGCGCCACCCCGGCCGGTGTGCACGATCGCATGGCGAATGTCGGGGTGGTGGGGTTCGGTGCCGATGTGGAACGCGATGACGGTGCGGGTCTCGTCGAGCGCGTCCCAGAGCCGGTCCCACTGGTCGTGGGTCCAGCTCGGGCCGTCGATGCTCGGTTTGGCCGGCAAGGACACGGCCTTGAGGCCGAGGCCGGCGACGCGCTCGAGCTCGGCGATGGCGTCGTCGACGTCGATCAGCGGCAGCGCCGCGGTGCACACGAAGCGTGGTGACTGGTTCTGCATCTCGAGCGCCCAGTCGTTGAGGACCCGGGAGCCGGCCGATGCGAGCTCGGGGTCGCGGATGCTGAATGCCCAGATGCCCAACGACGGAAAGGTCAGCTCAGCCCACACACCTTCGTCGTCGAGATCGGCGAGACGAGCCGGGATGTCCCGTCCCGAGCCTGCGGGTCCACGGCCGGGGTCATCGCGTTCGAGCCGCTTCTCGTCGAGGAATTCTTCGGCGGTGAGGCTCGCGAGGCTCGCGCCGGCGTCGAGTTTGGGCATCTTGCGGCGGAACGACTGACCATCGACGGTGACCGTCTCGTACTCACCGTCGGGGTCTTTGATCGACTTGGGCATCCGCTCCGCCAGGTCCTTCGGCAGATTCGCGTCGAACAGGTCGTCGGGCTCCACGAAATGCGAATCCCCGGAATTGGCCCACAGCTTGTCGGTCACGTCGATCCTCCTAGGGCTGCCCCGAGGACCGCGACGGCAACAGGGGGCTCGAAGACCTCACCGTCGCAGACGTCCCGGTGGCGGGGTAGGGACCAAAGTCCCGGCCGGCGCGCGTGATCCTCGCCTCCTCCGTGGGTCAGCGGCTCCTGCTCACGTACATCCGGTCGAGCTCGACGGCGATCGAGAGGATCTCCACGGCGGCGTCGTGGACGTCCTGGTCGCTCAGTGCGGCGACGCTGTCGGCGACGGTGCCGTGCTGGGTCATGCGTCGGTGCAGCGACCGGATCCGGTCTTGCAGCACCGAGAGCTCCACGCCGTCGTCATCGAGGGGATACGCGTGGTAGGCGTGTGAGGCGTAGTTGTCCACCACCCGTTCCCGCAGCGGCCACCCGCCGGTCGCGAGCCCCATCACCGCAGCCGTGTACTTCTCGTGTGCCAAGCGAACCGATGCCATGGTGCCTCCTGTCGTGGGACTCACACCCGAGACCTAGGTGTCCGGAGACCGCCGCAGGTCGCGGATCGCGGACGTCGCCCCGACAGCAGTTCGACAAGCGCAACCGCTCGCCGCGCCGCCGCAGTGCGCTGCGACCCATCCCTGGGGCCCGATGGACCCCGACAAGGGGTGCTCGCGAGGGGTTGACCCCGGCGGGGTGTGCGCAGGATCGCTGTCAGTCCCACCTCGACAGCGACTCCTGTGCAACGGTTCCCCGCCGGAGCCTTTCAGCCCTGTTGCACCGACCGCGAGGGGTTCATGCGGTCGGTGCAACAGGGGGGTATCCGCCGCACGATTGGGTGTGTCGGTCCGCGAGCAGACCGCGTTGGCTGGCACGTACGAGGCCCGCATTGCGATTGGTGGCCCCGAGCGCCGCCCAGACCTTCGCCAGGAGTCTCCGGGCGTGCCGATCGGAGATCCCGAGGCTGGTGGCCGCCTGATTGAGCGTGGTGCCGTTGCCGAGGGCGTCGAGCAGGCGGAGTTGGGTGTCGGTGAAATCCGGAACCTGCGATTCGTTCATGTCCGGTGTGTGTCCGCGTGGGCACGGGCGTCGCGGGAATGCGCAAACGAGCACCGGATTTCCGGGGCGCCACGCTCGCCGGTGACCGCGCCAGTCCGCCTTGTCAGTCGGTGGGCGGTTCGGGGATGGCGACGATGGTGACCATGTGGCGGGATTCGTCGATGCTGGGGCTGGCGCAGGGACGGTCGGGTGTCGGCGGCTGCGGCGTTCTGGTGGTCCAGGTGTCTCGCGCTCCTTGCTCGAGGAGGAGCTTGTCCAGCGCGGCGATGGCGTCGTCGAAGGCGACACAGCTGCGTTGCGAGAAGATGTCGGCGATCGCGGCGACGAGGTCGGGTTCGACGAGGGGTTCGTCGTCGGGATCCACGGCGGCCAGTCCGAGGCGCGCACACACGGCCGCGTCGCCGGGATACACGGCCAGGAGCCCGGAGGGGAACACACAGCCGGTCAGCGGCGGCACGGTGCCGGGTTCTATGTCGGGACTCGTGAGGACACCCGTTCGCCACAACGGGGCGCAGGCATCGGGGGTGAGTTGGTCGGGCTGGGGGACTTGCACGAGATCGGCATCGGGTTGAGCGGCAGCGGCACAAACGAGCGCCTGGCGGACCTCGACGTGACCGCTCGTGACCATGATCGCCGCGGCCACAGCGGAGCTGCACAAGGCTGCGGCGGTGACACCGATGAGGACCCTGCGTCGCCGATGGCGCGTTGCCCCTGCCGTAGCGCGCACGAAGATGGCGCGACGGACGGCGTCGTCGGGGCCGCGCTGGGCAGAGGGCGCGGGATCGGCCGCCGCCAGCAACGTATCGAGCTCGTCGTCATCCATAGGTCCAGCCCAAGGCTCAGGTTCCACCGTCGTCGGGTCCTCGACCGTCTCGTTGGTTCGCTGTGTGAGTGTCGGCAGCCGCACCTTCGTCGCGTGCCGGCTCGCCGATGTGAGCTTTGAGGGTCCGTCGTGCCCGGAACAGGCGGCTGCGTACGGCATCGACGCTGAGCCCGGTGACCGCCGCGATCTCGGTATGGGCGAGCTGGTCCCACGACGCCATGATCACGATCTCGCGATCGACAGGGTCGAGTGTGGTGAGCGCGTCGCGCAGCGCAGTGACGTCGTCGCGGCGTCCGATCGTGTCGCCGGGGTCGGGCACCGCCGCGAGCCGGGTGCGGCGGAGCCGTCCATCGAGGCGGCCGCGGCGGGCCTGCGCGCGGTAGCGGTTGGCCAGGGTCCGGCGGGCAACACCGTAGAGCCATCGCACCGGGTCGTCCGCGCCCAGGAGTTGGTCGACGCGCCGCCACGCCGTCGCGTAGATGTCGGCCACGGCGTCAGGAACCGAGTCGGGGTCCGACAGCAGGCGTCGGGCGCAGAACCGGTAGATCCCGGCAAAGGTGTCGTCGTAGATCCGTTCGAAGGCCGCGAGGTCAGCGCGCCGCATCGACGACTGCCGCCCTCGGATTGCACGGGCGCGTGACCGGTTTCAGGTGAGGTACACCGACGAGACGTCGTTGTTCCACCCGGTGTTCATCGCGGGTCCCACGTCGTAGGCCTGGGTCAGATTCGTCGGATACCACGCGCCACCCCCGTCGACGAAGTCCGCGAAGTAGGCCGCGCACGCCCCGACCTGGAACGACGAGGTCTTCTGATCGAACCCGTAGGCCGACAGGTTGTACCAGGACCATCGACCTGAGAGCCACAGCGACTGCCCCGAATACCAGGTCCCGTCATAGAGCTTGAGATAGCTCGAGCAGTACGATCCCGCCAACGCCACGGCGCCGCCACCATCGATCGCGGCCGCCGAGCCGGCATCGAGTCCCAGCGCAGTGAATCGCTCGGCCGCCTCGGACTCGGTCCCGTAACACTCCGCAGTGTCGAGCACGGCGGGGGCGACCAAGCACACCTGAGCACCCTCCCAACTGGCGGA
>JAHECR010000047.1 GCA_024641655.1 Acidimicrobiaceae bacterium
CTCGTCGGTACCGAACATCGCGATCGTCGGCCCGATCATCTCGGTGCCCTGGACGCTGAGCCGGTATGGCGCTCCCATCTGGGCGCACTCGTGCGCGAATACGATCTGGCCGCCGATGCCGACGTCGCGGCCGCCGTACTCCGAGGGGAATGCGAGGCCGAGCCATCCCCCCTTCGCGAGCTCCTTCTCCCACCGGAGGCGGACGTCGAAACCTTCGTCGCTCGCTGCTGCACCTCGTCCGCCGAACGCCAAGAATTCGCCGATGAGATGCTCGCCGAGCCACGCTCGGATCTCGTCACGGAACTCGATGTCCTTCGCTCCGAGCTCGGGCATGGGAAGAGGGAGGGTCTGCCGCATGGGCGGGACCATAACATGGGGTGTCGTGGCCCCAGCGAGGTCAGGGGAGAGGGATTGGCCTACCATGCGCGCGCCTGCGGAATCGACCGAGAGAGGAGCCACGCATGGACTTCGACACGTACGGTTTCGGCGCGAGCTTGTCGAAGACCGGGGAGCTCGCTCGCGGCGCCCGGCGAGTCGGCTTCTCGACCATGTGGTTCACAGAAGCTGGCCACAATCCCTACCTGCCCTGCGCGGTCGCGGCCGAAGCGGCACCGTTGCTGGGGGTTGGTACCTCCATTGCCGTGGCCTTCCCGCGCAGTCCCATGGTGACCGCCCAGCTGGCCTGGGATCTCGCCGAGCAGTCCGGTGGGCGGTTCCAGCTCGGCCTCGGCACGCAGGTGAAGGCGCACGTGAAGCGCCGGTTCTCGACGGAGTGGTCGGGCAGGCCGGCTGCCCAGATGCGCGAGTACATCGAGGCCCTCAGGGCGATCTTCCGCGCCTTCCAGGGTGAAGAGAAGCTCTCGTTCAAGGGCGACTACTACCAGTTCTCGCTGCTGACCGACTTCTTCTCCGGGGGTGCGATCGACCACCCCGACATCCCTATCCAGATCGCCGGTGTCAACACCGGTCTGGCCCGTCTGGCCGGTGAGGTGTGCGACGGGTTCCACGTCCACCCGGTGAACTCGCCCGAGTATCTGCGCGACGTCGTGCGTCCTGCCGTGAGCGAAGGTGCGGCACGGGCAGGTCGGTCGATCGACGACGTGGACTTCATCTGCCCGGTCTTCATCGCAGTGGGCGACACGCCCGACGAGCGGGCGCCGCAGCTCGACGCGATCCGGGCCCAGATCTCGTTCTACGCGAGCACACCCAGCTACGAGCCGGTGCTCGCGCACCACGGGTTCGGCGACGTCGCCGCCGAGCTTCAGAAGTTGATGCGTGCCGGCGACGTCGTGGCGATGGCCGCGCTCATGACCGACGAGGTGATCGCGCCGTTCAGCGTGAGCGCGACCTGGGACGAGCTCCCCCGCGCTCTCCACGCCCGCTATGACGGGCTCGCCACGAGTGTGCTGTCCTACCTGTCGCTCGGATCGTGGGTGAGCTCGCCTGAACGGGCGGAACGTTGGGCCGATGTCGTGCGACGCTTCGGCGAATCCTGAGCAGACGACCCAGATCGGGAGGAGACCGTGAGCGGTCCAGTGGTGCGAACCGAACAGCAAGGGGCGGTGTGTGTCGTCACACTCGATCGTCCCGACGTCCTCAATTCGTTCAACACGGCCATGGCAGACGAACTGGTGGCTCTGGCCGAACGGGTGGCAGCCGACGACTCCGTTCGGGTGCTGGTGATCACCGGCGCCGGCGACCGCGCATTCTGCGCGGGAGCCGACATCGCCGAGTTCGGTGCACTCGATTCGGGCGGTGACTTCTACGAGTTCTGCGGGCGCCTCAGCCGCGCCGTCGAGGCCATCGCCGCGCTCGCGCAGCCGGTGATCGCCGCGGTGGAGGGCGCTGCCTTCGGTGGGGGCTGCGAGCTCGCCATGGGCTGCGATCTGCGGGTGGCGAGCGAGTCGGCCCGCTTCGGACTACCCGAAGTCAAGCTCGGACTGATGCCGGGACTCGGCGGCACCCAGCGCGCTATCCGGATGTTGCCGGCGGCGGTCGCGGCCCACATGCTGATGACAGGCGATCCACTCACGGCCGCTACGGCCCACGCGGTCGGTTTCTGCGAGGCCCCGACCCAGCGGGGTGGGGCACTCGCCGCCGCCATGGAGCTCGCCGAGAAGCTCGCTGCCGGGGCGCCTCTGGCGATCGCGGCAGCCAAGGACCTCATGCGCGAAGGGGCTGCGCTCGAGTTCACCGAGGCCCTGACGCTCGAGCAACAGACCGGTCGACGACTCTTCGACACCGCGGACGCCCGTGAGGGTGTCGCGGCGTTCTCGGCCAAGCGGACCGCCACCTTCACAGGGGACTGACCGCCATGGCCCACGCACCCCAGTACGAGACGATTCGCTATGCCGTGCGCGACCGGGTGGTCACCATCACCTTTGATCGGGTCGAGCAGCGCAACACGGTGACCTACCGCGTCCTCGACGAGATGCTCGACGCGTTCGATCGCGCCGCTGGCGACGACGACGTTCGGGCCATCATCGTCACCGGAGATGGCGACTTCTTCTCCGCTGGTACCGATCTCTCCGCCGGCAGTGGTGGCTACGACGTCGAGTCCGCGGGGTTCAAACCGTTGCGGGGCGGCACGCGCGACGTGGGCGGGGAGCTGGCGCTGAAGATCTTCGACTCGCCGAAGCCGGTCATCGCCGCCGTCAACGGCACAGCGGTCGGCATCGGCGTCACGATGATCCTGCCCATGGACCTGCGCATTGCCTCGGAGACGGCCCGCTTCGGGCTGCCGTTCACCAGGAGGGGGATCGTGCCCGAGTCGTGTGCGACCTGGTTCCTCCCACGGATCGTCGGCATCGCCACAGCCGTGGATTGGGCCGTGACCGGGCGGATCTTCCCCGCCGCCGAGGCGTACACCGCGGGCCTGGTGCACGAGCTGGTACCAGCAGGCGAGGTGCTTGCGCGAGCACGAGCGGTCGCCGAGGAGATCGCGTCGACGACCTCGGCGGTGTCGGTGGCGCTCACGCGGCAGATGCTGTGGCGCCAGCTCGGATCGCCTCACCCGATCTCGGCGAACCGGCTCGAGTCCAAGGCGCTCCTGGCGCTCGGCCAGATGGCCGACGCGCACGAGGGCATTGCATCGTTCAAGGAGAAGCGGCCTGCAGCGTTCCCGCTCACCGTCGGGGACTCGCCCGACTTTTATCCGTGGTGGAGCGAGGAGCCGTTCGATGACTGACGATCGGAGTCGCGCACTCGACGCTGAGCGGGTCACCGCCCTCCTACGCGCGGAGCATCCCGACGTCGAGGTCGCCGACGTGGTGATCGTCGACGAGACCGACGGATCGGCGAACCGGCTGCGCCTCGACCTCACGTTCGCTCCGGGGCGGGACGCGGGCCTTCCGGGTCGAGTCTTCTGCAAGCGGAATCTGGTGGAATTCAACTTCCCCGACACGATGTACTCCACCGAGGTGCGGGTGTACCGCGACGTCCTGCCGCATCTCGACATCGAGAAGCCGGCCGTGTACGCGATCGAGGCCGTCGACGACGACATCACCTTCACCATCGTGATGGAGGACCTCGAAACGCGTCCGGGTGCCCGCCTCGGCGTCGTCACCGAGCCCGTCACCGCGGATGAGGTAGCGGGGCTGCTCGACACGATCGCGGCGGTGCATGCGGCCTGGTGGGACGGTGAACGCCTCTCGCGAGAGCTCCCATGGGCGACCCCGCCACTCGAGAACGTGCCCATGCGGTTCTGGAGCCAGATCGGGCCGCGCTTGTCGACGCGGCACATGGAGCGCGGTCACCGAGCCGGCATCGTCGACCGGTCGGTGTGGACCGACGAGGCCCTCTGGGGCGGGTTCGACCGGTTGCTCGTCGCCATGGGTGAGGGCCCACATACGCTGCTGCACGGCGACGTCCACGCCGGAAACGTGTACTACGTCGATGGGAACCGTGGTGGCCTTCTCGATTGGCAGCTCGCGATGCGTGGATCGTGGGCGCTCGACGTGACGTATCTACTCACAACAGCGCTCGATCCCGACCAGCGGGTGCAGAACGAGCGTGCCCTGATCGAGGGGTATCTGGGTGGGCTCGAGCGGCGCGACGTCGAGCCGCCGGCGTTCTCCGTGGCGTGGGAGCAGTACCGCCGCCATGCGCTGTACGGGATCCTCATGTGGCTGATCACCCCCGACGGTGTTCACACCGACGAGGCCCAGATCGGCTACCTCAGCCGTTGCCTTGACGCTGCAGGCCATCTCGACACGATTGGCGCACTGGGCGTCTGAGCCTCTCGGGCGCCGGCCGCCCCCGACCATCCGCCGATCGGGTACGACGATGGCGTCGTGGACGAGTTACGCAGTCTCCGCTCGGCGACGCGCGGATGCGAGGATCTTGTCGAAACCCTCTTTGTCGCCGCCGATGTTGCAGGTGACGATGCCCTGCGCAAGGAGCTTGTGGCTTCCGAGGCTGTAGACGTGCACTTCGGCGTAATTCACCGACCGACCGCGTCGGGTGCAGCGCGCGTGCGCGGCAATGCCCTCTCCGGGAGCGACCGAGAGGTAGTTCACCGATAGGGAGATCGTGGTGATGCGGCTGCCTTTGGTGAAGTCGTGTCCTGCCATCACCGCCCCGGTTCCGGCGGTGTCGATGAGCGAGGACACGACGCCGCCGTGGAACACGCCGGGGTGCGCCAGCAGATCGTCGCGCAGGTCGAGCTCGAAGGTGGCGTCGTCGCCGTCCCACTGGGTGATCCTTACGCCGCATGCCTTGTTGAAGGCCACACGCTCCTCGAAGTGATGCCGGAACCAGGCCCGGAGCGCCTCCTGATCGGCGTCGGTGACGTCGCGCGCGTCACTCACCGCTGTCGCGTCCCCTCGTGAGGCGGACGGGGGAGTACTCCATCACGACCTCGCCACGCTGGTTGTAGACCGTGTTCTTGGTGGTGATGATGCCGCGGTTGCCGGTGGAGGTCGGTCGCTGGCCGGTCACTTCGACGGTCACCGTGATGGTGTCGCCGACATAGACCGGCGTCTTTATGTCGAGGTCGGTGTGCAGGAACGCCAGGCCGGTGCCATGGATGGATCCACCCTGGATCACGAGGCCTTCCGCATACGCGAAGGTCATCATGCCCGGTACGAGGCGGCCCGTGTAGCCGTTGTCGATGCCGAATTGGGCGTCGAAGAAGAGCGGCTCGTTGACGCCGACGAGCGTCACGAACGAGACGACATCGGCTTCGGTGATGGTGCGGCCAGTCGTACGGAACCTGGTACCGGGCGTCATCTCCTCCCAGGTCTTGCCGTGTATGAGGGTGGAAAAGCCAGCCAAGGGGTTCGCCAGGTGCTCGGTCATGGCCGGGACTCTATTCGACCCGGCCCAACAACGCCTCTATCGTCGCGCACCTATGGACTTCGGCCTGACCGACGAACAGGAACTGCTTCGCCAGACAGCGGCGAGCTTCGTCGCCCGCGTGTGCCCACCCGAGCGGGCCAAGCAGTGGGACGACGAGTACACCTATCCACCGGAGCTGATCTCCGGCTTCGCCGAGATGGGATGGCTGGGGCTGCCCTTGGCCGAGGAGGTCGGCGGTGGGGGAGGAACCGCGCAGGAAGTGGTCATCATCGGGGAGGAGCTCGGGCGCGCCAGCCTCGACGTCGCCCAGTGCTATGCGCTGACCCTGATGGCCGCGCTCGTCATAGCCGATTACGGCACCGCGTCCATGAAGAGTGACCTCCTCCCGCGGATCATCGCTGGTGACCGTCGCCTGTCGATCGGCATGAGCGAGCCCGACGCGGGTTCCGATGTCGCAGCGCTCAGGACGACTGCAGTCCTCGACGGTGACGACTTCATCGTGAACGGCCAGAAGATGTGGTGCACCGGCGCGGGACTTCCCAACACGGAGATCCTCGCGTACGTGCGCACCGACCCGACAGCGGAGAAGAAGCACCAGGGCCTTTCGGCGATCCTGATCGACCCGACCGCCGACGGCGTGGAGCTCCGTCAGATCCCCACCCTCGCTCGGCACATCCTCGGCACCTACGAGGTGTTCCTCGACGATGTGCGCGTGTCTGGCGACAAGCTCGTCGGCGCGCTCAACAATGGATGGCACGTGATGTTGGGCGGCATCGACTTCGAGCGCGTGCTGATCTCGGGCGGCTACGTGGGTGCTGCGCAGGCAACGCTCGACGAGGCCCTCGAACACGCCAAGAGCCGCCATCAGTTCGGCCGTCCCGTCGGTGAGTTCCAGGCGCTGACCCACGCTCTCGCTGATCTGCAAACCGAGATCGACGCGGCGCGGCTGCTGGTGCAGCGAGCTGCCTGGCTCCACAGTGTGGGCAAGCCCTGCGGCCCCCAGGCCTCGATGGCCAAGCTGAAAGGCTCGGAGACCTACGTCGCTGCGGCTCGACTCGGCATGCAGATCTGCGCAGGGACAGGCTTTTCGACCGAGAGCGTGATGAGCTTCCGCTGGCGGGAATCGATCGTGGCGCCCATCTCGGGTGGTACCAGCCAGATCCAGCGCAACGCCATCGCCCGGTCGCTGGGTTTACGCGGCTACTGACCCCAGGGGCGTCAGAGCTCAGCCACCAGCAATCGCTTGAGCACCTTGCCGGCCGGGTTGCGCGGCAGCTCGATGGGGAACTCCCAGCGCTCGGGCACCTTGAAGCCCGACAGTGTCGCGCGGACGTGGGCACGCAGCTCGGCCGGCGACGGCGGATTGGCCCGATCACGCAGGACGACATGGGCCACGACCCGCTGTCCGAGCCGGCGGTCGGGCTCACCCACCACAGCGGCATCGGCAACTGCCGGGTGGCTCCTGATCGCTTCTTCGACCTGGGCGGGATAGACGTTCTCACCGCCGCGAATGATCATGTCGCCCTGGCGTCCGTAGAGGGTGAGGTAGCCCTCGTCGTCGACTGACCCGAGGTCGCCGGTGTGGAGCCAGCCGTCAGGGCCGGGCAGCATGAGGTGGTCGGCCCGAGCCCACACCTCACCCACGCCGTGCTCGTCGGCCCCGTCGATCTGCAGCTCCACGCCGGGGGCGGCACGCCCGGCCGAGCCGAGCAGGTGCGTCGCTCCCTCGAGCACCCGGCGGTGGTCGGCGGTCGTGAGGCAGGTGATCGGACTGCCCTCGGTCTGCCCGTAGACCTGCGCGAGGTCCAGTCCGGGCATGGCCTCGAGAAGCCGGGCGAGCGTGCCGGGGTCGATACGCGACGCCCCGTACTGCAGCATCTGAAGGTGGCCCCGGACCAGGCGACCGTCGTCGAGGAGCTGGTCCACCATCGAGGGCACCAGCAGTGCATGGGTCGTGCCGCGAGCGATGACTTCTTCCCATGAGTCGGCGGTGAAGCGGGGGAGGGGGCACAGCGCTGAGCCGGACCCGAGCGCGACGAACAACATGCCGAGGCCCGCGATGTGGTGGAAGGGTGATGCTGTCGCGTAGATACTCGTGGGTCCCAGCCCGAGAAGTGCACCGTTCACCTTCGTGCGTAGAGCCAACCGCCCCTCGGGATAGGGCACCGCCTTGGGCACCCCGGAGGTGCCCGAGGTGTGCAGGATGGCTGCAGGTTCGTCCGGATCGGGATCGAAGTCGAGTGTCCGCTCCGACGGCGTGAACTCGGGATGCACCTCGACGCGAATCCCGAGCGGTGCGGCTGCCTGGCGGGTCACGTCGGCAGTGGCGGGCTCGGCGACGACCAGCGATGGTCGGAGCGGCTCGAGGCTGGTCTGTAGCTCGGCTGCGGTAGCCCTCGCGTTGAGCGGCGCGAGGGGCCGGTGGCTCGCGGCGCCGCCAATGGCCAGCGCGAAGGCTTCGGTAGTGGTGGAGATGATCGCCGCCACGGGGATGTCCCGGCGAGCGCCCACGCTGTCGAGCCAGTCGATCGCACCCGCTGCCAGGCCCGTGAGCTCCGCAGACGTCAAGGTGTGGGTCTCGGTGACCACGGCGGGGGTGTCGCCATGGGCCCGCTGGGCGTAGAGCCCGAGCCAGGTGGTTGGTCGCGGATCCATGCGTCAGGTCGCCGACCGGATGGCGTCGATCACCTCGGGCCAGATGCCCGGGTCGCTCTCGTAGGTTGCATAGAGCGACAGGCGGGTCGCCACGGGGCCCCACCGCTCGACGAGACCGTGGCCGACGGTGCCAGGGTCACCCACGACGGCGAACGCGTGGAGCAGCTCGTCGTCGATGAGGTCGGCCATCTCCCCCCAGCGGCCCTCCTTGGTGAGCCCGGTGAGCTCGGGCTGCAGATCGCCCCAGCCGTGATGATCGAGCACCGGACGATAGGTGGGCGTGGAGGCATAGAAGGCGATCTGGTGCTTGGTGCCGGCGATCGCGGCGTCGAGCTCGTCCTGGTTGCGCCCGACGCAGGTGAACGCGGGGCCGCCCATGGTGAAGCCGTCGAGGTCGTCGTGTCCCGAGCGCGCCCGACCGCGGGTGAGGGCCGGGATGGTGACGGTCCGCAGGTAGTCATCGGTGGTGAAGGGGTGGAACAAGAACCCGTCGCACACCTCGCCGGCAACCTCGGTCATGAGCTGTCCGACGCCGGCCAGCATCACCGGCGGAGGGCCGAACTCGTGCGGCTCGGGAGAGAAGAACGGGGTCATGAGGGTGTGGGTGTAGAAGTCGCCCGCAAAGTCGAGCTTGGTCCCCTCCTGCCATGACGCCCAGATTGCGCGGAGCGCGAGGATGTACTCGCGCATGCGAGCGGCGGGCTTGGACCACGGCATCGAGAAGCGTCGCTCGATGTGGGGCTTGACCTGCGAGCCGAGGCCGAGGATGTACCGGCCTTCTGCGGCCAGGGCGAGATCGTAGGCCGAGTAGGCCGTCGTCATCGGTGTCCGAGCGAAGGCGATGGCGACGGCGTTGCCGATCTCCGGTCTCGTCGTCGCGTCGGCGGCCCGCAGCGCGACCAGGAATGGATCGTGCTGGCTCTCGCCGGACCAGATGCCGTCGTATCCGGCTGCCTCGAGGCGACGGGCGTCGCCGCCGAGGTCGGAGAAGGATTTCGTCAGGGTCGCGTCGATCTGCATGTGTTCGTCTCGCCGAGGGTCCGGTGTGTTCTGGAGCGGGCCAGCGTCACTTGGGTGAACCGAGGACCCGCTCGCCCGGGATGTTGCGCTGGATTTCGTTGGCGCCACCGTAGATGGTCTCGGCGCGGGAGTTCAGGAAGCTGTACGCCGTCGAGCCGACCATAGGAGGCCGCGAGGTCGCTTGGAGAAGTAGCCGGTAGCGGGGGTAGTGTCCCCCGGGCAGCCGAAAGGACGTCATGATGACATCGACAAGGGTCGCGGTGGTGACTGGGGGCGCGCGCGGGATCGGTGCGGCGATCGCCGACGCGCTCGCACGCGATGGCTGGAGTGTGGCCGTCTGGGATGTTGCCGGAGACGCCGCTGCCGCGACGGCAGCGGCCCTGGTGGCCGACCACGGTGTGCCTGCCACCGGCTTCGACGTCGACATCACCAGCACAGAGGCGGTGCAGCGCGGCGTGGCGGCAGTCGAAGCCGAGCTCGGGCCGATCGAGGCGCTCGTGAACAATGCGGGCATCGACGTCATCAAGCCCTTCATCGACTCCACCGAGGAGGAGTGGGACCGGATCATCGCCGTCAACCTCAAGGGCACGATCCGGTGCTGCCGCGCGGTGCTCGACGGGATGATGGCGCGTGGCTCGGGCCGGATCGTGTCGATCGCGTCCGACGCCGCTCGGGTCGGCTCCTCGGGCGAGGCCGTCTATTCGGCTACCAAGGGTGGCGTGCTCTCGTTCACCAAGACGCTCGCCCGCGAGATGGCACGCAGCAACATTCGCGTCAATTGCGTGTGCCCCGGCCCGACCGAGACTGCACTTCTCGCACAGGTTGCCGAGTTCTCCGAGAAGCTCTATGCGGGTCTGTCTCGGGCCGTCCCGTTGGGTCGCACCGCCCAGCCCGAGGACATCGCACCGGCCGTGGCATTCCTCGTGAGCGACGCGGCGAGCTACATCACCGGTCAGACTCTGTCGGTGAGCGGTGGTCTGACCATGGCCTGACCACGGTCCGAGGCCTGTGGGCTAGCACGTCGGTGTCGCTGGGCTAATCGCTCCACCGTGGGCCTTCGCGATCCGGGATGAACTCGCTTGGAAGGCGATGGCGAGCTTCGATCACCGCTAAGGACCTCAGCCGATAGGGGGCGGGTTTGGGCTCCATCGGTTCCGCCAGTCGATGAGGCGGCCGACGATCAACACGGTGGTGGCGAGGCGGAGTGCGGCGTGTCGGTGGCGGTTTCGGCGGTCGGTGTTGCGTCGGAGTTGGCCGTAGTCGGACCACCAGGTGTTGGTGGCTTCCACGATCCAGCGCAGCCCGAGGGTGAGCCGGTGGGGTTCGCCCGGTTTGGGTTTCGTGCCTCATTTCTCGATGTCGAGATCGGTAAGCCCGTAGGCGTGAAGGCGCGCTCGGATGGCGGGGTAGTCGTAGCTGCGGTCGAGGCTGGCGGTGCCGATCTCTTCGAGCAGGCCCGTGGCAGCGACCGCGTCGAGGGTGGGTTCGAGCATGGTGACGTCGTTGCGGTTGGCGCCGTCGATGGCCCAGCCGATCGGGATGCCTTTGGCGTCGGCGGCCACGGACCACTTCCAACCGAGTTTGGCGTCGTGATCAGGCTGAACAGCGAGAGCTATGTCTGGCTGGTCAACTACAACGAAGCGTTTCTGGACGCGGTCGACAACATTTCTCTCGTCGGCGACACCCTGCGCGTCACCGGATCTGCCTTCGTGAACGAGGATCTCGACCCCGCCCTGATGCCGGTCTCCCCGCTGACCGGAATCGCGCTCGATCCGTTCACGCTCGTTGCCACCTGCGACTTGTGACCCGCAAAGGGACTCATACGAACAGCCGTCCGTTCCACGGCGCTCAGTTGGAGAGGTGCCGGCATAGACCTGCCAGACGAATGCAGTCTTCGCCACCAGGCTGAGAACGAGCTACACCTGTGGTGCCCGGAACGTGTGTCATCGCAGTTCAGGCAGCATTTTGGTGCCCGTGGATGAACACGGCGAACCAGGATGGCGCCATTACGCCTGGTCAGCGCTCACGCGTCAGTTACCGGGTGGCACCGGTGTCAACCCGCGTGATCTCGAGAACCGGAGTTCGCCGCGCCCAATGATCACCTCCGAAGATGACATCGTCGCCGTGTTCGACGCGTCTGCCGGTGGGAATGCGCCGTGAGGGTCCTTCTCGACAGCCACGTGGCCTTGTGGTGGCTCGAGGACAGCGGCTCACTCGGGGTGCGCTGCCGCGAGTTGATCGAGCACGCCGACGAGGCCTTCGTCTCTGCGGTCACACCCTGGGAACTCGGGATCAAGCGAGCGCTCGGCAAGCTCACGATGCCCGATGGGTTAGCCGACGCGCTGGCGTCGGGTGGGTTCCTCCCGCTGGACATCTCGGTGCAGCAGGCCGAGCGTGCTTCGGGACTCCCGCTGCATCATCTAGATCCGTTCGATCGGATGCTCATCGCCCAGGCACAGCTCGAAGCGCTGGCACTGATCAGTGCCGATGGCACCTTCGACCCCTATGAGGTGGAGGTTGTGGACGCTCGGCAGTGATGCTTTCGATGTCGCGCCGCGGACCTACGAGGCCGCGGACACGGCAGCTTCATGGGGCTGCTGTCAGGTCGAGCCACGAGCTGCGATGGTGATCCTCGGCGCCGCTTCGATCGCGGTGCTGTTCGCTCCGGTTCGCGATCGCGTCCGCACTGAGGTCGACCGCCGCGTCTTCGGTGATGTCGCCGATCCCGCCGAGGCGATCGTTCGCCTTGCGAGCAGCTGGGGGGACGACTCGAGTTGCGGAAGGCAGACGCAGGGGGCACCGTCGTCACCGCCTGGCTTCCGATCCGATGAGTGATCTGCTGCGCATCTTGATCGTCGACGATCATCCGGTCTTTCGAGATGGCCTCGAAGGTGTCCTCGAATCTCGCGGGTTCGACGTCATCGGACAGGCCGCCACCGGGGCGGAGGCGATCGAGATCGCCGTCGCACATCAACCCGACATCGTCATGGCGGCCGGAATGCCTACGGCGGTGATCGCTGGTCGTCTAGGCCTCAAGAGCAAGGCTGTCCGCAACCACATCTCCAACATCTTGAGCAAGCTTGGCAAGTCGGGCGGCCATGCGCCTCGTCCGCCGCAGGTGTGTCGGTCTGCGAACGAGCTGATAGCGGTGGCACTTCAATACGACAACACAAACCGAGCCCCGTTGTCCTCGTGGAGGTCGCGCTCCTCAATTCGGTCGCCCACCTCAGTCGCCAGCGAGGAGATCTTCGAGCTTCAGCCCGTTGGAGCTGTGACCAGCTGGTGCTCCAATGCCCACCGGGTGATGGCAGCGCGATAGTTCAAACCGACTTTGCTGTAGATGCGCTGAGCGCCCACCGGGGTCGATTGACCGAGAGTCCGATTGGTGGTTGAGTTCCGACAAAGTCGAGTAGGGGGAATCCATGCAGATCGACGACATGATCCTCGTCAGTTGCGACGACCACGTGATCGAGCCGCGTGACATGTTCGATCGCCACGTCCCCGCGCGATGGAGGGACGAAGCACCCAAGTCGGTCCTCGACCCTGATGGCATCGAGCGGTGGTACTTCCAGGGCGTGGCCAGCGGTTCGGGGAGTCTCAACGCGGTGATCGGCTGGCCCAAGGACGAGTGGGGGTTCGATCCGTCCACGTTCGCCGAGATGCGTCCGGGGGCCTATGACGTCGACGAGCGGGTCCGTGACATGAACCGCAACGGGGTCCTGGCATCGATGTGCTTCCCGTCGTTCGCAGGGTTCAGCGCCCGCTTCTTCCATGAGGCGGCCGACAAGGACCTGGCGCTCATCATGTTGAAGGCCTACAACGACTGGCACATCGATGAGTGGTGCGCGGCGTACCCGGGGCGCTTCATCCCGATCGCGCTCGGGCCGGTCTGGGACCCGGCGGCGCTCGCCGCGGAGGTCCGTCGGGTGGCGGCCAAGGGCTGTCGCGCGATGACGATGCCCGAGCTGCCCCACATCCAAGGTTTGCCGAGCTATCACGACACGGAGTACTGGGGGCCGTTCTTCGATGCATGCTGCGACACAGGGGTCGTCATGTGTCTCCACATCGGTCAAGGTTTCGCTGCGATCAACACCGCTCCGCTCGCGCCGATCGACAACATGATCATCATCTCGAATCAGGTGTCGGCGCTGAGCGCCCAGGACCTGCTGTGGGGTCCCGCTTTCCATCAGTGGCCGCAGCTCAAGGCAGCCTGGTCCGAGGGAGGTATCGGTTGGACGATCTCCTACCTCGACCGGTGCGACCGGCACTACAAGAACCAGCGATGGCTGGGCCACGACTTCGGCGACAAGCTGCCCAGCGACATCTTCCGAGAACACGCTCTCGTGTGTTTCGTGAGCGATCCGAACGCGCTAAAGGTCCGCGAGGAGATCGGGATCGACGTGATCGCCTGGGAGTGTGACTACCCCCACTCGGACTCGGTGTGGCCAGACGGGCCAGAGGCGCTCCATGGCGAACTCGAACGGGCACACTGCTCGGACGAGCACATCGACAAGATCACCTGGGAGAACACCTGCCGGTTCTTCGGCTGGGACCCCTTCGGCGTAATCCCTCGGGAGGCCGCCAGCGTAGGGGCACTGCGGGCGGTCTCGCCCGACGTCGACACCGCGATCCGCTCCAAGCACGAGTGGCGGGCGATGTACGAGGCGGCTGGTGCCGTCCACCGCGGCTAGAGGGCGGGATCTGTCAGAGGTGGCCGCTGGTCGGGCGGTCAGGGCCGGGGGCGTGCTCTTCATGGGGACGGCGAACGGACCGCCATCAGGTCATGGACATCGTGGCTCGATTCGCGGGACGGCCGGGAAGGGAGCCAGCCGAAGAAATGGCGCCAGAAGGGTCTCGATTCCGCTGTTTGGTTGGGTCGATGGCGGTCATGGTTGGGCGGCGGCCGGGGTGGTGGGTGGGTCTGGGTAGTAGCGGGGTCGGGCCCATAGGGCGATGTAGACGAGACCGACGAGGGTGGGGACTTCGATGAGGGGGCCGACGACGCCGGCGAGGGCTTGGCCCGAGGAGACGCCGAAGACACCGATGGCGACGGCGATGGCGAGCTCGAAGTTGTTCCCAGCGGCGGTGAAGGCGATGGAGGCGTTGCGCTGGTAGTCGAGGCCGCTGCGCAGGCCCGCGGCGAAAGCGCCGGTCCACATGAGGGCGAAATAGACGAGCAGCGGGACGGCGATGCGGGCGACGTCGAGGGGTGAGCTGGTGATGGCATCGCCTTGGAGGGCGAAGAGGATGACGATGGTGAACAACAGGCCGTAGAGGGCGATGGGGCCGATGCGGGGGAGGAAAGTGTTCTCGTACCAGTGGGTGCCACGGCGGGCTTCGCCGACCAGTCGGGTGAGGAACCCGGCGAGGAGGGGGATGCCCAGAAAGATGAGGACGGATTTGGTGATCTGCCACACGGTCACGTCGATGCCGTCGGAGCCGAGGCCGAGCCAGCCCGGGAGGAGCTCCAGATAGAAGTAGCCGAGCAGCGAGTACGCGACGATCTGAAAGATCGAGTTGAGCGCGACGAGCACGGCGGCGAGTTCTCGGCTGCCGCAGGCCAGGTCGTTCCATATGAGGACCATGGCGATGCAGCGGGCGAGGCCGACGATGATGAGCCCGGTGCGGTACTCGGGCAGGTCGGGCAGGAAGATCCAGGCCAGTGCGAACATGAGCGCCGGCCCGACAACCCAGTTGAGGATCAGCGAAAGGGTGAGCGATCGGCGGTCGACGACCTGGCCGATGGAGCGGTACTTCACCTTGGCGAGCACCGGGTACATCATGGCGAGCAGCCCGATGGCGATGGGGAGCGAGACGGCGTCGATCTTCACCCGGTCGAGGGCGTCATCGAGGCCGTCGAAGGTCTTGCCGAGCCCGACACCGAGGGCCATCGCGGCGCCGATCCACACCGGCAGGTACCGGTCGAGCGCCGAGAGTCGGGAGGCGACGGTGGTGCCGGTCGGGTCGGTGACCGTGGGGTTGCTCATGACGTGGACCCTACGGCGGCGAGGGTGGCGGTGCAGATCGACGAACGACCCCGCCGAAGGCCCCTGTTGCTGAACGGACAGCCTGCCTGTCGCCAGCGCTCACGAACTCGGTGGCGGCCAGTCTCGGGCTAACTGCAGGTTGCGGGTGCCAGAACCGCGCACAGCGTGGCCAGCTGCTGGTTGCACAGCCGGAACCACGCCCACTTGCCCCGCTGCTCACGCGCGAGCAGACCCGCCTTCACCAGGATCCCGAGATGATGGCTGACGGTCGGCTGGCTGCGATCGACGAGCTCGGGCAGATCGCAGGCGCACACCTCGCCTCCAGGCGCGGACGCGACGATCGACACCAGGCGGAGCCGCACCGGGTCAGCCAGCGCCTTCAGTACCGTTGAGAGCTGCTCAGCTGCAGTGTCATCGAGCACCGCATCCGAGAGCGGCGCGCAACAAGATTCGAGAACCGTCGCCTGAACTTCCACGAAGACATATTGACAGAGTTCGATGCGAATGGCTATCGTATCGACCAGTATCGAATCGAGCCGGGTCGTGAGAAGGGCCTGCGGAAAAGGAACCCTGGGATGCGCCTGCAGCTCGCACTGAACGTCGACGACCTCGAGGAGGCCATCGCCTTCTACTCGAAGATGTTCGCCGCCGAACCGGCCAAGATCCGACCCGGCTATGCCAACTTCGCCATCGAGAATCCGCCCCTCAAGCTGGTCCTGTTCGAGGGCGCCGGCGAAAACGGCACGATCAACCACCTTGGCGTCGAGACCGAAACCTCTGACGAGGTCCTCGCCACCGAAGCTCGCCTCACCGGATCCGGCCTGGCCACAACCGGCGTCGACGAAACCGTCTGCTGCTACGCCGAGAAGACCGAGACCTGGGTCCATGCACCCGACGGCAACAAGTGGGAGTGGTACGTCAAGCACTCCGACGCGGAACAGCTTCAGAAGACCGTCGTCGCCGGGACCGACGTGGGTGGACGATGCTGCGCCGCCCAGCTCGACACCATCAACGTAACCGACCGCGCGTGCTGCGGGTGAAGCGGACCGGCGCGCGAGCCTTCCTGCCTGGCAGCACGCTGAGTGACTAGGGGCGCTGCTCGAGCCCGTAGACCCCGGAGAGCTGGCTCGCCGCCTCGTTGACCTGGTTGAATTCGGCGAAGGCGGCCTGGGCGTCGGGGTCCTGGGCGGCAGCGTCGCCGGCTTCGGCCAAGGTGCAGTAGAGGACTTCGCCTGTCTCCACGATGGATTCGAAGGCATCCAGGAACTCATCCACGGCAGCTTGCTCGTCAGCTGGAGGGGTCAGCTTCGCCACCTCGTCGAAGGTGGCACGGAGGAGCGCCGTGAGCAGCTCGCCCGTCTCGGCGATCTCCGCTGGCGTCTGAGGCTCGGCGATGGCGTCAAATGACCAACACAGCAAAGACTCCCCGACGAACCATCTGGGCCTCCTCCGATCGGCCTGATTCTGATCCCAGGAGGGGTTTCGCAGCAGGGCATTTCGTCCTGGGAGGGCCCTCCTCATCAGGCGTATGGGGGCTGTCAGTCGCGGGACCGTCGACGGGGACGGTGATCAGTCGGCCGGGTCGGGGGCCGACGGGTCGAGGGTGGCGATGAGGAGCCTCTCGAAAGCCGAGGCGTCGACGCCGATCGCGACCTGCACCAGGCTGCCGTCGGCGCTGCGCACAGTACGACCGCTGTCAGGCCCGGCTCCGGTGATGACGGTGATCCTCATTTGTGCTGTCGCGAGGAGCCGTGGCTCGACGATGGCGGCGGCGGCGAGCGGGTCCCAGAAATACGTGTCTCCGCTCGCGACGAACGGGTTCTGCTCGTACAGGCTCTGCACCAGCGCGGCGGCGAAAGTACGCGTATGGGTCGCGAGACGTTCGACAAATGCGGGTGTGACCGGCACCTGATCGGTGGCGTCGAGGCCGACCAGCGTCACCGGGACTCCCGATGCGATCACCTCGGCAGCGGCGGTCGGATCGACGTAGAGGTTCCATTCCGAGGCAGCTGCGTCGAGGGCCGGGTCGGTGACGTTGCCGGCGACGTCGAGCGCGCCACCCATCACCACGATCGACGACATGTGCTGGGCGAGGTCTGGGTGGGCTCGCAGCACCTCTGCGATGTTGGTGAGCGGTCCGAGCGTCAGCACCGTGACGCTGCCAGCAGCGAGGGAGTCGGTCAGCAGGTCGACGGCGGTCTGCTCGGGTGCAGAGGCGCCCTCGGGCGCTAGGGGGAGGCCCCACCCAGCGTCGGCGGCGTCGCGCCACGCCTTGGGGAACTCGTGGTCGCCTGCCAATGGAGTCGAGCGCCCACACGCGATCGGTACGTTCTCGGTTCGGGTGGCGGTGAGCAGTGCGCGAATCACGCTGAGCCCGCGCGAACACCGGACCTCGCCGGTGCCAGACACGGTGACTGCCTTCAGGGCTACGGCGTTCGACGATGTCAGGAACGCCAACGCCACGAGGTCGTCCACAGCGAGATCAGTGTCGACGACCATGGCCACGGCGGTCGGTGATGGCGCCGGCCCATCAGCGTCTCCCGTGCACGCCGTTGCCAATACCGCGAGGACAGTGAGGGCAAAGCCCCGCCGGCGACGTCCAACCATGGTGACCTCCTTCCAGCCATCGGTGGGAGTCTCGCATCGTGGCGCCGAGAGCAATATCCGCGGCGGGTTCGCTGATCCGACCAACGGCTGGATCAGTCGTAGTCCTCGACGTTCAGGACGAACTTGCCGAACGTGTAGGCCCAGCGGTAGGCGACCATGGTGACCTCGAGTGGCACCCATGGGCCCGTGGGTTTCCAGGCGTCGGGCGCCACGTCGGCACTTGCGTCGAACAGGAGTGTGCCGTCGCCGTCGGCCGCTGCGACAGGCTGGACCTTCACTTGGCCGAAGTGCTGCCAGTCGTCGAGGTCCAGTCGGAACGCCATGGAGCGGTCGGGTTCGTCGACGACCCACACCATCCCGGCCGCGAACCCGTTGACGATCTGGCCGGTCGTGTGGCCCTCGACGAAGCGCTGGGTGACCTCGAGGTACGTTTCACCGGCGATATCGGGCCAATACCAGATCTGGTCCCACTGCTCGTGGGTGAGCATGTAGTGGTTCTCGGGATGGAGATCGATGCGGGCACCCTCGGGCAGCGAGCAGGGTCCCGTGCCGTCGATCTCGATCACCCGCTTCTCTTGGTCTTTTCCCACCACCTGGAACGGCATGCCGATCCAGGCCAGGCAGAAGACCTCGTCGCCGACGTCGAAGTCGTCGAACCGGTCCGTGTCCTGGTGGCCTGCAGGCGTGTTCACGACCCGCCGATCTGGCGGATCTGATCGAGGATCTCTTGACCTTCGGGGTAGTGGTCATAGAGGCCACCGCCGGTGGCTCGCCACAGGAATCGGATGATCCCGTCGGGGTCGATGATGATCCAGGCAGGGAGCGGGGCGCCGGCGCTGAAGCGCGTCTGGTACGCGGTGTAGAGGTGTCGGTCGGGGTCGGCGTAGACCCGGTATGGGAGGTCGAGGGTTTCGACGATGACGTCGGTGAGCTCGGGTGCGCACGGGAACACGACCACCAGTTCGGCGTCGAGGCTGGTGAAGTCCTGGGACAGTCGAGTCAGGTCATCCAGACCTGGGATGCACGCCGGTCATATGACGCCGGACCGAACGGCACGAGTGAGCCGAATGGCGATGGTCCGGCCGGCGAGCTGCTCACTCGATGCGGTGACGCCGCCGGATCCGGCCAGGGAGAACGTCGGAGCGCGGTGGCCTGCGCCGAGGCGCTCCTCGGGTTGGCGTCGCGTGGTCGGGACCAACCTGAGCATGTGTTGGAGCTCGGCCACCGCGTCCGCCCTGGAGCGCGGTGCCCGGTTGGCCATCGCGACCCCGTCGTTGGCCCGCACGAGTCGGCGTGCCTCCTTCCGGCTCAGGCCGAAACCATTCGTGGATCGCAGTGAACTGAGCTTGGCCCCAATGGCTGTGGCATTGGCGGTCGCGATGGGGTTCTTGTCGGCCATACGCGAACCGTAGCCCGTTCTCGTGGACGTCTGGAGCCCAGTCGGCCGGAGGGTCGAGCCCGCCAGCCGCCGGCGAAGCTCCCACGAATGGCTCCGGCGCTTCCCCCCCCTTGTACGATCGCCGCCGTGCCTGACCGAGGACCTGCGCTCCTGTTGCCCGTCTTGTTCGTGACGGCCCTGATCGCCTCCTCTTGTAGTCCGGCGCCCGATCCCATGGTGGCGTCGACGAGGAGCCCATCGCCCGTCGCCACCGCGACACTCGTGTCGGTTCCAACGCCGAGTTCGACGCCGCAGCCGAGCCCCACGGCTACTCCTGAAGTGCCGCCACCCGGCCTCACCCCGGCAATTCCCGGGCACAACCGCCTCGATGCCGACCGCATCAACCTGGTGCTGGCCCCTTACGGCTGGGACGACCAGACGCTGTTCGAGACCATCGCCACCTGGTTTCTCGACTGGGATGGCACGGCGCAGCTGCTCGACGCAGACGGCATGCCCTCCACCGAGCGGGAGCTGGCCCTCACCGCCCAGATCGGCCTGTTCGGCATCGAGCCGTTCCGTTCGAGCCGGGACCGGTTCAACGTGTGGCTGACCGATCATTCGCCCGACATCCCCGCCGGATGGACCAACGAACCCGGGCCATTTCCCGAACTCCCGAACAAGTCCATCGTCGTGTTCGTTCGTGACCCCGAGGTCGCCGGATTCAGCTCCCACGCCGGCCAAGACGTGGTCGTGCAGACCCCCGACCAGCTTGGGACCGGCGGCGCCGACCCCTTCGCGAATGCCGTCGTCGTGGTCGACAGCGCCTACCCGGGTGCGACGATGATCGACCTGCCCCACGAACTCGGGCATGCCCTGTTCGGTCTCGCCGACGAGTACGTCGGCCGTGTGGCGCCCGATGGTGCACCGCGCATCGACTTCTGGCCCAGCTGCGCCGCGTCGAGGGCGACGGCGGAGGCGTGGTGGGGCGGGTTGATCGGCCAGTACGACCCGATGGTCGACATCTGGGCCGCGGAGATGAAAAGCGCCGGCTTCTCTGACCAGGTCGGTGATCTTGACTACCAACGCGAGCAGGTGACGACCGCCTACGTGGAGGGTGGGTGCTTCGGCATCGAGGGTTCCTACCGTTCTGCGGAGGACACGCTCATGGGTTTCAACTTCCCGGCCTTCGGCCTCACCAATCGCTGGTGGGCCGAACAGGTGCTCAAGCAGTACTCGGGCGAATGAGCGCCGTCTCGTCCTCTCCGGAACGGTGCGCAATACTCCCGGTATGAGCGACAGCCCTTACGTGATCAAGGCGCTCGATGAGTCGACATGGTCCGACTTCGCCGATCTGGTCGAACGCAACGGGGGGATCTTCGGCGGGTGTTGGTGCATGGGATTTCACCCCGAGGCGGCCGACAAAGGCGTCTCGGTCGACGAGAAGCGGGAACGCAAACGGCTCCGGGTCCGCGCCGCGACGGCCCACGCCGCGCTGGTGTTCGAGGGTGATCTTTGCGTCGGCTGGTGCCAGTTCGGTCCGCCGCAGGAGTTGACCCGCATCAAGAGCCGAGCCGCCTATGAGCGAACCGGCGGTGGGTCGCCCGACTGGCGGATCGCCTGCTGCTACGTCGACAAGGGCCGCCGCCGACAGGGCGTCGCCCGCGCGGCCCTCGGCGGCGCCCTCGAGCTGATCGCAACCCTGGGCGGTGGGACCGTGGAGGGCTACCCCGAGGCAGCCGACGCCGTCCCCGCCGGGTTCTTGTTCAACGGGGCGTTGTCCACTTACGAGCAACTCGGTTTCGCTCGCGATCGCCCCATAGGCAAGCACCGTTGGGTCATGACCAAGACGGTCGAGCCGCTCTGAGTCCCGAGAACCACGAGGGGCGGACTGCCCACAGAGGCGACGGGTGCAACGGGTTGCACGGTGTCGGCTACGCGGCGCAGTCGACGTGCAAGGAGAACGGCTCGAACTTCGTTCCGGGCGGCGCTCCAGATCCGGGGAACAGCGCCGGGTCGGGTGGATCGTTGAACAACGCTGTGCCGGAGGCGATGAGCGTCGAGCCTTCAAGAGTCACCGAATCCAGTGAGCCTGCCATGGGGTCGACGGTGGTCTGCGTCCATGCGGTCGGTTTGCTGTTCCGTTCGATGATCATGGTGAAGCGTTCGTGGCCGGTGTCGCTCCTCGCGGCGTCGAGGTACTCGATCGTCAGCCTGAACGACTGGTCCTGCGATTGCTGGAAGCGGCTCGTTACGAGCATCGAACCCTCGGAGGCTTGGCATTGCCACTGCACCGCCGAGTTCGCGAGCGCCGACGGCGGCTCTGCGCCGAAGACGACGCTCAGCGGCCCCACGGTGACCGCGTTCTCGCCGGTTACCGGCGTCGGGCCGGCTGTCGGTTCGGGCCCCGCCTCGACTGGGCTGCTGGTGGACGACTCGACGACGTAGGCATCGAAGACGAAGCGATAGTCACCGGTCAATGCGACATCGAGCGTGCAGGCCACGAGTACCTCTGCGCGCTCGACGCCTCCTTCTCTGCACGCGGCTTCGGCATCTGCAACCACTGTGGGGTCGAGGTCTGCAACGTCGTAGCGGACGCGTGGGAACCCGTCGATCGTGAAGGTGTCCGTGCTCTGGCCCTGCTCGTAGTGGAAGAGCGACTCGTCCTGGCTGATCCGCCAGGTGTCGACGTAGGTCGGGTAGAAGGCGTCGAAGTCGTAGCGGATCTCGGAGTCGAGTTGCTCGCCCGAACGGGTCACCCAGTCATTGGCACCATCACCGTCGGCGCTTCCGAACATCCCGACCGCCGCCTGGTCCGACGGATAGACCAACACCACCAGGTTCGAGTACCGGGGCGTCGCCGAGTCCGCGTAAGGGTCGCGTTGGCCGCCTGTGACCCGCACCTGTGTGCCATCAGGCCACACGATGAACCAGCCCGTGCCCGTCCACACCAGCGCGGCATCGCCGACCGAGATCGATTCACCTCGGCGTAACTCTGGTTCCTTGCCGTCGATCCACAGCCGTCCGCCCTGGTGCATCGACACCTCGTGATCGCCGACCCCAACCGCGACACCAGTCACGACGGAGACCGCGTCGGACTCCTCCCACGGCTCGAGCCGCATCTGGACTGTCGCGGCACCGTTGTCGAAGACCAGGAACTCGCCGGAAGCCTGGTTGTCGTAGGACCAACCATCGAAGGTTGTGACATGGACATCACCGAACGTGCCACCGACGGGGCCGAACGGGACCGGTTTCGGACAGAGTTCCCTTGCTCGATCGCCGAACCGGTCGTCGGGCTCTGGAGTCTCGTCGACGGTGGCGGTCGGCTGGGGAGTAGTGGAAGTCTGCTCGGCGTCAGGAGCGGGGGCTTTCCTGGCCGCAGCATCGTTCTCAGCAAGCATCCTTGCTAGGTGGAGGCTGCACCACTTCCGGCCGCCCAGCATCATGGAGACGGAGAGGTATCGGGTGATTGGCATGGTGCCAATCGTCCGCGGGTATTCACCCCCCTCGCCGAACGCTACGTAGTCGCCGTGGGGCACCACGCACGTCACGGGGCGACCAGACAATTTCACACAACCCTGGTTTAGGAGGATCTGGATGGCCGTCCGGCGGCCTTGGGCCGCGCCCAGTGCCCCCGCGAGCACTGCTTTCGATTCCTGTTCCCGGACCGTTGATCCCTTGACCAGCCTGACGCTGTCATCCACGACCGCGAAGGGCCCATTGTCTGCGCCGAGGATGTCGAATAGGCCCTCGTTCCAGCGGTAGGCGAAGAGTTGGTGGGCAGACAGAGTCGCCTCAATTGCAGGGTCACCCGGGAGCGTCTGGCCGAAGACGTAGATGGATTTCACAGCGTCACCGGGACCGATCGACTCGACGAACGTCAGGTCGACCGCTCCTCGATCGCCGAGGGCGGCGTGCGTGCGTTGGCTCGCATAGTCGGCCGTCACGAGCTCGACGAGCACCCGAGATCCCTCTACCTCCGCGGAGGCGATCAGATCGCTGGCAACGGTGTCTCCGGCAGCGGCGAACTCGGCGGCGAGATCTGCACGTGAGGCCTCGGCACCTTCCGGCGTCCCGCTGAGCAAACCGAAATCGAGCGAAACCGTTGGGAGGAGTTCACCATCAGGATCCGTCATGTGCCCTTCGAGCGACGTCACCGCGCTGAAGCTGAGCCCGTCGTTCAACGCCAGTGGCTCGCCCGCACCAGCGGCGGCGTGGTCCAGCACGTCGTCGTAGTAGCTCACATAGCCGGCGTCGGTCTCGACCTGCATGTCGAGATGGATCAGGAAGTCCTGGACGGCCTGGGGGCCTCCGAGTGCAGTAGCGACCATCGTTGCCGGATCGTTGCCACGCCGCTCCTGACTTGTTTCCGAGCCGCTGCACGCCGCTGCAGCCAGCGCGACCACCAGTCCGATCGCTCCGAGACGCGAACCTCGCCCAACGTGTTGGTCTGTCATCGCGCACAGGGTAGGGCACCGCGGGCGGGGGTCGGCGGCCCAGTGTCGGGTCCCGCCGGTGCGGCCAGCCACGCAAACCTCTCGGCGTCAGCGGCGCAGTCCGCTACGGTGTCTCGTCGATCCCTTTCGGTCCGGAGAAGTCCTATGTCCTACGTCTGGCGCTCCTTTGTGGTGCTTGTCCTGCTTGTGCCCATCGCCGCGGCGTGCGGCGACGATGACACCACGTCGGCGCCAGGGGAGACGCCCACGGTCGCCGCGAGCGGTGACACCGGTGGGTCCTCTGCTGGTGCGGGCACCACCGAACCGACCGCCACCGAGGGGAGTACCGGATCCAGCGGGGCGGGAGAGACGTACGCCACGGTGAGCGTCGGTGGCGAGACGTTCGAGTTCTTCATGGACGGCAACGCCGGCATCTGCAATCCCGACCTGCTCGGAGTCTTCCAGGTGTCGCTGTACCAGGAGGGCAACCCCGAAGGAGTGGCCGGGCTCCAACTTTCGATTCGTCCCGATGACAAAGGTGGCCTGCCGGAGTCCTTGTTGCGGGTCGGCCAGGTCTGGATCGCGGACGCCGGGTACACGCCGGGCTCGTATGTCGAGTCGGCAGGGATCGATGGCAACCATCTCGAAGGCACTGCGATGTTCGCCGATGCCGACGGCAACCTCGACATTCCCGGCACGTTCGAGGTCACCTGCGTGTCGTAGGCAGCCGCGGTGGCGGAGTTCACAGACGGTGAGGACCACCTCTCCTTCCCATCGGTGAATCATTCGGTCTTCATCACGGCCGATCTCGACGGTCAGCGTTGGGGCGATACCCGAGACGCCGGGGAGGCCGATGCGACCTGCCGGCAACGTGACGTGGTCTGGTGCGTTGCTCGAGGACAGCACCGAGGACCCGTTGGTCGACACGACGATCACACTGCACTGCTGACACGAGGTTTCGTCATGACGCCCGCTGCGGGCGCGGTAGGTTCGCGCTTCGCTGGGAGCGCG
>JAHECR010000077.1 GCA_024641655.1 Acidimicrobiaceae bacterium
CTATGACTCAAAATCTCACCCGTGAACACCATCGTGACCCGATCCGGCCCCACAGAACCAGGGGTCGTCGTCGCCTCGGTAGGCGTGGGCCCGTCCGTCGGCTGCGCAGCGGCCTCGGCGGTGCCTGTCGCGACCGGCTCCCCCGTTGCCGGCGACGTCGGTGTCGGTAGCGCGACCGCGTCGGCGTCGAGCGAGACGTCGCCGGCATGTCTCCAGGTTGCGCCGAAGGCGATACCGGCCACCAGGACAAAGGTGACCGCGAAGGCGACCAGCTCGCGCCTTGGCCGGCGGCGGGTCTTGGATTCCACAGCGAAGAAACCTCGTGGCAACGATCGCCCGGTCGAACTCGGCGAACGTTAGCGCCTTTGGGCGCGTCCGCTGGGGTACCCGGCAGGCAAGGTCCGCGAGATCCGGTGCTGTCCGAGAGCAGCCCGGTCTGACGAAGAGCGCACCGCCGACGCGTCGAACCGGTGCACCCGCCCGACCGTGGCCGGTGCACCGCGCTGCGACACGATCACGTCACGGTGGTGCTCACGATTGCGGGGTGTTGTCCGGGACGAGGGTCACGTCCTGGGCCCAAACCGGCGAAATCAGGACATGGAGGATCTCGTCGGCGACCTGTTCGGCCGTCATGGGAGCGGTCCGTACCAGGTTTCGCTCGGCTCGAACCCGTGCCAACTCGGCAGTCGTGGCGGGGTCCCAGCGGGCCCCGAACTCGGTGATGGTCGGGCCGACGACGACACGCAGCACACAAAGGTCGGGGTGCTCGTTGCGCCAGCCCCGCACCATGGCATCGAGCGCCGCCTTGCTGGCCCCGTAGGCGACCAGGTAGGGCCGCGGGTCGTCCGCCGAGATCGAAGACAGGAACAGGGCCCGGCCCCCGGTTGTGAGCAGGTGAGGGATCGCGGCGCGGCAGACCTGGGCGGCGCCGACGACATTGGTCTCGAGGATGGCGCGCCAGGCGTCGCCGTCGGTGTCGACGAGCGGACCCAGCGGTGACGTCCCCGTCGCGTACACGAAGGCATCGAGCCCGCCGAAGCGTTCGACCGCGGCGCCCACCATGGCGGCGCAGTCGTCGTCGCTACGCACGTCACCGACCAGGGTCTCGATGTTCGGGTGCGTCGCGCGCAGCGCGTCGAGACGTTCGGCGCGTCGGCCTGCAGCGAGGACCCGGTGCCCGGCCCGAGCGGCCGTCAGGGCGAATGCCCGGCCGATGCCCGAGGTCGCGCCGACGACCAGCAGCCGCGAGGCTGCGCCGCGTGCGGATGGGTCGGCCCCACCGTCATCGGGTGACACGGCTTCGATCCCTGGTCATCTAGAGCAGCGAGCCGAAGCGCTCACGGTAGGCACCGAAGCGCTCCGAGAGCGTCGCTTCGGTCACGCCGAACTGCTCGCCGTCATAGGTGTGCTTGCCGTACTTGTCCTTGGGATGGTCTTCGCGCCAGGCCAGCATCCGGTCGATCGTGTCCTGGGTGAGCTCATCGCCGAGCCACTCGTAGAGGGCACGGATCTCACGGATGGGATCGGCCTGAAAGGGGGTGAATCCGATGTCGAAGAACTTGGCGTCTCGCTCCGGGTCTTTGCGGAACGCGAGCATCCGGTCGAGCGCCACCCCCCACTGCATCATGTTGAGCTCACCCACATAGCGCGGATCGATGCCGGGGCTCCCTGCCTGCAGCATCGTGAAGTACAGGTCGCACACCGACGGGAGCACCTTGGAGACATCACGATGGCTCTGGAGGAACCGGGCATCGGGGAACACCCGCTCGTAGGCCTCTAGGAACATGGTGTGCGTCGGGCTCTTGAGCCGCCAGACCTTCTCCGGCGTCCTCCACTGCAGCAGTTTCAGGACCCGCTTCTCGTACCGGTACGTCGGCTCCATGTCGCAGTTGGCGAACCACTCGGCGTAGGTCGGGATACGGGCCGACACCAGGAAGACCTGGGCCTTGAACTCGAGGGCCATGAGGTCGTGATCCTCCATGGGTCCCGTCGGCGACTGAGGCAACATCGATCGCAGCCGCGGGGCCATGTGCTCGTGGCCCATCTCGACGCTGCCGCGGGCCGTGGCCATTCGGGCCTCGTCGGCGGCGGGGTCGAAGCCCGGGGGTGGGCATGGGTCGCTCTGCTCCCAGATCCGCAGGTTCCGGAATGCCCGGTCCTCGGCGAGCAGGTGGGAGAGAGCGGTCGACCCCGTACGCGGGAACCCCACGCCGAGCAGCTCGATCGTGACCTCCGCCTCGTCGATCTCGGGATGGCGCCGGTACCAGTCCTCGATCCGCAGACGGTTCGCCAGCGGGCGCACGAGCGAGCCGTAGAACGACTGCTCGCCGTAGTCGTTGAACGTCGCCTCGGCCATCGCCGCGCCAACGAGCACTTCGAGCCCCTCGCGCCAGCTGTCGCCACCCAGGTCGTCCAATCCGGTCTCGGCCCGGGCCTTGTCGACGATCTCGTCGATGCGGGCCGTGACCGTTGCCGGGGTGCCGCCGCCGTTGCTCATGCGCCGAGCTGGTTGCCGGGGATCGACCGCTCCATCATCCCGTTGGCGGTTTCACCATCCAACGTGTAGCGAACGATCGCCTGCTGGAGGACGGGGGCGGCCTGGGCCGCGGGTCCGATGCCGCCCATCACCGAGAAGCACGACACGAGGGACTCGGCTCGGATCGTGGTGGTGCCCCGGGCGCTTTCCATCACGACCGAGACGTCCTCGCCGCGGTGGCGCAGGCGGCGGAGCCAGGGCGCGTCCACGACCCACGCGGGGATCAGTTCGCCGTCGCCGTCGAAGAGGTACCCCTCGTTGTAGGTCGGCAGGCCGTCGTCGCGCGGCGGGTAAACGATGTAACCGAACCCGCGACCGCTCGGAAACAGTGCTGATTGCCAGGCGTGCCCGCGAAAGGTGCCGAGGCGCCGGATGCCCTGCCGCCGGACCCGCAACGCCCCGCCGTCGATGGGATGTTCGGTGTCGCCGATCCGCAGCGTCCCCCGCGCTCGTGACAGTTGCTCGAAGCGCGGTCCCCCCATGAGCGCGCCCTCGTCTTGTTCCTCGAGCACCCGCTTCGCCTCGGGCAGCAGGTCGCCGTTCTCCCACGGCGGCACTGCGGCGCGGATGTCGACCTCGATGCTGACCGGGACCGTGGGGTCGCCTTCGGGGCGGCGGCTGGCGATCTGGTCGTCGTTGGTCCAGGCGTGGGCCAAGCCATCGAGGCGCATCCGCCAGTGCCGGAAGGGCTCGACGAGCTCGAACGAGAGCGGCCCGGCCCCGAGGGTCCTCGGCTTGCCGTCGCCTCCGAGCGGCTCGTGCGTGTCGCCGGGGCCGGTCAGCGTGAAGACCCGCCCATCGGCGCACGCGATGTTCACCTGGATGTCGTGGGTGTCCCAATGGTCTGCGACGGCCTCGACGCCGATTCGCGGCATGCCCACCTCGTCGGTGTTCCCCCAGATCCACGCGTTGACCGACTCTCGCATCTCGGGGTTCTCGGGCTGGGTCGCGAACACGTACTCGCGGTCGTCCCCAAGCCCCCCGGTCAGGTCTATGGCCACAGTTCCCCCTCTGGTCCCCGAACGGAAGGCGCTCCGGACCCTTGCGTGTGGCAGGATTCTGCCCCTGATGTGGCCCAGGGTCAATCGGCACGCGACGACGGCGCGACGAAGCGGTCCCTTCTCCGCCACTGTGCGCCGCTCCTCGTCACCACACCCAGCGTTCAATCCGTGGTCGGCTGGGCCGCTCAGCCCATTGACCGGCCCGGGCAACAGGCGTAGACCACGCAAAGACCTGCAGTAGCGGGTGCCGAGTGCCGGCCGGACGCCGCCGACAGAATCCCGGGGGATGATCGATGGCAGGTCGCAGGGCTCGGCGCGCGCGCGTCTGGGGTTGGGTGTTCGGGGTTCTGTCGTTGCTCGTCGGCCTCTTGGCGCCGGTGGCCGTCGACGCCAAGCCGGCTGTCGCCGACGCCGGATTTCCGGGTGTGTCCGAACGGTGCGCAGTGGACACGGACCTTCTGTACGCCGAGCTTTCGGGGCTCATCGCGCTGCCAGGCTTCTTGTTGGCCGCTTTCGCAGACATCTGGCTCAACGAGCTCGGCTGGACCTGGGTCGACCCTGCGCACCCGATGCAGACGTTGACGGGCATCGTCGAGGCCAAGAGCGACATCGCGCCCAACGAGTTGCCGATGGAGCACGACTCTCATGATCACAACTACAAGGTCCGCCCCGACCCTGCCGCCGAGTGGCTCATGAGCGACGTCAACATCGACGATGAGAACGGTCTCGTCGAGAACGAATGGGAGGTGAACGACTTCCCGGAGTGGGCATGGCCCAACATCGGGGACCGCGTGTGGGTGAATGGCAACTGGATCCTCGACTGCAGCCACGAGGGGGAAGACGGCCACCATGCTGCGGAGATCCATCCACCGCGGGCCATCGCCTCGATACGTGACCAGATCCATGTGCTGCCGGCGACCGGCGACACCCCGGTCGCCGTCAAAGCGACCGATCTCTACATCCACGGAAACGGTGGCTATGTGACCACCGTGCTCGAGTGTGGGGTGAGCGACGTCCTCCTCCTCGGGAAGATCCTCGACAACTGCACTTCGCGTCCGGGCATCGCCGACGACTACGATTTCGACATCCCCCTCGGGCCGGCACCGTTTCCGGGAGCGGTGGCAGAGTGGTCGGTCGAGGACGGTCCCGGCAACACGCGATCCGAAGCCCCGGTCCTGACCTACAACGCGTCGGCTGACGTCGGTGGCGCGTACCAAGGCCCTGCGGTTCACGTTCACGTGCCGCTGGCAGGCTCGGGTGCGCTGAACGCCGACGTCTTCGCGCGCCGCGTCTATGCCGGATGGGTGGCACCGCCACCGCCGATGCACCACTACAGCGCGCGGCTCGTGAAGGGGCATCTCTATGACGACAAGGATCTGGACCCCGGTGACTGTGAGTGCTCCTCGTTCCGCATGTCGGTGAACCGGGCGTCCGAAGAAGAGTGGTACCACCTCGCCGGGTATGACCGGCCCACCGACGCCGGTCCGTTTGGCTGCGGTGACAACACGCTCGACGACTGGGACGACTCGGGCGGCTACTGCGACTCGGGCAATCTGAACTTCACCGGACCCAACTTCGACTTCTACCTGGGCGACGGACAGGATGTGACGTTCCACTTCGGCGGCTACGACTCCGACTGCATCGACTCCACCTTCGGCTCGCCGCACAGCCTGGAAGTCAACGGCTTCCTCCTCGGCCTGTGCTACCTCGCGGAGGCAGCGGTCCTCGACGGACCCAACAACGATCCCCTCGATGCCGCCGATGCGACGTTCACCACGGCCGACATCATGGACAACGGCGGTTCGCACCGCGTCGGGAACTCGAACTACGTCATGACCGTTCAGGTCGATGAACTCCCGCTGGATTTCCAGTCCGCCGACCTCGCCATCACCAAGGCCGGCCCCACCTCGGTGCTCGCTGGCGGTGAGCTGACCTACACCCTCACCGCGACGAACAACGGACCCACGCCGGCGACCGACGTCAACGTGACCGACACGCTGCCGCCGGCGGTGCACTTCGTATCAGCGACCCCGAGCGCCGGCGGCGCCTGTCTCGCTCCACCGGCGGGTCTGTCCGGCACCGTCAGCTGCACCTGGCCGGGTGATACCGGATCAGGAGCGGTACGGAACGTGACAATCATGGTCGAGGCGCCAGGGCCCCAAACGCTCACCAACGCTGCCAGCGTGTCGAGTCCCACGCAGGACCTGAACCGGTCGAACAACACCGCTTCGGTGCAAACCGAGGTCACGTGCACGATCTATGGCACCGGCGGCAACGACCGGCTGGTCGGAACATCAGGTGACGATGTCATCTGCGGGTTTGGCGGCAACGACTCGATCAGCGGCGGGACGGGCGACGACCGCATCTTCGGGGGTGCCGGAAGCGACATGTTGAGTGGCGACGCGGGCAATGACGTGCTCCACGGGGAGGCGGGTGACGACACCCTCAAGGGAGGAGACGGCGACGACCGCATCTTCGGCGAGGAGGGCCGCGACCTGCTCAACGCCGGTGGTGGTACCGACTTCCTCGACGGCGGACCTGGTCAGGATCATTGCCTCGACACTCCTGCGAACAGCCCACGCGCAGCAATCGTCGCGTGCGAGAAGATCTCACCCTGACCGGTCTGGCTTCCCACATACTGCTGTCCTGGTCCGCGAACATCGGATCGCCCCATCACGATCACGTCTGCATCCCACCC
>JAHECR010000048.1 GCA_024641655.1 Acidimicrobiaceae bacterium
CGGCCACCACCGTGCCTGACGACGGCATCCCCGACGACATCGACGAGGAGGGCGTCCTCTACCTACTGGCCAACTTCACCGTCGTGTTCGGCACGGGCTTCGATCCCGTGACGTCCAACGCGCCGGGTGAGCACTTCAAGACCTTCATCTACGGCACGCTGCTGCGCCGCACCGGTGATGTCGTGTTCCACGACGGTCTCGCCGACGCGGAGAAGACCCGCATCGTCGACCCGAGCACCATCAACGTCGAGCTGCGGCCGGGCCAGAGCTTCACCAACGGTGATCCCCTCAATGCCGACGCCGTCATCGCGGTGATCGAGCGCATGGCGCTGGCCGGCGCGTCGAACAACTCCCGCCAGGGCCAGCTCAGCGCCATCAAGGGCAAGGACGCCGACGGCAACGCCATCATCGCCGATGGCGCTCTGGAGAAGACCGGCGACCTCACGTTCACCATCAACCTGAGCCAGCCGATCGCCGGCGCATTCTTCGACCTGCTCGCCCAGGAAGAGACCATGCCCTACGTCATCCCCGACGCGGTCGACGACCCCGCGACGGAGGACATCAACGAGCTCGCGCAGGCGATCCAGGACGATCCGATCGGTGCCGGCCCGTACATGCTCGAGCCGGGCTCGTACCGCAAGAACGACTCGTTCACCCTGGTCAAGAACCCCGGCTACATCGACGCCGACAAGATCCACATTCCGACGATCGAGTACCGCCACGTCACCGCCGAGGGCGTCACCAACGCCCTCAACAACGGCGACGTCGATTGGCTGGAGTCGTCGATCACGACCGCCGAGCAGATCCAGAACCCCGACTACGGCTACCTCGAGATCACCAACCCCGACCGTTGGGGCTGGCTGTGGACCGCTTGTATGTCACCTGCGGACTTCGCCGACCTGATCAACACCGGTCAGGATCCCCGGCTCGACGACAACGGCGACCCGCACCCGCTCACCAAGGTCGAGGTGCGCCAGGCACTGAACTACGGCACCGACAAGCGCGCCCTGATCGACACCGGTCTCGCCGGCCTCGACACCGCCAACATCGAGATCATGGACCAGCTCTTCCCCAACGACTCGCCGTTCGCGGACCCGTCGCTGGTCGACAGCTACCCCTATGATCCCGAGAAGGCCAAGTCGATGCTTGCCGACGCCGGTTACCCCGACGGTCTGACGCTGAGCATCATCTCGACCGCTGGCGCAGTGGAGACCACGGCGCTCATCTTGCAGGAACAGTGGGCCAAGATCGGCGTCAAGCTGGATCTGTTCGCCTCGCAGAACACGGTGGTCGATTTCTACTCGGGCCGCAAGGTCGACTTCAGCGGCTCGATCGCCGGCTCGTCGGCCCGGTTCTTCACCGACAAGCTGACCCGCAACTTCCAGGCTCCCTCCGTCGGCGCCACCTGCCAGCCCGACAAGGAGTCCGTCGGCGGCGATCCCCGCTTCAACGAGATCATCGCGGAGCTGAGCGGTCTGTCGCCGTCGGATCCCAAGACGATCCCGCTGTGGCAGGAAGCGGCCCGCCTCGTCATCGAACCGGCCTTCGGCCTGTTCATGTCCTATCCTCCGTCGGTCGAGATCCTGAACACTGCCAAGATCGGCGTGTTCGCCACCGGTGGCGATTTCGAGGGGGACCTCGCGACGATCACCCCGACCCAGGTCGGCATCTTCTACCCGGACATCGAGCAGATCTACATCCGGAAGTAGTCCACCGAACACCTGCGCGCCGCCCACCGGCGGCCACAGACTCCACGGGGCCGGTCCGCACCAGCGGACCGGCCCCGGTCGTTTTGGCCTGGGCCGGACACAGGGATCACACGCACGGCGGGTGAGTGCCGATGTGACGGCGACATGGCTCGTCCGCTAGGTTGACGCCCGCCTGGCGCCCACGGCTTGTCGCTGCGCCCTGGCCCCAGACCAGCGAGGCAACCCGGGGGGGAATGCGGTCCATGGAAGCACACATCGCACGGACGTGGACGACGTCGCTGACGCTCGGGACGCGCTGAAATGGGCACTCTCATCGTGCGACGGCTCGCCACCCTCATCCCGACCTTGTTGATCGTGTCGTTCCTGGTGTTCTCGATGGCGCTGCTGCTGCCGGGGGACCCGGCGGCGGAGATCGCCGGCGGGGTGAACGCCAGCCAGCAGGACATCGACCGGGTCCGCGAGACGTACGGGTTCAACGACCCGTTCATGGTTCGCTACTGGGACTGGCTGAGCAACGCGGCGACCGGTGACTTCGGACGCTCGTGGAAGAACCGCAATCCGGTCTCCGACGAGCTCAAAGAGCGCCTCCCGATCTCCGCGAGCCTCGCCCTCTCCGGCATCGTGTTCGGCGTCACCATGGGCGTGGGCCTCGGCATCCTCGCAGGCATGTTCCCCGGAACGAAGCTCGATCGCGGCCTCATGTCGGCAACGGTCTTCGGTATCGCGATACCGAACTTCTGGTTCGCGATGGTCGTCATCTGGCTGGTGGTCATCGAGTGGGGCTTATGGGGGTTACCCGCGATCGGCTTTACCAGGTTCTCCGACCCCGACCAGGGCAAGTTCCTCTTTCTCATCCCCAAGGACTGGCTCAAGTCGATCTTCCTTCCCGGCATCGCGCTCGGGCTTGCGGTCTCGGCATCGGTGGGGCGGCAGTTGCGGGCCGCGATCGCCGACACTATGGCGTCGAACTTCGTGCGCACGGCCTGGGCCAAAGGAGGGCGCACCCGTACCGTGGTCGGCAAGCACGCGCTCAAGAACGCAGCCATCCCGGCCATCACCGTCTTGGGTCTCCAGATCAGCACCCTGCTTGGCGGTACTGTGCTCGTGGAGCGGATCTTCTCGATCGAAGGGCTGGGGAGCCTCGTCCTCAACTCGATCAACATCCCCCCGATCGACATGCCCATCGTGCAAGCCGTCGCAATGTTGTTCGTCGTCATCAACATGAGCATGAGCCTGTTGATCGACATCACCTACGGCTTCCTCGACCCGAGAGTGAGGGTGTCGTGAGCGAAGCAGCCGACATGGCCACCCAAGCGCGCGCCACCATCGACTCGATGAGCGTGGGAAGCGGCGGCGACGGACATGACGCCGCCGTCCGGGGTGACACCGGAAAGGTCGAGAAGACCCCCACCACCCTGCGGCGGGCGATGAAGCGCTTCGCCAAGATGCCGATCCCCATGTTGTCGATGGGGTTCATCTTCGTGCTGATCTTCGTCGCCATCTTCGGCAATGTGATCGCACCGTACAATCCCTCGACGCAGGGATTCGGCCGCTTTCTCGGACCGTCGGGCGACCATCTGCTCGGGACCGACGACCTCGGCCGCGACGTCTTCAGCAGGCTGCTCGTCGGCACCCGCACCTCGGTGCTGTCGGGCTTCGTGGTGACGACGATGTCGCTCGCGGTAGCGATCCCGCTGGGCCTGCTCGCCGGCTACATCGGCGGCACGTTCGACCTGGTGCTGTTGCGCGTCATGGACGCGCTGCGCTCGTTCCCGGGCCTGGTGCTGGTCTTGTCGGTCTCGGCGATCCTCGGCCCCAGCCTGTTCAACGCCATGATCGCCATCAGCATCGTGATCGTGCCCGGCTTCGTCCGTCTGATCCGGGCCCAGACGTTGTCGCTGCGCGAGGAAACCTACATCGAGGCGTCCGAGTCGATCGGCACACCTCGACGAACGATCCTGCGCAAACGCATCATCCCAGGCGTGTTGTCCCCGCTCATCGTCTCGGCGACCCTTCTGCTCGGCACAGCGATGCTCGTCGAGGCGAGCCTGTCGTTCCTCGGCTACGGGCAGCCACCCCCGGCACCGAGCTGGGGCAACATGCTCCAGGCAGGTTTCGCTCGTATCTACAGCCAGCCCGAGCAGTCCATGATCCCGGGCGCAGCCATCGCGCTCGCGGTGCTGGCGTTCAACCTCGCCGGCGACGGATTCCGCGACGCCATGGGACTCGTCGAGTACCAGAAGGAACGAGGCGTCGGCCGCAACCGTATGGGCATCACGTCGACCTGGCGGAAGAAGGGCAGCGACGAGGCGAAGTCGAGCAAGCGCCAGCCCGAAGGCACGCTTCTCGCGGTGCGCGACCTGCGCGTCGAGTTCGCCACCCCTGCGGGCACCGTCACCGTCGTCGACGGCGTCAGCTTCGACGTCAGGCCCGGAGAGGTCGTCGGCCTCGTGGGCGAGAGCGGCTGCGGGAAGTCGGTGACCTCCTCGGCCATCATGCGCATCATCTCGTCACCCCCCGGGCGCATCCGCACCGGCGAGGTCTGGTTCGACGGCCGCGACCTGTTGAAGCTGTCGTTCAAAGAGATGCGCACCCTGCGCGGCAACGACATGGCGATGGTGTTCCAGGATCCCATGAGCAGCCTCAACCCCGGCTACACCATCGGCAATCAGATGATCGAAGCCGTGCGCCTTCACCAGGACGTGAGCAAGGCCGAGGCGCGCAAGCTCGCAATCGACCTGCTCAACAAGGTCAACATGCCCGCCCCCGAGGTGGTGCTGTCGTCGTATCCCTTCAACCTCTCCGGCGGTATGCGCCAGCGGGTGCTCATCGCCATGGCGCTCATCAACGGACCAAAGCTGATGATCGCCGACGAGCCGACCACTGCGCTCGACGTCACCGTGCAGGCCCAGATTCTCGAGCTGCTCAAGGAGCTCCAGCGCGAGTTCGACATGGGCGTCATCTTCGTCACCCACGACCTCGGCGTCGTGGCCGACATCTGCGATCGTGTCCAGGTCATGTACGCCGGCGAGATCATCGAGTCGGGCACGGTTCACGAGATCTTCAACTCGCCTCGACATCCCTACACCATGGCCCTGCTCGCGGCGATGCCGCAGGCAACGGCCAAGAACGAGCGACTGTCGTCGATCCCCGGCTCGGTACCGCCCCCGATGCTGTGGCCCAAGGGCTGCCACTTCAGCACGCGGTGCGCCCACGTCACCGACGCCTGCCTCGAGGCGGAGATCCCGATCGAGGACATCGGTGGCCGCCTGGTGCGCTGCATCCGCCACGAGGAACTCGCCGGCCAGACCCAGACTGCGAGCACCCCGTCATGACCGAGACGAGCACCTCCCCACAGGACTCGGGTCGCGCCGGCGACGCCCTCGTCGTCGGCACCGCCCTCCAGAAGTACTTCCCGATCAAGAGCAGCCTGCTCAAGCGCACGATCGGTCACGTCCGTGCCGTCGACGGCGTCGACATGGTCCTCGGACGAGGCACCACCGTCGGGCTCGTCGGGGAGTCCGGATCGGGCAAGTCGACCCTCGGTCGAGTGATCCTGCGCATCCTCGACCCGACCGGCGGCACGCTGGTGTTCGACGGCACGGACATCACCAGCCTCAAAGGCGAGCCGCTGCGGAAGATCCGCCGTGACATGCAGATGATCTTCCAGGACCCGTACGCGTCGATGGACCCCCGCTCCTACGTCGGCGATTCGGTCGGCGAACCGCTCCAGGTGCAGCTCGGCATGAAGGGCGACGCCCTCGCCCATCGCGTCGCCGCCCTGTTCGACACGGTGGGCCTTCCTGCGTCATATCGGTGGCGGTTCCCCCATGAGTTCTCCGGCGGCCAGCTCCAGCGTCTCGCCGTGGCCCGCGCGCTGGCAACGGACCCCCCACTCATCGTGTGCGACGAGCCGGTGTCATCGCTGGACGTGTCGACGCAGGCCGAGATCATCAACCTCCTCGAAGATCTGCAGGAGGCGCTCGGCCTCACGTACCTGTTCATCTCCCACGACCTGTCGGTGGTGCGTCACCTCTGCGAGCGGATCGCGGTGATGTACCTCGGACGCATCGTCGAGGAGGGGACCTCCGAGGCGGTGTACCTCAGCCCCAAGCACCCGTACACGAAGGCGCTGCTCTCGGCGATCCCGTTGCCCGACCCCGACCTCCAGCGCAGTCGGAAGCGGATCATCCTCTCGGGTGATCTGCCCTCACCGGCGAACCCACCGTCTGGATGTCACTTCCACACGCGCTGTCCGGAGGTGATGGACGTGTGCCGCACCGTCGATCCGCCCAAGGCGGTCACCGACGACGGCACCACGGTGTTCTGCCACCTCCACCCCCCCGGCGACGTTTCCGTCTCGATCGGCTGACGCAGCGCCACGTCGGCCCCCTGGCTTCACACGATGACACGTACAGGGGTGCCGTCGAGCCAGGCGGCGATGTCCTCGACGATGTCGTGGTGGAATATCCGGTAGACCCGCTCGGTCACGTAGCCGATGTGCGGTGAGGCGAGCACGTTGGGCAGCCGGCGGAACGCATGGCCCGCCGGCAGCGGCTCGACCGCGTAGGCATCGAGCGCGGCTCCCGCGATCCACCCCTGCTCGCACGCTCGCGCCAGCGCCGTCTCCTCACAGATCGGGCCTCGACTCGTGTTCACCAGCCAGGCCGTGGGCTTCATGGACCGGAGCTCGGCCTCCCCGACAAGGCCGAGGGTTCGCTCCGAGAGCACCTGGTGGATGCTGAGGTAGTCGGCGCGAGCGAAAAGTTCGTCCTTCGACACGAGGGTCGCGTCGTAGCGCGCGCAGCGGTCAGCGGTGAGGTTCTGGCTCCACGCGATGATCTCCATGCCGAAGGCCGCACCGACACGAGCGACGCGCGCGCCGATCCGGCCGAGCCCGCACAGCCCGAGCGTCGACCGATACAGATCACCGCCGATGGTGGTCATCCACCCGCCATCGGCGACGTTGGCGATCTCTGTGGGCAGATGACGGGTGGCGGCGAGGATCAACGCCCAGGTCAGTTCCGCCGTGGTCTGCGCCTCTCCCCCGGTGCCGCACACGGCAACACCGAGATCGGCGCACGCCTGCTCGTCGATGACGGCGTTGCGGCCGCCGGTGGTGACCAGGAGCTCGAGGTTGGGCAGCGCCGCGATGACTTCGCGCGGAAACGGCGTGCGCTCCCGCATCGCCACGACGATCTCGAACGGCGTCAGCCGTTCGATGAGCGCGGCCTGATCATCGAGGTGATCCGCGTAGGTCGTCACCTCCACCCGGCCGGCCAGCACCGACCAGTCGGCGAAGTCGAGCGCGACCCCCTGATAGTCATCGAGAACTGCAGCTCGCTTCATGGCCGCGACCCTAGCGGGACAGGCGGGCATCGGCCGGCGGCGTATCAGGGCATCTCGGGGAGATCGGACTCGTCGCCGAGCATTTTGAGGAACATCTCCTGGCTGAGGCTGGCCAGATGCACCCCGTTGCGGTCGTACATCGTGCCGAGGACGAGGCCGCGGGAGTCGCGGACCACGAGCGGATGCGCGGTGGAGAACACCCAGTCGGTCATCACGGGTGGGCGGTGGAACCACACGGAGTGATCGAGGCTCCCGAAATTGACGAGCGGCTCGCCGTCGGGGCCGCGCGGTGGCGGACCTTCACCGAACCCGATGGCGCGCATCGCGGCCCCGCCCGCCTGCATGTCCGACGCGTACAGCAGCGCGCAGTAGTGCAGTATCGAGTCATCGGGGAACGCGCCGCGGACGCGCCCCCACCACCGAACCTGCGACCCGTCGCTCGGGACGGCTCGCACTTCGAACGGCGCAGCCCAACCAAAACGCGGCACGTCAGCCGCGATCAACTCGGGTTCGGGGATGTCGCGCGGCGGAGGCGAATCGAACTCCCGACCGGGCTCGGGGGTGTGGAACGAGGCGATCATCGTGAAGATGACCTTGTCGTCCTGCACCGCCTCGACCCGGCGCGACGCATAGGTTCGACCCGACCGAACCCGCTCGACCCGCAGATCGAGAGGAAGCGCGGGGTTGCCACGGCGTAAGAAGTAGCAGTGCACCGAGTTGGGCACGTGCTCGCTTTGGACCGTGAACGCCGCGGCACGAAGACACTGCGAAGCAACCTGACCCCCGAAGATGTCCGGCCGCTGGGAAGTGGCCGGGGTGTACCCGCGCCAGGTGTCGTTCCCGGACGGTTCGAGCGTCAGGATCTCCGCCAGCGAGACGAACGCCGTCGCGCCTTCTGGTTCCACGATCGGGTGCAAGACGTCGTCGCTCACAGCGCCGGAATGTACCTCGAATCCGGCGCGCTACCGACCTGGTGCCACGCACTAACGTCTCGTCCATGCTGCACGTGTCGACGTTCCGCCCTGATCCGACCGCGATGGGACCGTTCCTGGCCTGCCTCTGGCAGGGGTTGGTCCCTTCGAGCTTCGTGCTCGACCGTTGGATCTACCTCGACGGGACCCCTCGCGCCATTCTGCTGGTGTGGGACGGCGACGCCGATGCCGAGGCATGGGTCGAGTCGGCATTCGGTCGATTCGGCGCGCTCGAGACCACAGGGGCAAGCGACGCCACCGGTGGCCTGCAGGCATGCCTCGACCGCGACCTCGAGGGTTTCGGCGAATGGATGCGTGTCCGCGGCTCGGACCCCGCCGAGATCGAGCACGGCCTCGACGTGCGGCGACGTGGCCTGCTCTCGCCCAGCCAGGATGCCGCTCACGCCGCCGGCGTGGCCTGGATGGCGACGACGCCACCTGCGGTCTGAGCGCCGGCGGCGACGCCGCACGCCCGCGTCGGCCGAGACCGCGGCCTGACGAGTTGCTTCGTGACCTACGATCGGGTCGAATAGTGGCGGGGGATGTGTGAGTCGTCCTCTCCTTCTTTCTCGCGAGCCAACAGGAGCAACCACCACATGTCCGACTACCAGTACATCGACGTCGAGGTCCACGACGACGGCAAGATCCGCAGGATCATGCTGAACCGTCTGAAGAGCCGCAACGCGCAGAACCGTGGCCTCCTCGTCGAGCTCCACGAGGCGTTCCTCGCGGCCGAAGAGGACGACAACTGCCGCGTCGTCATCCTGGGCGGCCACGGTCCACTCTTCTCCTCGGGCCATGACCTCGGATCCTCCGAAGCGGTCGCCGAGCGGACGCCGGGCCCCGACCAGCACGTCACCTACACGATCAACGGCGGCACCCGCAAGGGCGCCGAGAACCGGATGCTGCAGGAGTGGCACTACTTCTTCCAGAACACGCTCCGGTGGCGCAACCTGCGCAAGATCACGATCGCACAGATGCATGGCACCGTGTACGCCGCAGGTCTCATGCTGATGTGGGCCTGCGACCTCATCGTGGCCGCCGACAACACCGAGTTCGCCGACGTCGTCGGCACCCGCCTCGGCATGTGTGGCATCGAGTACTTCGGCCACCCGTGGGAGTTCGGCCCCCGCAAGACCAAGGAGCTGATGCTCACCGGTGATTCGATCGGCGTCGAAGAGGCCGCCGACCTCGGCATGGTCTCGAAGATCTTCCCGCTCGACGAGCTCGGCGACAAGACCCTCGACTTCGCCCGCCGCATCGCCGAGGTACCCACCATGGCCGCGCTGCTCATCAAGGAGTCGGTCAACCAGACGGTCGACAACATGGGCTTCTACAACTCCCTGCAGGCGTGTTTCACCCTCCATCAGCTCAACCACTCGCATTGGGCCGAGGTCCACGAGAACAAGATGCCTGCGGGTCTTCCCGAAGACGGCACCGTGAACTGGAAGGAAGCACCGCCGGTCGTGCGCGCCGAGCGCTACTCGGTCCGCGCCGGCAGCTGACAAGGAACCTGCGGTGCCTGGGACGTGCCTGCCACGTCCCAGGCACCGAGACCTCTCGTGCGCGATGCGCTGGATCCGCCCCGCCTGAAGCCGCTCGATCCGCTACCGGACCGGGTGCGCGTCGGTGTGCTCGCCGACACCCACATGCCCGGCTCGCTCCGTTCGATGTGGCCCGAGGTCGGTGACCTGTTCGTCGACGTCGATCTGATCCTCCACGCCGGCGACATCTGTGGTCTGTCGGTGCTCGACGAGCTCGAGCAATGGGCTCCGGTCCTCGCTGCGCGGGGCAACAACGACTACGGCATGGACGATCCCAGGGTGGCCGATGTCGTGCATCTCGACATCCACGGCGTTCGCATCACCATGGTGCACGACATGGAACCCGAGGATCAGCCCATCGATGTCCTCCGCGACCAGTTCCTCGGCGGCGTGGAGTCCGATGTGTGGATCACCGGCCACACCCACTTCGAGCGGCTCGACTTCCGAGACGGCGTCCTCCAGCTCAATCCCGGTAGCCCGGTGCACCCCCACCTGTGGTCGACGCGCCTCGGCACCGTCGCAATCGTGGAGGTCGCTGCGGGCCACCTCTCGGCACGCACGATCCACCTGGGCCACTCCGAGGACCTGCGCAACCCGGGCATCGAGCTCCATTTCGACGGCGTCGACGTAACCCGGCTCGGCTGACCGCTGCGGCGCGGCCGGCCGGAGCCAGCTATCTTCAGCACCACTCCGATCGAACACAGGCACCAGGGGGTCGCCATGACATTGAAGGACAAAGCCGCGATCGTCGGCATCGGCACGACACAGTTCTACCGCCGGGGCCAATCTGGGGACCGCACTCACCTGGAACTGATGGTCGAGGCCGCCCGCAACGCAGCCGATGACGCGGGACTGTCGCTCCACGACATCGACGGCTTCTCCTACTATCAGGGCGGCTTCGACTCGGGCCTGCTCGCGTCCGCGCTCGGCATCGAGGACCTGAAGTACTCGGTCCTGATGACCGGCGGTGGCGGCGGGTCGCAGGGATCGATCATCAATGCCGCGCAGGCGGTCAACAGTGGCCTCGCCGACGTCGTGCTCTGCGTGAAGGCGCTCAAGTCGGGTGGGCCCGCCGGCCGACGCATCGGCCGAATGGGGGCGCAGCTGCGGACCCAGCGCAACTTCGACGGGGTCGATCAGGACTTCACCATCCCCTTCGGGCTCATGTCGCCGGGCCAGGGATTCGCGCTCATGGCCCGCCAGCACATGCACAAGTTCGGGACCACGGTCCGCCAGTTCGGCGAGGTCGCGGTTGCGACCCGCATGCACGCGAGCCGCAACCCCGCGGCGCTCTATCGCGACCCGATCACGCTCGAGGATCACGAGAACTCTCGCATGATCGCCGACCCGCTCCGCCTCCTCGACTACTGCCTAGAGACCGACGGTGGCACTGCGCTGATCATCACCTCGGCTGAGCGAGCCAAGGACCTCAAGCAGAAGCCGGTGAAGATCACCGGCGCGGCGATGGGTGGTCCCGGCCGGTTCGGACAGGGGATCTTCTGGCACCAGATGCCCGATGAGTACTTCCAGCAGTCCAGCCACCACACCGTCGCCGAGCGGCTCTACGCGATGGCGGGCATGGGTCCTGCCGACATCGACGTGGCCCAGATGTACGATCACTTCACCCCCCAGGTCATCGCGCAGATCGAGGACTACGGGTTCTGTGCGCGTGGCGAGGGTGGACCCTTCGTCGAGGACGGCGGTATCCGTTTCGACACGGGTCGCCTGCCGCTCAACACCCACGGCGGCAACCTCTCGGAGGTCTACCTGCTCGGGCTCACCCACACCATCGAAGGGGTCCGTCAGATGCGCGGCACGTCGACTTCTCAAGTGGACGGCGCCGAAACCTGTCTCGTCACCTCGGGCCCCGGCATCTTGCCGACGAGCGCCCTCATCCTCACCAACTGACTCGAGTGAACCGCAAGGAACCATCATGACGACCACCGACCCGTACCTGCCGCTCGAGCTCGCCCAGGAGCTCTTCACCGACCGCTTCACCCAGGAGTTCTGGGACCGGTGCCGCAATCACGAGCTGGCATTCCAGAAGTGCACGTCCTGCGGAACGTTCCGGAACCCGCCCGTGCCCGTCTGCCATCGCTGCACCTCCGCCGACTACGAGTGGGCTGCCGTGTCGGGTGAAGGCAGGGTGTACAGCTTCACCATCGTGACCCATCCGGTCGCCGAGTTCCTCCAGACCACCGTGCCGTTCAACGTGTCGCTCGTCGAGTTCGACGACGCCCCCGGTGTTCGGCTCATCAGCAACGTCGTCGACGCCGAGCCCGACGAGCTCACGATCGGCATGAGCGTCCAGCTCCACTGGGAAGACCTCGACACCGGTATCACGTTGCCGCGATTCAAGAAGGCCTGAGCGAGCGGTGCCGACCCCCGCCGATCCCCCCGGCGTCCCCGACCCACCGAGCACTCCGGCGACCTCGACGCTGGCGCGGCGTCCCGGATCGGTTCGACGCACCGCCCACATCAACATGGTGTGGCCCGATGGCCGCGAGGGCCCGATGGAGCTGCGAGGCCGGGCGCGCGACCTGCGGACCGACTCGGCCGGCGACGGCGAGGTCCTCGCCGAGGCCTCCATGGTCATCGACGTCGGCGACAACCGCACGATCACCGCCGCCACGCTCGACCCGCCACACGAAGGTGCTGCCCTGCTCGTCGGCGCGCAAGGCGGCGGCGGGTACCGCCGCAAGCTCGACGAGATCCTGCCCGGCGAGCGCGAGGCCGGGACTGCGCTGTACTACCTCCTCGACGATGTCGCCGGTGCCACGCTGATCGCCGGCTTCGCCTGGTCGCGCCACAGCGACGACTGGATGAACCGCGACGCCGTCCAGCACAAACAGCGGCCCCGTCCGCGCTTCGAGAGCCGGATCTGTTCAGGTCTGGGTCCAGGAACCGTCTCGTTCGCTCGCGTCGAGTACGACGGCGACATGCGCCACCACCTCACCCCCACCGTGGAGGTGGCCGACCCCGACGATCCGCTGAGCTGGCACGAGATCGAGCCCGCACCGCTGGTGTGCTGTCGCCGGCGGCGACGAGTCGACGTGTGGCGGGAGGGCACCGAGGTCGTCATCGATGCCATGTTCCGTGACGCGGTCTGGGAGCCCGACGGCACCGAGCTGTCGCTGCACGAGTACCAGATCGACGCCGCGCTCGATCCCCGCACGATGACGGTCACCCGGATCACTGCCACTCCGGGCTCACTGCCATTCGGGGATTGCCAGTTCGCGGGCCCCAACGTCGCCCGTCTCGTCGGGCTGCCCATCGCCGACTTCCGTACCTCGGTGATCGCGACCCTCACCGGAGCCGACGGCTGCACCCACCTCAACGACGCCCTGCGAGCGCTCGCCGAGGTGCCGGTGTTGCTCAGCCACCTGGGCGAGGCGCCCTGACCGGGGCGCACGCCCGCTCTCGGGCGCCTAGTCTGCTGTGGCACACGACACAGCAGGAGCACAGATGAGCAGTGACGGACCCCTCGAAGGGCTCGTGGTCGTCGACCTCTCGGCCAACGTTGGTAGCGCATGGGTCACCCAGGTGATTGCCGACTACGGCGCCGAGGTGATCCAGATCGAGCCTCCCGGCGGCAGCCGCGTTCGGTCCATGCCGGCATGGCCGATGTGGCTTCGCGGCAAGAAGAGCATCGTGTTGGACCTCACCGACGCCGAGGACCTCGAGACAGCCCGGACGTTGTGCGCCGGCGCCGACGTCGTGGTCGAGGCCTTCGGCGCCGGAGTCGCCGACAAGTTGGGGGTCGGCTACGACCAGGTGGAGCGCCTCAACCCGACGGTGGTGTACACGTCCATCTCCGGTTTCGGCCACACGGGACCCTTCGCCCACTTGCAGTCCTACGAGGCGGTGGTGATGGCCAAGACCGGATCGATGTATGGCAACACCGCGCCGCATCGCCCCGGCCCGGTCATGACCCAACCACTCGGCGCCACCATGTCGGCCGGCCTCCTCGCGCTGCAGGGGACCTTCCTGGCGCTGCACCAGCGCCACGCCACCGGTCACGGCCAGCGCGTCGATGCCACGTTGGCCCAGGGCATGCTGGCCCAGGATCCCTGGAGCTACTTCATGGCAATCCTGGCCGAGAAGTACCCCGACGCGTTCAGCCTCCGAGCCGCACCCTCGCCAGGGCGCGCCACGCCGTTCAGTTGGCTGGCGTTCGGACTCATCAACGCCCCGTCCAAAGACGGGCGTTGGTTCCAGTTCGCCCACGCGACCCCCCGACAGTTCGACGCGTTCATCGCCCAACTCGGTCTGACGGACCTGCTCGATCAGCCCGAGTGGAAGGACGCACCCAACAGCCCCGACGACGCGGTCCGTGACCGCTGGTGGACCAAGATGCTCGAAGTGGCACACTCGCGCACCGTCGCCCAATGGCAGGAGATCTTCGACCACGACCCGAACGTCTTCGCCGAGGTCTACCTGACCGGCACCGAGCTGTTCGATCACCCACAGATGGTCCACGACCATCACGTGGCGACGACCGACCACCCGGAGGTCGGCACAGTGCGCTACCCGTCGGTGCTGGTCAAGATGTCCAATACGCCCGGCCGTGCTGATCGACCGACGCCGACGCTCGATCAGCACGGCGTGGAGCTACGGAGCCGACCCCGGCGCACCCCCGTGGCCCCGTCGACACCGGCGCCCACTGGCGTCGGTGCCCTGTCGGGCATCACCGTCGTCGACCTCGGCACGTTCTACGCCGGCCCATTCGCGAGCACCATGTTCACCGACCATGGAGCGCGGGTCATCAAAGTCGAGCCCCTCGAAGGGGACCCCATTCGCTTCCAGATGCCCATGCCCGAGTCCTCGGCGGTACGCGTCACCCAGGGCAAGCAGAGCATCGCGGTGAACACCAAGAGCGAAGAGGGTCTGGCCATCGTCATCGAGCTGATCAAGCGGGCCGACATGGTGCTGCACACCTACCGCGGCGGCGTCGCCGAACGGATGGGCCTCGACGCCGACCGCATGCGGGCGATCAACCCCGACCTCGTCTACCACCATGGCGTCGGCTACGGCATCGATGGTCCCTACGCCGCCAAGCAGGCCTACGCGCCGACGATCGCGGCCGCTTCGGGATTCGCGACGCGTTCGGGCGGCGGCGGCGCCGACGGCACGAACATGACGCTCGACGAGATCAAGAACCAGGCGCTGTCGATGGGCGGTGCTCCTCCAGGGCACCCCGACGGTATGGCCGCGCTCGGCGCCTCGGTCGGGCTCGCTTTGGGGCTGTACGCACGTGACCGTGGCCACGGAGGCCAGGTCACGCTCACGTCGATGCTGTCGACGATGAGCCACATGCTCTCCGACGGGCTCGTCGAATACGAGGGCGCGCAGGGCCCCCCCATCCCCGACCCCGACCAGTACGGCTACGGCGCCCTGTACCGGCTGTACCCAGTGGCCGACGACGGCTGGATCGTGCTCTGCGCTCCGGCAGAGAACGACTGGCAGCGCCTGGCATCCTCGCTGGCCGAGCTCGAACTCGCCACCGACCCCCGATTCGCAACCACAGCGGACCGAAGGACGAACGACGAAGCGCTCGCCACGGTGTTGGCCGCACACTTTGCCGGCCGTGCGGCCATCGACCTCGAGCACCAGCTGAGCGCTGCAGGCATCGGCTGCGCCGAGGTGGCACCGAACACCGGAGGCCTTGCGGTCGGGATGTTCGTCAGCGGTGGCGTGGCCGACCAGATGGGCATGCTCACCACCGTCGAACATCCGCTCTTCGGCGAGCATGCCCGCACCACGGAGCTGGTGACCCTCGCCAAGTCCGCGCCGACGCTCGGCGCCGGGGTGACCATCGGGCAGCACACCGACGCCATCTTGCGCGAGCTCGGCTACGACGACGACCGGATCGTGTCCCTGCGCGCCGAGGGCGTCATCGGCGGCTGACCGGCCAGCGGGCAGAATCGGGCACAACAGTTGCGGCGCGGTGGCGCGGACGTGGGAAACTAGTTTTTCGCAGCGTGCACGGAGAGCCAAGGGGCCCACTTCGCGCACCGCATCACTCAGCCGGCGAGCTCTCCGAGAACGCCACCTCCTCACAGAGGCGGGCTCCTGTCGCCCTGGCCGGCACCTGTTCCGTGCGATACCGAGGGGCCGTGCCGACCGACGACGAACTGAGCTCGAACCACACATCTGTCCGCGACGTCACCGCCCAACAAGGCATTCGCCCTGTCGGCGAGCTGGACGAAGACACCGCTCCCACAGGCACGTTCGCGTCGCTGCAGGTCCGCGCCTATCGGACCTTGTTCTGGTCCGGCATGATCTCGTTCGCCTCAGTGCAGGGGCAGACCGTGGCACGCGGCTGGCTCGCCAAGGAGCTCACGTCGTCCAACGCTGCCTTGGGTGGCGTCTTCCTCGCGTTCGGCCTCACCATGTTGGTGACAAATCCCGTGGGCGGCGTCGTTGCCGACCGGTTCTCCCGCAAGGCGGTCCTCGCGTGGACGCAGATCGCGATGATCGCGAGCTCGGTCTGGATCGGCCTCGCGGTCAGTTTCGACTTCCTCACCTACTGGCAGCTCCTCGTGGCCTCGGGTGTGCAGGCCATGGTGTTCGCTTTCCTCGGCCCGGCGCGCATGGCCATGACGAGCGAGCTCGTCGGGCCCGACCTGTTGCCCAACGCCGTCGTCCTCGGTCAGCTGAGCGCCAACTCGACCCGAGTGATCGGCCCGTCGCTGGCGGGCATTGCGATCGGGATCAGCTGGATCGGGAGCGATGGCGTGTACTACGTCGCCGCGGTGCTGTCGGCCGTCGCGCTCTGGCAGGTTCTCCAGCTTCCCGACAGCAACAGCCTGCGCGTCCACGCGGGTCAGTCCCCGATCGAGGAATTCTCCGCCGGCATCCGCTACGCGCGCCGCCATCGCGAAGTTCGACTGTTGCTGATCACGTCCTTCGTGGTGGTCATGATGGCCTTCCCGTACAACGCCTTCCTTCCCAAGGTGGCCGACGGGCTGTTCGATGAGGGCTCGAAAGGGTACGGCTACCTGAGCGGGGCCTCAGCAGTCGGCGCGGTCGCGGTGTCGCTGGTGATCGCCCGAATGGCCCGCAACGACCTCGCCTGGAAGATGCAGTCGGTGTCGGGACTCGCCTTCGGCCTCGGATTGTTCCTGCTCGCGGCAGCCCCGACGTTCCTGCTCGCGCTGGCGGCCGCCGTCGTGCTGGGTGGCGCGGCATCGGGCTTCACCGCCATGAACAACACACTCACGCTGACCTTGTCGGACCTCGAGTACCACGGGCGACTCCAGAGCCTCATGATGCTGTCGTTCAGCGGTTTCGGTATAGCGGCGCTCCCACTCGGCGCCGTCGCCGACGGCATCGGCCTTCGCTCGACCTTCACGGGGATGGGCGTGGTCACGATCGCGGCGATGTTGGTGTCGATCACCCTTCGCGCCCGCTGGACCGACGATCGCCCCTCGATGAGCTGACGTCGACGCTCACCGCCTCAGTCCCAGCCGGCCTCGAAGCTGTACATCGTCCACACCTCGGCGAGGCACCCGGTCTGGTCGACTCGGTGGACCTGGAGCCACCAGATCGTCGAGAGATCGCCGGTCTCGACATTGAGACCCACGGTCTTGACCCGCGACCACACCCGGTCCACGGTGACAGCCTGATCGGCGATGACGACCTTGGGGCGCTGGTGCACGCGCAAGTACTGGCGCATGTCGGACTTGAGCTCGGCATGGGTCTGGCTCTTCGTGCCGTTGATCCCGTGGCGGAGATACGGTTCGGCGATGATCTCGTCGATCACGTCGAGATCGCCCGCCCATACTTCGTGCCACCATCGCCGCGCCAGAACTGCTGGATCCATGTCGCGTAGTATCGGTCACGCGGCGCTGGCCCGCCAGATCGGCGCCGATAAGATCTCGGCCATGCCTCAGTTCTACGACGCGCTACCCGCTGACTACCTGGCTCCAGGCGAGAGCATGACCGTCTCGGTCGACGAGTTCCCCGTGGCGATCGCCAACGTCAACGGCGAGTTCTTCGCCTTCCAGAACATGTGCCCACACCAGGCGACCTCCTTGGGGGGGCGCCCGGTGAAGGACTGCATCATCACGTGCTCGCAGCACTCGAGTCAGTACGACGTCACCACCGGCAAGTGCGTCAAGCCTGCCGAAGGCGACGGGTTCAACCAGGATCTGCGCACGTTCGAGGTCGAGGTCGTCGACGACGTCATCCGCGTGAAGATCTGACGGTCAGCCTCCCGCGCCGGAAGATGACCTGTGGGTGTGCCCCGGGGCGCGGCTAAAGCCCGTGCTCGGCGACGAAAGCCGCAGCCCGCAGAACCTCACCGGTGTAGTCCCACGCCGCGTCCTCGGTGATGCAGTAGATCATCGTCTTGGTCGGCGTATCCATGGGCACGGCATCTTCGGGGTTCACGATGCCCCTCTCACCCATGAGATCGACGAGCTCGGTGCGGGTGAACCCAGGGTCGATGGCGAAGGCCGAGATGTTGTGCGGCTTCAACTCGTGCGCCATCACGTTCGTGAGTCGATTCAGCGCAGCCTTCGTGGCCGAGTACCCGACGCGTTCGCCGAGCATCCCCCGGACCGGTGCGTCCTTGGGAACCGGGATCAGGTCGCCGGCGCCGGAGGTCATGTTGATGATCACGCCGCCGCCACGTTCGATCATCGACGGCACCGCCAGCTGGACGAGCGTGAACGGGCCGTGGAGGTTCACGTCGAACTGGCGGAGCCAGGAATCGCGCAGCAGATCCATGAACGTCGACGGGCCGCCTGAGGTGTCGGCAGCATTGTTGATGAGCACGTCGATGCCACCGAAGTGCTCGATCGTCGTGTCGACGAGGTTCTGCAGGTCCTCGACCGACGCCATGTCGACGCGTACTGCGAGCGCCTCTCCCCCAACCGCCTCGACCGCGGCAACAGTGTCGCCGATCGTGCCCGGCAGCCGGGAATGCGGATCGACGGTACGCGCCGCGACGACCACGTTCGCTCCGCGCCGGCCGAGCTCGACGGCCGTGTGCTTGCCGATGCCGCGACTGGCACCGGTGATGATGACGGTTTTCCCCCGAAGGTTCATCTCGTGTTCCCTTTCAGACGACTCCTGCCGTCTCTGTGATGGAGACCATTCAAGCCGCCAACGCGTCCGCGCGCCCACCGAGACGTCCGGCCACGTCCTTGTCGGGCAGCGTCGCTCGTCGGAACCCACTAGTTTCGTCGGCAGAAACACCGAACGACGACCGGGGGGGCCGATGCCTCCCACGGGGGAGCCACCATGACCGACGACTTCGACGGCCAGAAGATCTGGGCCCACTCGGGCGACTCGCACTTCATCGAGCCGCCGAACCTATGGCTGGACATCCTGCCGCCAGAGCTCGCCAAGCGCATGCCCTGGAGCGAGAGGATCAGCGAGGACGAGGAACGCGTCCACATCGACGGCGAGAGCTTCACCCGCAAGCTCCCTCGCATCGCCACGAAGAAGATCGACGGCATGACGATGAGCGAGCTGAGCATGCGCCCGCCCGGAAGCCGCGACCTCCAGGCCCGCATGGCGGACCTCGACCAGGAGGGCATCTGGGCCGAGGTCGTCTACTCCTCGCTGGGCATCTGGGATCAGAACCTCAAGGACCCCAAGCTCGTACGCGCTGCAGCGGCAGCCAACAACGAGTGGCGTGCCACCGAGGTCCAGGGCCTGGCACCGGATCGCCTCGTGGCGGTCGCCTCGGTGCCCATGATGGACATCGACGATGCCGTCGCCGAGGCCAAGCACGCGGCCGAGCTCGGCATCAAGGCCATCGGGCTCCCCGCGCCAGGCCTACCCAACTCGGCCACCTACAACCACAACGTGCCCCAGCTCAACAGCGAGCACTACGACCCCCTGTGGGACTTCATGGAGGAAGCCGGCCTCGTGGGGGCGTTCCACATCGGCGGCGATGCCGGCGAACACACCGTCTACCGCGGGCGGGGGGGCGCGGTGCTGAACTACACCAACTCCACCTACAGCGGTCAGCGGGCCGCAATGTTGATGGTCGCCTCCGGGGTGCTCGACACCCATCCCGGTTTGAAGATCCTCATCTCCGAAGCCGGGGCCACCTGGGTTCCGTTCCTCGGGGAGCGCATGAACGAGGGCTATCGACAGCATGGCATCTTCGTGCGGCCGACCTTGTCGCGCTCGCCGATGGAGATCATGTACGACCAGGTGTATGCGTCGTTCCAACACGAGAACATCGCGATTGCCGCGATGGACAACATGGGCTATCGCAACGCGATGTTCGGCAGCGACTACCCACACCTCGAGGGCACCTACGGGCACACCCAGAAGACGCTGCACGAGCTGATCGACGATGCGCCGGCGGCTACCCGCGAGCGGGTCCTCACCGGCGCCTTCGAGGAGCTCTTCCCTCACGTTTCGACGCCTCCGTCGACCTGACCGACGACTACTGCAGGAGCTCCTCCGATGGATTCCGAAGAACTGATGGCGCGCGCTCGTGACGTCGAGACGATCGGCATCTCGCCCCACGACATCATGCTCAGCGGCCGGAAGGCCGTCGTCACCGGCGGTGGCGGCGGCATCGGTCAGGGCATCGCGCTCGGGCTGGCGCGCTTCGGTGCAAGCGTCGCTGTCCTCGACATCGAGCCGGAGCGCTGCACGGCGACCGCCGCCGCCATCGAGCGCCTCGGCAGCCCAGGGCTCGGCGTGCCGACCGACGTGATGGATGCCGCCGCGCTACGCAATGGCATCGACGCGGCAGCCGAAGCGTTCGGCGGGGTCGACATCTTGATCAACAACGCCGGCGGCGTTCGCGGGGGCCCGTTCGTGAGCCAGCCCGAAGGCAGCATCCGGCGCCACGTCGAGATCAACCTGATGAGCTGCATCTTCGCCACGCAGCACGCGGCCAACCTGATGATCGAGGCCGGTATCGGAGGATCGATCGTCAACGTTGCCAGCATCGAGGGCCTTCGCGCTGCCCCGGGCTTCGCGGTGTATTCGGCGTGCAAGGCTGCGATGGTGCAGTTCACCAAGACCATGGCCCTCGAGCTCTCCGAGCACCAGATTCGCGTCAACTGCCTCGCTCCCGACCACACCATCACGCCGGGCAACCGAGGGAACCGCAACGGACCAGTGACACCGCAGACCTGGCCCGCGACCGACAACGAGGAGTGGGCGCGGCTGATCCCCGCCGGGCGCGAAGGCCTCGTCGAGGAGCAGGCGAGCGCCGCGGTGTGGCTCTGCTCGGCCATGTCGGAGTACACCACCGGCATCACCGTGAGCGTCGACGGCGGCACGTGGGCCAGCAGCGGCTGGCTCCGTACCGCCGACGGACGCTGGATACAGAACCCCTAGGCTCCCGATGTCACGCGTGGAATCCATTGTGCGCCGGCGGGCGCCGAGGGGCTCGAACCCGGTCGGAGCCGCTACGCGTTGAAGCCCGGCACGCCGGTGTTGTTCCCGCCGAGGATCTGGTCCTTCAGCGACTGGATCCGGCCGAGGGTCCAGTCCTGATCCCCGGCATCGACGGTGGTGAGGCGATGCCAACCGGCGAGCAACTCGATCTTGGCGCCCGACACGTTGAACATCTGGCCGGTCACGTCGGCGGCATCGTCGCTGGCGAGCCAGCAGACCATGGGCGAGACCTGCTCTGGAGCGAGCGGATCGCGCGTGCCCTCGGGCACGTCGCCGGCAGACCGCACGGTCCCGAGAAGGCGGGTGGCCGCAGTGGGCGCAATGCCGTTCACTCGAACGCCGATGCCATGGAGCTCCCGCGCCTGAATGATGGTCAACGCGGCGATCCCCATCTTGGCTGCGCCATAGTTGGCCTGGCCCGCGTTCCCCCATAGGCCCGAGCCCGAGGACGTGTTGACGATCGCTCCGTTGACGGGCTCGCCGGTCTCCTTGGACTTCGCACGCCAATAAGCGGCGGCATGGCGAGACGGGGCGAAACAGCCCTTGAGGACGACATCGACCACGACGTCCCACTCCTCCTCACTCATGTTGAACGACATGCGGTCGCGCAGGATCCCGGCGTTGTTGATGAGGATGTCGAGCTTGCCGTAGGTGTCGACGGCCTGCTGCACCATTGCCTCGGCGGCATCCCAGTTCGCCACGTTGGCACCGTTCACGACCGCTTCGCCGCCGGCCGCCTTGATCTCGGCCACCACCTGTTCGGCGGGCGTGAGGTCAGCTCCCTCGCCACGACCGTCACCGCCGAGGTCGTTGACCACGACCTTGGCCCCTTCGCTGGCCAACAGCAACGCGTGACCGCGACCGATGCCACGACCCGCACCGGTGACGATGGCCACCTTCCCGTCGAAAAGACCCATGTGTCACATTCCCTCTCTCGGATTCGAAGAGACGGCCCGTACCGCGGTGGCCCGACCGTCCCGGGGCAAGACAGTACTCACCGACGACGCGGCACGACCAGTGGACCTCAGCGTGGCGCCGGACACCTCCCCATGACCCGCGCCGGAAGGCCACTGACGCTCGCTACCCGTCGACCGCCCTAGTCGGAGAAGGGAAGCTCGACGTCGTCACCGCGCGCTCGCATCGCGGGGGCATCCTCGGGTCGCAGCGCCTGCGTGTCGAGGAGCACGTCGACGGCGCTGTTCCAGTACTCGAGGTACTCGGCGCGCGAGGAATACAGCGCGCGCAGTTGCTCTTCGGGAAACGGCCGAGCCCCGCCGAACAGCGGCATGCTGCCCGTGCCGAATCCTGCGCCCCGGTATTCGCAGGTCGGCGCGACGATCTCGGGCAGGCGCACCCCGCCCACGCCGTTGCCGAGGGAGTCCCGGCGAATCCGAGGGGGCTCACCGGGCTCCATCTCGATCCGGGGCTGTGTCGGGGCCGCGACCCCCCTGCGGACCCACCGCTCGAGGTGACGGACCGCAGATTCGTACACGGGCACGTAGCTCAACTTGTTCGCGATGCGGCCGTTGCGGTCAGGGCGCACCGGGCCCCGACGGTTGACGGCATGGGGGGTGCCGGTGACGTCCCAGATCCGAAGGTGGTCGTGATCGGCCGCGCCCACGTACGCGACCGGCTGCGCTTCGAACTCGCTGTTCACCACCACGACGGCGATGTCGAGGTCGTCGCGGATGCGCGTACGCCATCCGCCGTAGCCGACGGGCCCCTCTTCGAGACGAGGCGCTCGCCCTTCCCACACCGTCAGCAACGCACCGTCGATCACCGGGTCCAGCGGGTGCACACCGTTGAGGTAGGCGACCAGCTTCATCGCCGACTGCGATGCTCCGTGCGCGATCACCCGCTCGACGCGAAGGCCTCCCATCGGATCGATCGGCGACGACCGCCGGGGACCGACCACCCGGGCAGCGTGCGAGAAGATCCCGAAGCAGGCAGGTTCGCCCGCATGGAACAGGTCGCCGTAGCGCTCCCGATCGTGGTCGACGAGCGCGGCGGCACCCGGTCCACCACGGTGGCTGAAGCCGATCGGCAGACCGTACAGCCCGACTTCCTGCGCGCTCACACCCACGAACGCGTGGCCGCCGTCGTAGATCTCCCCGCTGCGCGGCGCTCCACCCTCGACACCCGCCGAGACGTTGTTCCAGTGAAGGAACACGGTGCCCGAGAACGCGCCAGGATCACGCGGCCGGATCACGAGGATCCGGGTACGGAAGTCACCGACGCCGAACTCCTCGGCCTCCCACCGGCCGGTGGGATCGACGTCTCCACGATTGCGGTAAGCGGGCACCTCACCCGCGATCTGGAACTCCTCGACGACATAGCCCTTCGCGGCGAGGTCGGCGTCGGGAGCACCCCACGGGGGGTGGGAGCCTTCGATGGGACCGATCACATCGGTCTGGGTCATGGTTTCATCCTTTTCGACCGCAACGCCGGCGACTTCCCGTCAAGCGTAGGCCCTCGAACCCGGCCGATCTCACGCTGGCAGAAGCGGGCTCCTCCGGCCATGATCATGACCGACCAGACAACTCGACCCCGGCCAGGAGATCCCCGTGGACTACCGAAACCTCGGACGCACAGCCCTCGATGTCAGCCCCCTGTGCCTCGGCACCATGAACTTCGGGATGACCACCGAGGAAGACGAGAGCGTCCGCATCATGGACCGTGCCCTCGACGACGGCATCA
>JAHECR010000049.1 GCA_024641655.1 Acidimicrobiaceae bacterium
GAATCGGCTCGGCGAGCGGGATCGAGCGCAGCCCGCCAAAGGATCTCGTCGACGAGCAGGTTTCCCAGACCCGCGACCTGCGACTGGTCCAACAGACGCGCCTTCAGCGGACGTCGGGACGATCCGAGGATTCTCGCCATGTCGGCCACCCGCACCGAGAACAGGTCGACGCCCAGCGCGGCCTCGTCGGGTTCGAGCTCGACGCCGCCCAGACGGCGAGGGTCACGCATGCGCAGGGTGCCCCCGCCCACGAATGCCACCACGAAGCGATCCCACGCACGGTCGTTCCGGTCGCTCGAGTACTCCAGGCGATCGATCACCGGTCGATCATCGACCACCAGGCGACCTGTCATCCCGAAGCGCAGGCCGAGGACCGTGTCGTCGTCGGTGTCGAGCATCAGGAGTTTCCCGTGGCGGCGGGCCCGCACGAACGTGCGCTCCACGAGCGCAGCCCGGAGGGCTTCAGCGCTGGTGTCGCCCTTGAGGTACCAACCGTCGGGGGCATCGACCGACGCTACGGCGCGGCCCACGACGTCCTCTGCGCCCCGGCGGTAGTACTCGATCTCGATGCCCTCGGGCATGTGGATCCGGTCTCGTCAGGCGACCTGCGCGGCGACATCGAGCGCCGCGGAGAAGTCCGCCATCAGATCGTCGACGTGTTCGAGTCCGACCGACACTCGCACGGTGCCGTCGGTGATCCCCGACGCGGTCTTCTCCTCGGCAGTCAGCCCGACATGGGTCGTCGAGGCGGGGTGGGTCAACAACGTCTCGGGCCCGCCGAGCGAGGTCGCGAGACGGGCAATCGTCGTTGCCTCGACGAAGGCTCGCCCGGCATCGAGGCCCCCGATCACGTCGAAGGTCAGCAGCCCACCGAACATCGTCATCTGCCGGCAGGCGAGGTCGTGCTGCGGGTGGCTCGCCAGGCCCGGGTAGCGGACGTTGTCAACCATCTCGTGTCCCTCGAGGAAGGCGGCGAGCTGCTGGGCGCTGGCCGACTGGCGCTCGAGGCGAACCGACAAGGTTCGCAGGCCGCGCAGGCCGTTCATCGCATCGAATGGCGCTGCGTTCGCCCCCTGGAGCACCGCGAACCCCCACAGCCAGCTCAGCAGCTCCTGGCTGCCCGAGACCACGCCGAGCGTGGCGTCGTTGTGCCCTCCGATCGATTTCGTGGCCGAGTGGAGGCTCAACTGCACGCCGTGGTCCAGCGGGCGTTGGATCAACGGCGGAGCGAACGTGGAGTCGACCACGGTGATCGGCCCCTTGAGGGCACCGAGCTCGGCGAGATCCACCAGGTCGAGGCGCGGGTTTGCCGGCGTCTCGGCGAACACGAGCATCGTCTTGCCCGGTCGGATCGCGGCGGCGAAGGCCCCGGGCTCGGTGGCATCGACGAACGTGACGTCGATCCCGAACCGGGGACACACCGCCTGGAACAGCATCTGGGTACCGGCGTAGAGCTGACGTTGGGTGACGATGTGGTCGCCGGACGAACACAGACCGAGCACAACGGCGGTGATGGCGCCCATACCCGAACCGAACGCCCGGGCGGCCTCGGCTCCTTCGAGCTCCGCGATGGCGTCCTCGAAGGCCGAGATCGTGGGGTTCCCGTAGCGTGTGTAGAACCGGTCGGCGGTGGGGTCGGTCGCCATCTGCCGGCCCAGGTCGACCGTCTCGGTGGAGAACGTGGTCGTGGGATACAGCGTCGGCGCCAGCGCGGTCTCACCGACGGCTCGGCCCGCGGTGACCACTCGCGTCTCCGGGTGGCGGCCGTTGGGGTTGGGCTGCGACATCAGGACTCCTCGGAGAGCAGCGACCTGATGAGGTCGCCGACTGGGTCGGTTGCGAGCAGGAACCCGTCGTGACCGTTGGGGTCGTCGATGTCGACGCAGCGACATCGACCACCGGCCTCGGTGATCAGACGGTGGATCTCGTGTTGTTGGTGCGGCGGATACAAGATGTCCGACGTGATGGCCGCAGTCGCGACGACGGCGCGGATCCGGCGAGCCGCAGCGGCCATCGACCCACGCCCACGCGCCAGGTCATGGGTGTCCATCGCCCGATTGAGGAGCAGATACGTGTTGGCGTCGAAACGACGGACGAGCTTCTCGCCGTGGTAGTCGAGGTAGGACTCGACCTCGAAGCGGTCCCACAAACCGAACAGGGCGTTCGAGTCGACCAGCTCCCTGCCGAACCGGCTCTGGAAGCTGTCGTCGCTTCGATAATGGATCTGCGCGATGGCCCGGGCGATCGCGAGGCCGGCGTGAGGGCCGTCGCCGGGAGCAGCGTCGTAGTAGTCCCCGCCGCGCCAACGCGGATCGAGCGCCAGCGCCGAGCGGCCCACCGCGCTCCAGCCGATTTGCATGGCACTCGCGGACACCGCGGTCGCGATGGGGGCGATCCGGCGCACCCGATCGGGGAACATGGCACCCCATTCGAGCACCTGCATGCCGCCCATCGATCCCCCGATCACGGCTTCCCACGTCCCGACGCCGAGATGGTCGGCGACGCGCGCCTGGGCTCGGACCATGTCTCGGATGGTGACGGCCGGGAAACGGCTGCCGTAGCGACGACCAGTCGCAGGGTCGATCGATGCCGGACCGGTGCTCCCCTGACAGCCACCGAGCACGTTGACACACACCACGAAATAGCGATCCGTGTCGATCGCCCGGCCGGGTCCGATGAGGTCGTCCCACCAACCGGGATCGCGATGAGGACCGTCCAGCGTCCGCGCTGCATGGGCATCGCCAGTGAGCGCATGGCACACCAGCACCGCGTTGGACGCGTCGGGTGCGAGCGTTCCCCAGGTCTCGTAGGCCTGCACCGCCTCGACGAGCGAACCACCGGCCTCCAACGCGAATGGACGCCCCCCGGCGATCTCGACGAACTGCCTCGCTCCCGGCGGATCCCCGGGACTCCAGGCTCCGGTCACCGGCAGGTCGGCGGAGTACCGCCGCGGATGGCGCGGCAAAGCCACAGGGGCGGCCCCGTCGGGCTGTGCGCCTCCAGCTTCGATGTCCACCATCGGTCCTTCACGTCGGGTTCTCGCACCCATCACCGAGCCCATCCTCGATCGGACACCCAACACGCTCGCCTCGCGGGGCGCCTCACCGGTGAGGCCACCCGGACACTTCGTTGCTCCGGCGAACCGAAGCCACATCCTCACTCGAAGGTGAGAGGCACCTTGGGTGTCCTTCCCAGGTTGCCGGACCCGCCGAGACGGGCCGCTCTTGATGAGTTTGCGTCAGTGAACCAGCAGCGGCGACGAACGTCAACCTCGAGAAGTGATTCCCTCGTCACTACCGGCTCGACAGCAGGCGCCCCCACCTCATCGCCAGCGCGGCAATCGTCGCTCCCACCACGCCTCCAGCTCGGGATCGCAGACCTCGTATGCGGCCGCCATGGCCTGCCCAAGCGCGACCAGCGCCGAGCGCCAGGTTGCTGCGTCCCCGGCAGCCGCAACCTGCCGGGACGCGTCGACTCCGCGACCCCACGCCGCCAGGTCGGTTGGTTGGGCCAGTTCGAGCACCTGCCGTGCCGACAACTTGAGCGTCTCCGACGACATTGCCGCGCCCGCGACCCGGGCGAATGCCTGCGCCGTCACTGCGGGTGACGACAGCGCTGCAGCGAGCCACCACACATCGTCGCGCTCGCATTCCACAGCGACCACGGGCGTCGAGGGCACCAGCAAGCCGTCGGGGTCGGGCAGGACCTCTAGCACGCGGGTCTGCGTGGCGACGAGCACCTTCGGACGGAGGCGGTCCTCGACCCAGCGCCGCAGGGTCGGGTTGTCCCGTTCCAGCGCGTCGAGATCCACCACCGGCGAGCGCCATACCCGGCCCGCGAATCGGAACTGTCCCTGTCCCCAGCGTGACCGGAACGGATCGATCATCCCGACCGTGATCAGCGGCGCGGATCGACTCACAGCCTCGTGGGCCTCGAGGGTGTGCGCCGCGAGCCCGTAGAACTGATCGCGAAATCCCGCGGTCGCACTGCAACGCTCGCCCAGGCGTGCGCCATCGAGTCGCACGGCGGGGGTTCCCAGCAGACCCGCGGCCAGGCCCGCCCAGGACTCATCGGCCCGCGCTGCCGCAGCGATCTCGCCTACCCCTGCGCCGGTGAAGCGACGCACGACACCGGCCGGTGCTCCCGCGCCGATCAGGGGGGCGCACACCTCGACCTCGGCGTCGAAGATCCCGCGTGGCGCAATCCAGAGCCCGGCAAGTCCCGGGGATGCGTCGATGTACGCCCTGATCGGTCCGGCGTCGCCCGACGCCAGCACCGAACGGGGCTGGACCAGGATCATCGCCCCACCGGGAGCGAGCATCGACACCCCGGCCAGCAGGAAGAACGCCGCGGTGTCGGCATAGGGACCAGCGGTGCTCCCCCACCGAGCGCGGAGCGCTGCGGTGGCCTCGGACCTCCGAGCGGTGCGGGCGTCCATCTGATTCCCGAACGGTGGATTCCCGACGACCGCTCGAAACCCACCAACGGGCGCCTCGGCGAACGCCTCGCTGCCGCAGGCAAGCGTGTCCGCTGCCACGAGGTGACCCCGAGGCACCGTGACCCACTCCCCCGCGTCGGAGGCCCACAGCGCCACCACCGCCGCTGCCACCTCGACTGCACCCGGATCGAGATCGATCCCCCACAACAACTCCCCGACCACCGATGCCCTACTCGAGCCTGCGGCGAGGAGCGCTTCGGCCGCACCGAGAAGGAACGCGCCGCCGCCGACGGACGGGTCGCACACCGGGCCCACCCCGGCAGCATCGACCGCGAGTGCTGCGAGTCTCGTAGCCACGTCGATCGGCGTGTAGTGCACCCCGCGACGGAATCGGATGTCGGCGGCCTGGGCGCGTTCGTAGGCCTGACCGACGACGTGCACGTTGGCCCCAGCCACCGATTGCAGCCGAGCGGGGACCGGGGGGCCGTCGAGAACCCGACCCAGCAGGCTGGGACCTTGCGCTGGCACCAACCCGCGCCTTGCGGCACATGCCCGAGCGAGCGCAGCCGCGAGGTCGAGCGGCTCTCGGCCCTGGTCGACCTGCTCGTCGACCCATCCGAGCAGCGACCTCCCGGTGTCGTCAGGCGTCAATGCGGAACGAGTCGGCAACCTGCGGGCGACGGAGCTTCCAGATGAAGCCGTCGTAGAACACGTGCAGGCCCCCGATCGACAAGAAGACGAGGCCGTACGCGAAGGGCGAGATCCGACCATGCAGGTACTGGGTGGCGACCACCACCGCGAGCGCCGACGCAGCGACCACGCCGAGGCCCCGCACCGGGGAGGCGACGACGCGTCCGAGCGGTGCGGTCGCACGCGCACCCTTGCGGTAACGGGAGTCGAGGTTGGTGGAGACGATCACGAAATACTCGATCGCGTGCGCGGCGATCCAGGCGAGGAACCCGGCGATCGGCGCCATGATCGCCACCACGAACAGCCCGAGCGTGCCCGTCAGATACAGGTACACCGCCGGGTTCGCGTCGAAGCCCCGGCGCCGCTCGCGACGCACCCAGGCGCCACCGGCCACCAGCACATACACCGCGGCCAACGCGACCAGCACGACCGCCGCCGGTCGAGCGTCGACCAGCAACTCCGCTCCACGTTCGTTGTTGGCGCCCAGGCCCAACGATTCGATGCGGTCGGCGGTGCGCGGGTCGGCCACCACCCACGCGAGGGTGATCGCCAGCCAGCTGAACAACAGGTGCAGATCGAGGCGCCCCGACTCGGTGTCGCCGCCCTTGCGCCGGTAGATGCGCGTGATGCCGTATCGCTGCATCAACGTGTGCTCGGTGTTCCATGCAGCAGCCACCACCGCAACGAGGAGCAGCGACACCTTGAGCCCTACGAAGACGACGCCGAGGAAGACCAAGGGTGACCACGTGAAGATCCGTCGCCGCAGCCTGAACTGATCGGCGTCTCCGTACACGATTCCGAGCGTGACCGGTTGATGGGCCATCGACAACACCAGCACGCCTGAGGCCGAAGCCTCGATCCAGCTGCTGTGCCCGGCTACGACGAACCCCAGGACCGCGAACGGGACCCAACACAACGTGAGCACCAGGTCGAGGCCGGAGCTGTGGATCCATGTCGGCGCCTGGAGCCGACGCACGGTGAAAGAGGGAGTCGTGACAGCCATGGCCGAAGTCTAGGAGACGTCGCGGCGCGCGCCGAGAACGCGAACGCGCGTCGACCGGAGGTCAGTCGGCGTTGGGCTCCCACGCAGACAGGTCCGCCAGACGCTCGTCGTTGGAGAACATCTCGACGATGGGCAGGTCGAGCCCGACGCGCTTCTGGATGCGCTTCACGTCGAGTTCCTCGTCCCACAGCGACAACGTGACCACGAGTCCCTTGGTGCCGGCGCGGGCCGTCCGACCCGAACGATGAAGGTAGGTCTTGTGGTCCGGCGGCGGATCGAAGTGCACGACGATGTCGACGTCGTCGACGTGGATCCCGCGAGCAGCGACGTCGGTAGCGACGAGGACGGCCAGCTTGCCTTCGCCGAAACGCTCGAGTGCCTTCTCGCGCATGTTCTGGCGCAGGTCGCCGTGGATGGCCTCGGCGCGTATGCCCTCGTCCGCGAGCTTGCGGACCAGGCGGTCGCAGCCGGCTTTGGTATTCGAGAACATGAGCACCCGCTTCGCGTTGCGGGTGATCGCCGCTGCCACCTTGACCTTGTCCATCTGGTGGACGTGGAGGAAGCGATGGGTCATCTCCTCGACGGTGATCTCGTCGGCCTCGACCTCGTGCATCGCCGGGTCGGTCTGGTAGCGCTGGATGAGCGAGTTGACGACGCCGTCGAGCGTGGCGCTGAAGAGGAGGGTCTGGTGGCGACCGTCGACCTTGCGCAGGATCCACTCGACCTGAGGAAGAAACCCCATGTCGGCCATGCGGTCGGCTTCGTCGATGACGACCAACTCGAGGGTGTTGATCGTGATCTCGCCACGGTCGAGCAGGTCGATCATGCGACCAGGCGTGGCGACCACGATGTCGACGCCGGACTTGATCGCCTTGATCTGGGCCTCCATGTTCGCGCCGCCGTAGATGGCCAGCACCCGCAGGCCCCGGGCCCCAGCCAGTGGAATCAGCTCTTCGGAGACCTGCGTCGCAAGCTCTCTGGTGGGCACCAGCGCAAGCGCGATGGGCATCTTGCGGTCGGGGTCGGGTTTGAGGTTCTGGACCATCGGGATGCCGAAGGCGAGCGTCTTACCGGACCCGGTCTTCGCCTTGCCGCACACGTCTTTACCGCCGAGGGCGTCGGGGATGGTCAGCGTCTGCACCGGGAACGGTGCGACGATCCCCTTGGCTTCGAGCGCTTGGATGATGTCGGGATCTACTCCGAGATCGCGCCAGGTCGACGTCGGGACTGCTTCGGGTTCACTCACGTGGTTCTCGATTTCGGGGAGAGGCGGCCGATGCAAGGAAGGGGTTGAGGACGCCCGTTCCGTTGAGCGTCCAGGCTCGCCGAAACCCAGGCTACCGGTTTGCGCACCTCGCAGGCCCGAACCCCTTTTGCTTCACTGGCGCGAAACCCGGCCGTCGCACACTTCCACCCCCTCGCAACGCAGCAGCCGCTCCTGTTCAGCCTCGTGACCGGGTGCGAGCCTGCCGCTCGCGCTCACGACGCGCCACCAGGGAAACGCGCCATCGCTGTTACGCAAGAGGGTCCCCACCGCGCGCGCTGCGCCGGGGCGCCCGGCCTCGGCAGCGACCTCGCCATAGGTCAGGACGTCACCAGGACCGATCGCACCCAGCACCGCCGCGACGGCGTCGCGAAACGGCGGTAGACGAGGATCAGATCCCTGCACGGTCGGAAGGCTCGAGCCGCACGACCTCCACCGGCTCTTTGATCCCGGAGATCTGGATGGGGCCGATCTGGGTTGCCCGGGTATTGACCATCAACGAGGTGATCATCGAGCGCGCTGCGAGGATCTCCCCGGGCTGCGCCATGGCGCAGAGCCTGGCGGCGATGTTCACGGCCTGGCCGATGTAGTCGTCGCCCTCGAACAAGATGACCGGCCCCGAAGCCAGGCCGGCACGCAAACGCAGCGGAGAGTCCGACGAGTCGAAGGCGGTCTCGATGTCGACGATGGCCTCGGTGATCGTCTCGGGCTCGACCGCGACCATCATCGCCCCATCGCCGAGCCACTTGGCGATGCGCACGCCCCGGCGGGCAGCGATCCAGCGGATCGTCGATCGGAACTCGGTCAGCAGCGACACCGCTGCAGCGTCACCGTGGCTGTCGGTGTAGGCCGTGAAACCCGACAAGTCGATGAACGCGAACGTTCGATCGATCCGATTCTCGTAGGGGTTCTCGCCCCCCAACAGGTCGTGGTCCACGCCGATCACGCCTCGAAGCTACTCGGTCGTGTCGGCGCGGCCACGCGAAGCCGTGTCGGCTTGCACCTCCACCTGCGCCTCGGGGTCGTCTCCACCGTCCTCGCCGGCGTCGCCGTTCCCGGACGCGTCGGGTAGCGAGCGTTCGCCCACGTCGCGACGGCGCCCGGTCAGGCTCACGGCGACGGCGGCCACGAGCACGACCGAGTACACCCAGAGATTCACCCGGAGCCCGGCGATGTGGGTGGCCGTGTCGATGCGCATCGCCTCGATCCACAACCGACCCAGGGCGTACATGGCGAGGTAGGCCGAGAACAGGCGACCGGGACCGAGACGACGGGTGCGCTCCAGACGCAAGAGCGCGAACACGACCCCGATGTTCCAAAGTGACTCGTAGAGGAACGTCGGATGGAAGGTCTCGTTCAGCACGTAGTCGGCCGGCCGGTGATCCTGGTCGATCCGCAGGCCCCAGGGCAGGCCGGTCGGACGTCCGAAGAGCTCCTGGTTGAACCAGTTCCCCCAGCGGCCGATGGCCTGGCCGAGCGGGATCGCCGGCGCGGCGAGGTCGAGCACGAGGGCCACATCGAGCCCGTGGCGACGCATGTACAACACCCCGACGAACACCCCGACGATGACACCACCCAGGATGCCGAGGCCACCCTCCCAGATCTTGAAGGCGTCGAGCCAGCGCCCCTGGAAGCTGCGCCAATCGGTGATCACGTGATACATCCGGGCCCCGACGACGCCGGCGGGGACCGCCCACATCGCGAGACCCGCCGCATGGTCGCCAGACAGGCCGCGGGCCGCGAGCCGGCGCCCGAGCAGCCACACTGCGGCGAGGACCCCGAAGGCGATCATCAGGCCGTAGAGGCGGAACGTGAGCGGTCCGAGGTGGAGGGCGTTGGAGCCAGGGCTTGGGATGGAGGCGATCACGTAGCAGCAACCCGGTGGAGGGAGCGGGGATTCCGCTGGGGGGCGCGTCATCGTAACTCCCCGGGCCCGGCTCGCCGCGATCACCCGCGCGGGCTAACCTGTGCGCCGACATGGTTTCATTTCGCTACCGACAACCTCTCGTGGAGCGCACCGGTCAGGCGCGGGTACCGACCGTCCACGGCGCGTTCGTCGCGTTCGCCTACCGCGACCGAGACGGCCACGAACACCTCGCGTCGGTCGCCGGCGACATCGAGGCCCTCGCCGCTCCGCTCGTCCGAGTCCACTCCGAGTGCCTCACCGGCGACGTGCTCGGCTCCACCCGCTGTGACTGCGGGAGCCAGCTCGATCGCGCCCTCGCGGCGGTCGCCGCGAGCCCCGGTGGCGTGGTCGTCTACGTACGGGGCCACGAAGGCCGCGGCATCGGCCTCGGGCACAAGCTTCAGGCCTACGCGCTCCAGGACGGCGGTCTCGACACCGTCGACGCGAACCACGCGCTGGGATTTCCCGCCGACGCAAGGCGATACGACGTTGCCGCCGCGATCCTCGGCGACCTCGGGATCGCTCGGGTCCGTCTCCTCTCCAACAACCCTGCGAAGATCGACGGGCTGACCCGCCACGGCATCGAAGTGACCGAGCGCGTATCGCTTCCCGGCGCGACCACCCCGGAGAATCAGCGTTACCTCGAGACCAAGCGGGCCCGCATGGCGCATGCCCTGAGTCCGAGCGACGCGGCCACCGGTCCCCTCGCGCCAGGTACTACTTGAGTCCTCGCAGGAAGGGCTGGGCGAGTGCGGCAGGGGGCCTGACCCGGCGGGCCGACACCGCCATCACCACGATCGTGACCAGGTAGGGTGCCGCCTGGAGGATCTCGGTGTTGACTGCGTCGTAGCCGAGCTGCGGCAGGGTGAGACGGAACGACAGCACCGCACCGAACAACACGCAGCCCCCGATCGCGCCGCGCAACGTCCACCCGCCGAAGATCACCGCAGCGATCGCGATGAAACCACGACCGCCCACCATGCCGTCGCTGAAGCGCCCCACCTGACCCACCAGGAGATACGCCCCTCCCAATCCGGAGGTCGCGCCGGCCACGCACACCGCCTGGCGGCGGCGCCGGTTCACATCGACCCCCGAGACGTCCGCCGCTTGGGGGTCCTCGCCGACCGAGCGCACCTCGAGCCCCCAACGGCTCCGATACATCGCCCACCACGCCGACAACACCAACGGGTACAGCAGGTAGAAGGGCCAAGGCTGGCCGAAAAGCGCCGGACCGACCCACGGCAGGTCGACGAGCAACGGGACCTCCACGGAGCCCGCTCGGTGCGTCACCAGGTCCAGCTCGGCGTCGAGGAATCCGGCCACGCCCAGCACGAGGATGTTCAACGTCAGGCCGACCACGAACTGGTCCGCCGGCAGCCGATGGCTCATCTCGGCCTGCGGCACCGCGACGGCCACGCCGGCAGCGACCCCACAACCCAGCGCCATCCACATCGAGCCAGACGCGTCGAGACCTACGGCTGCGGCAAACGCACCGGCGAGCATCATGCCCTCGACCGAGATGTTGAGCGTCCCGGCACGCTCGGCCACCCACTCCCCCGTCGCGACGAACGCCAGCACCGCGGCGAACCGTGCCGCCGCGCCGATGGCCGCCTCGTCGGTGAGGACGTCGACGCAGGCATTCAGGAAGTCGACCATTGACCCGCCCTCAGACCCGGACCGCGATGGCCGCCGCCGCCCGGCGACGTTCACGGACGTAGAGGATCGCCGGTGGGAGGAGCAGCGCCAGTACCAACAAGGCCTGAACCACGTCGGTGACGCGCCGTTCGACACCGGTCGCGGCCACGAAGCCTGATCCGGTGCGCAGCGCCCCGAACACGAACGCCATGGGGATCGCGACCAGCGCCCGTTCCCGGGCGACCAACGCCACCAGCAGGCCGGTCCAGCCGATGTCGACGGCGAACCCGGGTACGAGTTGGTAGTTCCCGAAGTCACCCCCCACCAGCATCAGCGCGCCGGCAAAACCAGCAAACCCGCCGGAGACGAGCATCGCTGCGGTTCCGTAGCGCGCGGCGTCCACCCCGACCCGTTGGGCGACCTTGGGGTTCCGACCGAGCATTCGCACTCGCATCCCCGGAAGCGTCCGGGCGAACACGAACGCCACGGCCACCGCGGCGACCACCGCGATGAGAGCGCTCGAGGGCCACTCGTTGCCGAACCACGCGACCCGGGGCAGACGGGTATCGGCCTCGAGTTGCGCACTGACCTGATTGCGCGCTGCACGTTCCCCACTCGGCGCCAGCAACAGCGATTCGTGCTTCAGCCCATAGCCCACCAGCTGGACCGCGACGGTCACGAGCAGCAGCGTGGTCAGCACCTCCGGGACCCCTCGCCGATACCGCAGCATCGCGGCGATGCCGGCCCAGAGCGCGCCACCGACGCCACCCGCGACCAGGGCCACCACGAGCACCAGCACGCCGGGGCCCGGCGTGCGCAGTGCCACGTAGGTGCAAAGAGCCGCACCGACCAGCAGTTGGCCCTCCTGGCCGATGTTGACCAACCCCGCCTTCGCGCTGACGATCGCACCGAGCGCCACCACGAGGATGGGCACCGTGGTACCCACGGTGGCCCCGATCCGCCCGGGCTTGCGAACGCTGCCGTCGATGAGCGCCCCCAGGACCTCGACCCAGGAGCCACCCGACACCGCCACCAGCATGGCCGCCAGCGTGAGCGCAGCGACGACGCACGCGCCGTAGAGCACGCCGACCTCGACGAGACTGCGCCTCCGGGCGCGACGAAGCGAGAAATCGTCGATCTCGACCTGCCGAGGAACCATCGGCTCGGTCATGGACTCGCGCCGGACAGCAAGGAGGCCAGTCGATCGCCGCCGATCTCGGTTCCCGCGAGCTCCGCAACGACGGCGCCCGAGCGCATCACCACGACGCGATCAGCGGTACCAACGAGGTCCTCGACCTCCGACGTGATCAGCAAGACGCCAACCCCGTCGGCCGCGGCGGAGCGCAGGCGTGCCATCACCTGCTCGACCGCACCGACATCGAGGCCTCGGGTCGGGTGCGCCGCGACCAACACCCGTGGGAGCGCGGACAACTCGCGGGCCAGGACCACGCGCTGCTGGTTGCCCCCCGACAGTGTCCACATGGGCGCATCGGGGCCTTCGCACTGGATGCCGAACTCGGCGATCAGCTCGGCGGCGCGAGCGCGAAGGGCTGCGCCGTCGATGATCCCGCGGCGGCTGAACTGCTCGGGATGAACCAAGGCCAGGTTCTCCCCGACGGACATGTCGAGCACCAGGCCGGAGTCGTGGCGGTCCTCGGGGATCACCCCCACCCTCGCCGCGGCCATGGCTCCGGCGCGACCGGTCGGAACCACCGCACCCGCCACCGACACCGAGCCCGAGTCGAGCCGGATGAGGCTCGAGAGCAGGTCGGCGAGATTGCGCTGGCCGCTGCCTTCCAAACCGACGATCCCGACGATCTCCCCGGGGGCCACGTCGACGGAGAACCCGGCCAGCCCCACCACCCCGCGCCGAGGCCCCGCGACGGCGCCTTCGATTCGCAGAGCGAGCTCGCTCCTCGGCGACGCCACGGCAGGGACTCGATCGCGGCTGCCGTCTGCGGCCAGGGCGCGACCGAACATGGCCCGGGTCAACGCCTCGGGATCGGCACTGGCAGTCTCCAGCCTCTCCACGACGCGGCCGTCGCGCATCACCGTAATCTGGTCGGTCACCGAGAGGACCTCGTCGAGCTTGTGGCTCACGAGCGCGACCGCTCGGCCTTCGTCGGCCACGACCCTGCGCAGCGACGCGAACAGCCGCGTCGATTCGGCCGGGCTGAGAACCGACGTCGGCTCGTCGAAGATCAACACCGACGGGTCCCGGCGCAGACACTTGATGATCTCGACGCGTTGGCGCAGGCCCACAGGCAGGTCGCCGACACGAGCGTCGGGCTCGACCTCGAGTCCGTAGCGTTCGCTGATGTCCGCGATCCGCCGGTGGGTCTCTGACCGATCGAGACGCCCGGCGTCACCCAACGCGACGTTCTCCCAGACCGTCAACGCATCGACGAGGCTCAGGTGTTGGTGCACCATCGCGATGCCCAGGCGACCGGCCTGCATCGGGCTCGTGATCCCCCGAGCTTCGCCGTGGACCCGCACCGTGCCCGAGTCGGCGGTGACCAGGCCGATCAGGATCTTCATCAGGGTCGACTTGCCGGCGCCGTTCTCGCCGAGCAGGCCGTGGATGTGGCCTCCGACGAGATCGAGATCCACAGCGTCGCAGGCGAGCACCCGACCGAATCGCTTGGTGATCGCGCGCAACGACACGAGCGGCTCCGGTCCAGAGCCGCGTCCGAGCGCAGACATCGACGGCGCGGTCACCCGCCGTAGGCGTCGACCGCGATCGCCCCCAGCACCGCGTCGAGCTCCCCGGCGGCAATCGAGGCGTACACCGCGTCGAGTGCCGCCTTCTGATCGGCAGTGGGTGCGCAGATGAGCGCCCCGGGTTCAGGGTCGACGCCGACCCGGAAGGCCTTGACCTCGCCTTCCCGGAAGGTGCCGCTGATCATCTCGGGGAACAGCGCCTCGAGATAGTCGCCTCCGTCGAACCCGATGGCGATGTCGTAGCGCAGGTCCGTGCGGTCACAGGCATTGCTCAGTCCGGCGCTCGTCACGATCAGCTGCTGCTCGTTCGCGGCCTGGACGACCGCTTCATGGGCCCCGTCGAGGAACGGCACGACCGCGTCGACCCCGCTCGCGACCGCCACGTTGAGTGCTTCGGTGGCGTTGGCGGTGTTCCCGAAGTCATAGGGGAAGTCTCCCGACGCGACGTACTCCACCGTGTACGGTCCGACGGCCTCCAACCCGGCCCTGAAGGCGAGGAACGACTGCTTCTCGAAAGGGAGGTCGCAGCAACCGATGAATACCACGTCGTCGCCGCCGCGGTCACGTAGGAGCAGTCCCGTGGCATAGCCAGCGGTGTACTCGATCTCGCCGCCGTCGTCGAGCGACTGCGCTAGACCGGGAAGAAGCGGCGAGCCGGCGCCGCAGTTGCAATACCAGAAGATGTCCGGGTACCGCTCGGTGAGATCGGGCAGGGGCACAGCGAGCTCACTCGCCTGGACCACGATCACGTCGACGTTCTGCTGAGCGAGGTTGTCGAGCTCGGTCGCGGCGTCCGATGCCGTGATGTCGTCGACGATGATCGGATCGGGCATCGAGTAGCGCACCGCGAGCGCCTTGGCGGCGTCGACCACGGTCTGGACATAGGCGCCGTCGTCGGCGGGACCCGCCGCGGCGACACCCAGCAGCACCTGACCGTCACCGTTTGCATCGAGCGCGTCGACGGCCGCTCGTGCCTCGGCGGACAGCGCGGCGTCGACGCCATCTGCGGCGTCGTCATCGCCGCACGCGACGAGGACCAGCGCGCCGGCGAGGAGACAGCCGACGAGTCTCAGGATTGGTCGGGCCACCAGTGCGCCTCCGTTGCCAGGTCAGGTGCACGATAGTGCCGTCGGTGCCAGCCACGGAATCCGCCGTGGCCGTCGCTCCCGGCGGTCGACCCACCCCAGTAGTGTCTCGCACAGCGCATGCGCCCGATCGTCACCGCCGTTGACGCCGCCGCGAGACGACGCAGCCGAGAGGACCGACGAGAGGAGCGCGACGTGACCGAACCCACTTTCGAGCTCCGCCCGGCGTCACCGAGGTGGACTCACATCGCGTTGCGCGTCGCGGACGTGCAGGCGACGATCGACTGGTACACGACGTTCACGCCGTTGGAGCTGCTCGACCGACGCGAAGACGCGACGGGCTATGGCGCATGGCTGGGCATGCCCGATACGAAGGCCCATCCATTCATCCTCGTCGTCGCCCAGTTCTTCGAAGGCAGCGATCCGTTTGCTCCCACGCCCGATGCCGTGCTGAGGCCATTCGCCCACTTCGGGATCGAACTCCCCGAGCGCGCCGATGTCGACGCCATCGCCGAGCGCGGGCGCGCCGCGGGGTGCCTCGCGATGGAACCCACCCTCATGCCGGCGCCGATCGGGTACATCTGCATGCTGGCGGACCCTGACGGCAACCGCGTCGAGTTCAGCTGGGACCAAGGGGTGTACACCGCGGCCCGCGAGCGCTGGGGCTGACGAGCTCAGCGCGCCAGGATCGCGGCCGTGTCGGGGTCGAGTCGCACACGCCCGTCGGCCACGACTGCGGGTCCGGTGGAGCACACAACGTTCCAGGCACCTGCGGGAAGCGGCCGATCAGTGGGACCGACGCCGGTGTGCAACGCCCAGATGGCAGCGCCTCTCCGGAACAACACGACGTCGTCGCCGCGGGCGGTGAGCCACTCGATCGGTGCATCGACGTCGAGCACGAGGCGCCGAGCGTCGAGCATCACCTTGGTGGCGACGGCCCACGACCTCGAGGCAGGAGCCTGACGGTCGATCCCTTCGATGATGCCGACCCAGCCATCGACGTCGTCTTCGGGTTCGTATCCGAGTTCGTCACCTTGGTGCAGCACCGGCAGTGCGGGAAGCCCGGCGAGCGCCATGGAGAAGGCCACCGCTCGGCGCCGGCCCCGCTCTCCGCCGCCGAAGCGCGTCGCCGCCCGGGGTTCGCCGCGCACACTCACCCCCCATGCCAGATCGACGGGAGCAGCATCGAGCGCGTCACGAATCGTGTTCCAGATCGTGTCGGCGTTCCACGGGACATGCGCCGGAGCGAAAGAGAAGACCCGGTGCAACCCGTCGCCGGCGGCAACGTAGCGACGCAGCGCGCCATGGTCGCTCTCGCGGGTGTAGACGTCACCGATCAGCACCGCATCGGCGCGGTCGAGCCGGGAACGCCAGCGTCGGTAGATCTCCGTGTTGCCGGCCTGATCGAGGTCATACCGGTGCTCGAACGCCGCGAACACCTGACGAGGGCTGAGGTCGTCAGTCACAGGGAACCGACGGGGGTTGTCGGGCATCAGCATGTTCTTGACGAGGCCGTGGGCCGTGTCGACCCGGAATCCGTCGACGCCACGTTCGAGCCAGACTTCGATGATGTCGTCGAACTCTCGCACCACGCCCGGGTTGTTCCAGTTGAGATCGGGCTGATCGGGAGCGAAGAGGTGCAGGAAGTAGTGACCGCTCCCGGGGTCGAGGCTCCACGCCGACCCTCCCGAACGGGCAACCCAGTTGTTCGGTGGGCCTCCCCGCGGCCCGGGTGGACGCCAGTGATAGAAGCCGCGCCGCGGATCGTCGAGCGAGCTCGCCGAAGCCGCGAACCAGTGGTGGTCGATCGACGTGTGGTTGGCGACGAGCGTGACCACGACCCGAATACCCAGGTGGCGGGCCCGGTCGATCAGCGCCGCAAAGTCGTCGTCTGTGCCCATACCGCTGTCGATGAGGCGATGATCAATGAGGTCGTAGCCGTCGTTGCGCCACGACGACGCGAAGAACGGGCTCAGCGCGACCAGGTCCACCCCGAGCCACGCCACGTGGTCGAGGTGAGCGGTGACCCCGGCGAGGCCGTCGAACGACGGGACGAAGATGTCGTAGCCGACGGCGTCATCCCACCAGCCGGAGTTCTTGGTGGCCACGATCGGGTCAGGCCGAGAACGCGATGACGGTTCGCAGGACCTCGCCGCGCTTCATCGCGTCGAACCCTTCGTTCACCTCGTCGAGTCCGATGGTCCTCGACACCATCTCGTCGAGCTTGAGTCGACCACCGAGGTAGAGATCGACGAGCTGGGGCATGTCGGCGATGAAGTTGTTGGACCCCATCGTGCAACCCTGGAGGCGCTTGGATCCGAGAAAGAGGTCGGCGCCGGGGATCTCGAGATTCACGCCGAGGGGAACCATCCCCATCACCGTGGCCATGCCGCCGGTGCGGATCATGAAGTAGGCCTGCTCGGCAGTCTGCTTGAGCCCGATGCATTCGAAGCTGTAGTCGACGCCACCACCGGTGAGCTCGCGCACCTGCGCCACCGGATCGCCATCGGCAGGGTTCACCGTGTGGGTCGCACCGAGCTCCAAAGCCCACTGGAGCTTGCGGGGCTCGAGATCGATGGCGATGACCTGACGGGCACCCGCGAGATGGGCCCCCTGGATGGCGGATATCCCGACACCACCGCAGCCGATGACCGCGACGGTGCTGCCCGGGCGGACCGCGGCCGTGCGGAACACCGCGCCGACGCCCGTGGTGACGGCACAGCCGATCAGTGCGGCCCGGTCGAGCGGCATGTCGTCGGTGACTTTCACCGCGGCGTTCTGATGGACGAGCATCTGCTCGGCGAACGATCCGAGCCCGGTGAACTGATTGATGGCCTCCCCTTCCAACGTGGTGAGTCGAGGGGTTTCGCCCCGCGGCCGACTCTGCATCCTCCGGGCGTTCGGGCAGAGGTAGCTCTGCCCGGTGAGGCACCGCTCGCAGCGGCCACAGAACATCGACAGGCACGTGATCACGTGGTCGCCCGGAGCGAAGTCCACGACGTCGTCGCCCACGGCCTCGATGACGCCGGCGGCCTCGTGACCGAGCAACATCGGGTACGAGGCAGGCCAGGTCCCGTCGAGGAAGTGCAGGTCGCTGTGACAGATCCCCGACGCGACGACACGAATGAGGATCTCGTTGCGCCGAGGGCTGTCGATGTTCACGTCCTCGATGGCGAGTACACCTGAGTCGTCACGGAGAAGAGCGGCGCGCATGGAAGCTCCTTGCACAGTCGGTTGAAGGTCGCCCGGACTCTAGTGCGCGCTGACACCCCAGCGACCGGCATCAACCGGTGCGCAGCGCAGCACCGATGCGATCGAGGATCTCGTCGAGGATCACCGGGGTCGTCGCGAAATTCAGCCGGGCGAACGCCTGCGCCTGCGGTCCGAACCGGGGGCCGAGGTCGAGCGCGACCCTGGCCTGCGCCAGAAGGGCCGTACCGGGGTCGTTGGCAAAGGCGGTGGCGGTGAAGTCGAGCCAGGCCAGATACGTGGCCTGTGGTCGGTGCATGGCGACGCCAGGCAGCTCGCCACGAGCCACCCGCTCGAGGACCCGGTCCCGGTTGGCCGTCAGGATCGCCTTGACCTCGGCGAGCCACTCGTGACCCGAGCGCCACGCTGCAACCGTCGCTGCGGCCGAGATCGTGCTCGGCGCACCGATGGCGTGCGAGGGAAGCGCCGCCAGGGCGTCACGAAGCGCAGGGGGCCCCACGTGCGCCACTGCGCACCGCAGCCCGGCGACGCTGAAAGTCTTCGACGCGGCGCCGATGGTGACGGTGCGCTCGGCGAGGCGGGCATCCACCGAGACGATCGGCAGGTGCCGGTGACCGTCGTGGGTGAGGTCGCCCCAGATCTCGTCACTCACGACGAGCAGGTCGTGGCGTTCGGCGATCGCCGCGAGCGCCTCGATCTCGCCGTGGTCGAACACTCGTCCCAGCGGATTGTGTGGTTGGCAGAACAAGACGAGGCGGGTCCGAGCATCGAGCGCGGCCTCGATCCGCTCCGGGTCCAGCCGCCAGTCGGGGCCCTCGAGCGCCACATCGACGACCTGGCGCCCACTGTGCTCGATCGCGGTGCGAAACGGCGGATAGATCGGCGAGAAGAGCACGACCCCGTCCCCGGGGCGGGTGTGCAGCATCAGCACCGTCTCGAGGGCGTGCAGGGCCCCGGTGAACGCGCGGCACTGCTCCTCGACCGGACGCCAGTGGTGATAGCGCTCCTGCCAGTCCGCCCACGCCGGCACGAGCGCGTCACCGGGCACGGCGTTGTAGCCGAGATCGCCACGTTCGACCATCGCCGAGATCGCCTCTTTGATGGGCGGGGCCGTGTCGAAGTCCATGTCAGCGACCCACGCGGGGAGGACGTCGGGGCCGTACTTGCGCCACTTGATGCCGTCGATGCCACGAAGCCGGGCGAGGTCACCGTCCATGGCCGCCACCGTACCCCCAGGCCCCGGAGACACCGGCGTCGATCGAGCTCAGCTGCAGCCGCTGGTGTTCCCGCACGAGGCGCACGCGAAGCAGCTCCCCGCGCGATGCATCTGGGTGCCGCATTGCATGCAGAACGGGGCGTCGTGGGCAACTCCCCGCCGGCGCGTCGCCTCGTTGGTCGCGCCCGACGGCACATCTGACGGAGGGTCGGGAGCGACATCGACCCCGTGCCCGGTGACGGTCGCGGCCTCCTCGACCCCCGGCAGCGTCGGCTGCAGTCGTTCGTTGGTGGTGAAGATGTTGAGGTCGGCCCGGTGCTCGGGTGTCAGGTACTCGACAGCCATTCGCCGGAACAAGTAGTCGATGAGACTCTGCGCGATGCGCAGCTCGGGATCGTCGGTCATGCCCGCAGGTTCGAAACGCATCCCGACGAAGGCCCGGACATAGGCATCGAGGGGCACGCCGTACTGGAGACCATGGCTCACCGCGATCGCGAAGGCGTCCATGATGCCCGCCAGCGTGCTCCCCTGCTTCGAGACGCGCACGAAGATCTCACCGGGCCGCCCGTCGGCGTATTCGCCCACGGTGACGAAACCCTTGCAGTCGGCAACCCGGAACTCGAAGGTCCGACTGGAGCGCGACCGCGGCAACCGCTCACGCACCGGCCGTGGCGCATCGGCGAGCACCGAACGCGCCGCGGCGGCGATCGCGTCGTCGGCACGGACCGCAGCGGTGTTGTCGACCGACAGGGGTTGGCCGACCTTGCAGTTGTCGCGATAGACCGCCAGCGCCTTCACCCCGAGCTTCCAGGCCTGGAGATAGAGATCCTCGACGTCTTCGACGGTCGCTTCCTCGGGCAGATTGGCGGTCTTGGAGATCGCGCCGGAAAGGAACGGCTGCACGGCAGCCATCATCTGGACATGACCGAGCGGAGCGATCACCAGATCCCCCATCGAGCAGGCGAAGACCGCCAGATGTTCGGTCTTGAGATGCGGTGCCCCGGCGGCACTGCCATGGTGATCGATGTGGGCGATCACCTCGGCCCGCTGCACCTCGTCGTAGCCGAGACGATCGAGCGCCCGACCGACCGACTGGTTGACGATCGACATCGTGCCGCCACCGACGAGCTTCTTGGCCTTCTTGAGTGCCAGGTCGGGCTCGATGCCCGTGGTGTCGCAGTCCATCATGAAGCTGATGGTGCCCGTGGGCGCAAGCACGGTGACCTGCGCATTTCGCACGCCGTACTGCTCAGCGAAGCGCACCGCGTTGTCCCACACCTCCACCGCAGCCGCGGTGAGCCCGGGGGGAACCGCATCTCCGGCTCCGATGTCACCGACGGCACTGCGATGCATCCGCAGGACGTCGAGCATGGGATCCCGGTTCAGTGCGAACCCTTCGAAGGCTCCGACCCGCGCCGCGATCTGCGCAGAGGTGCGATAGGCCTCGCCGGTCATCACGGCGGTGATGGTCGCTGCCAGCGCCCGGCCCTCGTCGGAGTCGTAGGGCAAACCGAGTGAGAGCAGCAACGCGCCGAGATTGGTGAATCCCAGACCGAGCTGACGGAACCGGCGGGCGTTCTCGGCAATGCGCTCGGTCGGATAGTGCGAGTCCGAGACCAACATCTCCTGTGCACTGATCATGATGCGAACCGCGTGTCGGAAGCCGGCCACATCGAAGGTGCCGTCGTCGTCGACGAAGGTCAGCAGGTTGAGCGAGCTCAGGTTGCAGGCCGAGTCGTCGAGGTGGACGTACTCGCTGCACGGGTTGCTCGCATTGATACGTCCGCTGACGGGGGTGGTGTGCCAGCGGTTGATGGTGGTGTCGTACTGGAGACCCGGATCGGCGCAGGCCCAGGCGGCCTCGGCAATCGAACGCCACAATGCCCGGGCGCGGACGGTACGCACGACCTCGCCGGTCGTGCGGGCAACGAGGTCCCAATCACCGTCAGCTTCGACGGCGGCCATGAAATCGTCGGTGACCCGGACCGAGTTGTTCGCGTTCTGATACTGGAGGGAATACGAGTCGGCACCGTCGACACCCATGTCGAAGCCGGCCGCACGCAGGACCCGGGCCTTCTCCTCTTCGCGTGCCTTGGTGGCGATGAACTCCTCGATGTCGGGGTGATCGGCATCGAGGATCACCATCTTCGCCGCACGTCGGGTCTTGCCCCCGGACTTGATGGTGCCGGCGCTCGCGTCGGCACCGCGCATGAAGCTCACCGGCCCGCTCGGTTCACCGCCTCCGGCGAGCTGCTCGGAGCTGGCGCGGATGCGGCTCAGGTTCACGCCCGCCCCGGAGCCGCCCTTGAAGATCTTGCCCTCCTGGACGTACCACTCGAGGATGTCATCGATCGTGTCACCGACCGACAAGATGAAGCAGGCAGAACTCTGCTGGGGCGTGTCGGGGACACCCAGGTTGAACCACACCGGCGAGTTGAACGCGGCCTGCTGGTTGACGAGGAGATGGGTGAGCTCGTCGACGAACACGTCGCGCTCGTCGTCGCTCGCGAAATAGCCGCCAGCGGTTCCCCACTCGGCGATGCGGCGCACGACCCGATCGATGATCTGGCGCAGCGAGGTCTCGCGCTCGGCGGTGCCGAGGTGACCGCGGAAGTACTTCTGGGCCACGATGTTGCCGGCGTTCACCGACCACGACGCCGGAAACTCGACCCCGAGCTGCTCGAAGGCAACGGTACCGTCGGTCCAGTTCGTGATGCGCGCGTCGCGGCGCTCCCAGGCGAGTCGGTCGTAGGGATGGGTGACCCCGTCGGTGCGCCGTCGACTGAAACCGATGGCAGGGAGGTCGGGGGTGGGGGTCATTGCGTCTCCTGGGACGGATCCGGGGCACGACTACGGTCAGATCGGGGCGAGCAGCGAGCGTTCGACGGGAAGACAGGTCCTGATCTCCCGGGCATCGGGCAGTGATGACCCGGGCGACCAGGACCGTCGGTGTTCGGTTCGTGACGATGGTGCGTCGGGCACCAGGTACGAGATGTGTTGCCCCTCCACCCGGCGCGGACTTCGCCCCGACCAGGAGGCTGGCCTTCCTCGAGGAGTCGTAGCCGACCACACGGTCCTCGCAGACCGAGCCGCCGGCTACGCCAGCCACCATTCCGGTGCCCGACTCCGCCCTTCGCCACGCTTTGGCACAGTAGGGGCAGGGGCCTGTGGACAGGAAGAGGGATTGCCTGGGGATTTCGTTGTGGACGAGAACCCGGCGCCCGCGAACGGCCTGCCGGGACACCTCCAGTGTAGGGCGGTGCCAGCCGCTACGGTGGGTGAAGGGACTGGTGTGGACGGGGTGACCGGAGGGGCACGAGTGGTTGCAGGTCTCGACGACGACGTCGCAGCGCTCGTGGCCCGCTACGCCGACGACGTCCGCTCCCACGCCGACGGATCGCCGTGGGTGGTCCTCAACATGATCTCCAGTCTCGACGGGGCGATCGCTGTCGAGGGTCGATCCGGGGGACTCGGCGCACCCGCGGACCGCGCCGTGTTCACGACGTTGCGGGCCCTGGCCGACGTGATCCTCGTGGCCGCGGGCACGGTGCGCGCCGAGGGCTACCGCCAACCGACGGTTCCTGCCGATGTGGCCCGGCACCGGGCTTTGCGAGGACAGCAGCAGGTGCCCACCATCGCCGTCGTGACCCGGTCCCTGCGGCTCGATCTCGACGGTCCGCTCTTCACCGGGCCCGGACCCCGTCCGGTCGTGGTGACCACCACCGACGCTCCCGCGGCAGGGCGCCAGCACGTCGGCACCCGGGCGCAGCTCGTCGAGGCGGGCACCGGCGATGTCGATCTCGCTGCTGCGATCGCCCTGCTGGCCCGCTCGCACGGTCCCGTCGTGCTGGTGGAGGGCGGACCGAGCCTCAACGCCCAGCTGGTGGACGCGGACCTGCTCGACGAACTGTGCCTGACCACCGCCCCAGTCATCGTCGGGGGTGACCACGGCGCCATCGTGGCCGGCGCCCGGCTCGACCGGCCGCGGCGGTACGCGATCGACCGAGTGACCAGCGTCGGTGGGTTGGTGTTCGCCCGGTACCTGCGCCGCTCCACCTGACCGCGCCGTCAGCCGTGCACGTGCCGGACGCGCACCGGACCCGCACCAGGTGCGGGTCCGGTCCCTACTCCGAGCCGCTCGACCTCGCAACGTTCCGTCGGTCGTGCGGCCGCTCGCCATCGGGCGCTTCCTCTCACACTCGGTCTCAGACTCAGTCGGTCAGC
>JAHECR010000012.1 GCA_024641655.1 Acidimicrobiaceae bacterium
AGCGGGTGACGAGATCGACGTCGCCGACGTTGGCCGCCGCGTGCCCGACCTGCACGGCGATTCCCTCGGCTCGCAGGCGGTCGAGTCCCGGCGAGGTCTTGAGGTCGCTACCCGAGACGCTGTGGCCCATCGCAGCGAGCACCGAAGCAATCGCTCGCATCCCCGCACCGCCGATCCCGATGACGTGGATCCGTTGGCCCGGCACCGTGAGGTCGAGATCTTCGCTGCTGCTCATCGGGCGTGCTCCTCGAGCAGGTCGGCGACGGCGTGGGCCGAGTCCCTCCGACCAAGTCGTGCCGCCCGCTCACCCATCGCAGCCAGCTTGTCGGAACGACCCAGCAGGCGGTCGAGCTCTTCCGCGATCCGAGGTCCGCTGCAGTCCCGATCGTGGACCAGAACCGCCGCGCCCACGTCGACGAGCGCCCGGGCGTTCTTGGTCTGGTGGTCTCCGGGAGCACCAGGCAGGGGGATCAGGATCGACGGGAGACCCATGGCGGCGATCTCCGCTGTGATCGAGGCGCCGGCACGCGAGATCACGACGTCGGCCGCAGCGAGGACCGAGGGCATGTCGTGCTCGTAGCGCACCGGTCGATAGTCCAGGACTGCGTCGAGGTCGCGCGTCGCCGCGCTGATGGTCTCCCAGTCCCGCTCGCCGATGACGTGGTGGATCACGAGGTCCGATCGGTGCGCGAGAAGACGGGTGACCTCGGCGATCGCCTCGTTGATGCGTCGCGCCCCGAGTGAGCCGCCCGTGACAACGACCATGGTGGAGTCCGCAGGCACGTCGAGCGCAGTTCGCAGCTCGGTGCGGTCGGCGCGGCTCACCGCCAACATCTCCGGACGAACGGGGTTGCCGGTGAGCACTGCCCGGGGTAGGTCGGTGCCGGGGTAGGAGACTGCGCAGACCCTGGCCCAGCGCCCGACGAGCCGGTTGGCCGCTCCAGGCACCGCATTCTGTTCGTGGACGACGATCGGGATGCGCAACAGCCACGCCACCACCGCCACCGGCACGCTTGCGAAACCGCCCAGGGCCAACACGACCCTCGGGCGTTCGCGCACGACCACCCGACCGGCCTCGAAGACGCCGACCGCGATGGCCAGCACCGCCCGAACCGCTGCCATCGAGAGGCGACGGGGCACGCCACGGCCCGACACGGTCACCAAGTCGAACCCGGCCGCCGGTACGAGCTCGCGCTCGATCCCACGGTCACTGCCCACGTAGAGAATGTCCGCACGCGGGTGACCGCGGTCGACCAGGGCGTTGGCAACCGCAAGGCCCGGCGAGACGTGTCCCGCCGTCCCCCCTCCGGCGACGAGTGCGTAGCGACTCACTGGCGCTCCTCCGCTTCCCCTGCACCGGCCCTCAGCATGGCGTTCACGAGTGTGCCTGCCGGCCGATGTTCAACAAGATCCCCACCGCACCCATACCTGCGACAAGTGAGGTTCCACCGAAGGACACGAATGGAAGCGGCACGCCGGTGATCGGCAGCACGCCCACCACGGCGCCCACGTTCACCAGCGCCTGGAGCACGAGCCAGACCACGATCCCGACCGCGACCAGGGTCCCGAATCGGTCCGGGGCGCGCAGAGCGATCCGCACCCCGACGACGGCCAGAACGAGGAACAGGACGAGGATCATGGACGCACCGACGAAGCCCATCTCCTCGGCGACGACGGCGTAGATGAAGTCGGTGTGCGCGAACGGGAGGTAGCCCCATTTCGCCCTACCCTCACCAATCCCGACACCGGTGACCCCGCCGCTGGCGATACCGACCATGGACTGGATCGTCTGGTACCCCGTGTTGAGAGGATCGGCCCACGGGTCGAGGAACGCCAGGAGCCGGTCGCGTCGGTACGACTCGCTCATGGAGAGCAGGACTGCGCCGCTGGCGCCGATCGCGCCCGCGATCGCCATCGGGAGCACCCGCACGCCTCCGATGAACATCACCACCATCATGATCCCGCCGGCGATCAGCACGGTGCCCAGATCCGGTTGACGAAGGACGAGCAGCCCCGCGAATCCGAACACAACGAGCGGCGGGACGAGCGTGCGGCTCCAGTCGTCGAGCTCCGACGACCGCTTCGCCAAGAGGTCAGCCGTGTAGAGGATCATCGTCAGCTTCAGGCCCTCGCTCGGCTGGATCGTGAACCCACCGACCTGGATCCAGCGGCGCGACCCGTTGGCGACGACGCCGACGCCGGGGACGAGCACGAGCGCCAGGGCCGCGACGGTCACGACCAGCACGACGGGAACGGCCCGACGCCAGAGCTGGTAGGGAACGGCGCGTCCGACGAGCAACGCGCCCACCCCGATGGACAACCAGATCGACTGGCGGGTGAAGTGGTACCAGGTCGACTCCCCCTCGTAGAGCGAGTACACCGACGAGGCGGACAACACCATGGCGAGGCCGAGCACGTTGAGCGTGGCGACCACCGCGACCACGGTGACTTGTCCGGTTCCCCAACCTCCGGGACCCGAGCCTGCCACCGATCGGGCACGCACCTTCCCGCTTCGGACCGCGGTGCGCGAGTGCAAGGTGCTGACGACGGTCACGGCTGCTCCGGTTCGTGGTGCACGACCTCGTCCAGGACGAGCGTGCGGACAAGGCGGGCGAAGTCTTCGCCACGCTCGGCGTAGTTGCGATACCAATCGAACGACGCGCAGGCCGGCGAGAGCACGACGGCGTCACCGTCGCCGGCTACGCCCGCGGCGCTGCGGACCGCACCGGCCATGTCGACCGCGATCTCTACGGGCACGATGCCTTCGAACACCGCCGCGACCTCGGCTGCCGCGTCGCCGATCGCGACGACATGACGCAGGCGAGGTGCCGCCTCGGCGAGTCGAGTGAGGTCGATCCCCTTGTTGCGCCCGCCGGCGATCAGCACGACCGAGTCGAATGCCGACACGGCAGCGATCACCGCGTGCGGCGTCGTCGCCTTGGAGTCGTCGTACCACCGGACTCCGGCCGCCGATCCGACGAGCTGCAGCCGATGGGCGAGACCGGTGAAGGTCGCGAGCACCTCGACGATTGCGTCCCGCCCCACGCCGATGGCGGCTGCGGTCGAGGCGGCGGCAAGGCTATTCGCGACGTCGTGGGGTAGGCGCCGTGCCAGGTCGTCAACCGCCATGAGCGGCTCGTCGTCGAGGACGAGGCGGCCCTCGACGACCCGATTCCGACCCGCTGCCAGACCAAAGGTGCAACGACGCGCCGGGCCACGCAGGTTGCGCATCACCACGGCGTCGTCGGCATTGGCGACGGCCCATTGCTCGGGCGACTGGTCGCGCCAGATCGCCGCTTTCGCCGCTTCGTAGGCTGCGAGCGACGCGTGCACGTCGAGGTGGTCCGGATCGAAGTTGAGCCAGGTCCCGACATCGGGCGCGAAGTATGCGCTGTGGCCGAGACGGAACGACGATGCCTCCACCACGAACACTTCGGTCGCCGGGTCATCGATGGCCTCGACCAGCGGGAGATCGGTGTTGCCGGCCGCCACCGCGGCGCGACCATCGCGGCACACCATCTCGGTGACCATCATGGTCACAGTGGTCTTTCCGTTCGTGCCGGTGATGGCCGCTATGGGGCGGTCGTCCCACATCCGTGCCAGGTCGAACTCGCTCAGCACTCCGACGCCGTGACGGCGGGCCACCACGAATGCCGGGTGGTGGTCGGGCAGCCCCGGCGTCGGGAGCAGCGCGTCGGCAGCGGCGACGACCCGTTCGAGCGCAGCGTCGGTTGGCGCGACGAGGAGATCGATGCCGGCGGCCTCGGCCGCAGCGCGGGCAGCCTCACCGGGTGCATCGTCGACGACGACGATCTCGACCCCACGGCGGCCGAGCGCCGCCGCGACGGCGCGCGCGGTGCCGCCGCCGCCGCCCAGCACCGCGCGCGCTCCGGCGTCGAGGGTCGGGCCGGTCATGGCTCCACCGCCTGGGCCAGCGTGGCGATGTCGAGGTAGTCGGCGTAGAAGACGCCGAGGCCGACCGCCACGAGGAATCCCCCGATGAGCCAGAAGCGCACGATCACCGTGGTCTCGGGCCAGCCGAGGAGCTCGAAGTGGTGATGGATCGGAGCCATCCGGAAGATGCGCCGGCGGCCCATGAGCCGGAACCCGATGATCTGGATGACGACCGACACCGTCTCGATGACGAAGATGCCACCGATGATCGGCAGCAGGAGCTGGGTGTTCGTGGCCAGCGCCAGACAACCCAGGCCCGTGCCGATGGCGAGTGAGCCCGTATCCCCCATGAAGATCTGCGCCGGCGCTGCGTTCCACCAGAGGAACCCCACACAGCCCCCGAGCATCGCCACCGCCACGACAGCCAGATCGAGGGCGTGATCGAGGTCGTAGATCGACGGGTTACGGAACGCCCAGAACGCGATCACCGTGAACGCGCTGAACGCGAGCGTCGAGGAGCCCGCAGCGAGCCCGTCGAGACCATCGGTGAGATTGACCGCGTTCCCCATCGCCAAGATGACGAACACCGCCCAGAACACCCACCCGACCGGGCCGAGGTCGAAGCCGATCGAGTCCCACCGGGTGAACGAAACCTCGGTGTGGATCTCGGTGAGCGTCACCATGGAGATCGCAAACCCGAAGGCCACCGTGAGCAGGCCGACCACCTTGGCGCGCTTGTTCAACCCCAGGTTGCGTTCACGAGACACCTTGAGCCAGTCGTCCAGGAGGCCGACGAAGGCCGCAGCGGCGATCGCCGCGACCACGAGCAGTCCGGACCGGGTGTAGATGCCGTTGTAGAAATCGGAGATCATGTAGGCGACGACGGCCCCGCCAACGATGGCGACGCCGCCCATCGTGGGGGTGCCAGCCTTGGTGAGGTGCCCCCCCGGTCCGTCTTCTCGAATCGGTTGGCCGATGCGGTGCTGTGTGAGCCAGCCGATGAGGAACCGGGTTCCGAAGAGGGAGACCGTGGTCGCGATCGTCACCGCCATGAGAAGTCGGATCACGTGGTTCCTCCAACCCGGGAATCGATTGCCGCCGCGGCGACGACACGATCGTCGAAGGGGTGCTCGTCGGGCCCGATGGTCTGCGTCGTTTCGGCGCCTTTGCCGGCGACCACGACGACGCCCGACGGCGGCGTCGTACGGATCGCGTGCTCGATCGCTGCGGCCCGGTCGGGCTCGATCTCCACGGACTCGGGCCGGGAGAAGCCCGTCATGACCGCAGCAATGATCGCCGCCGGATCCTCCGAACGGGGATTGTCGGAGGTCAGCACTACTCGGTCCGCCTGGGCTTCGGCAGCAGCGGCCATCAGTGGCCGCTTCGCCCGGTCGCGGTCGCCACCGCAGCCGAACACGATGGTGATCTCGGCGTCGGGGGCGATCGCGCGGACCGAGCGCAGGATCTTGTCGATCCCGTCGGGGGTGTGCGCGTAGTCGACGATGGTCACGGGTGCGGGTGCTCCTGCGGAGACGACTTCGAAGCGCCCGGGAACCGCCGGTACCGACTCGAGGGCTCGGGCAATGGTGGCATCGTCCACGCCGACAAGGCCCGCGGCTGCGGCTGCCGCCAGCGCATTGTCGATGTTGAAGAGCCCCGGGATCGCGATCGTGATCTCACGGTCGTGCCAGCGCAGCCGACTGCCCGTGAGCGAGACGTCCAGGAGATCGATGTCACGGCGCGACACTGGGGTGACGGGCACGGTGACCCGTGCCGCAAGGACCCGCCCATGAGGGTCATCGACGTTGATCACCGCAGCGTCGACGAATTCGGGTCGGAACAGCATCGCCTTGGCTTCGAAGTAGTCTTCGAGGTCGCGGTGGTAGTCGAGATGATCAGGCGTCAGGTTGGTGAAGACGCCCACGTCGAAGTGGGTGCCGGTGACTCGCTGTTGCGCAAGGGCATGCGAGGAGACCTCCATCGCCACCGCTCGCGTGCCTGCGTCGACCAGTCCACGCAACGCGCCCTGGAGATGAGGAGCCTCCGGGGTCGTCCGGACCCCGGTGAGGGTGCCGATCGTCGCGGTAGGGATGCCTGCTGCGGCCAGGAGCCACTCGACGAGCGCCGCCGTGGTCGTCTTGCCGTTCGTCCCGGTGATGCCCACCATCGTCAGCGACCGGGAAGGGTCCCCGTGGTAGGCACAGGACAGCCGAGCCATCGCTGCACGCACGTTCGTGGCCAGCACCTGCGGCACGGCAAGCGCGAGCGCGCGATCGACGACCAGCGCGCCCGCTCCCGCCGACACCGCCGCGGCCGCGAAGTCGTGACCGTCGACGATCCCGCCGGGCACACAGAAGAAGAGATCTCCGGGCTGCACGACACGGCTGTCGAGTGCAAGACCGGTGATCTCGGTGACCGCCCATGCAGAGGCCGGACCGACGGAGCTCCACCCCAGGTCAGGAGCCTTCGACGACGCAACGGCGACGAGCTCACCGAGGAGCATCGGCCGCCTCACCGGTCACGCCCAGCGCCTGCTGCTCAGGACGGTCGAACACGAGATCGGTGCCGGGCGAAACCTGGAAGTGGCGCAGGGTCCAGGCCGCCAGCTCGCCGAAGAGCGGAGCCGACGTCCGGCTCGCATAGGACCCGTCGGGCTCGTCGAGTACGACGATCATCGAGAACCTCGGCGCGTCGGCAGGGAAGAAGCCGGCGACGGTGGCGACGTAGTGATAGTGCCCGTCGGCATCGACGTAGCCGCCGCCGTCTTGGACCTTGCGGGCGGTCCCGGTCTTCGCCGCGATCCGGTAGCCCGGGACCGCCGCAGCGGTCGCGGTCCCACTGTCGACGACACCCACGAGCATGTCGGCAACCTGTGAGGCGGCCTCGGCACTGACGACCCGCCGGGCCGCAACCTCGACCACGGTCTCAGCGCCGCTGGGCTCGATCGTCCCTGGCGCGACGAGGCGAGGGGCGACGTCGATGCCGTTGTTCGCGATCACGTTGTAGGCCTTGAGCATCTGCATCGGCGTCACGGCGATGCCCTGGCCGATCGCGATCGTGGCGAACGAGGTCCCCGACCAGTCCTTCACGTCGTCGAGGATGCCCGATGCCTCGTTGGGGAAGTCGAGCGCGGTGCGATGGCCGAACCCGAAGTCGACCAGGTAGTCGTGCAGTACGGAATCACCAAGGTCGTCGGCCCACAAGATGGTGCCGACGTTGGAGGACTTCATGAGGATGTCCCGCATGCTCATCAGCTCGGGGTCGTGGCTCTCATCGTCGCTGAAGACGTCCTCGTAGATCGGGTACTCGTCGGGGACCAGTCGGGACGTCGTCGGGAGGCCGAGGCCGTGGTCGAGCACGGCTGCGAAGGTCATGGCCTTCATGACCGATCCCGGTTCGTACATCTGGGTCAGCGCCGGACTCGAAGGCGTCGTGGCGACACCGCCTTCGTCGGAGGCCGAAACCGAAGCCATCGCGAGGATGTCACCGGTCGCGGGTTCGCAGATCACGACGATGCCGCCTCGGGCGTTCGTGCGTTCGACAGCGTCGGCGAGGGCTTGCTCCGCTTGGAACTGGAGCGCCCGTTCGATGGTGAGGGTCACATCTTTGCCTTGTTGGGCCGGCTCGACCTCGCGGACACCGTCGGGAATCGTGCGTCCGTCGATGCTCTGTTCGACCACGAGCTGACCAGCAGTCCCCCTGAGCAGGTCGTCGAACTGCAGCTCGAGGCCGGACAGGCCGACGTTGTCGACACCGACCGCTCCGAGAACACCGCGCGCGAGCTCCTCACCGTCGGGGTGGAAGCGCCGCGGTTCGTCGCGCACGATGAGGTACGGCAGCTGCAGCGCGCGCAGCTCGTCTGCCACCTTGTCGTCGGCCATGCGCTTCAAGTACACGAACCGGGTCGGGCGGAGCAGCTCGAACTCCAGTTTGGCGGCATCGATCCCGAGCAGTGGCGCCAGGGTTGCGGCGGCCTGCGCGGCGTCGTCGACGAGACCGGGATCGGCGGCAACATAGGGTTGGGGCAACGAGACGGCAAGCGCTTCGCCGTTGCGGTCGAGCAGCCGGCCGCGCTGGCCCTCCAGCGGGATGGTCTGCAAACGCTGGTCGCGACCCCAGGCCACATACCGATCTCGGTCGAACATCTGGAGCTGGAGCAACCGCAGGCTCAGGAGCCCCGCGACGAGGACGAACAGGACGACCACACCCAGCAGGCGGCGCCGGTGCTCGAAGCGCTCGGCGGAGGCCGGTCGCGCCGAGGCGCCCCGTGGGGCAGAGTACACGCGGCGGGGTGGAGTCACCGCTCCCCTTCCGAGTCGGTTCCGCCGCGCGCTGCGAGCTGACTCCGAGAGATCGGTTCGAGGTACTCGATGGATTCGGGTTCGATCATCCCGAGCTGCGTGACGGCGACCTCGCGGATGCGCTCGGGCGACTCGAGCTCGGCGATGTCGAAGCGCAGCCTGTGGTTCGTCTGGGTGATCTCGTCGAGGCGGGCGTCGAGGTCATCGATGTAGCTCTGGTTGTCGACGATCAACGCGTTGAACGCAACGAGGCCGAACAGCACGAAGACGGCGAACACGGTGACCGCGACCATCCCGACACCGAGGAGCCGGCCACCGCGGGGAACCACGTTCAGCTCGGCATGAGCCTGCGAGCGAGGTTGGCGCTTCGGCGCGGGCTGGGGGGCCGCGTGCCCGGCCCCGCTCATGCTGCGACCTCGGCGGTTCGGACGAAGGAGCGCAGTCGTGCGGCGCTGGCCCGGGGATTGCGTTCGATCTCCGCCGGCGACGCCGTCCGCGACCCCCGGTGCAGCAATTCGATCGGCCCGTCCACGTCGGCCACCGGCAAGCCGCGCGGCACCTGACGGTCGAGACCAGCGAGGTGGCGAAGGGTGCGCTTGACGATCCGGTCCTCACCCGAGTGGTACGACAACACAATGCCTCGGCCCCCGGGCACCATGCGGCGCACCGCGTCGACGAGTGCGGGTTCGATCACTTCGAGCTCCTCGTTCACCGCGATGCGCAGTGCCTGGAAGGTACGGCGGGCGGGGTGACCCGGACTGCGACGCGACGCCGCGGGCATGGCGGCAGCGACCACGTCGGCGAGCTCGGTGGTGGTCGTCAACGGGCGCGCAGCGATGATCGATCGGGCAATCCGGCGGCTGTGCCTTTCGTCGCCGTGGAACCAGAGGATGTCGGCAAGCTCACGTTCACTCACACTGTTCACGATGTCCGCTGCGGAGCGGCCCTTGGTGGGATCCATCCGCATGTCGAGCGGGCCATCGTTGCGAAAGCTGAATCCCCGCTCACCGGCATCGAGCTGATGTGAGGACACGCCGAGGTCGAAGAGGACCCCGCAGATACCGGCGACCCCGAGATCGTCGAGCACGGCGGCGAGCTGGTCGAAGCGGGCGTGGCGCACGGTGGCTCGACCGCCGAAGCGGGCGAGCCGGGCGCCCGAGACCGCCACGGCAGTCGGATCCTGATCGAGCCCGACGAGTTCGAGGTCTTCGCGCAGGTCGAGGATGGCGATGGCGTGTCCGGCGCCACCGACGGTGGCATCGACGACCACGCCGGGAGGAACGGGTTCGAAGATCGCCAGGATCTCCGCCAACATCACCGGATCGTGGGAGAACGCCCCCGGCGCGTCGGGCGCACTGGCGGTCGGCGTCATGATCTGGACTCGGTCTGCTCGCTCCTCGGCAGCCTCCCGGCCAACGGGCGCACGTCGGGATGTCTCCCCGATCGAGCTAGATGGCAAGCGGGCGGAGTAGGGGCCTTCCATCTTGTCAGCCGGAAGACTGCCCAAGCGCGAGCAGATGTCTGGATCATGTCGGTGCCTCGTTCGGACTTCGGTTTTCGGTTTCCTCCTGTGCTCAGCGTGTCGAGCAGATGCCATCGGGTCCGGCTCGATCAGAGCCAGAGACCCTCGCTGATTCCTTCATCGGTCGAACTCTCCACGGCCGCCCATGCGTCTGCACCCCACACCTCTGCCCGGTCGACCACACCGATCACGACCACCTCGCGATCGAGGCCGACCTGCTGGCGAAGTTTCGGCGGGATCGCGATCCGGCCCTGGGCGTCCGTGCGGACCTCGCTGATGCTCGCCGACCAGCGACGTTGTTCGTTCGGCGATACCTCGCCGTTGCGGACCCGCTCCTTGAGCCGGTTCGCGACCTCGTTGATCCCGTCGGGCGAATAGAGGAGCAGGCACGGGTCCGAACCCGAGCGCGCGAGGAACACCGTGTCTTGAAGGTCTCGACGAAATAGCGGCGGCAGGACCAGCCGCCCCTTCTCGTCGAGCAAGCGCTCGTGTTCGCCGGTGAACACTCCTGCAATCCATCCCTGCTGTGCCGACACCGCTCTGGTGCTTCTGATCGATCGAATTGAGCCCGGAACTGCCTGCCCGTGATCTGGTCGGTCGGACCTTCACCACGGAGCGCCCTTGCCCTCCCCTATCTCCCATGACGGCCCACTTTAAACCCTTCCCTCCCACATGGCAATGATCTGACGGAGATTTCTCCCGGCGCGTCCTCGCAGGTCAGCGGCAGCGCGCGACCGAACAACGCCCCGAACGGCGTGGGAGCGGCTCATCACCACCACTCCCCCTTCCGCTCCACCGGGCCTCGCGTCGGTGCCTGGCACGTGCCTGGCACCAGGGCAGTGCGAGGGCGGCTACAGCAGCGGGAGTTGGGCCAACAGGGCCGCTTCGGCGTCGGCTACCGAACAGCCGAGCCCGTAGCCCGCCGCAGCAACAACGTCCGCGAAACCGTCGATCGGCACCGAGGCGAACACCTCGACGAGCGGTTGCGGCCGCCAGCGCAGCGACAACGCACACTGGAACCGGGCCCCGGCACGGGTGCGGCGTTGCGCCATGCCGACCACCTTCGCGTCAGCCACGAACACCTCACCGGGTCCCCGACCGGCGAAACACACGACGTCAGACGCAGGCGATCGCTCGAAACCCCCGAGATGGAGGGCCGTTCGCACACCGAGAGCAGCCACGACCTCGGCCCACAGCTGGCCCAGCGGATGAAACGACCGACCCACGTCGTCGCTCCAGAGCACGTCGCCCACGGGAACCAACACATCGACCCACAGCAGCTCGCCCGGGACGACGAGCACCGCTCCGCCCCCGCTGCGGCGACGCACCACCTCGAGTCCGAGTTGCCGAGCCCGCGCGTGATCGAGGTACGTGTCGCGTTGCGCGCTGCCGAGCACGACCGACGTATCGCTCGCCTCGATCAGCCACACGGTCGGCTCGAAGGCCGCGGGAAGCTCGCGCGCGTGCACCTCGGCGGCCGTGCCGCTGATCCGCTCGACCGACCAGCGGCCGACCCGGCGGCTCACGCCGACGGAACCGGATCCAGGTAGGGCTCCCATGACGCCGGCACGTGCGGCACCGACAGGGTCACCCACGCGCTCGGCGGCGGCTCCGACGGGGCCGCCGCCAGCCGCATCGACGTCTCCTGGAGCAGGTGATCGCGCTTCGCGCTGTTGCACCGGCGGCAGGCGGCGACCACGTTGTCCCAGGTGTGACGGCCGCCTCGACTACGCGGCAACACATGGTCGATCGACTCTGCCCTGCCTCCGCAATACTGGCAACGATGGCCGTCACGGGCGAACACCCCCCGCCTGCTGAGCGCAGAGCGCCGCCCGAAGGGGATCCGCACGTAGTAGCGCAGCCGAACGACCGAAGGAACGGCGAGAGTCAGCCGCTCGGATCGCACTGGCTCGTCGCTCGCGTGCACGACATCGGCCTTGCCGGCCAAGACCAGCACCATGGCCCGACGACCCGGCACCACGCTGATGGGCTCGTAGGTTGCGTTGAGCACCAGCGCCTGACCCATCGCGAAATCCTAGTTGTCCGTCAACGGGCCACGTGGGGCCAGGCGCGGCACCAGGCGAGGTAGGTGATCACGTCACCGGGCTCGGGGGGCCTGCTGCCGTCACCGCCGTAGGCAGTGACCGAGCGGAACCGCAGGTAGTCGGGATCGGGCACCGGCAGGAAAGGAGCGATGCGATACCAGTGTCGACGCCGAAGCCGCCATCCCTGCGCGATGGCGGTGCCCCACAGCGCGGGGCGAGCCGCGACCGCAGCCCCGATTCGCAGGATCCAGCCCAGTGTCATCGCTGCGAGGATAGTCCGACCGACGCGTGCGCCGGTCGGCGCGCCTCCCGGGTCCCGCCGGGCACGATCGAGGCGGCGTTCCCCTAGAGTTGTGGCCTGCGGTGCCCGCGGCACCTCGATTCCTCGGACCGCCGTTCCCTCAGGAGGAGTGCAGAGTTGAGCGAGCTGACCCGAGACCGAATCCTGACCTTCAGCGAGCTCTTCGACATCGTGGTGCGCAACGTCGAACAGGTCATCCAGGGCAAGACCGATGTGATCCGCCTGGTGCTGTTGGCGCTCATCGCCGAAGGCCACGTGCTCATCGAGGATGCGCCGGGCACCGGCAAGACGAGCCTGGCCAAGGCGCTCGGGCGTTCGATCGACGCCGAGGTCGGCCGGATCCAGTTCACTCCCGATCTGCTTCCGAGCGACGTCGTCGGGTTGTCGGTCTGGAACCGCTCGACGAGCCAGTTCGAGTTCCGACCAGGCCCGATCTTTTCGGGCATCGTGCTCGCCGACGAGATCAACCGCACCTCGCCGAAGACCCAGTCCGCACTGCTCGAAGCCATGGCCGAGGGTCAGGTCACCATCGAGGGCCACACGCACCCCCTGCAACGACCGTTCATGGTCCTGGCGACCCAGAACCCGCTCGATCACGAAGGCACGTACCCGCTTCCCGAGAGCCAGCTCGACCGATTCCTGATGAAGGTCTCGATGGGGTACCCGAGCCATGACGCAGAGCTGCAGATCCTGACCACCCACGCCGGTCGCTCCACGATCGAGGGCCTCCGGCCCGTGATCACCCGTGAGGAGGTGCAGGGAATGTCCGCGGCAGCCGCGACCGTCCACGTCGCTCCCTCGGTGCAGGGCTACCTCGTCGACCTCGCCGTGGCTTCGCGCAACCACCGCGACCTGGCGCTCGGCATGTCCCCCCGGGCCACCCTTGCTCTGCAGCGCGTGTCTCGCACCTTGGCCGCGGCCCAAGGTCGCGAGTACGTGACGCCCGACGACGTGCGGGCACTGGCCCACCCGGCGCTCGACCATCGCATGGTGCTCAGCACCGACGCAGCGCTCCGTGGGGTCCGCAGCCGGGACGTCACCGACGACATCCTGCGATCGGTGCCGGTGCCCCGGCTCGGCTGACGGCCTCGAGCCATGTTGACCAGAGGCGGCATCGCCACCATCGCCGGCAGCATCGCGATTCTTGCCATGGGTCGCATGTTCGCGCTGCCCGAACTCTTCGTCATCGGGTGCGCGGGCCTCATCGTGGTCGCGCTGGCGATCGCCTATGTCGTCGTGCGCCGGCTGCAGGTCGACGTCGGCCGCGTGCTCACACCATCGCGGGTACACGCGGGCAACCCGTGCCGCGTCGACCTGACCCTGCGGAATCGGGCGCGGGTCGCCACCCCCGTGCTGCGGCTCCGCGACGACGTCTCTGGCACCCACGGGGTCGAGCTGCTCATCGCCCCCATGCGGCGCAGCGCCGGGACCCGCGCGGTCTACCGGCTCCCCACCGAGCGCCGCGGCATCGTGCACGTCGGTCCACTGCGGCTCACGGTGGGCGACCCATTCGGCCTCGCCCGTCTGACGACAACCGGCGATCGCGAGATGTCCCTGGTCGTGTACCCGCGCATCGACGACCTTCGTCCGCCTCGGCGGGCGTCGGGGAGCGACGTCGAACGGCGAACCCTTCTGCAGCATCAGGTGGCCCCGATGGGCGACGAATTCTATGCGCTGCGCCAGTACGTGGTCGGTGACGACCTGCGGCGGGTGCACTGGCCGTCGTCGGCCCGTCAGGACGACCTCATGGTCAGGCAGGACGAGATCCCGTGGCACGGGCATCTGACGGTGCTGCTCGACACCAACCCGGGGCCCGCCCCGGTGGAATTCGAGCGAATGGTCTCGGCGGCCGCGAGCATCGCCGCGGCGAGCATCGCTCGGGGCGATCAGGTGCGGGTCATCACCAGCGACGGCCAGCACACGCCGTTCGGCACCGGGCCCTACCATCTCGACCGCATGCTCGAAGTCCTGGCGCTCGTCGAGCAGGGAACCCAGCTGAGCGCGACGGCCCTCGAGCATCTCACGAGCATGGACAGTGGAGGCGCCATCGCGTGCATCACCGGTAACGCACGCGAGCTCGAACGTGGGCTGCTCCACACCGCGGCGAGCAGCTATCGCCACCGTTTCCTCGTGTTGTTCGCCGACCGCGGGGCGACACCAACCGGTGCTGGCGGTCCGGTACGTTCGACCACTGTGGTGCTGGTCCCAGCCGACGAGTCGTTCGCCCATGCATGGGTCCATGCAGTGGGATTCGGCGCCCGAGTGGCCCGATGACCGGCGACAGCGAACGGCGTCGCCCGGCCCCACTGCTCATCGCGACCGAAATTGCCGCGTTGGGGATGACGCTCGCCGCGGTTGCCGGGTTTCACCGCCTCTTCACCGACACCCTCTGGGTTCGCCCACTCGTGGTGTCGGCGATCGCCGCGCACGTCGTCATGGCGGTCGTCCGGCGCAGCGGCCGTGGGCTCATCGTGACGGGCATGGCCGCCGTGATCGGGGCCGTCGCCGACGTCACCTGGACGCACTATCGCGCGACATCGACCGCGCTGCTGCCGACAAACGCCACCCGGCACGCCATCGACCTCGACCTCGAGAGCGCATGGACCCTCTTCGCGGAGGTCAAGGCACCGACGGCGAGCACCACCGGCTTCCTCGTCCTCTCGACGATCGCCCTCTGGGTGATCGCCTATCTCGCCGACTGGGCAGCCTTCCGGCTGTGGTCACCACTCGAAGCGATGCTCCCCGGCTTCGCGATGTTCGTCTTCATCGCCTTCTTCGGGTCATCGCGCTCACGGCTCACCCTCACCGCGCTCTACCTCGTGGCGGTGGTGGTGTTCCAGCTGCTGCACCACCTGGTTCGCCAGGCGCACGATGTGCGCTGGCTCACGGGCTCGCGCTCGGCAGGCACGGCGGCGCTGCTCGGGACCGGGGTGATCTTCACACTGCTCGTCGTGGCCGGAGCGGTGGTGATCGGACCCACCCTGCCTGGAGCCGATCGTGATGCGATCGTCAGCCTCGACGGGGCCGGCAGCGGGAGCTCGAGCCGGGTCGTCGCCAGCCCGATCACCGACATACGCGGGAGAATCGTCGAACAGGCCGATGTGGAGGCGTTCACCGTCGACATCGGTGGCGTCGGAAACCCGACCTACTGGCGTCTCGCGAGCCTCGACAGCTTCAACGGACAGATCTGGGGCACCGAACAGCTCAGCTACGACGCGGCCAACGGCCGCCTCGACGGTGACGGGTTCGACACATCGACAGCGGTCGCCACCATCGAGCAGACCTTCACCATCGGGCGAATGGGCAGCGTGTGGGTACCGGCGGCGTTCGAGCCCATACGGGTCACCTCCCGCGCCTTCGACATCGGTTACGAGGAGATCTCGGGCACGCTGATCACCACTGACGATCGCGATCTCGACGCCCTCGAAGGCGAGCAGTACACCGTCGTGTCGGCGATCCCTGCCTATGACCCGAACCGGCTGGCGACGGCGCCACCGGCGATCCCCCAGCTCATCGCCGACCGGTACCTCGGCTTGCCCGACGACTTCTCGACGAACGCAAGCGCGCTGGCGCAGCAGCTCACTGCCGGCGAAACCACGACGTACGGGAAGTCCTTGGCCCTTCAGCAGTACTTCCGCACGTTCATCTACGACCTCAACGTCGGACCGGGGAACTCGACCGACCGCATCGATCAGTTCCTGGCTGCCGGACGGGGCTACTGCGAGCAGTTCGCATCGGCGTTCGCGGCGATGGCCCGGTCGATCGGTATCCCGGCACGCGTCGCTGTGGGGTTCACCTGGGGCAACTACGACCCCTCCGACGGCCTCTACCACGTCCGTGGCGAGCACGCGCACGCGTGGCCCGAGGTGTACATCGCCGAGTCCGGGTGGGTCGCGTTCGAGCCCACGCCCGGCCGGGGGGCTCCCGGCGCCGAGGGTTGGACCGATGTCACCGCCGCCCAGGCCGGCTCCGACGATGGCGCGGCCGCGCCAACTCCGACGCCGGCGGTCACCACCGCTGCGAGCGACCCGTTGCCGGACCCGGACCTCGGTCTTCCGCTCGAGGAGCCCACCGGCGCCGGTGCGACGCCCACCGGATCGTCGGGCGGATCGATCCCCGAGCCCGTACGTATCGGTGCGGTCATCCTGCTCGCTGCGGCGCTGCTCCTGGCCGGCTACAGCGCCGTCGTGATCGGCGCCAAGCGCTCTCGGGCTCGACGACGCGTCGAACGTGCAGCCGATGCCCGCTCGAAAGTAGGGGCCATTTGGCACAACACCACCGACGCCTTGCGACCACTCGACGTCCGCCTCGAGGAGTCCGAAACCGTCCGAGAGTTCGCCCAGCGCGTCCGCTCCAGCACAGGCAGCGCGTCGACGCACCTCGACCAGATCGCGGGTGTCGTGAGCAGCGCGCTGTACGCACCGGACCCGCCCGACGGCGCAGCTGTCGAGTCCGCCGAGCAGCACCATGTGGCGCTGGTCGCGTCGGTCAATGAACGCCTCGACCGACGAGCGCGGCTACGGAACCTGCTGGACCCCCGCCCGCTCGTTCGCAAGTAGGCCCCGAACGCGCCGACGCCCGCCGCAGCGCCCGAGAGGGCTCAGCGCGAACCGTTGTCGGTGTCGTCACCCCGGTCGCGCCGGCCGAGGTTGCCGGGACCGGCTCGGAAACCGCCCGAACGCATGCTCTGCGACAGCTGCTGGAGCCCCACCTTTCCCAGACGTCGGGCGTTGCGCTCGAAGTACAACGCCGCGGCGAGCATGACGATGAACCCACCGAATGCAAGCACGAAGCTGGTCGACAAGGTGAGCACCATGATCGCGAGTCCGGCGATGAAACCGAAGACGGCCCAGCGGATGTTGCGGGCCGCGTGGGTGTAGACCGTCGTCGACCCCACCTCACGCGCGAGTGCCGGGTCGGTCTGATAGAGCTGTTGCTCGATCTGGCTGAGGATGCGCTGTTCGTCCTCGGAAAGTGGCACGGCTCCATCTTCGCACAGCCTCCGCGCCACAACAACGCGTTCTGGCGTCGGATTTTCGCCGATTCAAGAAGCGTCGGGCGACGCCGAGGGGCCCCATTGTTGCTCGCCTCGGCGCTTGGTACGAAGCCCTGAATCCCCAAGGGTGCTCGCGGGCCCGATCGCCGAGGCACCGAAACGGGCGCGAATCGTGTCCATCGCGGCTTCGGTCTGGCGCCAGTCGGGTGGCGTTTCGCGCCCCAGGTCGTCGAAACTGAGCTGCCGGCTGACCGCACCGGTGGCCAGGCCTGACACACCCACGCCCAGAAGCCGCACCCCGGGAGACGGGTCGACCGCGGCCATGAGTGCTTTCGCTGTCCGCGCGATGACCGTGCCGCTGTCGGTCGGCGCGTCGAGGGTGACGGACCGGGTGATGGTGGTGAAGTCCCCGAAGCGCACCTTGAGATGCACGGTGCGCCCGGATCGCCCGGCGCTGCGCAATCGGCTGCCGACGGCATCGGCCATGCGAAGCAGTTCGGCCTCGATCCGCCGAACCTCGAAGAGGTCCGCAGCGAAGGTCTCTTCGTGCGACACCGACTTCGGATCCAGGTTGGGCTGAACCACCCGAGGGTCGCGACCGTGGGCGAGCTCGTGGAGGTGCCGGCCATGCGCCTTGCCGAGCGAACGCACCAGACTGTCGACCGGGACGCGACGGAGGTCGGCCACCGTGGCCACACCCAGGCGGTCCAGACGGGTGGCGGTGGCGGCGCCGACACCCCACAGGGCGCGAATCGGCAGCGGATCGAGGAAGGTCTGGATCTCATCGGCCTCGACGACCTTCACGCCGAGCCCGGGCAGCGGCCCGGCCGCGCTCGGCCGGGGCTTGGCCTGTTCGGTGGCGAGCTTGGCGAGGAACTTGTTGGGGGCGACACCGACCGAACAGGTGAGCGCCTCCTCGTCGAGGACATCGGCTCGAATCCGGGCTGCGATGGCCGCCGGCTCGCCCAGCAACCGCCGCGCCCCGCTGACGTCGAGAAAGGCTTCGTCGAGTGAGATCGGTTCGACGAGGGGCGTGTACCGCCCGAAGATGGCCATCACCCGAGCGCTGACCTCACCGTAGTGGGCGTGATCGCCGAGAAGGAAGATCGCGTCGGGGCAGAGCCGCCGTGCCTGCGCCGAGGACATGGCACTGTGGATCCCATACACCCGGGCTTCGTAGGACGCCGCTGCGACGACCCCACGCTGGCCGGCGCCGCCGACCACCACCGGCCGTCCCCGCAGCTCGGGCCGCCGGACGAGCTCCACGGACACGTAGAACGCGTCCATGTCGACATGGAGGATGTCCGCTCGGGCCACGACGACAGTATGCACGGACTCGGTGACAGCACCGACGAGCGGGGCTGTCACCCGATCGCAGTAGCCTTCGACCGGTGAGCGACCAAGACGACGAGCACGACGCTCCAGCTCCCGATGTCCCGGGCGATCAAGAAGGTGGCGCGATTTCCCCGCGTCGCAGCGCCGAGATCGAGCCGTTCGATCCGGCGTCGTTGCCCGTCGCCGCACTCCCGTCGGCTGCGCCTACGCGCGGCGTGCGACTGCTCGCGTTCGCGTCGATCGTCATCGCCGGGCTCTGCGGCGGCCTCATCGGCTATGCCTTCACCGATCTGCAGTGCACCGACGGATGCAGCACGCTCGCCGGCTTCGGCGCGCTGGTCGGGGCACTCATCGGCGCCGTCGGCGTGGCCATCGTGGCCGTTCTGGTGCTGCGTGCCATGGACGAATGGGATTCGGTCAAGGGCGACAAAGTCACCCGACGGCGTGACCCCTCGTGACCGAACCGCTCGTCGACGCGGTTGCGCTGCGGGATCTCGCCCACGCGGTCGCTCTGGAGACCGGTCACTTCCTCCTCGAGCAGGTCGGCGCAGCTGCCGACGCGACCAAGTCGTCACGCACGGATCTCGTCACCGCGGTCGACCGCGCAGCGGAACGCCGTATCCACGATGCCATCGTCGCCGTGCGACCCGACGACGGGTTCAAGGGTGAGGAGGGCACCTCGATCAGGGGCACCAACAACGTTCGCTGGATCATCGATCCCATCGACGGCACCGTGAACTTCGTCCACCGTCATCCCGGATTCGGCGTCTCGATCGCAGCGGAGGTCGACGGCACCGTCGTCGCGGGAGCGGTCGCCGACCCCGTCCACGGCCAGGTGTTCGACGCCGCGCTCGGACACGGCGCCCGGTGCAACGGTTCGACGCTCGCGGCCCCGGCCACCGCCGATCTCACCATGGCCCTGGTCGCCACCGGCTTCTCCTATGACGCGGCGCGGCGCGAGCGCCAAGCCCAGGCGCTCGTCCACATCCTCCCCCGTATCGCCGACATCCGGCGCATGGGGTCGGCTGCCCTCGATCTGTGCGGGGTTGCGTCGGGCCGAGTCGACGCCTACTGGGAGCTCGCGCTCAACGAATGGGACCTCGCCGCCGGGGCGCTCGTGGCCGCCGAGGCCGGCGCCGTCGTGTACGTCCCGGGCGCCGGCGGTCCCGACGGCCTCACGATTGCCGCGGCGCCTGGGATCGCCGATGCCTTTCTCGCGCTGCTCGGTGAGGCGGGCGTCCGCTGAGCCCACGACGCCGGAAGTCGCCAGGGTGCCTCCTGGCAGCAGCCCCCGACCTCGTCCCGGTAGTCTTGGCGGAGCGAGAAACCACCTCTCCCGAAAGGCCCACGTGGGAACACAGATCCTGACGGTCGAAGACGACGAGCGCATACGGACTGCCGTTCGACTCGCGCTCGAGGACGAGGGTTGGGACGTGACCGAGGCGCGCAACGGCGAGGAGGCGTTGGAGGCATTCAAACGCTCCCCCGCCGATGTCGTGCTCATCGACATCATGCTGCCCGGCATCGACGGTTTCGAAGTCTGTCGAGCGATACGGCGCAACAGCGACGTGCCGATCGTCATGGTCACCGCACGCGACGACACCCACGACGTCGTCGCCGGGCTCGAAGCGGGCGCCGACGACTACCTCACGAAACCCTTCGCGCCCAAAGAGCTCAGCGCCCGCATCCGGGCCCTGCTGCGACGCGTCCGTACCACCTCACCGGCCATGAGCCAGATGGAGTTCGGCGACCTCGAGATCATCCCCGACCAGGGGCTGGTGCTCTTGAAGGGCGAGGAAATCCACCTGACCAAGACCGAGTTCCGGCTCCTGGTCGAGCTCGCGTCCAGCCCCGGTCGCGTCTTCAGCCGCGAGGTGCTCCTGGAACGAGTGTGGGGCTACGGCTACTTCGGCGACGGACGACTCGTCGACGTGCACATCCGCCGGTTGCGCACGAAGATCGAGCCCGACCCGGCCAAACCGCGGTACGTGATGACCGTACGCGGCCTCGGCTACAAGCTGCAGACCTAGTCACATGGTCAAACCCACCCGAGGCAAGGTTCGTCTCCGGGCTCGCCTGACGCTTGCCTTCGGTCTGGGAGCGCTGCTCCTGTCGACCCTGCTCGCAGCGGTCACCTACGGGCTGGTGCGCGAAACTCTCCTGGAGAGTCGCGAGAGCAACGCGTTCAGCGTGGCGCTCAACAATGCGACCCAAGTGCAGCGTCGCGTCAAGGATGGCGACGACGAGGCCACCGTTCGAGCCGTGTTGACCAGCTTCCGGGGATTCGCGTCGTCGACCTCGGTGCTCAGGGTCGGAGTGAACTGGTACTCGGCGAACCCGGAGTCGTTCGTGGCGGCCAACATCAAGACCGAGCTCGCCGATGCCGTGATGGACCCCAGCGAAGGCCCTGCGCAGATGCGCTACCGCCTCCCCAACAATCAACCGTTCCTCGTCATCGGCTTGCCCATCGAGGGTCTCACGCGAACGTCCTATTTCGAGGCGGTTCCCCTCGACGACATCGAGGACACCCTGCGATCGGTCGGCCTGGCGCTTCTCGGGGCCGCGGCGGTCAGCACCTTGGCCGGCGTCGGAACCGGCGCGTGGGCGGCGCGCCGGGTGCTGCTCCCTCTCGAAGAAGTCAGCCAGACCGCCGAGGCCATCGCTGCGGGCGACCTCACCGCCCGCCTCGAGGTCGGCCAGGACCGCGACCTGGCGCCGATCGCGGCGTCGTTCAACGAGATGGCAGCCAACCTGGAGGAACGCATCCAGCGGGACGCGCAGTTCGCCTCCAACGTCTCCCATGAACTGCGCTCACCGCTGATGACGATCATGGCATCGGTCGAGGTTCTCAAGGGCCGCGCCAACGAGCTGAGCGAGAAGGGCCAGACAGCGCTCGGCCTGCTCGACGGCGATCTCGAGCGCTTCCGGCAGCTCGTCGAGGACCTCCTGGAGATCTCCCGCTACGACACCGCCGGCGGCGCGCTCGACCTCGATCACCTCTTGCTGATCGAGTTCGTCACCCGGGTGGCCGAGCAAATCGACCACGCCGGCGTCCCCGTCGTCTACGAACCTGGCATCGAGGACCTCGTTGTCGAGGTCGACAAGCGCCGCCTCGCGCGCGTGGTCACGAACCTCCTGCAGAACGCGCGCAATTACGCCGGTGGGGCCACCGACATCGAGGTACGGCAGGTCGGCACCGGTATCGAGATCGCGGTACAAGACGCGGGCCCCGGAGTCCCGCCGTCAGAGCGCCAAGCGATCTTCGGGCGCTTCAGCCGCGGAGCCGAAGGTGGCCGCCGCGGGTACGGAACGGGCACCGGCCTCGGCCTCGCCCTCGTCGCCGAGCACGTCCGGATGCACGGAGGTCGGGTACGCGTCGACGATCGACCCGACGGCAACCCGGGCGCGTGCTTCGTGGTGGAGCTGCCAGGAGTGGTGCGATGAACAAGAGCCGCGTGCACCCTCGTCACTTGGCGCTGCTCATCCTGGCCGTGATTGCCAGTGTCGTGGCCTCGTGCGGCATACCAGAGGATCGCGAGCCGCGAGCCATCTCGCGCGCCGTCGAGACGGCGACGCCTGCGCCCACCCCGACCACCGCGGCAGACGATGAGCTTCCGCAGGTCGAGATCTTCCTCCTCGATGCCAACGGGCGCGTCCACACCGTGACGAGACAGGTGGCCACGCTCAAGATCTCCGATGTGCTGCCCCAGCTCACACTGGACCCGACGCCGGAGGAGGTCGCCGAGAACCTGACGAGCGCGGTGCCGAAACAGATGACGCTCATCGAGAACGACAGCTTCCCGTCGCTCAAGGAAGGGCTTGCAGCCGTGAACCTCGAGCCTGGGTCACTGGAGACCCTCGAAGGTGGTGAGCGCTTCGCTGCCCTCGCCCAGATCGTCTGGACGCTCACCAACTACGCGAACGTCGACACGGTCCAGATCCTGATCGATGGCGCCCCGATCACCTGGCTGACCCCCGACGGGGGCGAGCAGCCCAAGCTCACTGAAGGAGACTTCAGGAGCTTCGACCCCACCTATGTGGCACCCACGGCCACCCCGGCACCCACCAGCGCGCCCACGCCGAAACCTGCACCCACGGCCACTTCCTGACCGAGCCGGTGCAGCGGGTCGGGGAGGCGTGCGGGAGCGCTCAGGAGAAGAACGTCTTGGCCTGCGCCCAGAGCTCGGCGTCGACGATCTTGAGCGAGGCCACCGCCTCGGCGATGGGCACGGTGACGATGTGGTTGCACTGGAGGGCAACCATCTGACCCCAGGCCTCGTCATGGACAGCGTCGATGGCACCCACGCCGTAGCGGGAGCACAGGAGGCGGTCGAACGGGCTCGGGGACCCGCCGCGTTGGACGTGGCCGAGCACGGTGACCCGCGTCTCGTAGCCCGTGCGCCGCTCGATCTCCTGCGCGACGACGTTGGCGATGCCCCCGAGGCGTTGATGGCCGTATTGGTCGATCTCGGGCTCGGGAAGCTCGAGCGTGCCTGCCTTCGGGACCGCACCCTCGGCCACCACGACCACCGAAGCATACCGCCCATGTTCGTGGCGACGGCTGATGGCTGCGGCAACCTGCTCGATGTCGAAGGGTTCTTCGGGGATGAGGGTGAGCGTCGCGCCTCCGGCGATCCCGGCCCACACCGCGATGTGGCCGACGTGTCGACCCATGACTTCCACGACCATGACCCGGTCGTGGGACTCTGCGGTGGTGTGGAGTCGGTCGATCGCCTCCGTGGCGATGTCGACGGCGGTCGCGAAGCCGAAGGTCATCTCGGTGGCGCCGATGTCGTTGTCGATCGTCTTGGGCACACCAACGACGTTGAGGACGCCCTCCTGCCAGATGCGCATGCCGCACGACAGCGTTCCCTCACCCCCGATGACGATCATCGCGTCCAGGGCGAGATCTGCCGCTGTCGCACGTACCCGCTCGACGCCGTCGTCGTACATGTACGGATTGATGCGCGTCGTGCCGAGGATCGTGCCCCCGCGCGTGAGCGCACCGCGCATGTTCTCCACGGTGAGCTCGGTGTATTCGTGGTCCATGACCCCGCGCCAGCCGTCGCTGAATCCGATGATCACATCGCCGTGATGTCGCTCGCCCTTGCGCACGATCGCTCGTAGGACCGCGTTCAAACCAGGACAGTCTCCGCCACCGGTGAGCACTCCGACACGCATGCCCCGAAGGTTACAGTCCGACCATGGCCCCTCCTTCCACCCTTGTGCTCGCCGTCGACGCAGGGACGACGGGGGTGCGAACCGTGGCGGTCGATGAGTCCGGGACGATCGTCGCCCATGCGTACCGTGAGTTCCCGCAGTACTTTCCCAGTCCCGGCAGGGTCGAGCACGACGCCGAGGAGATCTGGGCGGCCACCCAGGCCACTCTCGCCGAGGTCTGCGCGGCGATGCCGTCGACCCCTGCAGCGTTGGGCATCGCCAACCAGCGCGAGACGATCGTCGCCTGGTCCCGCAGCACCTCGCGTCCGCTGGCACGAGCCGTGGTCTGGCAGGACCGCCGCACCGCAGCCCGGTGTGACCAGCTGGAAGCGCTCGGGGCTCTCCCGCTGGTTCGTTCGGTGACCGGCCTGGTGCTCGATCCGTACTTCTCGGCGTCGAAGATCGAATGGCTGTTCACCTCCGGTGGCCTCGCTCCCACAGCGGACGTCGCTGTCGGCACCATCGATTCCTGGCTCGTTCACAAGCTGACTGGTGGCGCCTCGCACGTCACCGATGCCACGAACGCCAGCCGGACGATGCTGTTCGATCTCGACCGACTCGCCTGGTCTCCGGAGCTGTGTGGGCTCTTCGGGGTGCCTGCCCACGTCCTGCCGGAGGTGCGCCCATCGAGCGGCGACTTCGGTGTCACGACCAGCGAGGCGGCCTGTGGTCCTGGGATCGCCATCACCGGGGTCGCCGGCGATCAACATGCGGCGCTGTTCGGGCAGGCCTGCTTCGCGCCCGGCGACGCGAAGAGCACCTACGGCACCGGCTCGTTCGTGCTCATGAACGTCGGCAGGGCGCGGCCCGAACCCGTCGACGGACTCCTGACGACGCTCGCCTGGGTGCTCGACAGCCCCAGCGGGCCCCAGCCCACCTACGCCCTCGAAGGGGCGATCTTCATCACCGGCGCGGCAGTGCAGTGGTTACGTGACGGTCTGGGCATGATCGACGACGCTTCCGAGCTCGAGCCCCTCGCCCGCCAGTGCACCAGCAGCGGCGGGGTCTACTTCGTGCCCGCGTTCACGGGGCTGGGAAGCCCGTGGTGGGACCCGTACGCCCGCGGGACACTGATCGGTCTGACGCGTGGGACCGGCCGACCCGAGATCGCTCGGGCGACGATCGAGGCCATGGCCCACCAGACCCGCGATGTGGTCGACGCCATGGCGGGTGCCTCGGGTCAGCGTCTCAACCGGTTACGCGTCGACGGAGGCGCCTCGGCGAACACGCTGTTGCTCGAGTTGCAGGCCGATCAGCTCGGGGTACCGGTGCAGCGGCCCGTGACGCTGGAGACGACCGCGCTCGGCGCGGCCTATCTCGCCGGTTTCGCCGGCGGGGTCTGGGGCTCGCTCGATGACATAACCGGCCGCTGGCAGCTCGACGTCGAGGTCGGGCCCAGCAGCGCCCGCGCCGACGTCGACGCCGCGCACGCCGGCTGGCTTCGGGCGCTGGAGCGGTCCCGTCACTGGGCGCAGGAGTAGCCGGGGACCCCGTCGTTCAGGACCGGAGCGCACCCACGCACGCCATGGCCCGGTCGGCGTCGTCGACCGGGACGAGAAGGTGGTCGTGGAATCGACCCGCGATCACATTGCAGGCGATGCCAGCGAGCGCGAGCGCGGTGGACACTGCCGCCGTGAGCCCCACCGCGGCCAGCGCGCTGTGGACCTCGATCGTTAGCCATGCGGCCTCGAATTCGTAGACCCACCCGTGTCCGTCGGCCACCTCCTTGGCGGCGACCACGGTGGTGCCTTCGCGCTCGGTCACGACCGCCTCGACGCCCGCGCCGGTGGCCGCCGTCCCTGCGACGCTGGCGAACACGAAGCTTCCCGGTCGCCGGCTCACCGTCAGCGCATCGAAAATGGCGAGCAGGTCGGTCTCCCCGGACACGATCGCGCTCCCCGACCGGTCGGTCAGAGCCGGGTCAGGGTCTGCTTGAGGTTACGCATCGCCTGGTGGGTGCGCTGCTCGTTCTCGATCATCGCGAACCGGACGAAGCCCTCGCCACCGGGCCCGAAGCCCACGCCCGGTGACGTGGCGACCTTGGCCTCTCGCACCAGCCAGGAGGCGAACTCGATGGACCCCATCTCGCGGTAGGGTTCCGGGATCGGCGCCCAGGCGAACATCGTGCCCCGCGGCGGCTCGATCTCCCAACCGATGCGGTTCAGGCCCTCGCACAGGGTGTCTCGTCGGCTCTGATAGATGTCATTGACGATCTTGGGGTGGTCGGCGGCCTCGTTGAGCGTCACGGTGGCTGCGATCTGGATCGGCTGGAAGGTCCCGTAGTCGAGGTAGGACTTCAGCTTTGCCAACGCGGCGACGACCTCGGCGTTTCCGAGCATGAAGGCGACCCGCCAGCCCGCCATAGAGAACGACTTCGTCATCGAATACAGCTCGACTGCGACATCCTTGGCCCCCTCGACCTGCAGGATCGACGGCGGCACGTACCCGTCGAATCCGAGATCGGCGTACGCGAGGTCGTGAACGAGGAGGACTTCCTTCTCACGAGCGAAGTCGACGACCTTCTGCATGAAGTCCAGATCGACACAGGTGGTGGTCGGGTTGTGAGGAAACGACAGCAGGATTACCCGCGGCCGGGGCCAGCTGTACTCCCAACGCTCTCGCATCGCCTCGAAGAAGTCACTGTCGGTCGACAGCGGGATCTCGCGCACTTCAGCGCCCGCGAACAACGGCGCATAGAGGTGGATGGGATACGACGGCGAGGGCACGAGCACCGCATCGCCAGGCTGCACCAACGCCCACATCAGGTGAGACAGACCCTCTTTCGCTCCGATGGTGTTGATGACCTCAGTTTCGGGGTCGAGCGTTACCCCGAAGCGGTACTCGTAGTAGTTGCAGATGGCCTGGCGAAGCTTCGGGATGCCCTTGCTGGCCGAGTACCGATGGTTGCGGGGGTTGTTCGCCGCCTCGCACAACTTCGCGACGGCGATGTCCGGCGAGGGCAGGTCGGGATTGCCGAAACCGAAGTCGATGATGTCGTCACCAGCTCGGCGACCCGCAACCTTCAGATCATTGATGATCGTGAAGACATAAGGCGGCAGGTTGGTGATGCGGCGGAACTCCATGCCCGAAGCGTAGTGGCTGCGCGCCCCTGCGACGTGCAGGTTCGATCCTTCGATTTGGCACTTCGGGCCGGCGTCGGTCGGCGGTTCGACCTCACGCGCTCCCGCACGGGCAAGGGGCCACGAGGGCGATCACGTCACCACCCCGTCGAACCCGCGACGCGCTCAGGAGGAGACGGAAGTCTCGACCCGACGGCGCAGATCCTCGAGGGCGGTGCGGATGATGCGCGACTCGGCGCGGCGCTTGACAAAGCCCGGAATGGGGACCACGAGGTCGGCCTCGAGGTGGTAGACGACCTCGGTCTGACCGTCACCGAGTGGGAGGAACTCGTACTCGCCGTCGAGGCGTCGGGTCAAGTCGCCCTCGACGAGGCGCCACGCGATCCGCAACGGATTGCTTCCGTAGTAGTAGCGCAGGGTGTAGGTGGTGCTGCGTCCCATCGCCGCGGCCCGGAAGGTGACATCGCCGCCGCGTCCTTGGTCGTCGCGGCGATCGATGAGCACGTGCTTGACGTCGGAGGCCCACTCGGGATACCGATCGAAATCGCTCGCGACATCGAAACACTGCTGGGGCGTGGCATCGATGATGGTGCGCTGGGTGGTGTGTTCGCTCATGGTCGCTTCGTTCGCTGCTGGTCAGAACGGGGGTCTCGCCGAGGCGGGTAGGTTCCGTGCCGGGATCCCCACAACCCGGCGACGCCGAGACCGTACATCGGCACCAGGATACCGAAAGCGACGCTGGTGAAGGGCCGCAGTGACGCGGCGGCGAAGGCAATGGCGAACTGCGCCAGGACCGAGCCCAGCAACGAGACCCGCACCGCCGCCGGCGCGGACCCGGCCAGGAAGTAGATACCGGTCACGGCCAGCTCTTCGCTCCGGCTGCGCTCGAGGCCGATCATCCACGCCCACAGGAACGCGACGCAGCCGGCGCCGAACAAGACGAGCGCCGTCACGACGCCGATCGGACGCAGCGACTCGGCCACTACCGACATCGTCGACGTGAATGCGAAGACGACCGTGCCGGCCCACGAGGCCTGGATCAACGTTCGTCCCGGGACCGCAGAAGGGTCTGTGTCGCGCATGACAGAGCCGATCATGCCAGCTCGTGGGCCGGCCGGGCCAAGCGGTCGACGGTTTGACCAACCGCTTGGTGGAATCGCTCTGCCAGGGTCGTGTAGTCGAACTCGGCCACCGCTCGCGCTCGCGCCGCCACGCCCATGGCCGCCCGGACCTCGACATCGTCGAGGAGTCCGCCCAGTGATCGAACGATCCCCTCGACGTTGTCGGGGTCTTCGACGACGAGCCCGGTACTCCCGTGGGTGACGGCTTCGGCCGCTCCCCCGCTTCGCCCCGCCAACTGGGGCACCCCGCACGCGGCAGCTTCGACGAACACGATCCCGAACCCCTCCTGTTCGAGGCCCCCCCATCGCACCCGACACAGCATGGCGAAGACATCAGCAGCTGTGTACAGGTGGGGCTTGTCCGCATCGGGTACCCGCCCGAGGAACCGAACCGGCGCATCGATTCGCGCCGCGAGGCGTTCGAGTCGGGCTCGATCCCGTCCAGCCCCGGCGATGACGACGACGAGGTGCGGATCGCTGCGTCGGAGCTGCGCGGCTGCCTCGATGAGCCGATCCATGCCCTTTCGGGGGACGAGTCGACTCAGGGTCAGGACGACGTGATCGGCCGCGCCGAAGCCGTACTGCTCGCGTACGAGCGATCTGGTCGCCGAGTCGAGAGGTTGGAAGCGCTCGGTGTCGACGCCGGGCGGCACGACCACCACGGGAAGCTGCCGACCGGCAGCTCGTTCGGCCTCGGCCGCGCAGTAGGCGCCGGCGCTGACCACCAGCTCCGCCTTGCGGAGCACGTCGCCCAACACCCAGTGGGTGCCGGGCAACCGGCCGGGGACCGTGACCTCGGCCCCGTGGAGGATCACACCGTAAGGGAGACCCATGCGAGGGCCGAGTGCCCCCACCGGGACGGCGGGATCGTAGACGACGAGGTCGATGCGGTGCCGGTCCACGATCGTGCGGATCTCCCTTGCCAGCCATGGCTCGGGAACCAGGAAGCGCTGGCGGGTGCGCACGATGGTGTGGTCCTGTTCTGCGTCGAAGCGCTCCCACCCCGGGTACGGCCGGGTGAGCACGACGAACTCGTCGGCGGGCAAGCGCCGGTACAGCTCCCAGAGGTAGTACTGGATGCCGCCCACCTTCGGTGGATAGTCGTTGGTGACCAAGAGGTGACGCACAGGCTGCAAGGATGGCATCCCAGCGGTCGAACGACGCAACGGACCAGCTGCCTGGCTGCCGATCAACCCTTCATGCCGGCGGCAGGTGGTTTCGGGCGAGTTCGGCGCGCACGGTGGGGTCCGGGTCGTCGGCCACTAGCCCCAGGAGATCGTCGAGACCGAGGCGTCGCGCCGCCCACACCGCGTGCGCCCGAAGCAGCGCGTCGTCGCAGCCGAGCCAGTGACCGAGCGCGGCGATCGTGCGTTGGTCGTCACCGCGGCCGACGTTGCCGAGCGCCACGAGCGCGTTGCGGCGCAAGTACCGGGGCTCGCGTCGCGGGATGTACCACTGTCCGTAGTCGGCCATCAGCGCGGCGTCCGCTGCTTCGAGCAGCTCGAGCAGCGGTACCGCCCGACGCTGGGCGGCACCGCCGACGCTGACGGGGCGTCGGGTCTCGCGACGGTTGGGGGGGCAGACCTCCTGGCACTCGTCGCAGCCGTAGATACGGTCACCGAGCGCCACCCGATGCTCGGCGGGGAAGACGCCGTCGGCCTGCACCAGCCAGGCCAGACAGCGGTTGGCGTCGATCACACCGGGCTCGATGATCGCTCCCGTCGGGCACGAGCTGAGGCAGCGGTCGCAGCTGCCACACCCGTCGGCGACCGGCTCGGCGGCAGGGAGTTCGGCGTCGGTGAGAACGCTGCCCAAAACGAACCAGCTCCCCCTGCCCGGCAGGAGCAGGTTGGCGTTCTTGCCGTACCACCCGAGACCAGCCCGGTGTGCTGCTTCCCGGTCGACCAGGGCGTTGTCGTCGACGAGAATCCGAGCCTCGTACCCCCCATCGCTCAGAGCGGACGCGACCGCGCCGAGGGCGTGTCGTAGCGCGGCGTAGTGGTCCTCCCAGACATAGCGCGCGACCACTCCGGCGGGCGCGCCCACCGCCGACACCCCCCTCGCGTCTCGGAGGTAGCCCAGCGCTCCGACGACGAGCGAGCGTGCTGTCGGCAGGGAGCGGCGAGGATCGGTGGATCGATCGGGATTGCGATACGTGAACTGCATCGACGCGTGCAAACCGCGTGCCTTGCGCTCATGGAGGTGCACCCGAGTGCCGTCGAAGACCTCGGCCCGGGCCACGCCGAGCGCGTCGAGGCCATGCGCGACACCAATGCTGCGAAGTTCGTCGACAGAGGGCGGTGCTGGCATGGGCCCATCGTGCCAGGCCGCCACGGCGACCTGGCGACATCGAGCTCAGGCGGGGCGAGACCGGTGTCGTAGATCGGGTACCAGGCCGGCCCCGCTGAACAACCGCAACGTCCGCATCTCATCGAGGCTGATGACCACCGCTTCGTGCTCGACGCGCCCGCAGATGAAGGTGACCAGACAGTCGGTGCAGGCATCGGTGTGCTGCATAGCGCAGGTGTCGCAGTCGACGATGAGCGGTTCGTTCGCGTCCATGTCCTCACCATAGGCAGCGGGTGTGACACTGCCGGCCCGCCTCCAGGGGGTCGTCGGGCCCACCAGCGGCGGTAGGGCGAACCGCCGCGGGCCCGGGCTGCGACAGGAGGGTCATGGACACGCCGCTGCTCACTCCTCCTCCCCCGCCGCCCGCTGCACTCGGCAGTGACCGCCAGCGCCCTTCGTTGGTGAACGACGCCCGACCCAAGGAGCGGCACTTGCGCTTCTGGCTGGTCACGGTGTTGATCGCCATCGCTACCGCAGGGTCGCTCGTGTTCGTCGACCGGTCGCCGCTCGGCGTGATCGCGTTCGTGTTCGTGCTGGTCGTCCCGTTCGAGAAGTGGTTCCCTCGCCACCACGGCCAAAGGATCCGACGCCGCGCCCTGGGCACCGACCTGTCGTACGCGCTCGCGAGCCCAGTCCTGCAGTTCGTCGGGCTGCTGGTCGCGCTGCCCGTCGCGCTGCTGAGCCTCGCCTGGCTACCGGGGCTGGCACTGCGGCCACTCGTTGCGCGGATCCCCGCAGCGGCCATGCCGTTCGTCGCGTTGGTCGCGTTCGACTTCGTCATCTACTGGGTCCACCGCTGGAGCCACGACATCGCGTTCTTCTGGCGCTTCCACAGCATCCACCACTCGCCCGAGACGATGGACTGGGTGAGTGGCTTCCGGAACCACCCCGTCGACGGCGCCATCCTCGCCCCCCCGTTCGTGTTCCTCCTCGCCGCCGGCTTCTCGCCCCAGGTCACCGGCGCGCTGGCGATCATCCAAGTTCTCCTGGGCCTGTTCCTGCACGCCAACGTGCGCTGGCGGCTGCGTCCGTTGCACCGATTCGTCATCACCCCCGAGTTCCACCACTGGCATCACGCGAACGAACCGGGGGCGATCAGTACCAACCACTCGGTGTTCCTTCCGGTCTGGGACATCGCCTTCGGCACCTATCACATGCCCACAGACCGTCGTCCGCAGCGCTACGGGGTCGACGAGGAGATCCCCGCCGGCATGGCGGCGCAGCTCATGCACCCATTTCGCGGCATCGGGAACCCGCTGTGCCACCTTCGCCACCCTGTCCGTGCGGTCGGCAGCGCGGCACGCAACGTCGCGGCGCTGACCACGGAGATCGCGCGGTCGACCGGTCGACGACGGCCGGTGAGAGCGATCTGAGCTCACGCGTCGGCGGGGTCGATCTCCACCACTGCTGCGGCGCTGTCGCACCAGCGACACACCACCGACTCCACCGTGTGTTCGAGCACCTGTTCGTCCTCGATCTCGAGGTCGCCCCCGGTGGTGTAGTGATGGAACGCTCGGGTTCGACTCGAGCTGGTGACGTCGAAGCGGGTGAGGTTGCCACAGGCGCTGCAGCGGTAGCGCGGGGTCATGACGTGGCCAGGTCTCGGCTGAGGGCGATGAGCCGCTCGAGCCGATCAGCCGCAGCGCCGGAATCGATGGAGGCACGAGAGCGCTCGACACCCTCGACGAAGTCCGACGCGACCCCGGCGACCACCAGACCGGCAGCGGCGTTGAGCACAATGATGTCTCGCTTGGGTCCAGGCTCACCCCCGAGCACTGCGTGCGCAATCGCTGCGTTGGCCACGGCATCACCGCCGTGGAGCGCGGCGACGTCGACCACGGCGATTCCGAGATCACGCGGGTGCAGGCTGGAAGTCTCGACTCCTGCTGGGGTGACCGTGTGGATCGTGTTGGGCCCCGTGGTGGACAGCTCGTCGAGTCCTCCGTCACCGGTCACCACCAGCGCCAGCTCGGAACCCGTCGCCCGTAACACCTCCGCCATGCGACGACCGACCTCGGCATCGGGAACACCGACGACCTGGTGCCGGAGCCGTCCGGGGTGCGACAGCGGACCCAGGATGTTGAAGACCGTCGGGATCCCGAGCTCGGCACGCACCGGGCCCGCGAACCGCATCGCCGGGTGGAAGGTCCGGGCGTAGGCGAAACCGACACCGACCTCTCGAACGCAGCGTTGGATCGCCTGGGCGCCGAGATCGATGGCGATTCCGAGCTCTTCGAGCAGGTCGAAGGACCCCGACGTCGAAGACGCCTTGCGGTTGCCGTGCTTGCACACCGTTGCGCCGGCGCCCGCGGCGACAAACGATGCGATCGTCGACACGTTGAGTGCCGCGGCGCGTCCCATGGCCGAGCCGCCGGCCCCGACGAGATCGATGGTGCGCTCGGGGAGCTCCAAGATCACGCACGCGCCGCGCATCGCCTGGACCAGGCCGGACATCTCCTCGACGGTCTCGCCCTTCTGGCGGAGGGCGACGACGAACGCGGCGAGCTGCGCGTCGGTGGCCTCACCGGCGAGGACGGTGGCGAGGGCGGCTTCGGCCTCTTCGGAAGGCAGATCGTGGCCTTCGGTCAGCCGGGCCAGGATGGCAGGCCAGCCGCCGTAGTTCTCCAGAGACATCGCGCCAGTGTTGCTTCAGCCGCGCAGGTCTGCCAAGAGCTCAGCGGTGTTCTCTTCCGAGAGCACCGCTGCGTGCTGGTAGTTGGCGTGGACCACGGCGAGCTCGGACCTGCCGCTCGCGAACGAGGCGATCTGTTCGTCGGTGAAGGTGAAGTGCACGTAATGCACCGCTGCGGTGGTGTCGTCTCGGGTGAGTTGCTCGGCGTGATCGGCGTCGACGACGCAGCCGACGACGTCGCCGTCGGGCAGGCGGATCTCCACGGAGGTCTCGATACCGACCAGCTTGGGGAACCACTCGCGCATGTCGTCAGCGGTGGTCAGCTCCACGAACAACGTCGCGGCCAGCGAGGCAGGCTCGGGGATCAACGGGTTGTAGATCGCCAGCTCGGTCGCGATCCCCTCGTCGGAGATGATCTTCTCGGCGCGAGCCATTTCCTGGATCTGGAACCGGATGGTGTCACGGTTCTCGAACACCAAGGTGATGAACGGCCCAACGCCGATCCGACGCCGCTTCTTGAGTGCGATCACCTGCCGACGGAAGTCCTCGCGCTCGCGTTCGTACGCCCGGAGGTCGGCGATGTCGTCCAGCGTGAGCTTGGTCATGGGCTCAGTCCTCTGCCGGCAGGTCGTAGGCCCGGCGCAGCATCTGCATCGGGTGCAGCGGCGCCTCGCCGGTCTCGAGCACGATCGCCCCGTTGGCCAGTGCGCAGTCGCCGGCGACCGCATCGGAGTCGGCCTTGTCGATGGCGCTCGCCATCTTCTTGGCGACCTTGCGCGCGGCGTCGAAGTTCTCCGACCGCAGACCCCAGGTGCCGTCGATACCCGAACACTCGGCGACGACAGTGAGCTTGGTCCCGGTGAGCTTCAACACGTCGCGGCTCTTGAGACCGATGTTCTGCGCACGAAGATGGCACGGCGCGTGGTAGGTGGTGGTCGCCGGGACGTCACCGGGGAACTCTGTGTCGATGGCGGTCCCGTCGCCCTTGTGGAGCGCCCAGAGGTACTCGCTCGCGTCGCGGGTGTGTTCGGCCACGAGATCGGCGTCGGGGCCGCCGATGTAGTCCTTGTAGTCGTACTTGAGCACGTATCCACAGGTGGGCTGGGTGACCGCGATGACGACGTCGTCGTCACCTTCGGCCTTTGCCGACCGAATCGCGTCAGCGAGCACCTCGACGTTCTTCTCGCCGAGCTTGCGGAACCGATCGACATCGCCTTGGTGCAGGAACGGCGCGCCGCAGCAGACCTCACCTTCGGGGAGGTCGCACTTGACGCCGTTGTGCTCGTAGACACGGACGGTGTCGCGACCGACTTCGGTCTCCTGGTACTCCACCAGGCACGTGGGGAACAGCACGGCGCGGCCCTGCTTGGCGCGGCCCAAGGCGGCCGTGCGCTTCTTGAACCAGGTCGAGAACCGCTGCTTCGCGTAGGGCGGCAACACCCGTTCGGGCGCGATGCCCACCACCTTGTCGAGAAGCTTGCGGGCAAGTCCGTCGTTGTTTCCCATCGCCTTGTTCACGACGGGCGAGAGGGCGGTGTTGAGCTTGCCGGTGAGGTCGGTGTTGCCGAGGGCCTCGTTGGTGATGCGGGTCTTCAGGCCTTGCTTGCGGGTGCCGTGGAGGGTCTGCTCGGCTCGCAGCATGAGCCGCGGGAAATCGAGCTCCCACTCGTGCTGGCCGGGGATGTAGGGGCAGTTGATGTAGCAGAGTTTGCAGTTGAAGCACTCGTCGACGACGTGGTCCTGTTGGGCCGGGGTCATCTTCGATGCATCCTGGTTGTCGATCTGGTCGATGTAGTCGAACAACACCGGGAACGCGTCGCAGAACTTGAAGCACAGCCGACACCCGTGGCACAGGTCGTAGACGCGCTCCATCTCCTCACGGAGATCGGCCTCGTCGAAGTACTTCGGATGGAACGGGTCGTAGGTCGTGGTCATCGCGTGTCAGCTCCGGGAATCGTGGCGGCCGCCGGGCTCGGCCCGGCGGCGTGAGGAAACGAGACCGCCCCGGGGACCAGGGTGAACCCTGCGCCCCGGGGCGGTGCCAGTCCTTGTGCCGGCTACTGGCCGGCACGGTGGAGACGGAGGCTCAGGAGATGTGCTCGAGGCCCTGGCCGAAGCGACCGGCGTGGCTCTTCTCGGCGCGTGCGAGCGTCTCGAGCCATTCGGCGATCTCGTCAAAGCCCTCGTCACGAGCCGTCTTCGCGAAGCCGGGGTACATCTCGGTGTATTCGTAGGTCTCGCCGGCGATGGCGGACTTCAGGTTGTCCTCGGTGGGACCGACGGGCTCACCGGTTGCGGGATCGCCGACCTCGGCGAGGAAGTCGAAGTGACCGAACGCGTGGCCGGTCTCGCCTTCGGCGACGGAACGGAACAGCGCGGCGATGTCGGGGTAGCCCTCGACGTCGGCCTTCTGTGCGAAGTAGAGGTACCGGCGGTTCGCCTGGCTCTCGCCGGCGAAGGCTTCCTTCAGGTTCTCTTCGGTCTTGCTTCCTGCAAGTGCCATTGCATTGCTCTCCGGGCTAGGGGGACGAGTGACGGGGTGGAACTTAGCAGCGACGCCACGACGGCGGTACGCCGCATCGCGAAAATACTGGAACTCCTCGGCCGAGTCGACTTGGCCTGATGCATCGGGGGCGGTTGCTGCGGTGGGCCCGTTGGGCCACACTGACCGGGACGGTGAGTCGGTTGGATGGTCGCGGTGCACGTGAGTGCATCGAGGAAGGTCGGGGCTCCGACGAACAGGGTGCTGGCGAGAGCCAGGATGGAGTGATCTGTCGATCAGGGCAACAGAGAGCAGACCGCCGATGGACGCAGGCTTCCTCGGGAGCAGGCGAGACAGGTGAGGGTGAAACGGTGCGGTAAGAGCGCACCAGCGTGCGAAGCGATTCGTGCGGCTCGGCAACCTCCACCCGGAGCAAGGTCAAGCGTGGGACACGGGCCGTTCGTCCCCGCCGCCGGAAACGGCGGCACTCCCCAGGTGGACCGCAGAGATGGATGACCATCGAAGGAGCTCTCGGTAACGGACTCCGGAACAGAACCCCGCCTACAGGCCGACTCACCGTCATTTAGGCTTCTGACCAGGGATTATGTTCCTGCTAGGCGCCGGCGTTCACGTCCGTCGCCGAGCTCGTCGACGCGATCGACGAATGGACCTCACACTGGAACGACGACCCCCGCCCGTTCGTGTGGACCAAGCCCGCCAACGACATCATCGCCAAGGTCCAACGCGGCCGAGCCTCCCTGACCCACCAGATCAAATCCGCGACGCACCACTAGCCAGCAGTACGGACCCGCAGACCCTGGTCGATTCCCGCCCGCATATCGCGCCTCCCTCAGGCGGCCGAGCACTCGGTAACCGGCGAAGCACCGGGCCGGGCGACCGATATTGCCGGTGCGCGTTGGTGAGGCTGGCATGCACCGGCTCACTGTCCGTGCATCACGATGCGGCTCAGGACCAAGCTGCAGCGACGTCGGTCGTTGTGAACTGCCCGATCAGCTACTTCCTGACGCGTCGGACTCCAGTGCAACCACGATCGCCAGAGCGTCGCCATCCAGAGGACCTGCGCCGTGTCCCTTCCCCGTCGTGTCCTCCATAAGTAGACAGTCCCCGGCCTCGAACTGCCTCGTGTCTCCCTTGCTCGTCCAACCTTCGACTCGGCCCGCAAGAACAACGAACAACTGCCGTCGAGGTGATGGGTGGGCATCGTCTTTCCAATCAGCGGGAAAGCGCAACCAGGACACCCGTGTCGCCGCGAGGGGGTCTGATATCTCGAGTGCGGGCGCAGGTGGTGCGTACTGGACGGAGCTCATCGTCATCTCGACGTCCTCGAAGTGGCTCTCGCCGTCTTCATCGGTGAACAAGCGGACGAAGCGGGCAGGGCTGGTCATTGCCCCACGATTGCACACTTCTGAGGGAGGTAGTTGCGAATGGCTCTTCGTTCGTGGCTGCGCGGTTCCGACGCGGCTCGCTTCGTCTCTCAGGTGAGCTGATGTGATACCGGCATGCGGTGGCACTACATCAATCCTTCGACGCGCTGTCGTCCTGACCTCGCCCGATGAGCCGGCGAGACGAGCTACCGCGGCGACCAGGCGATCCATCCCATGACACCAGCGAACCGCATTGAGTGCGTGCGCTTCCCGGCCGTGATGCTCGGGTTGGTCGAGCGATAAGGCCGGTCCCCGTCTGGGCGCAACGCCGACGCCCTACGCGTCGGTGATGGTCGATGCCTCACGGGCTCGGCGGCGGGCGACGAGGGCGAGTAGTCGTTCGCTCATCTCCTCAGCCGGGAGTGTCGGGCTGATCGCGCCGTGCGACGGCAGCAGGGTCGTGAACCGATGGCCGGCGAGACGCTCCAGGCTCGCCAGTTGCTCGGGCCACGAGAACCAGCAGAAGTGTCGATCGGTCGTCAGGTCGCCAGTGTGGGGATTCCACGCCAGGGTGTCGCCGCTGAAGAGGATGGCGCCACGGTGGAGGAACACGACGTGGCCTGCTGTGTGCCCTGGCGTCGGTATGGCCACCGTGTCGGCACCCACCTGCATCGCATCGAGCCCTCGCCACCGCTCGGTGGCGAAGGGCGCTGCGTCGGCATCCGCTTCGTGAATCCCGACCTCGGCACCGAACACACGCGCGTAGCGCTCGGCGTCGCCGATGTCGTCGCGGTGGGTCAACGCGATGAATGCCAGCCCGCCGAGCCCCTCGATGGCGTCACGCAGATGGCCCGTGTATCGGGGCGCGTCGACCATCACGTTGCCCGACTCGTGCTGAATCACATACCCATGACCGCCTGCGGTGGAAGGCGCGTTCGAGCCGCAGCGCCAAACACTCGGCGCCACCTCGACCGGGTGATGCGACGCCCACTGCATCCGCGACGCCGTGCCAACTGACCGGGTCGGACAGACCTCGGCGACGAGCTGGGCGAGCCGAACCTCCTCCGGGTTGTCCGGCTGGCGGTGAAACACGTACTGGTCGCGGTCGGCTGAGAGACCGATCAGATCGGGAGCGATCGCCTCCGACGCCCCGCACCGCATGCAGCGGTCATCGATGTACCAGTCCCCGGGAGACCCCTCCGGGTGGCGACGATCCAGTCGACTCATGCCAGCCACGCTGTCCAAACTGCGACACGACCCCCGTTGGGCCCCGCTCAATCCAACTCCGGTGTCCCGACGCGGGCTGCCGCCCTGAGTACGCGGCCAGTATACGTCATTGGCCACGGCGAGCCTGCCCAACTCCGGCGGCAGGGGTGGTGGTCCGGGCGAAACGGGTTTCGGTGGCTACACGTGGCACTACATCGACAAGCCGACGATCGCTGCGGTTGAGGGGTATGCGGTCGGGGGTGGGTTGGAGATGTGTTTGGCATCGGACCTCGTCGTTGCGTCGGCCGATGCGACGTTCGCGTTGCCGGAGGTGAAGCGAGGGTTCTTTGCTGGCGCAGATGGGGTGCAGCGCCTGGCTCGGCAGATGCCGGCGAAGGTGGCGCTCGACTATCTGTTGACGGGGCGACCTTTCTCCGCTGAGGTCGCGCACCAGTGGGGTCTGGTGTCGCGCCTCGTGCCCGCGGGCACGGCCCTCGGGAGTGCTCTGGCCCTGGCGGAGGAGATCGCAGCGAACGCGCCGTTGGCGGTCGCGGCGACGAAGCGGGTCGCACACGCGGCGTTCGATCAGGTCTGGTCCGAGGAGATTGCCCGCCATCAGTTCTCGAACGCGCAGCGCATCGAGATCCGTGGCACAGCCGATTTCCGCGAGGGCGTGGCGGCGTTTCTCGAGAAGCGCACGCCGAACTGGACCGGGACCTGACCGGCCCATCCTGTGATTTCGAGCGCCGGCGTGGTGGCATGGAAGATCGCGCCGAGCCCTCCCAGGCTCGACGTACCGGCCTGAGGAGGCTGCGAACATGAACTTGTCAGGCAGGGTCGTGGTAATAACCGGAGCGAGCCGCGGGATCGGCCGAGCCACCGCTGTTCAGTTCGGTGCCGCCGGCGCGACGGTTGTGGTGGTGGCACGCACCGCCACCGAACCCGGCCCGCTGCCGGGCACGTTGGCCGAGACCGTCGAGGCGGTGGAGCAGGCGGGTGGTCGAGCGTCTGCGGTCGCGTGCAATCTGGCGTCACAGGAATCGATCGAGGCCCTCATCGAGACGGTCGTCGAGCGCCATGGCAGCATCGACGTGTTGATCAACAACGCTGCGTTCACTGGCGCTGCGACGATGAAGCCGACTCCCGAGATCACTCGCAAGGAGTGGGAACTTCAGTTCGCCGTCAACGTCCATGCACCGTTCATGTTGATCCGAGGGTTCACCGATCACTTCAGCCCCGAGGGTGGCGTGATCTTGAACGTGACCTCAGAGGCTGCTGAGCTCCGGTCGCCGTCTGAGCCACGGGGACGGATCGGAGCGACCCGGAGCCCCAGCTATGGAGCGACCAAGGCGGCACTGAACCGGGTTGGGAATCACCTCGCCGGCGAACTCGTCGACCGGAACATAGCGGTGATCACCGTCGACCCGGGCTCGGGGGTGTTGACCGAGACCATGAAAGCTGCCATCGGCACGCTTGGTGGCCGCGACCTGAGCGACACCATTGCTGTCGAGGTGCCGGCCGCCGCCATGCGCCGGCTCGTCGAACTGGAGGATCCCATGCTCTACAGCGGCGAAATCGTGCACGCGCCGACCTGGACCGGACAACCGGCCCCGGGCTAACGATCCAGGAGCCTCGCGCCGCATGATCCGGCGCTTCCGATTGCAGCGGACCCCATCGGCGCCCTCCAGTCAAGGGACAGGCCAGAGCCTCCACCAGACCCGCGGGGCGCTTCCCGCTGACCGACAGGCCCGAGGCGCTCAATCCCGAGGTATGGCTGTGCCAAAGCGTCGCCAGCACCCGTCGATCGCCGAGGAGAGTGGGAGCCCAGGGCGCCGGCGGGACAGCTCCGACACCCTGGGCACTCGTCTCCCCGTTGGTATGGCCGTGCGCTCCCACCGCGCACGGCCCAGGCAAGACGAGGGGGACGGAGGTGAAGTGTCCGGGTCGTGGCGGTCATCGCGGCGGCTCGGCGCCGCCGAGCCGCCAGAATCTGCTCGAAGCAGCAGGCGCTGGCCGGTTACGATGCGCGTCGATGGCCGAGCAGTCGTTCCACTCCAAGATCCTGGCAGAACTCGCGGCAATGCCGTTGTTCGCCGGGCTCGATGAGCGGCAGTTGGACGACGTGGCCGGGACCGTGATCCAACGACACGTCAAGGCCGGGAAGACGGTCATCAAGGAAGGGCAGTGGGGTCATGAGTTCCTGATCGTCGTCGAGGGCGAGATGGAGATCTGGCGAGGCGGTCGGGTCGTCGACACGGTCGGCCCCGGCGGTCACGTCGGGGAGCTCGCGCTGCTCGACGATGTTCGACGCAACGCGACCGTCGTCACGACAACGGCCACGGTCGTCGGATCGATCGAGGCCAGCCTCTTCGTCCCCTTGCTTCGCGACATTCCGATCCTCGCCGAACGTATCGACTCGACGGTGGCCGACTATCACCTTCCGCCAGACGGGCGCCGTCAACGTTCGTCGTCGCCACCGCTCGACGACGACAGGCCGTAGCGCTCATGGAGCAGCGCTCGGTTGTAACGCTGCAGCATCACCGGGTAGCCGTTGATCAGGAGGTCGAACATCGCGGTCGAGCCCGCAGCCACCCACCAACCGCGCATCGCTGCGTGCGCGGCCACCCCAGCGAGGGCCACGAGCAAGATGGCATGGCTGGCCTCGGCATCTCGCATCCGCTGGTCGAGTCTCACCAGGTTCTCGGCATTCAGTTCCGCGGGGAGATGGAGGTCGGGGTTGAACCGCGCAAGTGGCCCCCGGCGCAACGCGCTCTTGCATACCCGAACCCCGAGCGCTTCATAGACGCGCCCGTCGCGCTCGAAATCCCGCAGGACGTGATAGCTGTCAGGCAGGCGGGGCGTCACCATCCGGCTCACCGTGCCAAGCCAGGTCATCGGTAACCAAACGACGAGGAACGCGAACCAACCGCTCTCGGGTCCGAGCGCCTCCAGCGACCAGATCAGCAACACCGCTGCGAGCAGCGTCGCTGTCACGAAGAGCCAGGCCTTGTGCACCCCACCATCGTGCCGCCTCCCGCCCGATGCACTCAATCCCCAAGCGAGATCGCGATACGGGAGCCCCACCGTCGACGACAGGCTGCGGAACCCCAAACCCCCGACCGGCAGGCAGGCGGACCCGTGGTCGCCTCCGGCGTGCCCCGGCTGCAGGAAAGAACAGCCGGGGCACGATCCTCCACACAGGGCCGCGTGGAGGTCCGGAGGCTGCGGCGACCGGCACATCCCGCCAATGCCGGTCCACCACATCCTGGGTGGGAGTTAGGCAAGCCTACCTCGACGGGTTCGCAGCGGGAGCGCGCCCGAGGGTCAGAGACTGTCGATGAGATCCACCAGGAGCCGCACGCCGAAACCGGTCCCGCCACGGGGGTGTTCGTCCCACGATCCGGTGTCAATGAACGCAGGGCCGGCGATGTCGAGATGAACCCAGGGGATTCCCTCGGCGACGAACTCCTTCAGGAACAAACCGGCAGTGATGGCACCGCCATGGGGCCCCCCGACATTCTTGATGTCGGCCACCGGCGAGTCGATCATCGAGCGATATTCCGATGGCAGCGGCAACTGCCAGACGCGCTCCCCCGTGCGAGCACTCGAGGCGAGCACCTGGGCCACCAGCGGCTCGTCGGTGCCCATCGCGCCGGCATAACGGGGACCGAGCGCAACCATGCAGGCGCCGGTCAAGGTGGCCAGGTCGATGATGGCGTCGGGTTTGGACTCGGAGGCGAGCGAGAGGGCATCGGCCAGGACGAGGCGGCCCTCGGCGTCGGTGTTGAGCACCTCGACGGTCTTGCCGTTGCGGATCTCGAGCACGTCGCCGGGACGGGTCGCATCGCCACCGAGCATGTTGTCGGTGAGCGGCATGAACGCCGACACCTTCACCGCGGGTGCGAGCTGGGCGACGACCGACATAGTGCCGAGGACCGCGGCGGCACCGGCCATGTCGCACTTCATGGTCATCATCCCCGTGCCGGTCTTGATCGACAAGCCGCCGGAGTCGAAGGTGATGCCCTTGCCGACGAGGGCGATGTGCTTGTTGGCTTTCGGCGGGCTGTACGTGAGCTGCACGAACCGGGGCTGCTGGCTCGAGCCGCGGTTCACGCCGAGGAGTCCTCCCATACGGGCGCGTTTGATCGCTGCGGCGTCCATCACCTTGACCGTGAGCTTGTGCTGGCGGCCGACGGCGCTGGCTCGGCGGGCGAACACCGTCGGCGTCAGCGAGCCGCCGGGCTCGTTGACCAGATCGCGGGCGAGGTTCACGCCCGCGGAGATCGTGAGTCCCCGCTCGACACCGGCGCGCAGCCCGCTGCTGCCTACCAACGAAACCGATTCGACCTTGTTCGGCTCGCTCTTGGACTTGAGGCTGGTGAACTCGTAGCGCCCGAGGGCAAGACCCTCCGCGAACGCCTGAGCGGCATCACGGGCCGACACGGTGTCGGGCGCCACGGCGAACACGTCGGCGGAGACCCGCTTGTGGCGGCTCGCCGCCCGCACGAAGGCCACGGCGGCCTGGCGATAGGACGACGTCGTGATGGATTCGGGATCGCCCATGCCCAGCACCGCGATCGGGCCTGCGGGCCCCGACGTGACGACGAGCTCGCCTGCCTTGCCGGCGAAACCGTTGCTGGCCAGGACCTTGGGGTCGACGCCGTCGGGGTTGGGGTCTGCGGTGGTGACCGCGAGTGCATGCAGCTCGGTGCGGGCCGGAGCCTTGCGGACGAGGCCGATGGTGAGCGCCATGTTCAGTCCTTCGTTGGATTCGGGATGGATCGGGTGGTGAGCGACTCGCCCTCCTGCCAGCGGGCGAGCACCCAGAGCAGGTCGGACAACCGATTCAGGTAAGGCACGACGTGTGATCCCTTGGCTGCGGCGACGAGCGCGTCACGCTCGGCGCGGCGGGTGACCGTACGAGCCAGGTCGAGGGCCGCCGACACCGGGGTCTGCCCAGGTGCCACGAATTCGGTGGGCGCTTCGAAACGCGTCGAGACCGTATCGATCTGTTCTTCGAGGGCGACGACCATCTCGGCGGTCACCAGCGTGGAGCCCGCAGCAAGCTTGTGCCGATTCTCCGGCAGCGTGGCGAGCTCGGCCATGAGTACCCACAGATCGCGCAGCAGCGGCACGAGGATCTCGTCGAGGGGGCCGCCGTGGTCGGTGAGCGATCGGGCGATGCCGATCGCGGCCTGGGCCTCGTCGACCCCGCCGTAGGCCACCGGCTGTGCGGAGTCCTTGCGTACCCGTCCGCCGAAGAGCAGACCCGTCGTGCCGTCGTCGCCGGCTCGCGTGTAGACCTTCACAGCCCTCGACGTTACTGCCGCGGACGCCCGACCCACGCGACTCGTCGACCATCGCGTGATCGGCTCCCGCGCGGGTCGGCGAGCCGCAGCGGCTACAACATCGGGATGCGTGGACGTTTCGCTCCGAGCCCCACGGGGATGCTGCATCTCGGAAACCTGCGCACAGCGCTCCTGGCGTGGCTGTTCGCGAGATCGGAGGGCTCGGCGTTCGTGCTGCGGTTCGAGGATCTCGACCGCCAGGCAGTCCGCCCCCGGTACTACGACGCGGCGCGACGCGATCTCGAGCGCCTCGGACTCGACTGGGACGACGAGCTGGCCCAGCACGAGCACCTCGAGCGGTACCGCGGCGCGCTCGCCGACCTCGAGGAGCGCGGGCTCACCTACCCCTGTTTCTGCTCGCGCCGCGAGATCCGCGAGGCGGCCGCCGCGCCCCATGGCGACGTCGGCGGCGACGCGTACCCCGGCACGTGCCGTGGTCTCGGCGCCGCCGAGCGGGCCGCACGGATCGCCGCTGGCGAGCCCCATGCACATCGCGTGTTCGGCGACGGCCTCGACCGCACGTTCGTCGACCGGATCGCAGGAACCTACACCGGGGCCGTGGACGACTTCGTGCTGACCCGCCGCGACGGGATGCCGGCCTACAACTTCGCCGTGGTCGTCGACGACCACCACCAGGACATCGAGGAGGTCGTGCGCGGCGATGACCTCCTGTCGTCGACACCGCGCCAGCTGTACCTCGCCGAGCTGCTCGGCATCGCGGCACCGGCGTTCGCCCATGTCCCGCTCGTGCTGGGCCCCGGCGGCGATCGCCTGGCGAAGCGCGACGGCGCCGTCACCCTCGACGACCGGTTGGCGGCAGGTCAGACCCCCGCGGAGGTTCGCGGTTGGCTGGCGTCCTCGCTCGGGTTGGCCGAAGCCGGCACCGCCCCGACCGTGGAGGCCATCGTCGAGCGGTTCGACCCGGCGCGACTCCCGCGTGCACCCTGGCGGCTACGCCCCGAGGATCTCGGTGTCGGCCCGACCCGCTGACCTGGCGCCTCGGTGTGGGGCAGGATCCGATCGAGCCAACCCGGCAACCACCAGTTCGCGGCCCCGAAGAGGCGCATGGTCGAGGGCACGAGCATGCATCGCACGACCGTCGCGTCGACCAGGATCGCAGTTCCAAGTCCCAGGCCGACCATCTTGACCAACGGATCGCGGCTGAGCACGAACCCGAAGAAGGCCGTGACCATGATGGCCGCAGCGCTGGTGATGATCCGACCGGTCACCGCGATCCCGCGTATGACGCTCTCGGTGGTGTCGCCAGTTCGCTGGTACTCCTCGCGTACCCGGCTGAGCAGGAACACCTCATAGTCCATCGAGAGCCCGAACAGCACCGCGAACATGAACATGGGGATGACCGAGGTGATCGGCACCGGCTCGTTCAACCCGATCAGGCCGATGCCCCACCCCCATTGGAACACGGCGACGAGTACGCCATAGCCGGCGCCGATCGAGAGCAGGTTCAGCACCGCAGCCTTGAGCGCCACGACGATCGAGCGGAACAGCACCACCAGGAACAGGAACGAGACCGCCACGATCGCACCGATGAACCAGGGCATCCGGGCCCCGACGCGGTCGGCGAGGTCGATGAAGTTCGCCGTCGTCCCGGCAACGTGGGCCGTCGCCCCCGAACGCTCAACCCCGCCGGGCAGCACTTCGTGCCGTAGCGCAGCGACCAGGTGCTCGGTGTCGGTGCTGTCGGGCGCAGCGACAGGTTCGACGGTGTAGATCGCCGTGTCCCCGGCGTCGTTGACCAGGACCGGTGTCACGGCACTCACGTCGTCGCGTGCGAGGACGATCGGCAGGTCGGCGGCGACGTCGGTGACCGTTCCTCCGGAGCGCAGGTCGACCGCGATCAGCAGCGGGCCGTTCGCGCCGGGGCCGTAGTGCGCCGCGATGAGGTCGTACGCGCGACGATGACCCCGCGACTCCGGCAGGCTGCCCGCATCGCTCTGTCCGAGGTGCATCCCGAACAGTGGGAGCGAGAGTCCGACGAGGATCACCAGGGCAGTAGCGACGTAGGGCCAGGAGTGGGCCGACACGTGCCGGCCCCAGCGTGCCCAGCGCGAGCCTGGGTCGTACCCGATGGACGGGCGAGTACCGGGAAGGCGCCACCGGTCGAGGTTGCCACCGAACAACTCGAGCAACGCAGGAACGAGTGTGGCGGAGATGAGGACCATCACCAACACGACGATGGCCGCCGACACCCCCATCCACGCGATGAACGGCACCCCGGAGAGCACCAGCCCCAAGATCGCGATCATCACCGTGCCACCTGCGAACGCCACCGAACGACCCGCCGTGCGTGCTGCGGCCCCGATGGCGTTCTGGCGCCATCGGTACCGGAGTTGGGTCTCGCGCTGTCGGGTGACGATCAACAAGGCGTAGTCGATCCCGACCCCGATGCCGATCATCGTGGTGAGCTGCAGCGCCGACGACGGCATGTCGACCACGAGCGCGAGCAGCCGCACCGAGGAGAGGCCGATGCCCAGACCCACGAGGGCGGCGATCAACGGGATGCCGGCAGCCCCCGCGCTCCCGAAGGCGAACAACAAGATGAGGACCGCGCCGACGAACCCCACGAGCTCGGCGAGCGACCCGCCGTCGGCGTCGAAGAATCCGAGTGCCCCGCCCACCTCGACGCGATAGCTCTCCCCCGGTGGAGGCTGCGCGGCAGCGACAAGCGCAGGATAGGTCTCGATGGTCAGGTCGGTCTGGGACTTGTCGTAGCGAACCGTGACGACGGTCGTGGTGCCGTCGGAAGCCACGGCGCCGGGCTCCCAGGGGTCGGAGACCCACGCAACCGAATCGAGCAGCGAGATCCGGGCCAGGGACGCTGCGATGGCGTCGGCGTGTCGTTCGACGCCGTCGGGGTCGTGGAAGACGACCTGGGCGCTCACACCGCTGAACTCGGGGAAGCGCTCCTTCAGTAGGTCGATGGCGACCTGCGAGTCGGTCCCGGCCACTCGCAGCTCGCTCTGGGGTTCGATGCCCAAGGCCGCGACGCCGATGACGGTGGCGAGGCCGACCGCGATCCACACGAACGCCACGCGAGCAGCGTGGCGAGCGCAGAACCGAGCGAGACCTTCGAGCAGAGCTGCCACAGTTGCCCGAGGCTACATCGGCTTCTCGGCGGGGCTGACGACCCCAGGGCGCCGCGCCTCGATGCGTGCCCCCCGCAGGGAAGGCACCGGCCGGCCACTCAATCATCACCTCCGCGGGCCGAAGTGATACAGGTGACCTCAGACGATCCCGAGCGTTCCGAGCGCGGCCGGCCCCAACAGCGGCGCACCAGCGCACCTCGCCATGGCGGCCGGAGGACCCACGACGGGGCCGCGATGGACCACGGCGAAGACCCTGGGGCCACCTGGCGCGTCGAGGGTCTCGAAGAACGCAAGCCTGGACGCTTCCGGCTTGGGGGCATTCCGCCGCTGCGTCGACGCACGTTCTGGGTGATCATCGGCGTGCTGCTGTTCGCGAACTGGTTGACGGCACGAGCCATCCTGCTCGACCCGCCTGGTCTGCTGGTGCCCTACAGCGTCTTCCTCGACGAGGTCGAGCAGGGCAACGTGGTGCGCGTCACCGCTCGAGGCGATGCCATCGAGGGCATCTTCGCCGAACCGGTCACCTACCCGGCCGCCGGCCAACCCGACTCCGCCACCTCTGCGGACTTCGAGACCGAACGCCCGGCGTTCGCTTCCGAAGACGGGCTCCTCGACCTCCTGCGCAGCCACGACGTCATCATCGAGGCCACGCCCATCGATCCCCCCGCGCCCCTGTGGCAGCTGATCGTGTTCAGCTTCGGACCGACGATCATCTTCGTTGGCGTGTTCGTCATGATCCTCAAGCGGTTCGGCGGCGGCGGCCTGCCCGGCGGGCTGGGCCGATCGAAGGCCAAGCGCTACGAACACACTCCCAGCGGCCGGGTGACCTTCGCCGACGTCGCCGGGATCGACGAGGCGAAGGCCGAGCTGAGCGAGCTCGTCGACTTCCTGCGACGCCCCGAGAAGTACGCCCGGCTCGGCGGGCGCATCCCCAGCGGCGTCCTGCTGAGCGGCCCCCCCGGCACCGGCAAGACGTTGCTCGCCCGCGCCGTCGCCGGCGAGGCGCACGTGCCCTTCTTCTCGAGCTCGGCGTCGGAGTTCGTCGAAATGGTCGTCGGCGTCGGCGCGAGCCGTGTGCGTGACCTGTTCGCCGAAGCGCTGAAGGTGGCGCCGTCGATCGTCTTCATCGACGAGCTCGACGCCATCGGACGGTCCCGGAGCTCGGGACCCAACGTCGGCGGTCACGACGAACGCGAGCAGACACTCAACCAGATCCTGACCGAGATGGACGGCTTCAGCGGTGCGGAGGGCGTCATCGTGCTCGCCGCGACGAACCGGCCCGAGATCCTCGACTCGGCATTGTTGCGGCCCGGGCGCTTCGACCGTCAGGTGGTCGTGAATCCGCCCGATCAGGCCGGACGGCACGCAATCCTCGAGATCCACAGTCGCGGGGTACCCCTCGGACCCGACGTCGACCTGCGTGCGCTCGCCTCGGCAACACCGGGGATGGTCGGAGCCGATCTGCGCAACCTCATCAACGAGGCGGCGCTGTCGGCAGCACGTCACGACCGCGACCAGGTCACGATGGTGGACCTCATGTCCTCGCTGGACAAGATCCTCCTCGGTGTCGAGCGCCAGATCGTGATCGACGAGGCCGAGCGCTCCCGTACCGCCTTCCACGAGGCCGGCCATGCGCTCCTAGGCATGCTGCAGCCCGGAGCCGACCCGGTGCGCAAGATCTCGATCATCCCGCGCGGGAGGGCGCTCGGCGTCACCCTGCAGACCCCAGACGCCGACCGCTACGCGTTCGACGCGAACTACCTCCGAGGACGCATCATCGGCGCACTGGGCGGACGAGCTGCCGAGGACGTCGTGTTCGGCAGCGTCACGACCGGCGCGGAGTCCGATCTCGAGCAGGTGACCCACATCGCCCGATCGATGGTCGGGCGATGGGGCATGAGCGAACGGGTGGGTCTGGTCACCGCGCTGCCAGGGCCGGGCCAGGAAGGCTACGGCCGCGCCGCGTCGGAGGCGACGCTGCAGCTCGTCGATTCCGAGGTCCGTCGCATCGTCGACGAATGCTACGAGACCGCCGTCGGCACATTGCGCGGCCACTTGCCCCAGCTCGAGGCCCTGGCCGCTGCGCTCCTCGAGCACGAGACGCTCGACGAGACGGCGTCCTACGCCGCAGCCGACATCGCCCACACCAAGGGGGCCGGCGCCCACTGGAGCGGGAGCGACGTCGCCGCGCTGGCTCCGGAGATCGCCGCGCTCAATCGCGACCTCGACGACGTCGGGCCATCCCCTCGTCACCACTGACCTCCGGAGCAGACGTCGGCTGTCTCCTAGGCGGGCTTCGGCAGCGCCTGCTCCAGGGTGGTGGTCGGAGCGAACAGGTCACCGACGGCTTCGACCCGAGCGACGACGTCACCGGCGACGAAGACCAGATCGGCGCCGTCGGCTCCCTCGGCGACCTCGTCCCACCGCAACGGTGTCGACACCGTCGGACGGGCTCGCGCCCGCAGCGAGTAGGGGGCGATCGTGGTCTTGTGGCGTGAGTTCTGGCTCCAGTCCACGAATACCTTCCCGGGCCGCAGGCTCTTCTTCATCAGCGACGTGACGGTGCGCGGGGTTTGCTTCTCGAGGAGTTGCGCGACTGCGAGCGCGAACTGTCCGGCGTGGTCATGGGTGTGCGGCGTGTTGAGCGGCACGTAGAGCTGCATGCCCTTGGAGCCCGACGTCTTCGGCCAGCACTGGAGCCCCAGGTCTGCCAGGAGGTCACGAATCCGCAGCGCGACCCGGGCGCAGTCGACAATCGTTGCAGGCGTGCCCGGATCGAGGTCGAAGACGACCATCGTCGGCGACTCGATGTCGGCCGCTCGTGCCATCGGCGCGTGGATCTCGAGCGCGGCGAGGTTCGCCGTCCACACCAGCGCTGCCGGCTCGCTCAGGCGGCAGTAGTCGATGCTGCCCCCACGATCCCCAGGTCCGGCCGCGACCTCGAGCCACTCCGGACGATGCGAGGGGCAGCGCTTCTCGAAGAACGACGGGCCGTCGACACCGTCGGGCCATCGCCGCAACGTGATGCCACGATCGGCGATGTGGGTGAGCATCGTCGGCGCGATCGTCGCGTAGTACCCGATGACCTCGGCCTTGGTGAACCCCTCGTCGGGGTACAGCACCTTGTCGAGATTCGTGAGCGCCAGGGAACGGGCGCCCACCTCGACGAGCGTCTTCTCCCCGACCATGTCGCTCAGGAGGCCTTCTTGGCTCGCGTCTTCCTCGGCGGAGCCTCTGCACTGGCGTCGGATTTCGCTGCCGTACGCGTCGCGCGCTCCTTGACCTTCGCAGTGGCTTCGGCACCGGCCGCCGGGTGCCGTTTCCGCGCTTCTTTGGCCGCGGCGACGCTCGCTTCGAGAGCGGCCATGAGGTCGACGACCTGGGTGGGAGCGGGGCCCTCCGGGGCCATGACGATCTCCTCGCCGTTGGCCTTGCGATCGATGAGCTCGAGGACGCGGTTGCGGTAGTCGTCCTCGTACTTCTCCGGCTCGAAGTCCGCCGAGAGGCTCTCGATGAGTTGCTGGGCCATGGCACGCTCGGCAGCTGTCAACTCGATGTCGGCGAGGTCGTCGAGCCCGTCGATGCTCGATGCCGGGTTGACCTCGTCGGCGTAGACCATGGTCGACAACATCAACACGCCGTCCACGGGACGCATCGCCGCCAGGTACTGCTTGGTGCGCATCACGAACTTGGCGAGACCGACGCGCCCGGCTCCGCTCATGGCCTCGACCAGCAGCGCGTAGGCCTTGCGGGCGCCCTGGTCGGGCACCAGGTAGTACGCCGCGTCGTAGAAGACGGGATCGATCTCGGACTGGAGCACGAACTCCTGCAGATCGATGCTGCGGGTCGCCTCGGGGTCGAGCGAGGAGAGCTCCTCGTCGGTGATCGTCACGTATCGTCCTTCGCCGAGCTCATAGCCCTTCACGATCTGAGCGAAGGGCACCTCTTCGCCGGACTCGGCATTGACGCGCTTCTGGCGGATCCGCGATCCGGTCTCGCCGTCGAGCTGGTTGAACTGCACGGTCTTGCGGCTGACCGCGCTGTAGAGCTTGACTGGGATGTTCACCAGCCCGAAGCTGATCGACCCGCTCCAGATCGCTCTCGGCATGTCTCGTCTCCCTGTAGCAGGCCCGCAACCGGGCACCGACGCTCTGACGCGCTCACCCCGGCCCGAAGCACCTCTGACCATTATGTCGGCAGGAAGCCAACCACCGATAGTCCGCGTGCATCGGTCGGCGGCGCGGCCCGTCTCGAGACCCCTCCGACCTGGACTTTCGTCAACGCTTCGCGAAGAACAGCTGCAGTTCCATGATGGCGTTGTCCTCGACCGACAGCACGACGGCGGCACGGGGCTTGTCGATGTCGTAGTCCGCGAGAAGGATCGGGCCGAGTGCCCCGACCACCCCGATCCGGACGCCGTCGAAGGACGCGGTGAGCGCGATGGTCTCGAGTCGGGTCACGCCGTGGATGGTCAACTCGCCCGTGGCTTCGACGGCGACCTCGGCGCCGGGCTCGGGCACCGACCCGAGGTCGATGGGCGTGGCCAGCGTGAACCGTGCCTCGGGAAACGCCCTCGTCTCCAGCGCCTGACTGCGAATGGCCGAGTTCCGGCTGCTGCTGTCGGTGACCAGACCGGTCAGGTCGACGGTCACCTCGACCGCGGTGATGACCGATCCGTCGAGCGTCATCGTTCCCGACACGCCCGGGGCGCGACCGACCACGGTCTTCGCACCGAAGTTCGCCAGCTCCTCGTCGATCCGGAAGCCGGCAAAGGTCGCGCTGCACACATCGGTGAGGCAGCTCTGGTCGAAGGTCCCCACGGTGGTGTCGACGGTCCATACACCGTCGAGCACTTCGACGGCCTCGCCCCCCGCGTCGGCCAAGGCCTGGGCCCGGGCCCGGGCGGCAGCGTCGGAGTCCACTCGCGCCGCGGCATCGTCCCGAAAGGCCAGGTACCAGACCAGACCGGCCGCGACGGCAATCGCCACTGTCACCGCGGCCACGATCAGCGGGGTTCGCCGCGTCCTGATCGTCTCGGTGTCGTTCATCGTTCTCCCAAGGGGTTCGGCAGGCGGCGCACTCCGGGCCGCCGGCTCGGGGTCAGGTGTCGAGCAGAACGCGGGCGACCACATCCATACCGAACGCGGTCAGGATCGCCAGGTACATGAGGCCCGTTGCCGCCATCACGGCCGAGTATTGCTTCTCGCGCAGCGCGGCGATCGTCACCACGACCAGTCCGATCGTGGTGAGCACACAGGCCACCCAGAACCAGCCGAGCAGTCCGTTGTAGTTGTCGTCGATCGTGCCGTTGAGCACCGACCACATCCCGGTGGGCAGCAACAGGACCACGAGCTCGGGCAGCCACAGGTAGCCGGTGGCGCGGACGAGCTCGTGGATCGGCCGGCGGGAGAGCCCGGGCTGTACCAGGTACCAGTGTCCGAGCAACATGGCGTCGGTGACCGCCCCCAGGAATGCCGCTCCCACCAGCGTGCGCGCCACCGACAGCCACGCCGGGTCGCCCGCTTCGATCGCACCGGCCACGAGACCGATCACCCCGATTGCTGGCGCGACGAGATCGAGGTCGGGGGGGAACTCACCGACGCTGCGATCGAAGCGCTGCACGTCACGGTCGATTCCGGTCATGGCCGTGACCCGCTCCGACCGGCGCTCGACGACCTCACGTTGGCCCGACACCCCGGCCTTGCGTCGTGCCACCGAGACGGCCATGGCCACGATCACGGACGCGATGAGGCCCATGGAAGCAGCCTCACGCACCCACAGCGTGTGCCAGCGCAGGCCCACGACCAAGCTGAGGATGGCGATGGCGAGGTAGCTCAGCCGGATCGACCAGCCGTACCCGATCCCCACGAGGCGGTGGCGACCGGTCACCCAGAGGAAGAACAGCCCTCCGGTGGCCCATTGCAGGAGGAAGGTCGCGGCGTCGAGGTCGATCATGGGGCGGCCGCGACCGGCTCAGGCAAGAACCGCGAGATGGTGATCGACCACGTTCAACGCGTCGACGCCGGTGTCGGCGACGACGACGATGTCCTCGAGCCGTGCGCCCCAGCGGCCGGCGATGTAGATCCCTGGTTCGATGCTGAACGCATGTCCCACCTCGAGGGGCTGCTCGTTGCCCTCGACGATGTAGGGGTCTTCGTGGGCCTCCACACCGATGCCGTGCCCGGTTCGGTGCACGAAGTACTCGCCGTAGCCGGCGTCGGCGATCACGGCGCGTCCGATGCGGTCGATCTCCTGCGCGGACACCCCGCTGGCCACCGACCGGACCTGTTCGCCTTGCGCGGTGTAGAGCACGTCGTAGAGCTCCGCGAACGCGGGGTCGGGCGTGCCGGTCCACACGCATCGGGTGATGTCGGAGCAGTAGCCGACGCCGTCGTCACCGAACCACGTCCCGCCGAAGTCGCACAACACGACCTCGCCGGGAGCGATGACCCGGTCGCCGGGATGGTGATGGGGGCTCGCGGCGTTCTCCCCCGCGGCCACGATCGCGAAGTTCACCCGTCCGTGGCCCTCGGCGAGGATCTGTCGGCCCAGCTCTGCGGACACCTCGGCCTCGGTTCGTCCGACGAGGTCGATCTCGCCGGCCTGGAGCCGTGACGCGATGAGGTCGACTGCCGACGCCGCCTGGCGCAGTCGGCCGATCTCGTCGGCGCTCTTCACGGCGCGGATCGGCCCGGTGATCTCGCTCGCTCGGCTCAACCAGAGCCTGGGGCTCGCGTTCAGCAGATCGACGGTGAAACGGCTCCAGGTCTGATCACCGATCGCGGCCCGCTCGGTCGAACCGAGCAGCTCGGCGACGATCGCAATGGGGTCTTCGGTCTCCGACCAGGAGCGCAAGGTGAAGACTTCGTCACGGGGAACGACGCGCGGGGCCTCGAGCGCGGGAATCACGAGGGTCGCCTCGCCCTCCCTGGGCACCACCAGCATGGTGAGGCGTTCGAGCGGCATCGCCTCGTACCCGGTGAAGTACGGCAGGTCGGCGCCAACTGACAACAGCAGGGCATCGATGTCGTGCTCCGCCATCGCTTTTCGTGCCAGGGCCATCCGATCCGCGAACATGGCGACAGCGTACGCTGCCACCCTCGTCCGGACCTACCGGAACGCCCGATCGATCTCGTGGCGCCCGAGCACTGGGGCCCTACCTCCCAGCGGCGGCGCCCCCAGGTCCCGCTGCGGCGTCGGTCGCGGCCATGGCCCCGGCAGCGTGGTAGCTGCTGCGGGTCAACGGCGACGACTCCACGTGGGCGATGCCAAACGCCTCACCGACGGCCTTCAGATCGGCGAACTCCTCAGGTGTCCACCACCGGTGGATCGGCACGTGATGGCTCGTCGGGCGGAGGTACTGCCCGATGGTCACGATGTCGACGCCGACGTTCGCCAGGTCGGCGAGGGTCGCGACGACCTCGTCAGGGGTCTCACCCATCCCCACGATGATGGACGTCTTGGTTGCGAGCCCGGCGGCCTTGGCGCGGGCCAGTACGGCCAAGCTGCGGGCATAGGACGCCGACGGGCGCACCGCCCGCTGCAGCCGGGGCACGGTCTCGATGTTGTGGTTGAGCACGGTCGGAAGACTGGCGAACACCGTCTCGAGCGCGTCGGGATCGCCTCGGAGGTCGGAGATGAGGACCTCCACGCTCGTACCTGCGGTCGCGGCGCGGATGGCTTCCACGGTTCGGGCGACCTGCAACGCGCCCCCGTCGTCGAGATCGTCACGCGCCACCATCGTCACGACGACGTACTCGAGACCGAGGCGCGCCACCGCGTCGGCTACTCGGTCGGGCTCGTCGGGATCGGGCGGTTCCGGCTTGCGGGTGTCGATCAGGCAGAAGCCACAGGCGCGGGTGCAGCGTTCACCGAGGATCATGAACGTCGCCGTGCCCTCGTTCCAGCATTCGTAGATGTTGGGACAACCGGCTTCTTCGCAGACCGTCACCAAGTCGAGCTGCCGGGTCAACGACTTCAGACGCCGGTAGGCGTCGCCGCGTTCGGCCTTGACGCGCATCCACTCCGGCTTGCGTTCGGTGATCCCAAGCCCGCCGTGGACCCCGGCCTCGCGGAGTCGGCCCTGGAGCCGGACGGGGACGTCGCTGCGGGGCGTCTGCGGGGCCGCTGCGCCACGCACCTCGGGGCCCGGCCCCAGGCCTCGGGTGAAGGGGGCGAGATCCTCTGGCGCGACCCGCCAGGCGACGTCCTGACGTTCATGGCCACCGGCGGCCCAGCGCTCCGCGGCCAACGCGGCCACGACGTCGACGACGTCGGCCATGGCGACGTCGACACCTTCGGCGGCGAGCGACGTGACCGCCTTGTCGGCGATGCCACAGGGGACGATCGCGTCGAAGTAGGTCATGTCGGTATCCACGTTCAAGGCGAACCCGTGCATCGTCCGCGCTCGGGTCAGCCGCACCCCGATCGCGGCGATCTTGCGGGGGTTGGCGCCGTCGGGCTCGACCCACACCCCCGGGTGTTCGTCCAGACGGCCGCAGCCAGGCAGCCCGAGCCGGGCCAGAGCGTCGATGAGCAGCTGCTCGACCGAGGCCACGTAGGCCTGGGTGTCGGCCATGCCACCGCCACGCTTCCCCGGCAGGGTCCGGACCGGGTAGCCCACGAGCTGACCCGGGCCGTGGTAGGTGACGTCACCGCCTCGGTCGACGGCGACCACCTCGGCGCCGAGGCTGACCGGGTCGACGAGGATGTGCGCCGTGTCGCCACGTGCGCCGAGGGTGAACACGTGCGGGTGCTCGAGGAGCAACAAGTGGTCGTCGACGCCGCGAGCGAAGAGGGCGTGCTGGAGCGCCAGCGCGTCGCGATAGCGGACCCGCCCGAGCCACCGGATGCGCAGTGGCCTGGGGGGCGAGGCCGAGCCGGGGCGTTCGGGGGCGGGGCGGAACAGCGACGAGCGAGGCGTCGGTTGCGCCGCCCGGGTGTTCACGACAGCTCAGCCGCCCAGTCGCGGGTCTCGATGATCGAACGCAGGTGGTTCATGAAGGCCGCGACATAGGCGCCGTCGAAGGCACGGTGATCCCATGCCAGCGCCAGGATGCCCACCGAGTGGATCGCGATGCCCTCGTTGCCGGCGTTGTCGGTGATGACCACCGGTTTGCGGCGAATGCCATCGGTCGAGAGGATCGCCACCTGCGGCTGGTTGATGATCGGGAACTGCATCAGCGTGCCGTACTGGCCGGGGTTGGTGATCGTGAAGGTCCCACCCATGATCTCGTCGGCGGACAATTGCTTCGCGCGGGCCCGGTTGGCGAGATCGGACGTCTCGCGCGCCAGCGCCCGGAGCCGCTTGGTGTCCGCGGCCTTGATGACCGGGGCGAGCAGCCCCTGGAAGTCGAGGTCGACCGCGATCGCGAGGTTCACGTCGTGGTGCAGGATCAGCTCGTTCTCGCCGACGCTCGCGTTGATGTGCGGGTACTCACGCAACGCGTCGACGACGGCGCGGATGATGAAGGGCAGGTAGGTGAGGCTGAAGCCCTCGGCCTGTTTCCACTGCGCGCGATGCGTCCGTCGAACCTGCTCGACGCCTTCGAAGTCGACCTCGACCGCGGTGAGCACATGGGGTGACACCGCCTTCGACATCACCATGTGCTCGCCGGTGCGACGGCGGATGTTGTTCATGGGTACGACGGTGTCACCGGTTGCCGCGGTCACGCTGGGCGGCGGCGCGGGTGAGCTGGTCGCAGGAGCCGGGGCGGACCCAGACGTGGCTGCGCCCGCCGGCGCCGGCGTGACGGGCGCAGCCTCCGGTGCCGCTACGGGCTGGGGCGCAGACGCGGCCCCGCCCAGGGTGAGCCCCTGCGCCTTGATCGCGCGCTCGACGTCGGACCGGGTCACGCGACCACCGACGCCCGAACCCGAGATCGCCGTCGCATCGATGCCGCTCTGGGCCACCAGACGACGCACGACCGGCGACAAGGGCAGCTCCGAACCGGGCGACCCCCCCTCGTCAGCGGGTTCGCCCGGTGACGGAGCGGGAGCGGGCGGGGACGCTGGCGCAGGAGCTGCCGGGGCCGCTGGAGCGGGTGTACCCACCTCGCTGCCGATCATGGCAAGGACGGCACCCACCTCGACGGTCTCGCCCTCGTTGACGACGATCTGCGAGAGGACGCCGCTGGCCGGCGACGGGACCTCGGAATCGACCTTGTCGGTCGACACCTCGAAGAGCACCTCGTCGACCGCGACGTGGTCGCCGACGGACTTGAACCACCGCGTGATCGTTCCCTCGGTGACGGTCTCCCCGAGCTGCGGCATCGTGACCCGGTGGCCGGCACCGGCCTCAGGAGCGGCGGCAGGTGCCGGGGATGCGCCGGGTTCGGCAGGCGTCGGCTCGGCCTGGACCGGCGGCGGCTCGCTCGGAGCGGGTTCGGCGAAGAACGCCTGCTCCGGCTCCGGGGCAGCCGGTGCCGGCGTACTGGACCCCGCAGCCTCCACGACCGCCAGCACCGTGCCCACCTCGACCGTGTCGCCCTCGGCGGCGCGGATCTCGGTGACGACCCCGCTCAGCGGCGACGGGACCTCGGAATCGACCTTGTCGGTCGACACCTCGAAGAGCACCTCGTCGAGCGCGACGTGGTCGCCGACGGACTTGAACCACCGCGTGATCGTTCCCTCGGTGACCGTCTCACCGAGCTGGGGCATCGTCACATCTGCCATGTCTTGGGTGACCTCTCGTGGGTTCGGGCGGGACGTCGTGGGCTCGGCGGGGTCATCCGTGCAGTGCCCGGCCGGTGAGCGACAGCACCGTCTCGCCGAAGAGCTCGCTCATGGTCGGGTGAGGTTGCACGAACTGCGCTACCTCCTCGACGGTGGCCTCCCAGTTGACGGCCAGGTATCCCTGGCCGAGTTGTTCGGTGACCCATGGGCCGGCCATGTGCACACCGAGGATCTGACCGGCGCTGCCGTCGGGGCGCTTGGCGGCGATGACCTTCACCATGCCCTCGGCCTCGCCGACGATGATGGCCCGACTGTTGCCGTTGAAGCGGTGTTTGGAGACCACGGTCTCGATGCCCGCCTCGGCGGCCCTGGCCTCGGTCATCCCCGCGAACGCGACCTCGGGATGGCAGTAGATGGCCCACGGGACCCTGCCGTAGTCGATGGGGAGCGCCGCCTCACCGAGCAGGTGCTTGACCACCATGATGGCCTCGGCGAATGCGACGTGGGCGAGCTGCGGCGTGTTCACGAGGTCACCGAGGGCGTAGACACCGGGCTCGTGGGTGCGACAGAAGCTGTCCACGACCACGAACTTGCGCTCGTCGACGACGACCGCCGTCGCGTCGAGGCCGAGCAGGTCGGGGTACGGCCGACGTCCGACGCTTACGACGACCATCTCGACGTCGAGCTGTTCGCCGTCGGCCAAGGTGAGGACGGTGCCGTTGCCATGAGGCTGGTGCCCCGAGACGCTGACGCCCGTTCGGATGTCGATCCCGCGCTTCTTGAAGGCCCGTTCGACGACCTTGGTGACGTCCTGGTCGCAGCCGGTGAGGATCTGCGGTAACGCCTCGATGATCATGACCTTGGTGCCGAAGTCGGCAAGCGCCGATGCGAACTCGCAGCCGATCGCCCCGCCCCCGATGATTGCGGCATGTGCGGGGATGTGATCGATCGACAGGACCTCGTCGGAGGTCACGACGATGCGGCCATCGACGTCGAAACCCGGGATCGTGCGCGGCTTCGAACCGCTCGCGAGCACGACGTTGGTACCGGTGATCTCGACGTCGCCGGACTCGCCGCCGGTGACCCGCACGGTCCGGCCGGCGTGGAGGGACCCGATGCCGTCGAACATGGTGACCTTGCGCCCCTTGAGGAGACTCTCGAGGCCCGAGGTGAGCTGATCGATCACGGCGTTCTTGCGGCTCATCGTGGTGCCGAGGTCCAGCTGCGGCGCGGTGGTGCGTACGCCGAAGTCGCCGGCGCTGCGGACCGTGCGGAGCACGTGGGCGGTCTCGAGCAGCTCCTTGGCAGGTATGCAACCGAGGTGCAGGCACGTGCCGCCGACCCGATGCATCTCGACGAGCGCCACCTGGAGTCCGGCGGCGGCGCCATACAGTGCCGTGCCGTAGCCACCGGGTCCGCCTCCGATGACGACGAGATCGAAGTGCGTTGCATCGTTGGGCATGGGGCGGATCCTATCGGTGGTCCGGTTCGCTCACGAGGAGGTGAGCGGCAGGCGGACGTCACCCCTGCGCCACGTGGGTGTCGGTTCAGGTGGCGACAAGCACCTGCACCGCGAAGGCGACCAGGATGGCCAGCCCGCACAGGAGCGACGCCAAGATCAACATCCGCGTGCTCATCGGGCCGACACGCCCTGCGGCGACCGAGGCCCGCTCCGTGCCCCCTGGCCGCCGTCGTCTTGGTGGTCGTCGGCCATCGCTTGGTCCTGCGCCGAGGTCATGGCCTCACGGTACCGGCCTCTCGCGCGACCGGCGCGGGTATCGCGCGCTCTCATCAGGCACCGGGCAACACTGTGACCATGGCTCGCCGCGACCACCCGTTCTCGACCCATGCGTGACGCGATGGGCGCACCGCAGTCCGTCCTCGTCCTCGGCGGCGGTTCCGACATCGGGTTCGCCGTCGTGGAAGCGCTCGTCGACGACCGCACCAGACGCGTCGTCCTCGCCGGACGCGACGTTGCCGCCATCGACGACCGTGCCGAGTCGCTGCGGGCGCGCGGGGCGGTGGTCGACGTCGTTGCCTACGACGCCCTCACCCCGCAGGCCACCGAGACCGTCATAGCGGCGGCCCGGACGCGTGGGGACATCGACGTCGTCGTCGTGGCGTTCGGCCGGTTGGGGCTCCCCTTCAGCCTCGACGACCCGACGGTGGACACCACCGAACTGAGTGAGCTGAACTTCACCGCCGCCATCGCCGCGATGCAGGCGGCGGCGCGAACCCTGAAGATCCAGGGGCACGGCAGCCTCGTGGTCTTGTCATCGGTCGCCGGGATGCGGGTACGGCCCGAAAATGCCGTGTACGGCGCCACCAAGGCGGGCGTCGACGGCTTCGCGCTGGCGCTCGCCGATGCGCTGCACGGCTCGGGCGTGCACGTGATGGTCGTTCGACCGGGGTTCGTCCACACCAAGATGACCGAGGGCCGACCGAAGGCTCCGTTCTCCACCACGGCCGACGCGGTCGCGCTCGATATCGTGGAGGGGATCCGGCGCCGTCGCCGCGTCGTCTGGTCGCCGGGTGTCCTTCGCTTCGCCTTCACTGCGTTGCGGGTCCTCCCCGCGCCGCTGTGGCGAAAGCTCGCGTCGTGACGATGCGCCGTCGGGCGCTCGCGGTCCTCCGGGCGACCCGCCCACGTCAGTGGATCAAGAACCTGCTGGTCGCAGCGGCTCCCGTCGCGGCAGCTGACATCTTCGATGCCTCGACCTTCGGGCGCACGGTCCTGGCGATCGCACTGTTCACCCTCGCCGCCGGTGCCGTGTACCTCTTCAACGACGCTGCGGACGTGGACGTCGATCGAGCCCACCCCACGAAGCGCCGACGCCCGGTGGCCGCAGGCGAGATCAGTGTCTCCTTCGCCAACCGTGCCGCGGCGGTGACGGGGGCGGTCGCCGTCGCCGGCGGGGTCGCGCTCGACGGGTCGTTCGGCATCGTGCTGGCCGCCTACCTGGCGATCAACGTGGCCTACTCCCGCACCCTCAAACACGTGCCATGGGTCGACCTGGTCGTCGTGGCGTCGGGCTTCGTGCTGCGAGCCGTGGGCGGCGGCACTGCCACCGACGTGCCGTTGTCGGCGTGGTTCGTCGCCGTCATCTGCGGTGGATCGCTGTTCATGGTCACCGGCAAGCGCACCGCCGAGCTGAACCGAGCGCCCGCCGGCAGCGGTCGTGCGGTGCTGGAGCAGTACTCCAAGGGGTCGCTCCGCGTCGTGACCGCAGCATCGGGTGCCACCACCGTCGTGGCCTATGCCATGTGGGTCATGGCCACGAACGCGCGCGTGGGCTGGCTCGCAGCGGGGTCGCTCGTGATGCTCGCGGGCGCGCTGGCGCGCTACGGCGCCGCCATCGAGGACGGACGGGGCGAGCATCCCGAGCAGGTGTTCCTCCACGACCTCGCCTTCCAGGTGCTCGCCGTCGCCTGGGCGGCGTTCTACCTTGGGGCCGTCTATGGGTGACGACGAGCTACTCAGCGGTTGGGGACGTTCGACGTGGTCGCGGGCAAACGCGACGCGCCCGGCCTCGGTCGGCGACCTGCGCGTCCTGCTCGCCGACGTCGACGAGCGGGGCCTGATCGCGCGTGGGCTCGGCCGCAGTTACGGCGACCAGGCCACCAACGCCGGAGGGCTGGTGGTCGAGACCTCCCGCATCGACGACGCCGCCTTGAGTGTCGGACCTGACGGTCGCGTCCGGCTGCACGGCGGCACCACCATCGAAAATCTGTTGCGCACCGTGGTGCCGCAGGGATGGTTCACCCCCGTCAGCCCCGGCACCCGCTTCGTGACCATCGGTGGCGCCATCGCCAACGACGTACACGGCAAGAACCACCATCGCGACGGCTCGATCGGCTCCCATGTCGAGGAGCTCGAGCTCTTCTGCGCCGACGGCACGGTCGTTCGTTGCTCCCCCGACGTCGAATCCGAGCTGTTCTGGGCGACCGTCGGCGGCATGGGACTCACCGGGATCATCGTCGCCGCGACGCTCCGCCTGACTCCGATCCCGTCCTCGCGTCTACAGGTCGACACCACCCGTCTGGCGTCGTTGGACGCGCTCATGGACGCCATGCGCGTCGCCGACCACACCTCCCGCTATTCAGTCGCGTGGATCGATCTGGTGACCACCGGACGTTGCACCGGTCGCTCGGTACTGACCACGGGCGACTTCGCTCCGCTCGACGGGCTCGGCGACGACGCCCTCGGCGACGGCGCGCTGGCCTACGATCCGCGGCAGCGGGTCTCGGCGCCCGCCACGGTCCCCTCCGGGCTACTGCGTCGGGCGACCGTGCGGGCCTTCAACGAGGCCTGGTTCCGTCGGGCGCCGCGTCGGCGCATCGCCGAGCTCCAGACGATCAGCCGCTTCTTCCACCCTCTCGACGGGATTCGCGGCTGGAACCGCCTGTACGGCCGACCCGGATTCGTCCAATGGCAGGTCGTGGTTCCCGACGGTGCCGAGGAGATGCTGCGGGAGATCGTCCACACCATCGCCCGGTCCAGCGCACCGTCGTTCCTGGCCGTGCTGAAACGATTCGGCCCCGCAGACCCTGCCCCGCTTTCGTTCCCGCTCCTCGGCTGGACCCTCGCTGCGGACTTCCCTGCGGGGAATCGCTCGGTCGCTCCGCTGCTCGACGCCCTCGACGTGAAGGTGGCGGCGGCGGGGGGACGCATCTACCTCGCCAAGGATGCGCGCCTCGACCCCGCCCTGGTGCCCACCATGTATCCACGCCTCGGCGAGTGGCAGGCGGTGCGCCGCTCGGTCGACCCCGGAGGCCGCTGGCAGTCCGACCTCGCCCGCCGCCTCGGGATCCTGTGAGCGGGCCTCAGCCCTCGACGTCGATGACGCCGAGCGTTTCGAGCGAGGCCAGGAGCGCTTCGATGTCGCCGCGAATCAATGCTGCGTCACCGGCGAACCGGTCGGCCATGGCTGCCACCAGCTCCTCGATGCTGCACGGCCGCTCCAGCGCTGCCCACACTGCGTCGCCCGGACTCGTCACGAGCACAGGGTCGTCCATGGCCCGGGTGTGCAACAGCACGCCCCGCACGCTCTGGCGCCAGCGCACACCCGGGCGACGCGACACGATCCGGTCGAGGTGGTCCATGAGCTCAGTATCGGCGATGGGGGCGGTGGCGCGGTGACAACTCTCGAGTTGGCGGTGGGTGCCGACCTGGTCGTCCTCCAGGTGGCCGACGAGATCGTCGCGATGCTGCTGCAGCGGGCGCTGGGCGACCTGGTGGAAACGGCCTCGTCCCTCGACCCCCCAGGGTCGGTACACGACATCTCGATCAGTATCGACGACGACCGCCTGGTGCTGGCCGGTGACGGCGCCGAGGTGCGCCGCAGCTTCGACCGCGCCCACATCGTCGATGCGCTGATCGCCTGGTGCAATCTCGTTGCGATCGCATCGCGACCGGACCACGTGAACCTGCACGCCGCGTGCCTCACCGTTCCCGACAGTGCCGAGGCAGTGATCGCCGCCGCGCCGTCCACAGCCGGCAAGACCACCCTCGCCGTGGCCGCATGCCTCCGAGGGTGGGGCTACCTGTCCGACGAGGTGGCGAGCGTCCGGGCCGACGCCGCGATCGTTCGGGCGTATCCGAAACCACTGACGGTCAAGGCCGGCTCCCGCCTGCGTACCGGCGTCGACCTCGACGCCGGAGCGCTCTCGGCGCACCAGCAACGCTGGTACGTGCGTCCCGGTGAGGTCGGCGGCTCGGTGGTCCGGGCGGGCCGACCAGCGGTCACGTTGTTCCCGTCCTGGCGTGGCGGTGCCGCACTCACGGTGTCGGAGCTCTCGATTACCGAGGCCACCCTCGAGCTGGCCACGAACTCGCAGGACCAGCTCGACGCCGACGGTGCCGGACTGCTGACCCTCGCGACGCTCGCGTCGCGCACTCACCGGCGACGCGTCGAGCACGATGACGTCGACGCCGTGCTCGACCTCGTCGTGGACCTGGCGGGTCGCCCCGCCGACCTGGTGGCCGCTCCGAGCCGCCTCGTGTGCCGCCCCTCGCCCGGCACGACCGATCGTGAGGTGCTGCGTCCACACCCCGACGTCGCCGCGGTGCTCACCGCCGATGGCGCTGTGGTGCACCACACAGCGACGCAGGAGCTGCTTGCGCTTGACCCCGTCGGTGGGGCGGTGTTCGCGCTCTTGGACGGGGCGACCCGCACCGAGGCGGCCGTGGCCCAGCTCGCCCGCGCGTTCGACGAGGATGAGGCGATCGTCGCACGCGACGTCGCTACGTTGATCGATCGGCTCCGAGCGCACGGTGTTCTCATCGGCGACGAGGCCTGACGAGACCCGCCGCTCGTGTCAGCGAGCCCCGACCGGTTCGAGCTCGCTCCGCACGGCCTCGTCGGTGGCCTGCTTGGACTTCGCCTTGCGGCCCCGACCGCGACCACGGCTGCCCTCGGCGTCGTAGTAATGCCCGTACCGGTACCGCAGGTAGTGCCTGCTGCGTCCGAACCCGGAGGCTGCCGTGAGGACAACGCCGGCAACGGTCGCGCCGCGGCGACGCAGCAGGTCGACGGCCTCGCGTGCCGCGTCGCGGTCGGTGCGGCCCTCGCGGGCCACGATGACGACGAGGTCCACCACCGGCAGCAGCGCCGCGGCGTCGTTGGTCGCGAGGAGCGGCGCCGTGTCGAGCACGACGACATCGAAACGCCCGCGTGCCTTCTCGATGAGTGCTCGCTGCGCCTCGACCACCGCAGTGGGGTTCCTGCTCTGTTCGACGTCGGAGACGTCTCCGACGAGGGTCACGCCGCTGATCCCGGTTTCGAGGGTGCGACGCGGCTGGAGCGGCCGCTTGAAGTAGCGGTGCAGCTTGGGGATTCGGTAGTCACAGTTGACGACGAGGACCTCGTAGCCCGCCTCGGCGAGCACCACCGAGAGGTTCGCCGCCGTCGTCGTCTTTCCCTCCGAAGGGCCTGGGGAGGTGACCATGATGACCCGCACGTCGCGCTGGTCGGCGATGCCGGCGTCGTGCAGGCCGACGGGTTCGAGAACCTCGCCGGAGTCGGGGTTCGAGCTCGCGAACAACAAGGCCGACCGCAGCACGCGATAGGCCTCGGTGACCGGCGACCGGGTCCGGGTCAGTGCGTGGACCTCCAGGCGGGACGCCGCGCCCTTGTCGAATCTGGGGATCTCCGCGATCACCGGCAGATCGAACGCTTCCTCGACGTCGTTGCGGGTGCGCAACCGCGGGTCGAAGCGGACGTGGATCAGCACGGCAGCCAGTCCCAGCACGAGACCTGCCGCACCGCCGAGCCCACCACGCACGGCGGGATTGGACACCGTTCGGGCGATGGTGTTGCTGGCCCGACCGTCGTCTTCGAGCGTCCGCCGGTTGAAGTTGTTGTTCTTCGTGCGGCCCTCGTCGATGCGGCGGTCGTAGGCCTTCTTTTCGATCTCGTAGGCCTCGACTTTGGTGAGGGTCATCATGAGCGGCGCCGGTTCACCCTGCCGTTCGAGCTGGTCGAGGGCGTCGGTCGCGTCCTGGTACGCCGAGAAACGCTTGTCACGGACGATGCGCGCCTGGCGGAGGTCGTCGTCGATGTCGTCGATGGTGCGCGCCGGAGCAGCCGGCGTGTCGGTACCGGCGCCATCGGGGTCGGGGGTGGGGGTCGGCACCGGATCGGCCTGCGCGATCACGAGCGCGTCGCGTTCGGCCTCGAGCGCCTCGATGGCGAGTTCGGCCTCGTCGAGGGCGTCGAGCGTCGCGGCAACGTCGGTCTGCGCCGTTGCAACCAGGTCACGGTAGGCGGCGAGGTCGGCCGCACCGAGGTCGGCCACGAGGGCCTCGGCCAGCAGATCGGCGATCTTGGTTGCCTCTGCGGCCGCGGCGGTTGCGTCGAGGCCCTTGGCGACGGCGGAGATCTCGATGACGCTGACCTCGAGGTCCGTGATCGTGCGGACCCGGGAGACCAGCTCGGTCTCGTCGAGGCCCAGCGGTTCGGCGACCGCGGCAGGGACGGACCCGCCCGTTGCCAACAACGCCGTCTGGGGCAGGTTCGGGTAGCGACCCGCTGCGGTGGCGTCGGGATTGACGATGAGGCGATGGGCGGCCGTCCAGTACGTCTCTCGGGGGCCGGGCTCATCGGTGGAGATCAGCAATGTGCCGAGGCCCGCGGCGACACCGATGAGCGCGGTGACGGCCAACACCTTCCAGCGAAGGCGCAACAGGCGGACGTAGTACGAGGCATCCATGGGTCAGCTGGAGCGACGATAGGTCGTGGACCGGGCCCTGGCGTGACATTCCCGCACGCGCGACGTCATACGTCCGCGGGCAACTGCCGGAGCGGACGGTCGTCGTCGTTTCGCCGAAGTGCCAGCACCAGCGCGAGCGCTCCGAGGCCGATGAGCCCCGCACCCACCTGAGCGACCGGAAGCGCATTGCCGCCGGTGCGGGCGAGGTCCCCGCCGGTGCCGCCGGTGGGGGGCTGGAACGGCAGGGTCGGTGGCTGGATGGCGAGGCTGGCGCTCAACACGCCGAACTTGACCTCGTCGTCGGTTGCGCTCTCACATGCCGCTTCGACCTCGACCTCGAGCACGCCCCCGGCCTCGTCGGGCACGACGACGTCGATCGTGAACGTGCCACCGATCAAGGTGCCGACGCCCACTTCGACGTCGTCGATGAACACCGGGATCTCCGTGCCGTCGGGCAGGCCGCATCCGGCCAGGGTGACCGAGACCGTGTCGCCGACCTCGGCGACGAGGGGGTCGACGGTCAGGGTCGGCTTGGCGTTGTACTGCGCGGCCGCCGGCGTCGCCGCGAGGAACACGAAGAAGGCGGCGGTGAGGAGGAGTTTTCGAATCATGAGGTGGTCCAGGCTGCTGCGCATCGAGGGCCGAGTTCGACGCTTCCGTGCCGCGAACCGACTGTAGTTATCGATCGGTCGGAGCCAGACGATGCTTGAGGTCTTGTGTCGATCGTCGCGGAGGACGGCCCGCAATGGCAGGGGCTATCCCACCCCTGCGGCATCGCGGCTCTGGGTCGAACGGCCCAGCGAGGTGCTGCGGTGACCTCTACGGGCCTCATCCGATCGCCAGATGGTGCCGCAGATCGGCCGACGTCGTCGTGCTGCTGAACCATTGGGAGCCGGTTGCCGCCATGCCGGCTTCGGAGACCGCGGACCCGTCGGTCGTCCACACGGTGATGTCCACGCGGTCGGGGTTGGGCAGCGCCTGGCCGGCCACCGCGAGGTCATAGCCGTCGCGCAGATCGACCTCTCCTTCGAGCTCGACGACGATCGTGACGGTTGCGCCCGCGGGAATCTGCACGTCGGCGGTGGCGACCGCCAGACCGAACTCCTCTCCCACCTGCATCGCGAGGGGGCCCCCGTCGATGGTGGCCGCGACGAATCGGTGCGCGCTGTACAGGCGCAGTCGCTGCCAGTTGGTGCCGGGTGGGAGGCCCTGGTCGTTGCTGCCGATGATGGCCTCGGAGAGCCCGGCCGCCGGGGCATCGTTGGTGAGCTCGACGACCATCCGGGCGCGCAATCCGCCCGTCGCCGGGTCCACGAGGGCGTCATAGGAGACCCAACGGTGGAGGAACGCGTCGATCTTGTTCTGGCCGCGGTTCAAGGTGATCGCGGCGACGACGTCGTCGACGGGACCGTGCTCAGCATCGAGGGCGGGTTCGAGGCCTGGCGCGGGGAAGCCGGCGGTGAGGCCCAGCTCGGCGAGGACGGTCTGCTCGCTGTCGACCATGGCGTAGATTGCGAGCCGGTCCTGGCGCACCGGTTCACGCAAGGCATTGCGGAGGGTCCACAGGTCGCTGGAATCCATGGACAGGACCGCCAGGAAGGCTTGCTGGATCACCCCGCTGAGGAAATCGATGCGCTGGTCGTTCGACGCGAAGGTCTCGTACTGGTCGACGAGCAGGAACCGCTCCGCGGTCCGGGCGTCGAGGCGGACGTCGTCGACCACGATCGGCCCGGTGAGCTGCAGGATGCCGGCCAACGTCGCCGGATCGGCGAGCACCACCCCGTTCACGGTCGTGCCCGTCGCCGAAGCGAAGAGCCCGGCCACCACCTCTCCGACATCGGGGAAGTGGGGGCTGATCGTGGCGTCCTGGGGTTCGCCGACGATGTCGTAGCCACCGTACGCGTCGAGGTAGCGAGCGGGTCCGCCGAGCGCCACGTCGGGCTCGGCGGCGAGCAAGGCGGCGAGGTCGCTGATTCGGCCGACACCACCGAGCGCGAGCCGACCGTCGGTGACCGTCAGCACCGCCCAGTTCCCGAGGAGGCCCACGCTGCCACGGGCCTCCGAGGGCGTCGCGAACACGACAAGGTAGCGACGGGGCCCGTCGGCGCCGAGCATTGCGGGCGCGAAGCCGATGGCCGCAGAGGCTCTCGTCGCCTCCTCGTCGAGGTCGGCGAGGTCGTCACGGACTGTTCGCAGCCGCGACCGGACCGGCGAAACGAGCCACGGCGAATCGAGCTCGTCGACCCTGAGTGCGAGCTCGTGCACGACCGAGGCGAGCTGTTCGACGTCGGGCGTCACCGCCGCGAGCGTCGCGATGTCGACGGATCCGTCGTTGATGGCCAGAGCGCCGTCGTCGAGCCTGGTGAGCACCGCTCCTGCCGTCTCGGTGGCCTCGGCGCCCAGCCCGACCAAGGTGTCGAGCAGCTCGACGTGCTGTGCCAGCACCGGGAGGAGCTTGGTGACGCGCACCCAAGGCTTGGAGATGGCCTCGTCGGTCCGTTGGAGCGCAGCAGCTGCGTCCTGCACCCGAACGCCGGCCCGACCGAGCTCGCCGTCGTGGATCAGCTGCTGCGCGGCGTCGGCATCGTCGATGGCCGCGGTGACGTCGGAACGGGCGCCGAGCCCCGCGAGCCCGAGCGCGAGCAAGCCCAGCACCATCGCGAACCCGATGGTCAACACCGTCGCGACGACGGTTCGGCGGTACCACCGCTCGCCGTCGATCACCGCGCCGAGCACGAGCACCGCCACCACCGCGCCCGCGACGAGCGTGGCCATGCCATGGGGTGCGGTGAAGGAGAGACGGAAAACGACGACCGAGACTGCCAGCCCCGTCACTGCTCCGAGCTCACGTCGCCGGAGCGGCAGGGCACGCGACGCGACGACGGCTGCAGCGATGCCGACGACCGCCACGAGGAACAACACGACGTCGCCGGAGGCACCAGCGGCCGCGGCAGCGGCGATGACGCCCGCCACCGGACCCGCGAGCGTGGCGGAGATCACCGTCAGGAGCGCGGCCCCGACCCGCCAGACCCCGTCGACGAATGGCTGGCCCGTCGGTGCGGCGTCATCGAATGCGGCGATTCCAACGGCAGCGATCGCGGCCATGGCGACCACGCCCACCCGGCGAAGGCGGGGGCGCGCTGGGGCAGCGGAGGTGGTGGGCACGACGCGCCGAGCGTACCTGGGCTCGGCGGCGGGATCGGTCAGGGCAGTGCGCACCTCAACCCGATCGGCAGCCGGCGGGTTTCCTCAAGGCCGCAGGGGACGTGCCGATGAGTCACCCGAGCCGACCTGCCGGGGCGACCCGGTCGGTCGACTCGACGAGTCGAACATCGCGCCGGCATCTCGCCGTCGCATCCCGGACCGGGACAGTCCGAGGAGCATGCTTTGGGACAGGAAAGCACCACTCACGGTGCGCGCGCGTTCGTGCTTCGCACGTTCGGCCGCAACCGCATGGTGGTTCAGGCGTTGATGGACGTCTCTGCGTGGTGCGCGGGGATGTGGCTGGCGGTACTGCTCCGCTTCGATGGCGACCTCGGGCAGTGGCGTGTCCGGTCGGTGATGGCTGCCGCGTTGTTGGGCGGCACGCTGCAACTCGTCGCCGGTTTGGGCCTCGGCCTCTACATCGGCCGGTGGCGCTTCGGTTCCTTCGACGAGGTCGCCGCTGTGACGCGTGGTGCGATCACCGTGACCGCGCTCTTGGCGATCATCGCTCGGTGGTGTTTCGAGCCGAGGCTGGTGCCGACCTCGGTGTCGCTGGCGGCCGGCCTGTTCGCGCTGCTGCTCATGGGCATGACCCGCTACGCCTGGCGTTCGGCCATCGATCGCCGCCTGCGCCCATCGCTGGACGCGTCCCGCAAGGTGCTGGTGTTCGGCGCCGGCGAGGCCGGGGTGCAGCTCGTGACCGCGATGTTGCGCAACCCCGAGAGCCCCTGGTACCCGGTCGCGTTGCTCGACGACGATCCGGCGAAACACAAGCTCCGGGTCCTCGGGGTCCCGGTGCTCGGTGGGCGCGACCGCCTGACCGCAGCAGCGGAGTCCACCGGCGCCGACCATCTCATCGTGGCGATCCCCAGCGGTACCGGCGAACTGGTCCGGGACCTCTCCAACGCGGCGCTCGACGCGAACCTGAGCGTGTCGCTGCTCCCCCCGGTCGACCACCTGATCGGTGCCGACGTGACCGTGTCCGACGTGCGGCCGATCGACGAGCGTGACCTGCTCGGCCGTCACGAGATCACCACCGATGTCGACCAGATCGCGGGCTACCTCACCGGCAAGGTGGTGCTGGTCACCGGCGCCGGCGGTTCGATCGGCTCGGAGCTCTGCCGCCAGATCGACCGCTTCGGTCCTGCTCGTCTGGTCATGGTCGATCGCGACGAGTCGGCGCTGCACGCGGTGCAGATGTCGATCGAGGGCCGGGCCCTGCTCGACACCCGCAACCTGGTGGTCGCCGACATCCGAGACGCCGCACGAATCGACGAGGTGTTCGACGAACACCGCCCCGACGTGGTCTTCCACACAGCAGCGCTCAAGCACCTCCCGTTGCTGGAGATGTACCCCGAGGAGGGCGAGAAGACCAACGTGGCCGGCACCCTCCATCTGCTCCTGTCCGCGGAGCGCACCGGCGTGGCCCGGTTCGTGAACATCAGCACCGACAAGGCGGCCGACCCCACGAGTGTGCTCGGCCGGACCAAGCGGACCGCTGAGCAGCTCACCGCTGCGGTCGCCGAACGCGCCAGCGGCACGTACCTGAGCGTCCGCTTCGGCAACGTGCTGGGGAGTCGGGGTTCGGTCCTCGAGGCGTTCCGCAAACAGATCGCCGCGGGCGGGCCGCTGACGGTGACCCATCCGGAGGTGACCCGCTATTTCATGCTGGTCGAGGAGGCGGTGCAGCTCGTCATCCAGGCCGGCGCCATCGGCAGCGACGGCGAGGCCCTCGTGCTCGACATGGGTCAGCCGGTGCGCATCGCGGACGTGGCCCGTCGCCTCGCAGCGCAGTCGGGTCGCCCGATCGGCATTGTCTACACGGGCCTTCGCCCGGGCGAGAAGCTCCATGAGGTGCTCCTCGGCGCAGGCGAGCTCGGCCACCGCCGCGCGCACCCGCTCATCTCCCACGTGCAGGTGCCCCCGATTGCCCTGGAGGCGTTCACCTACGTCTGAGGCCGACCGCCCGGCTGGCCGGTGTCGCCGTCGTGGCGGGCAACGGCGCGGTCGCGCAGGTCGATGACTACCTCGTCGTCGACCGACGCCGACCGGGTCAGGTCGATGTCGGGACGCGCGGGCTGACGTCCCCGTTTGGGGATGTACGACGGTCGGCGCTCGGGCGCCCTAGCCCGCTTCGCCTTCCGTCGGGCCTTGGGGCGCTCGTCGCGGTAGTAACGGCCGTAGCGGTAACGGGCGTAGTAGCGGCCGCCGAGGATCGAGCGGGCACCGGTCACGAGCACGCCGGCGACCGGGACACCCATGCGGTCGAGGAGGTCACGGGCGTCGGCGGCATCGTCGGCGGTGGTCTTGCCCTCGCGGCAGACCACGACCACGAGGTCCGTGGACGGCAGCAGGTCGACCGCATCGTTGGTCGCCAGGATCGGCGCGGTGTCGAGCACGACCACGTCGACGACCTGGCGAGCCCGATCGATGACGCTGCGCTGTCGTTCGCTGATTCGTTCCGGCGTCGTGTAGATGTCGCGCTCGACGTCGGCGATGAACAGCAGGTCGGGCACACCGGTCTCCTGCACCTCGCCTGGAAGGTACGGGAGCCCCAGCATCTCGTGGGCTCGGGGGATGCGGTGGTCACAGTTGATGAGGACGGTGTCGTAGCCGGCTTCGGCCAGGGTCACCGCGAGGTTCGCGGCGGTGGTGGTCTTGCCCTCGGCGGCTCCGGGCGAGGTCACCATCACGACCCGTGCCTGGCGTTCGTCGCCGCTCGCGGGGGTGACGGCATGGAGCGCGGCGGGGTCGTCGTGGGTGGGGGTGCTCAACGAGTGGCTGTCGGTGAGGTCGTGTACCGGCCTCGGCGCGAAGGTGAACCGGGCGAAGAGCAGGGCGGAGCGCAGGTACCGGTGGGCCTCGGTGACGTAGGACCGGGGGCGGTCCACGGCGTGGAGGACCTGGTCGCGGCGGTCGCGGCGCGAAATCACGGGGACCTCGCCGATCACGCTGTACCCGAAGGCGCGCTCGACGTCTTCGGGGGTGCGCAAGCGGGGGTCGAGCCTGAAGTGGAGCAGCACGGCGGCGACGCCGAGGAGCAGGCCGATCAGCCCGGCGAGCAGCGCCCGCGCCGCAGCGCTGTCGAAAGCGCTGCCCGTGCTCGCCGTCACCGCTCTGGTGAGGCCGACCTCGTTGGCACTGAAGACTCGATTTCCCGCGCTGCCGAGCGTGATCCGGGAGCCGTAGGTGCCTGCGTCGATCTGGACCTGCCGCACGTTCTCGGTGAGCTCGAGCTCGGGCTCGGGTACGGGCTGACGACGAACCTCGGCAGCGGTGTTGATTGCCGTGGCGTACAGCACGTTCTCGAGGTCGCGCTGGCTGTTCAGGTCCCTGAGCTGGGCCAGGTCGTCGTCGGTGGCATCGCCCGCTTCCTGCGTGACGGTGAGATCTTCGATGAGCGCCTCGAGGCGCGAGCGTTCGAGGCGGTGGCGCTCGACCTCGGCGTTCGCGTCGGCGACCGCGTCGTCGTGAGCACGCTGCTGGTTCGCACGAAGCTCGTCGAGGAACGTCCCGGTCAGGGCGTCCACGCGCGCCCGGGCGTCCTCGGGCGACAGGGCCACCGCGCTGAGCTCGACGATGCCGTCGGCGGCGTTGGTGACGGCGCGGATCGAGCTGCGGAACTGTTCGGGATCGACGCCGAGCGACTCGGCGGCGGCGTTGGGCACGTCGCCGAGGGTGGCATTCTGCGCGAGGCGACTCAGCGCGATGTCGCTGGTCCCGAAGGCCGGATCGGTGACGGTGAGGATGTCACTGGCGACCCAGTAGCTGACGATCGGCCCGTTGTCGTCGCTGCGCAGGAGCGTGCTGGAGTACCCGGCTGCCGCGCCGACGGCGGTGCAGAGCATGAGGACGATCCAGCGCCGCCGGAGCAGACGAAGGTAGTGGAGTGGTTCCATGAGCCGATCGGATGGGAGGTTCGCCCCGACAGTACCGGGAGCGGACCCCCCGCGATAAATGCGCCGGAGGGCGCAGCGACCGTGGGCCGCCGAACATCCAATAGGGGCGTCGGGAGACGCCCGCGCCTACGACCGGCGACGACGGATGGCGAAGGCGGCGAGCCCGCCGGCAGCAGCGGCGCCGAGACCGATCTGCACACCGCCGAACACCCCGAACCCGCCCGAGCTCAGCTCGATTGGCGCCACGACCGCCGGCGCTGCGACGGTTTCGGAGACCACGTCGGTGTCGGCAGCGGTGAGCGAGACCAGGCTGAGGCTCAGCGCCTCGCCATCGGTGGTCGTCACGACGAAGGGGTCCTGCGCGCCTGCCGGCGAGGCCAAGAACCGCAGCTTGACCCGGCGCGGCGAGGACTTCCTGTCGTCGCCGTGCTCGTAGCCGGCCTCGCCCTCGTAGTCGACGAAGCGGGGCTTCGACGTGCCGGCCACCTTGTCGTCGCCCTTGTTGTCTTCGCTCTTTTCGTCGCTCTTCTCGTCGTCGTCGACCTTGATTCGGTGGTCGCCGGCGCCGAGAACCAGGCCGCACTCGCCAACGCCCGGGCACGTGACGCCGATGAGGTCACCAGGAGTGGGCGACGGGATCGTCACCGGGACCACGCCCGAACCATTCGCGGGGGTGAAGGTGGCGACCGTCTCGCCGTTGACGACCACGGTGCCGGTGCCCGCGGTGTCGGCGCCGTTGTGGGCGTTGCACCCGAAGATCAACACGTTGGTATTGCCGTTGCCGAGCGCGATGGGCACGAAGAACATGCCGTCGCACTTGGCGGAGTAGCCGGTGCCGTCGCTGCACCAGCCTCCGGAGCCCCCGTCGGGGCCATGATCGCCGTCGTCGTCGCTTCCGCCGTCGTCGCTGCTGCGACGGTCGCCGCCACCCCCGTCGTCGTCAGACTGGGCAAGCGCTCGCGATGGCATCGCGGCGAGCACGAGCAGCAGCACGAAGGCTGCCACCAACAGTCCTGGAAGTGTCCTCGGGCGGACGCTCATGTCATCCCTTCCGCCGGCTGCCTGCGTCGGGTCGCAGATCAGCCCTGGTCGCGCAGCTGCGATGCCACCACCCGACCGTCGTGTTCGAGGCGCAGCTTAGCCCCATCGGTCGCCGGGTCCAGGCCCATCTGGGCGAACCAGTCGCCGGGCAGGCGCAGTTCCGCCCTGACCGTCGGCGGGTTTGCGAGCGGCTGCAGCGCGACATCGAGCACGTAGTCGCCCGAGACGGGGAGGCTGCCGGCGAGCGAGAGCTGGACGACCACGGTGTCGCCAGGGCCGATGAGCACCTCCATCGTGTAGCGGTTCCATCCGAGCTCGCCCGAGGCGGCGACGAAGCTCGGGGTGCCGTCGAGCGACGCGGCAGTGACGTCGAGGGGCGTGTAGACCCCGAGCAGCAGCCGATTGGTCCCCGGCGGGAGTCCCTGGTCGTTGCTGGCGATGATCGCCCCGGGGAGCCCCGCCGAAGGAGCGGTGTTGGTCAGCGTCACCGACAGGGTCGACACCACCGTCCCGGTGCGCGGGTCGGCGTCGGCCACGTAGTCGATGGTCTGCTCGAGGTAGCTGTCGATCTTGTTCTGGCCGAGGTTCTGCACCGTGACCGCCAGGAGGTCCTGGCCCACTGCCACCGGGAACGCGTCCGCGATGTCGGTGCCGGCCAGGGCCTCTGCTTCGTCGGGGTCGAGCAGCAGCAGCCGCAGCCGGTCGTCGCGGGCGAGCGGCGCCAGGACCTGCGCCAGGCGCCACGGCGACGCAGGCGCGTCGGCGGTGAGCCGGTCGAATGCCTGGGTGGTCAGTTCGTCGAGCATCCGCACCCGGCCGTCGTTGTCGTCCTCGTACGCGACGTACTGCTCGCGCAGCAGGAAGTCCTCGACCGTCGTCGAGTCGAGGGTCCGGGCGTCTATCGTGACCGGCCCGGTGAGGGCCAGCACGCCGGCGAGCCCCGCGGGGTCCACGCCGATCACGCCGTCGACGGCCCGGCCGGTGGCGGCTCGGTAGAACGTCGCTGCGGCTCGGGCCGTGGTCGGGAAGTCCGGCGACACGGGGAGGTTCCCGAAGAAGTCGTCGAGCGGGAAGCCGGCGTAGGCGGCAACGAGCTGGGGGTCGATCGGCGCGACGGCCTGCCCGAGCCCGTCGTTGAGGTCGTCGCCCCGGCCTGCGGCGACGACGTCGAGCGAGCCGCCCGAGGCCACGATCTCGGCCCAGTTGCCGGCGAAGCCGCCGCTGCCGCGCGCTTCCGCGGGGGTGAGGAAGACCACGAGATAGCGCCGATCGCCGTCGGCGCCGAGCAACGCCGGCGCGATCTGGGTGAGCTCGTCGGCCACACGGACGTCGGCGGCTCGGCCGGCGAGCTCGTCGGCCAGCAGCTCGACGCGGTCCTCGGCCGGGGTCAGCAGCCAGGTGCGGTCGACCTGCGCCACCTGGGCCTCCGCCGTGTCCAGGGCGACACGCAGCCGGCGCATCGGCGCCCCGAGCCGGTCGACGGCGGCTACATCGACCCGCCCGGCTGCGGCGATCTGCTCGGGGTCGAGCAGATCGATGACCGTCGCCGCGGCCCGCGCCACCCGTGCGCCGGCGCCGGCGACGTCGGACAGGGCGGCGGCGTGCTGTCCGAGGACGGGAACGAGACGAGCCGGCGCCAGCCAGGGATGACCGAAGTCGGTCTCGATGGCGGCGAGCTCGTCGCCGGACGCATCGATCAGGACGGCCGCGAGCTGTTGGTCACCCTTCTCGGCTGCGGCGACGGCCTGATCGCCGAAGTCGACCGCTCGCAGCACCCGGTCGCGGGCGTGCACCGCCGAGACCATGGTGAAGACGGTGAGCAGCGCCATGACCACCCCCGTGACGAGCGCGGCAGCCCGTAGCCGCCGTCGGCGCCGGGTGGAGGTGTTCGCCAATCCCGAGACGATGACCGGCGACGCTGCGAGCACCGCCACCAGGGTCGGCAGGCCCGTGGGACCGTAGGTTGCGCCCCGGAGCAGGGCCTGGGCTGCGAGCCCGCCCGTGAGCGCCCCCATCCACCGCCGCCGGGGCGCCCCGAACCCGGCAGCGAAGGTCAGCACGAGCGATCCCAGGCCCGCGAGTACCGCGACACCGCGCGCCACGGCGACGGCAACACCTGCGAGGGGGAACCAGCTCCAGCGGCGGCTGTCGGCCCCGGCGAGTGCCAGCACCGCACCGGTCGCCCCGCACCACAGCGCGTCACCGGTCGCGTTGCCGGTGGGATGCGCAGGAGCGACGGCCCCCAGGCCGGCCGAGATCGCGACGATGGCCCAGATCAGCCACCGCGGGCTCGGCTTCGACACCGACGCATCGGGCTCGGATCGGCGGGCGGTGGCGATCGACATGGAGGGCCCAGTGTGCCACCGGTTCGAGGGCGGGCCCAAGGGCCTACTTGGGGTGTTTTTCCCTCGCTGCCGGTCGGGGGTACGGTGTGCGGTCACGGGCGAACAGACGGCAGGGGCAACCATGGCGGTCCAGGCGGCACGAACTCGAGGGAAGGTTGCCGCGCTCGCCTTCCCCGTGCTCGACCGCTGGCGGGGCCCCATCCAGGTCCTTCTCGATGTCACCGCCTGGTTCGTTGCGGTGTTCGGCAGCGCCCTGCTGCGCTTCGATTTCGACCTGACGCGATGGTCGCAGTCGGACCTGCTCCTCGCCGCGGTCATCGCCGCCGGTGGGCAGTTCGCGCTCGGCTGGTACTTCGGGCTCTATCGGCGGCGCTGGCGCTTCGGCAGCTTCGAGGAGGTCGCGGCACTCGCGCTCACCGCGGGCGTCGTCGGGACCGCGCTCTTCGTTATCAGCCGGTTCCTCTTCGTGCCCCGGCTGGTCCCCAGCAGCGTGGCCGTCGGCTGCGGTTTCGCGGCCCTGCTCGGCATGAGCGCGGTGCGTTATCTGTGGCGGATGGGAATCGACCACGGTCGTCGGCCGTCGGAGCATTCAACCGAGCCGGTGCTCGTCTTCGGCGCCGGTGAGGCCGGCTGCGAGCTGGTCGTGTCGATGCTGCGCAACCCCGACAGCCCGTTGTTCCCGGTCGGGATCCTCGACGACGACCCCGCCAAGCGACGCCTCACCGTCCGGGGCGTGCCCGTGATCGGCACCCGCGACAGCATCGCCGAGGCGGCAGAACGCACGGGCGCCGCCCGGCTCATCATCGCTATCCCGAGCGCCGACGCCGAGCTGTTCCGCGACCTCACCCACCGCGCCCTCGCCGCGGACCTCAAGGTGTCGCTGCTTCCCAAGGTCGAGGAGGTCCTGGCTGCGAACGGCTCCCACGTGAGCGTGGCCGACGTCCGGCCGATCCAGACGCGCGACCTGCTGGGCCGCATGGAGATCCACACCGACATCGACCAGATCGCCGGCTACATCACCGGGCGAAGGGTGCTGGTCACCGGCGCCGGCGGTTCCATCGGCTCGGAGCTGTGCCATCAGCTGCACGCACTCGCTCCCGCTCAGCTGGTGATGCTCGATCGCGACGAGTCGGGGCTGCACGCGTTGCAGCTGCGGCTGCAGGGCAAGGGATCGCTGAGCGACCGCAACCTCGTGGTCGCCGACATCCGCGACCCTGCCGCGTTGTCACGCATGTTCCGCGAGCATCGCCCCGAGGTCGTGTTCCACGCCGCGGCGCTCAAGCACGTGCCGCTGTTGGAGATGTACCCGGCGGAGGCCTACAAGACGAACGTGATGGGCACCTTGAACCTCCTGGAGCTGGCGGCGGAACACGGCGTGGTCCGGTTCGTCAACGTGTCCACCGACAAGGCCGCCGACCCCATGAACGTCCTGGGCCGCACCAAACGCCTGGCAGAGCGAATGACCGCCTTCGCGTCCACACAGGCCGACGGCACCTACCTGTCGGTGCGGTTCGGCAACGTGCTGGGCAGCCGCGGCTCGGTCCTCGAGACCTTTGCCTCGCAGATCGCGGGCGGCGGACCGGTAACGGTGGTGCATCCCGACGTCACCCGCTACTTCATGACCGTGGAGGAAGCGGTCCAGTTGGTCATCCAGGCCGGCGCCATCGGCAACGACGGCGAAGCCCTCGTGCTCGACATGGGCACCCCGGTGCGCATCGACGACGTCGCCCGCCAGCTGATCGCGGCAGCCGATCGGCCGATCCAGATCGAGTACACCGGTCTGCGTCCCGGCGAGAAGATGCACGAGGTACTGCTCAGCCACGACGAGATCGGCGTTACCGCGTCGCACCCGCTCATCACCCACGTGCCGGTCCCCCCGCTCGACCCTGCCGACCTCGACCTCGACGAGGACATCACCGATGCGTCCGTGCTCGCCGAGATCGAGCTCTGGTGCGGTGCGACCGGCCAGGCCAGCGCGTCCTGACCCGACGCTGCGCTGCGGGCACGTCGGCGGGCGGGCTGGGGCGTCGACGTTCGATCCCCTAACGTGACCTGACCATGGCCTCGTCGCTGGTGATGTCGCTCCGAGAGAGCCCCGCGCTCGTGTGGCGCGGCCTGAAGCTCGTCCGCCGCGGCGGGCTGCGACTTCCCCTCGCGTTCGCGTCGCTCGATGTGATCAGCGGCGCCCTCGTCGGCGCCGAGCTGCTGCTGATCCGTTCCATCACCCAGAAGTTCCTCGCCGAGCAGAGCACCGTCGCCGTCGGCGGGCTGGTGCTGTTCGGTGTGATCACCGCGATCCGGCGCATCCTCGGGGTCGCGTCGGGCCTGCTGCGCGTGGTCGCGGCCGAGCGGGTGGAGTGGTCGCTCGTGCGCGACGTCATCTCGATCGCCGCGGCGGCGCCGTTCGAGCGTTTCGAGGAACCGAGCTTCCAGGACGGCCTGTCCCGGGCGCTCAGCGCCGCCCGCACCCAGGCGTTCGGCACGGTATCGGCCGTGCTGCGGGTGACGAACGCCGTGGTTGCGTCGGCGTCGCTGGTCGTCGTCCTGCTCACCGTCGCCCCGGCGTTGCTGTTGCCGTTCGCCGTCGCGGCGGTGGCGTTGCTGCTGGCTGCGGTCCTGCAGAGCCGCCTGCAGTACCGGTTCGCGTTCGTCGACACCGCCGCCGACCGGGAGCGGCGCTACCTACGCGAGGCGCTGACCTCGCGCAGCGAGGGCAAGGAGGCTCGCCTGTTCGGCAGCCGCCAGCTGCTCCTCGACCGCCACGAGGTCCTGCAGGCCGAGCGGATGCGCAACCTGGTCGCGACGGTCAAGCGTCAGCTCGCCACCCAGATGCTCGGGGCGCTCACGCTGGCGGGCGCGCTCGTTTTCGTGTTCGCCGTCATCGCCGTGCGGGCCCGCGACGGCAACATCGACATCGCCGACGCCGCGGTCGCGGCCCTCACCGCCCAGCAGCTCGCCGGCCGGCTCCAGGCCACGGTGGCCGGCCTGGGCGCCCTGCACCAGTCGGCGATGTTCCTGACCGACCTGACCGGCTTCATCGAGAACCCTCCCCCGCCAGAGCCCGCGTCGGCGCCGACCGCAGCGCAACCCCAGGCGATCGTGCTCGACGACGTCAGCTACACCTATCCCGACACCGCGCACCCCGCGATCGACGGCATCAGCCTTCGCCTGGCCGCCGGTGAGGTGGTCGCGGTCGTCGGCGAGAACGGTGCCGGCAAGAGCACCCTCGCCAAGGTGCTCGCCGGGCTCTACCGGCCGACCACCGGCACGGTGACCGTCGAGGACGCCGACGGTCCCCGCGCCGTGGAGGGTCCGCTCACGGGTGTCGTGAGCGCCGTGTTCCAGGACTTCGCCCGCTACGAGCTCACCGTGGCCGAGAACGTCTGGCTCGGTGCTCCCTGGCGAGCCGACGACACCGCCGCCGTCGACGATGCCCTGGCCCGCTCAGGCGCCTCGGCCGCGCTCGGCGGCCTGCCCGACGGCGTCCGCTCGCGCCTCGGTCGTCGCTTCGCCGGCGGCGTCGACCTGTCGATCGGCCAGTGGCAGCGCCTGGCTCTCGCCCGGGCGTTCTTCTCCCCCGCCGGTTTCCTCGTGCTCGACGAACCCAC
>JAHECR010000013.1 GCA_024641655.1 Acidimicrobiaceae bacterium
GGAATGATGAACGCCGACCTCGGTCGGCAGAAGCAGTGCGTCGCGCCCCGTTCGTCTAGCGGCCTAGGACGCCACCCTCTCAAGGTGGTAGCACGGGTTCAAATCCCGTACGGGGTACCAAAGCAAAGCCCTGGGCAGAAGGCAGAATCTGGCCGGGGACCCTCGTCTTCCACGGGCGTGGATTTCGGCGTCTTCCGTTTCCCCTTCGCTTCGGGCGCAAGCATCAGTTGTCGTCGGTGAGAACCGTGACGCTGCCGTCGGCCGCGTACACGATGATCGCCCCGTCGGGCGCGGCGACCCACGCATAGCTCGCGTGGGGGTTCCCGAAGGGCCATGCGTCGTGGCCGGACAGCTTGGGGAGCTCACGGATGAACCAGGTTCTGCCGTCGAAGGAGTGCAACCGGTACTGGTGGGTGTGCCCCAACGCCGCCTGGCTCACGAACTCGACGCACGGGCCGCAGAACATGGATGCATCGGGCCCCCGCCACATGCGCTCGCTGGTCGAGTCGGTTTGGACAGCACCCAACGGGTAGGGGGCGGCATCGGCATAGGTGGCGCCGAGATCGGTGGAGAAGAGGATCTGGAGGTCGCTCGTGAAGTTCACGACCGCTCGGTCTGCATCGACGGCGAGATCCCACGACAGCCCATCGGTGGAGGTGAGCACGCCCGAAGACGCGGCACCGAGGAAGCGTTCGCCGGTCCAAGAGAGCGCCGTCACACCGGCCAGATCGACGTCGTCGACCTCGGCCCAGGTCCCGTCAGTGCCGATGGTGAAGACAGCCGGAGTGAACCGGTCGGCCATACCGCCGACCCGGATCACCAGCCGCTCGGGAGAAGCTGCAGTCACGCTCAGGGAGGCAGACGACGGCGATTGCGCCGTGGCGACGAGCGGCGCCAGGGATGGCGGGAGCGGAAACTCGGTGAGCGTCCAGTTCGCACCATCTAGCGATGACCACACCCTGAGCGATCCGGCGCCGTCGAAGCTCACCATTTCGGTCACGAACACCGATGAGCCGGCCGCGTCCAGGCTGCGCTCCAAGACGCCGTCGCCGGGACCACCCGCCCAAGAGGGGATGACGTCACCAAGTGTCGATCGAGCTGGGTCGACCGCCGTCCAGTCGGCACCTTCGTCGGAGCGGAGCAGCGGCGTCCCGGCGTCGCGACCGAGCGAGTAGAAGCCTGTGTCGGCGGCCACGATGATCTGGCGATGGAGCGGGCCCGCTTCGACCGCCAGGTTGGACGTCTCGAACGGCTCGGTACGTAGCGGTGGCGGCGTCGAAGCAGTATCGACCGGTGTGCTGCCCCCATCATCGCTCGTCAGCACGTGCGCCACGGCAACGCCGATGCCTACGACCGCAGCCGCCACTGCAAGCGCCTTCACCAACCGACCCTGCGAGGAGCGAGCTGGGAGCTCGCTGAAGTCGTCCAGCCAGATGCCCGCACGGGGGGCCTCATCTGTGACCAGGCCCGACGAGGCTGCCTCGGCCGGCACCTCGAAGAGTCCCGCAACGGCGTGAAGGGTGTCGCGCAGCTCACGTTCCAGCTCGGTTTCGATTTCAGTCACGTCCCAGCTCCCCTCGTAGATCGGCCAGACCTCGATGAAGCAGCGACGAGACGGTGCCGGGCCGACAGTGCAACACCTCGGCAATCTCGCCGACCGAGAGATCGCCGAAGTAGCGCAGGACCAGCGCCGTACGCCGCCGCTCGCTGAGGCCAGCGAGCGCGCTCCAGATCTCCACCCGCCGGGTGTCGAGACCCGACAGCACCACACTGGTTTCGAGTGTCTGCCGGTTCGACGCCCTGGCGAGCGCTCTGGCCTGGTTGACCACCATGGTGCGCAGGTACGCACCGGGACGCTCGAGCCCCGCGAGGCGACCCTCGATGCGACTGATCGCGTCATGGAAGGCGTCCTCCGCCATCTCGGGTGAACCGGTGATCAGAAGCGCCAAGCGCACCAGACCCGGCCGTTCGTGGCGATACAGGATCTCCAGCGGCACCTGTACCCGGCGCGGTGGCATCGATGGCTGCAACGATTTCACCCCCCTACGAGTGCCGAAACCACCGACATCTTGCACCCAAGGCAAAGAAATCTTCGAAACTTCCAGACGCTGCAGTCCTCCCACTGATCGACGCGGAGCTCGCCGACGACCCCGAGGCCCGCCCGACGGTCGAGCGGGTGTGGCTGTTCACCCTCGTCGACGGTGATTGGGTGCTGTCAGAGGTCCCGGACTGCCTCTTCCCCAAACCCTGCTCTCGCACACCCTGCTCTCCTAGCGCCTGGCTCTCTTAGGCCCTGGTTCCGAGTCGTGCGGCCAGTCCCCCCATCGGCGCGGTCGACGCCCACGACGGAGTCAGAGGCCGCGACGCTCGAGGAACGCCGCGATCAACGCAGCAGACCCAGCCCCGTAAGTGCGCGGCGCGATGTGACCAGCTTCATAGGGCAACTCGCCGAACTCGGCGTCGGCCAACTCGGCCAGGTACTCCTCGCGGACGTCGAAGGGGATCCGGTTGTCGCCTGACGACATGAGCAGGAGCGTCGGCTGGCGGATCTGACCGACGGCGTCCACGTACGCCTGGTTGAAGATCGAGTTGGTGAGTCCCAGATCCTGACGGGCGATGTTTCGGGGGAAGGCCCGCTTGAACAGGCTGCTGTTGGCCAACCCGAAACAGAGCCGGTTTGCCAGTCCGGGCTTCATCAGCGCGCTCTTCGGCCACTTCGTGATCATCGAACCGGGGATACCCGGCGCCTGCATGATGACCGGGGCCACGACCCGCTCGGGCGACTTGGCGGCAAACCAGGCGGCCATCACGCCCCCGAAGGAATGCCCGACCAGGATCGCGGCATCGATTCCCAACGCGTCCATGAACGCGAGGAAGTAGCGCTGGTGACAGTCGATGTCATAGGTGAGGTCGGGTTTGTCGGATCCACCGAAGCCGATGAGGTCGACGGCGACGAGCCGCCTGCCTGGGATCGCCGCCATGGTGTCCACCCAGTAGTCCAACGAGAGGTTGCTGCCGTGGATGAACACGATCGGGGTACCCGGGCCGTCGATGTCCCGGTACCGGATGGTCGATCCGAGCACCGAAACCGTCTTGTCCTGCGGGAGGAGCGGGCGCGGCTGCTGGTTCGGAAAGCCCTTCGTTCCCAGGCCGACGACAGCTACGGCTGCCGCCGCGACGGGGGCCACGATGGCGGTGATGGGATGCATTCGAGTGGTCGACCTCTCTCGGTCCGCCGGACGCTACGAGCTCGGCGCGGGGCGCTTCGTTGTCGCCAGCGACCGTACCGCCCGTCGAGTCGACGCGGCGGATATCGGGCCCGAACCGGGGAGTCCTACCCCCTGCGCCGGCGACGCCGCAGTTCGTAAGGCTCATGTAACGGAGGGGTTGCACGACCTAAGCTGATGCGACCAATTCAGTCGCGTTGGGCGGGTACTCCGGAGTCCCGGCCGCGCGGTCGTCCTGCGACGTCCGTGCGGTCCGGTGACGTTGCGGCGAACGCGTCTCCAGCACGGCGCCGACACACGGACGGGTGCGCGGGTGGCACATCAGGGCTCATATCAGGTCGAAACCTTTGCGGTAGGACTGGACCACGAAATCCGGAGACTCAACGCGCAAGTCGATCTCTTCTGGACCTCCGAACGGACTGCGCTCGAGCGCGCCGGTCTGCAGGGCGCGATGGACGTGCTCGACTGCGGATGCGGTCCGGGCCGGCTCATCGAACTGTTGAAGAACGACAACCCTTCGCTGCGGCTGACCGGGCTCGAGATCGATCCGGTGCTCGTCGACGCGGCCACCGCTCGATTCCGGTCGCTCGGCATCGACGACTGCACCGTGGTGCAGGGATCGGCCGAACAGACCGGCCTCGCTCCGGGAAGCTTCGACTTCATCGTGATGCGGCTGGTCCTCGAGCACGTGCCCGACCCCGTGCTCGCGCTGCGGAGCCTGCGTACGCTGCTGCGGCCCGGCGGGCGGATCGCGGTGATCTCGAACGACTTCGAGTTCCACGAGCGAACCTGGCCCCCGGTACCGGAGCTCGACGACCTCTACGAGGCATACTGCGCGTCGCGCCGCGCCGACGGTGGCGACCCCTGCATCGGTCGGCGGCTCCCGGCCCTGCTCCACGAAGCCGGGTTCTCGTTGGTGGGATTCGAGACCGAGACCGCGCACAGCAACATGATCGGCGACCAGGCATTCTTCCTCGCCGAGGGCGCCGGGATCCCGGCGCAGCTCGTCCAGGACGGTTTCCTCGCGGAGAGCGTCTTCGAGCGGATGGTCGAGTCGTGGCGCACCATGCTCGAACATCCCGACCATGCCATCATCCGACCCCTGTTCGTCGGTGTGGGCGAAAACCCCGACCCGCAGCACCAGGCAGCTCAGGGCCCTCTCAGCGCCGGAGTCGAGGCCCCGCCGTTGCGGCACGACCTCGAGTTCGTTGCGCCGAGCACCGACCTCGAGCGCCAGATCGCCGAGATCTGGGCCGAGATCATCGGGGTCGAGCAGGTCGGCGTCACCAACAACTTCTTCGACCTGGGCGGGAACTCGCTCATGCTCGAACAGATCCAGATCCGACTCGAGGAGCTCCTCGACGCCGACCTGGCACTCACCGTCCTCTTCCAGTTCCCGACGGTCGCGTCGCTGGCGGCGAGCCGTGAGGCGCTCGACGTCGCAGACCGCCCGACACCGGCCGATCGCGACACCGGCAGCGCGCCGAACCCTTCGACCACCAGCGGCGCCGCGGTCAGCCCCGAGGCAGTGTCCGCTCAAGCCCAACGACGACGCGACGCCGCAGCCCGGAGACGCCGATGAGCCCCACCCCCGAACAGCTCGACGCCGACGAGGTCGCGATCGCCGACGAGATCGAGGCGGTTGCGATCGTCGGCATGGCCGGTCGTTTCCCGAAGGCGGCCGACGTCGAGGAGTTCTGGGAGAACCTGACCGAGGGCCGCGAGTGCCTCACCGAATTCAGCGAAGACGACATCGTCGCTGCGGGCATCCCCCGTCGCTCCCTCAGCGGCGATCGGGTCCGCTCGCGCGGGGTGCTCGAGCGCGCCGAGTGGTTCGAACCCAGTTTCTTCGGCTACTCCCCCCGTGAAGCCGAGATCATGGACCCCCAGCAACGGGTCTTCCTCGAGATCGCCTGGGAGGCCCTCGAGGATGCCGGCTACGACAGCACCCGCCCGCCCGGACCCATCGGCGTGTTCGCCGGTTCGGGCATCAACACCTACTTCGACGCCCACGTCCGGACCCGACCGGACGTGATCGAGGCGTTCGGCATGTTCCCAGCGGTCGTGCTCAACGAGAAGGACTTCATCAGCACGAGGGTCGCCTACGCCCTCGACCTGCACGGCCCAGCGATCACGATCCAGACGGCGTGCTCCACCTCGCTCGTCGCAGTCTGCAGAGCAGCACAGAGCCTGCTCAACTACGAATGCGACCTGGCCCTGGCGGGCGCGGCCGCGGCCGTCTTCCCGCAGTGCCACTCCTCGATCCACGAGGAGGGCGGCATGATCTCCCCCGACGGCCACTGCCGACCGTTCGACGCCGACGCCGGCGGCACCCTCTTCAGCGACGGCGCCGGGGCCGTCGTGCTGCGTCGGCTCAGCGACGCGATCGCCGATGGCGACAACATCCGCGCCGTGATCCGAGGCTTCGCGGTCAACAACGACGGTGCCGCCAAGGCCGGGTTCACGGCTCCGAGCGTCGACGGGCAAGCGGGCGTGATCCAGCTGGCCCAGGAGTTCGCCGGCGTCTCGCCGGACTCCATCTCCTACGTCGAAGCCCACGGCACCGCCACCCCGTTGGGGGACCCGATCGAGGTCGCCGCCCTCACGCAGGCCTTCCGTATCGGCAGCGACCGAACCGGGTACTGCGGCATCGGTTCGGTGAAGTCGAACCTCGGCCACCTCGACGTCGCGGCCGGCATCGCCGGGTTGATCAAGACGACGCTCGCGCTCGAACACGGCCTCATCCCGCCGACGCTGCACGCGCGACAACCCAACCCCCGCATCGACTGGGAGTCGAGCCCGTTCTACGTGGTCGACCACCTGCAGGAATGGCCCCGTGGGGAACGACCTCGCCGTGCCGGCGTGAGCTCGTTCGGCATCGGTGGAACCAACGCCCACGTCGTGCTCGAGGAAGCCCCCCAACGCACGAACCCCCCGACAGAAGACGGTCAGCTCCTGGTGCTCTCGGCGCGTTCGGAAGCGGCGCTCGATCAGGCCACGACCAACCTCCTCGAGACGCTCGTGCACCGCTCCGACCTCGAGCTCGCCGACGTTGCCTTCACCCTCCAGACCGGACGGCGGGAATTTCTCCATCGGCGCGCGATCGCGTGCAGCGATACTGTCGATGCGATCGCCACGATCGAATCCGCGAGCCGCCGCCGCATCCACACTGCTGCGGTGGATCGACTCCGCCGGCCCGTGGTGTTCTTGTTCTCCGGTCAAGGCTCGCAGTACCCCGACATGGGACGCGGGCTCTACGAGACCGAGCCCACCTTCCGGGCGTGCGTCGACCGGTGCGCCGAGGCCCTGCAGCCGCTCCTGTCGCTCGACCTGCGCGACCTCCTGTTCCCCCAACCCGAGGCGCGCGCCGAAGCCGGTGAACAGCTCCGTCAGACGGCGTTCACCCAGCCGGCGCTGTTCACCATCGAATACGCGCTGGCGCGACTCTGGCAGTCCTGGGGAGTCCAGCCGACGGCGATGGTCGGTCACAGCGTCGGCGAGTACGTCGCCGCCTGCATCGCCGGCGTCTTCTCCCTCGACGACGCGCTGGCGCTCGTCGCCGCACGTGGACGGCTCATGCAGAGCTGCGACCCGGGATCGATGCTCGCCGTCCCGCTGTCGGAGGTCGACGTTTCCTCACATTTGATCGAAGGCACCTGCGTCAGCGTCATCAATGCCGCAGGGATGTGCGTGGTGTCAGGCGAACACCACCGCATCGAGGAGCTCGAGCGCCGTCTGGCCCAAGCCGGCGTGCAGGCCCGGCACGTCCCCACATCGCACGCCTTCCACTCGCCGATGATGGACCCCATCCTCGAGGCCTTCCGCGAGGCCGTCCGAACGGCGAGCCCCCGAGCGCCACAACTCCCGTTCGTGTCCAACGTGACCGGAACCTGGATAACCCCCGAGCAGGCCACCAATCCCGACTACTGGGCCCAGCACCTTCGTGAACCGGTCCGCTTCGCCGACTGCCTCACGACCGTGCTCGAAGACCCCGAGAAAGCTCTGATCGAGGTCGGCCCCGGGCGGACGCTGGCGTCGTTCGCCCGCATGCACCCCAGCAAGGTCGCCTCCACGGCAATCGTCTCGTCGACCCGCCACCCCGACGAGGAAACCACGGATCGATTGTTCCTCCTCGACAGCGTCGGAGCGTTGTGGGCCGCAGGCGTGGCGCTCGACTGGGCCGCGATGCACGCCGACCGGCACCGGATGCGCGTGCCGCTGCCGAGCTACCCCTTCGAGCGACAGCCCTACCTGCTCGAGCCAGGCGTCGCTCGACTCGACCACACCCCACCCCCCACCGCAGCGACCGGCGCGACCACTCCGGGCATTTCGCTGATGGCGCCGCCGGCGGCCGACGGCGCCGAGGATCACGTCGAACGCACCATCGCCGGCATCTGGAACGACCTCCTCGGCGTGTCCGACGCGCAGGCCGACGACAACTTCTTCGACCTCGGCGGCACCTCACTCACTGCGGTTCGCATGTTCGTGCTCATCGAGGAACGGTGCGGTTGCCACCTCCCCATCTCGACGCTTCTGGCATCGCCGACGCTCGGCCAGCTCGCCGAAGCCGTCCGCTCCGAAGGCGCATCGCCGTCGACGAGCGGCTGGCAGCCGCTCGTCGCGCTGCGGACGAGCGGCACGCGAACGCCCATCTTCCTGGTCCACGCGGAAGAGGGCAACGTCTTGTTCTACCGGCAGCTCGTGGATCGGCTCGGGCCCGATCAACCGGTCTATGGCCTGCAGGCACGCGGGCTCGACGGCCTCGGCGCCGATCCGGGTGAGATCGTCGACATGGCCGCGGACTACGTGGACCAGATCCGCGTGGTCGCGCCGGTCGGCCCCTACCACCTCGGTGGCTTCTGCCTCGGGGGAACCATCGCGCTCGAGATGGCGCGCCAGCTTCGCGACGCGGGCGAGACCGTCGGCCCGGTGGTGATGATCCAGACACAGCACCGCGACTACCTCGAGGCGATCACCGCCACGGCCCGGCGCCGGTACATCGACCGACCGATCGATCGCGCCAACTACGAACTTTCCCAGCTCCGAGACCTCGACACCCGTGAACGCCTCCGCTACGTCGGGAGCAAAGCGCGCGGGCTCGGCGAGATCGTCCGCCTCAGTGTCGGTGGCGCTGCCAAGGACCCCGGCGACTCGCCGGTCGAGTCCACGCTCGAGATTCGCGCTCTCTCCGCGATGCACCGCGGCGCGTTCGAGCGCCACGAGGCGGAGCCCTTCGACGGTGCCGTGGTCGTGATCCGGGCGCAGGCACAACCTCGGGCTCTCGCCGAGGACCCACTGCTGGGATGGGCGCCGACGCTCAAGGGCGAGGTCTCAGTCGTCACCGTCCCGGATTCGCATCACCGTCGCATCATGTATCACCCGGCGGTGCAGCGGGTTGCCGAAGCTGTCGAGAACGCGTTCGCTCCAGCGAGCACCCCCGCCTGATCGTCGCCTCGGGACCCGCTCGGGTTAGAAGGGCGCCGCGAACCGCTGCGTTCATCATCGGGGCTCGTCCGAGGCAAGACAGCGCTGTTGGCTCGGGTTCGTTCGGCAACGCTCGCCTTGCGCGCACCCCTCAGGCGAAGTAGCGGTACAGCAGCTCACCCGCTCGCTCGGCGACTTCCGCAGACACCCCGGTCGTGGTGAACAGATCGGTGAGCTGCGGCAACAAGGCGCCGACCTCGGCCGCTCTGGCGGCGAAGGGATCGGGGGTCGAGCCCGCAGCCGTGAGGGTCACGACCTCGCTCTCCTCCTGAGCCAGTTTGCGCTTGTAGTGCACCAGGCCGTCCTGATCGATGTCGCTGATCCCGAGATCGATGCGCGACAGCCCCCGCTCGACGCAGCGCTCCATGCCCGCCCAGACGAGCTGCTCGTTCGGTCGAACGTTGAGCTCCTCTGCCGCCGAGGCGTTGAACTTGTAATACAACGTGTCGCCGAGCTCGAGGTAGACGATCCCGGCGATGGCCTGGCCCTCGTGGCGGGCCAGGGCAACGGTGAGGGCACCCGAAGGGGCGAACGCTCGGTGGATGGCCTCGAAGAAGGCGAACGGCTGCGGCAGCAGGCGGTACTTGCGGGTTCGGACCCCGACGTGGAGCTCGTAGAACTCCCGCAGCTGGTCGAGGCCTGAGCTCATCTCGGTGGTGATGCCGGCGCGCTGACTCTTGCGGATGTTCTGGCGAACCTTCGTGTGCAGGGCCGCGAAGCGCTGCTCGTCGTCGATCGTGCGGTCGACGACGATCGAGTGTCGGAGCAGGTCGCGATGCTCGGTGAAACCCAACCCCGCTGCATCGCCGGGGACGCACCGGTCGGGGATCCGGAAACGGACAGGCGTCTCGCCGACGAACGAACCCAGGAGCTCGGCGAGATCCGCAGCGGAACGTCCGAGGAGCTCGTGGTAGTCGGAGAAGGGAAAGCTGACGAGGCGACGGCCCCGGATGTCATCGAGCGCGCAGTAGGCGACACCGGCGAGCACTCCGCCGGCCTCGTCCACCAGCAGCCGTGCCGACGGCTCCAGGTCGTAGGCCTCGGCCACAGCCCCGATCCAGGGGGCCGATGTGAAAAGGCTGCCACCGTCGTTCTGCAGCGCGTCCCAGCGGGCATCGGTGCGCGGGTCGACCTCGACCAGCGCGCGCGGCGTTCCCGGTTGGATCATCACCTCTGACCCTACGCCGCGCCCGTGGATCGCAGCACCGCAGGTACGGTCTTGACGAGAATCGCCACGTCGCCTGCGAGGCTTCGGGAGTCGACGTACTCGAGGTCGAGCTCGAGCATGCCCCGCATGTCGATGGTGCGACGACCGGCGACCTGCCAGAGGCCGGTGACACCGGGCAGCACCGTCTCGCGTCGACGAAAGCGAGGCTCGAACAGCGCCACCTCCCAATCGAATGACGGGCGCGGACCCACGAGCGACATCTCACCGCGCAGCACGTTCCAGAGCTGGGGCAACTCGTCGAGGCTCGTCTTGCGCAGCACGGCACCCACCCGGGTCACCCGTGCATCGCAGTCGAGCGTGAACGATTCGCACTCCTCGAGCTCCCCCGCGAGTTCGCGACGGTTGAACTCCTGCTGGGCGCTGTGGTCGGCGTCGATGTACATCGTGCGGAACTTCAGCATGGTGAACAGTTGGCCGTCCTTGCCGACCCGCTCCTGCCCGAAGATGACCGGGCCGGGGCTCGTGACCCGTACGAGCAGCGCGATGAGGGCACACAGGGGGGCGCTCACCGCCAGCACCGCCGCAGACACCACCACATCGATCACGCGCTTGGGCACGTCGTAGCGCAGGCGTCCTACCGCTCTCGCTGCTCTCGCCGCCCCGACCTCTTCGGGTCCCACGAGACGGATCCGACCGGTGAGCGACCTGTTTCTCCCGTCGGTGACAACCGCTTGCGGGTCACGCGACACTCCCGACTGCATGATCGACCTCAGCCTCTTCGCTTGGTCAGATGTTCGCACACGTACGCCACGTCGGCCTGGGGCATCTGGCCCCAAATCGGCAGCGACACGATGCGTGCAGCAGCCGCTTCGACCACCGGAAGCGACGGGACCGGACCCATGCCCGCATAAGCCTTCTGGAGATGGCAGGGCACCGGATAGTGGAGCCCGGTCGACACCCCGACCTGATCGAGCTGTGAACGCAAGTCGTCGCGGTCGTCGACCTGTGCGACGGCGAGATGATGCGAGCTCACCCGACCGGGGGCCTGCTCGACGAGGCGCACCGACGACGGCAACGCCTCCCGGTACCAGCCGTGCACGCGGGCGCGGTGCGCGTTCTCCTCGGGCAATCGGCTGAGGCGGACCGCGAGTACCGCTGCCTGGATCGTGTCGAGACGGCTGTTGCGGCCGACCACGTCGTGCAGATAGCGATCCTCGTCGGATCGCCCGTGGGCGCTCAGCTGGCGGATCTTCGCGGCGAGCCCGGGGTCGTTGGTGACGACGGCGCCGCCGTCACCGAAGGCGCCGAGGTTCTTGCCGGGGTAGAAGCTGTAGGTGGCAGCCACCGAGTGTGCCGCAGGGGCCGATCCGGCATAGGTGGCGCCAACGGACTGGGCCGCATCCTCGATGAGCGCGAGGCCGCGTGGCGAGGTGAACGCCGCCAACGACACCATGTCGCAGGGTTGGCCGTAGAGATGCACGGCCAGCACCGCCTTGGTCGCCGGGGTCAACGCGGCCGCCACGTCATCGGGCCCGATGAGCAGGGTGGCCGGGTCGACATCGGCGAACACCGGACGAGCGCCCACATTGGTCACCGCCTCGGCCGTCGCGATGAAGGTGTTACCGGGGACGACGACCTCGTCACCGGGGCCGATCGCCAGCGCCCGCAGCACCAGTTCGATGGCGTCGGTGCCATTGGCGACCCCGATGCACGCCTCGGTGCCACAGAACCGCGCGAAGGCATTCTCGAACTCGGCCACCTCCGGACCCCCGACGTAGCCACCGTGACCGGTGACGCTCTTCCAGGCCGCATCGAGCTCCGCGGCAACCGGTGCCGTGGAGGCGCGCAGATCGAGGAAGGGAACCCTGCGCTCGCTCACGCGGCGTGCTCGACGAGCGCAGGTGCGGTGTCGATGCTCACGCGTGCGCCCGCAGCAGCCGCTGACCGCTCGGCGGCTTCGATGGCCGCGACCACGGCGAGGCCGCTGCGTCCGTCCGACCGGGGGACGAGGCCACGACGGACACAATCGACGAAATGCTCGTCCTCCACCAACAACGGCTCGGGACCCGAGACCCGCGGCGACAAGATGTCACCGACGCGGTAGCTCACGGGCCGGTCGGGGTTGAGTGACTGGCTCTCGTCGACGCCCATGTCGTAGATCCGGATCGGCTCGTTCGGATCGACGTCGTTGTAGACGGCCATCTTCTCGGAGCCGACGACCGTCACCCGACGGACCTTCTTCGGATCGAGCCAGCTGACGTGCACATAGGCCCGCGTGTCGGGCTCGGCGTACTCGAGCTGCAAGTACGCGACGTCTTCGACCTGCGTCGGGACGTGACTGCGGGCCCAGGCCGAAACGTGCGTCGGGGTAGATCCGAGGAGGTAGTTCACGATCGAGATGTCGTGCGGTGCAAGATCCCACATGACGTTCACATCGGCTTGATACAGGCCGAGGTTGAGCCGAGCGGTGTCGATGTAGCGAATCGTGCCCAACTCGCCGCTGTCGACGAGGTCGCGCAGCACGTGCACCGCCGCGTTGTACTCGAAGGTGTGGCCCACCATGAGCACGAGGCCACGTTCTGCCGCCAGCGTGATGAGGCCCCGTGCCTCGAGCGCGCACGTGGTGAGGGGCTTTTCGACCATCACATGCACACCGGCTTCGAGGCAGCGCCGCGCGATCGCCGCGTGTGACGATGCAGCGGTCGCGATGACGATGGCGTCGACGAACTCCAGCGCCTTGTCGAGGTCCGCCATGCACATAAGGCCCGGGAACGCCGCTCCGGCAGCGGCCAGTCGATCGATGTGGTTCTCGATCACCACCACGTCAACGTCGGGAATGCCGTTCAACACCCGTACGTGCTTCGATCCCCAGTACCCATATCCGAGTACGCCGACAGTCAGTTCGCCCATGAATCCGCCCGATCCTTTTCGTCAACTTGCTGTTCAGAAGGTAGCAACGCCGGGCACGCAGCGCACTGATCCTCACCGGGCATTTGGCACAAACCAGGTCCCTCGCCACCCAGGCGATCCGACCGCCCACGCGGAGTGACCACCAGCCGTGCCGGCCCTCCTGCGCCTTCTGACCCGGGCTGTGCGCGCGGTCGCGCGCAGGTACTGTTTGACTCTGAACCGATGCGGCGAACGCATCGTTCTGCCTCGAGGCGGTACCACCTGCACACCGCGATGGTCCACCGGCAGCGGACGCCGGAATCGCAAGCGCAAGCCGTCGAATGAGACCGGTGGCGCATTGCACCAGTTCCGACCCCGAACAGCACTATCGTGAGCGAGCCTGAGACAAGGGGCCACCGGCACCATGCCCAACACTGAAACCACGAGCGCTGAGCGTTTGCCGCACGAGATCCGCGGGATCCGCTGGCTCATCAGCTCCGCGCTGCGAGCGCTTCCGCTCGCCGTGATCTTCGGCGCCCTCATTGGTGCCGCAGCCTTCTCGGTGCGAGCCGTCGCCGACGGTGAGGCCACGACGACGACCCGCCTCGCGCTCACCGACGAGGTCATCTGGCCGTTCTTCGATCCCGTGACCGAAGCCGTCGCAGAACTGGCGCGGAGCGAGGCGCTCGCGACCGAACTCGACCGGCAGTACCCCGACGCCAACTTCACGATCACGACCGAGCCTCCGGCGGTGCTGCGAGCCATCATCGAGCTGATCGTCACCGCTGACGACCCCGCACGGTCCGAAGCCATCTCGGCTTCCGCCACGACCTGGATCATCGACCAGCACGAAGCACCAAGGATCCAGCAGGTGCAGGAGGCGCTGGCGAACGCGCAGAGCGACCATGACGCCATCGCCGCCACGCTCGCCGAGGACGAAGCCACCGCCGAACAGCTCCGCGTCACCTTGGAGAACACCACCGGCCAGGCCGCGCAGGACGCGCTCCAGCTCGATCTCCAGATCAAGAACGACGCCATCCGATCCAACAGCACGACCTTGCTCCAACTCGAGAACACGATCCGTGAGACCGAACGTGAGCTGGCGACACTGAGGCCGCAGGTCGTGGTTGCGAGCGTGCGGACCGTCGACACGTCGTCGACGAGCTCACTGAGCCTGCCGATCGCCACCGGTGTCGGCATGGCGTTCCTGGTGGGCTTGGCCCTCGTCGTCAACGATCGCGAACGCGGCCGGATCGCGTCGACCGACCAGCTCGAGTCGGTGCTGGAGGTACCCACGGTCGCGTACGCCAAGGGCACACCGGGTTTGCGCCTCGCCCGGGTCCTGCGCAGCGCCGAGACGCCGGGAGCCACCACGCTGATCGGCGTCGAGTCCGACGAGAAGCTCTCACCCGCGTCGGCGCTGGCGGCCGACCTCAGAACCCTGGGTATGGAGGTCGCCTACCAGCCGCTCCAGGGCCAGGGGACACGGGTGACGAAGCCACTCGCGCTCACCGACGTCTCCCGCAACGGTTCCAGCGAAGGCGAGAAACTGCTGGCCTGTGACGGCGTCGTCATCGTCGCCCGACACGGCATGGATCGGGTCCGCACGGTTCGCCGCCGCATGCGGGCGTACCAGGAGGCCGGGCTGCCAGTGTCGGGCATCCTCCTCGTCCGGCAGTGACCACGACCACCACGGACCTCCGCCGCGTCCCACCCGTTGTCGCTGTGGTCGTGGCGTCACAGGTCGCGGTCCTCTCGCTCGACTTCTCCAAGATCGGGTTCACCTCCTCCGGTGGCGTCGACCTGGGCCGCTGGCTGGTGATCATGCCCGGCCAGGTCCTCCTCGGGGTCCTACTCCTCGTGACGAGCCACCAGCTCTTCGAGGTGCTCCGCCGACCACCCGCGGTCGCATTGCTGCTCTGGCTCATGTGGAACTGGACCACCGTGGCCTGGTCCGTCGATCCTCGCCAGACCATCATCATGTCGTTCGGCGCGATCAACCTGTTGTTCCTCGGCGCGTGGTTCGCCCGGGTCTACGGCCAGCGCGCCTTCGCCGCCACCGCGGCGGGCGCCATCGCCTGCATCGCCGGTGCCGGTGTGGTCTACCAGTGGGTCGGGCCCGGCGCGGGCGTCGGTACCCGACTCGAGGGCCTGGCCGAGGGCTACAACCTGCTCGCAACGCAATGCAGCTTCGGCATCATTCTGGCCCTGGCGGCCCGGGGGAATCCGAGGACCACCCGCCTCTGGACCGTGGTCGCGGTCGCCCTCACGTTCGCGCTCGTGGCCACCGGTGGCCGCATTGCGCTGGCAGCCACGCTGTGCGGGGTCGCGTTCCTCATGCGCCGCTGGCTGTTCGCCCCCCGACGCGTGGTGCCCGTCGTGCTCGGGGCCGTCGTCGCGTTGGGCGTCGTGTTCGCCGCGATGTCGAGTCTCCAGGTCTACGCGCGGTCAGACTCCGGCGCCCTCAACGGGCGTGACCTCGTCTGGAGCCACGCGGCCGATCTGATCGACGAAGCACCCGTGGCCGGGCACGGGATGATGACCGGCGAGAGAATCTGGACGGCTGCGCTCGTACAAGGCGCCGTCAACTTCAGCGCCGGCGGCGCCCACAACATGTTCCTGGAGATCCTCGTCGGCGGCGGCATCGTCGGCGGCGTGCTCTTCCTCGCGGCCATGGGGACCGTGCTGCGCGCCGCGATACGCACGCACAACGACACTGCGATCACCCTCATCCTGCTCGCCGGGGTCATGGGCGCAACCGAGTCGTTGATCCACCGGCCGTCGCTCACCTACTTCATCTTCGGAGGGGTCGTCGCGAGCACCGCAACCGACCGGGGACGCCGGTGCGCAGCCTCGGAGCCGGTCCGCGAGCCGGTCCGGCGGGTTCCCGCGGAGATCGGCAGGTGAAGGTCCTGCTCGTGTGCTCCATCGGTGGCCACCTCACGCAGCTCCACGAGCTGCAGCAGCGATTCATCCACCCCGAGGAGGATGAGGTCGTCTGGGTGACCCACGCGTCACCCCAGAGCCGATCGCTCCTCGCAGGCGAGCGCGTGACGTGGGTGCCCTACATCGGCGAGCGCGACGTCAAGGGAGTGCTGCGGACACTGCCGCTGGCCCGTCGGACGCTCCGGACCGAGAAGCCCGACCTCGTCGTGAGCACGGGCTCCGCGATCGCGCTCTCCTTCCTCCCCCTCGCCCGGGTACGGGGCGTCAAGACGACCTTCATCGAGTCGGCGGCGATGACCCACGGCCACACGCGCACCGCGCGAGCGCTCCAGACGGTGCCGGGGATCAAGCTCTACACGCAGTCCCCGGCCACCGCAGACCGCCGGTGGGAGCTCATCGGTTCGGTGTTCGACGGATTCGTTGCCGTCGAACGACCGCCGCACGAACCCAGACGCCTCGTGGTCACGGTCGGCACCTCGCAGGAGTTCGGGTTCCGGAGCCTCCTCGAGCGAGTCGTCGCCATCACCCCGCCGCACACCGAGGTGCTCTGGCAGACCGGCTGCACCGACGTCTCCGGCTTGGACATCGACGCCACACCCTGGCTCCCCGCAGCAGACCTCGAACGCGCGATGGCCGAAGCCGACGTCGTGATCTCCCACGCCGGCTGCGGCTCGGCGCTCGCCGCGCTCGCCAATGGACGCAGGCCCATCCTCGTGCCCCGCCGAGCCGATGAGGGCGAGTTCCGCGACGACCACCAGGAGGAGATCACCGTGCAGCTCGAGCGGCGTGATCTCGCGCAGCGAGCGCACTTGGACACCTTGGCGTGGAGCGACATCGTCGAGGCGGCGCGCTGGTCGGTCGATCGAGACGGGCACCGCAATCCCCTCCCGCTGCGGGGTTGATCCTCCCCGGCGGAGCTCGTCACACCGCGCGCAGTCGACCCACCATCGAGCGAACGAAGTCCGAGTGTTCCACCAACGCGGTCGCGGGGCGTTGGAGCGCCTGCCCCGGCCGTGGACCCAGCAGCCATCGAGCCTCGGGGAGGGCACGCACCTCACCGCCGAAACCGAGCTTGAACTGCGACGCCGACGCGCGGATCTCCTCGGGCGGTTCCCCGCCCTGCTCGATCGTCAGCGCAGCGTCACGATCGAAGCCACCGAGGTCGTAGTAGGCGAACCCGCCCTCACAGGCGTCCACGATGATCCTCCAGTGCAACAGCTCGCTGGCGCGGCTGTCACGAGCCGCGACGCTCTCGGAGAGCCCTGCGAGCTTGAACACCATGCGATCGCCGAACGCCGTCACCGTCGCCGCGGAGAGGGCCTCGCCATCGAGCTCGGCGACGTAGAGCCGCAGCAGGTCGTCGGGAGCGAGGACCTGCCACTGCTTCGTGAGGTAGCCCAATGTCATCGGCGCGAATCCCTGCCGAGCCGCAGTCTGGGCGTGCAGTTCCTGGAACAGTGGCAGGTCCTCGGCGGAACCCAGACGCACCTTCACCCCGGCGCGTTCGGCGCGGCGAATGTTTCGGCGTCGGGACGAACGCAGCGCCTCGAACACCGCATCGACACCGCCTCCGAGGGGCACCTGCACGGTGGCCGCCGGCGCGATCGCAAGGGGGAAATGGGTGAACCCCGCCGTGGCCATCGCCTGCTCGAGACCGTCGGTGAAGGCGGCCGGCTGCAGCACGAGCGCGTACGGTCCGCGACCGACGCGCGTCTCGAGCAAGGCGCGAACCAGCACGGAAGCGGCGCCCTCGTGACCCGCCGCGAGGATCGGACCCCTGGCTCCGTAGCGCAGACGCAGCGGTCCGACCCGACGGTCGAGCAACACACACCCGCCCACCAGCTCCAGGCCGTGGCGGACCGCCACGATGTGGTACTCGTCCCCGCGCCCCTTGGTCCGGGCCCACGCCGTCGTCTGCGCGAGGACATCGCCGTCGCTCCGCGAGACGAACGCGTCCCATTCGGCCGGATCGGGCTCGTGGATGTGGTACGCATCCCCCATCAGCGTGCCGCCAACCGTCGTCCGAGCCAGCGTCCACCTGGGAACGACCACACCCCGAGTCGCTTGCCGGCGATGACCACGAACACCAGGTTCCACGACACCGTCGTCGCTGCCGTCACGATCGCGACCCCGAGTGCGGAGTCGAACACGACCGCAACGAGCCACGCGAGCGCACCGCCGGCGATCGCATGGATGACCATGACCGACCCGAAGATGCCCTCGCTCCCGGTCATCGACACCAGGTACCCCGTCGGGCCGGTGAGGGCGTTGAGGATCATGCCGATCAGCAGGACCCACAACATCGACCGGGCGTCGGCGTACTCGCTGCCGAACACCTTCAGCACGAAGTCGGACCCGATGATCAATGCCAGACAGGCCGACCCCGTGAAGAACGTCGACAGGCGAATACCGCGATCGACGATCTCCTGCATCTCCTCACGCGCCCCGGTCCCTGAACGGCCCAGCCGAGCCAGCTGCGGACCGATGATCGCCTCGACCGCGCTGTTGCCCATACGAGCGAGGATCGCGATGCGTTGCGCGACCGTGAACAGCGCCGCCTGTGTCGAGCCGAGCACCGCACCCACGATCAGGAGGTAGGAGACCTCCTGAGAGGCGATGCCGAGCTGACCGACGTACATCGCAAGGGTGCCGGCGCGCCATTCGTCGGTGGCGGCCGGCGACTCGTCCCGCTGAACGGGAAGCCGGCTTCTCACCGCCACCAACTCGAACCCGATGATGATCGCCCCTGACGCAGTCAGCGCGACCAGGGTCGCGGTGACGGATTTTCCGACGCTGAACGCGAAGGCGAGCACCAGCAGAGCGAAAATGAGTGGTTGCACCAGCTCGGTGAGCGACACCCCGAGCACGTAGCGATAGGTCGCCTGCAGGACCTGGCGCAAGGTTACGCTGAGCGCCCCGGTGATGATGAGCGTGAGGCCGACCATCGTCTCGGCCGAGGTGTCGCCGAGGACGAAGGCGCTCACGGCCATGGCCGCCACGGTGATGATCACGGAGTTGTAGAACGTCTGGAGTACCGAATGGCGTACCAGCGCCCGGTAGGAGCGCCCCTGTGCCAGCTCCTGGTACTGCGGGAGCCACCGGACGAGGGCGAGGTTGTAGCCCCGGTCGGGCAGACGTCCGATGAGGCCGCCCCACCCTCGCAGAAGGGAGAACTTGCCGTATCCGGCCGGCCCGAGCCATCGAGCGAGCACGGCCTGGATGACCATCCGGAGTCCGGTGGCGCCCAGGTTCACCCCGAGCGTCGTGATCGAAGCGGTCCGGACGTTGGCCTCCCGCCCCGTGACCGATTTGAGCGCGGAGCGCGGTGACAGGCGCGCGATCACGCCGACCGCTTCAGAAGCAAACTGCGCACGCGCTCGCGTTGTTCGCTACGGATGAAGGCCACGAGCTCCGGCTCGAGCTCCCGGTCACCGTCGAATGCCCCTCGGATGTAGCCTGCGCCGCGCGCCACCCCACCGATGACGAACGGAGAGCTGGCCAGGCGTCGCACGACCTTCGGCACCTCGAACGACACCGCAGATCCGAGCGCCCGGTCCTGGCGGCCCTTGAGATACTCGGCCTTGACGCGCGAAACCCCCCCGCCGGTCCCCATTACCCGGGAATGGTCATACTCGAGGCCCTCGATCACACCGGTTCGCCACCCTGCTTGACGAGCCGAGAAGCACGCGACGGCATCGAGCCCACCGAACCGCAGCGGCCGATACCCCCCGATTGCGTTGTAGACCTCCATCCGCATGACCTGTGCCGGGCCCGGCACATGGCCACCACGGTGACCGCCGATACGGCCCCGGCGACCCACCGGTTCACGGTAGACCCCTCCGGCGATACCGAGGTCGGGCGTCTCCCGCATCGCCTCGATCACGCGCTCGAAGTAGTCGATGGGAAGCACGACGTCGGCGTCGATGCACGCGACGAACTTCACCGAAGGGCTCTGTGCGCTCTCGATGCCCGCAGCCACCGCATGGGCCTTCGCCGCGAAGGAACGGCGTCCGGTCCTGCCCAGGTGCAGTGGCTGCACCCAGTCGCCGTACTCGACGGCCAGCCGTTCGGCCACGGCCTCGGTGTCATCGGTGCATCCGTTCGTGACCACGACCCAGCGCGCCGGTCGGCAGGTCTGGCTCGCGAGCGATCCCGCGAGCACCCCGAGACGCTCGGCCTCGTTGCAGGCGGGAGTAATAGCGATCAGTTGCGTCACCGTGCACCACTTAGAGGACGGGAGGCTGTCGAGCACTTCGGCGCACGGCAACAAGGCCGGTTCCGAGTGCCCACTTGCGCCCACAGCTTGAGTTGCGATGCTAGTGCCGCCACACCCCGCAAACCCTCCATGCCCCCACCGACCGGTCACAAATACCCAGCGCAGCCGTCCCGGTCGTGGTGCTCAGGGCCGCGGGTGGGGATCGGGGACTCGTCACCCGGGCCACGCGGGGCGACCTCGCCGGGTCGCTGTGCGTCGCACGCGCGGGTCGAGCGGACCGAAATGGTCCCTTCGATCGGCTCGCCGCCGCTGGACGCGCCCCGTTGCCCCCCAGTGCCGCCTACCCTGGTGCCCTACGGAGGCGGCGTCTTTCTCGATGAAATCGTACAAACCGAAACACGCAGCCGGCCAGAGCAGCGAGGGCGGCCCGCCGGCGCGTCTCACGGGTCGATTCCGGGAGCTGGCCGTGGGAACCGTTGTCGCTGCCGCCATCGCCGGGTCGGTCGTCGCCCTCGCGGCACCGGGCGACAACAGCGCGACCGGCGCTCCGGCACCGACGGCCACCGTCGCGGTCAGCGTCCCCACTCCCCTGCCCACCGCGACTCCGCTCCCCGCGCCGACGCCAGTACCTGCGCCGATCCTCGACCCGGAGTGCGCCGACGTCGTCCCCGACCCCTTCCCCCTGCCCACGACCGGCACCGCGACCGAAGTGCTCGCCGACGATTTCGGCACGGCGCCGCTCGGACCCCTCGCCGTGGACTACCTCGAAGGGCCCTGGCACGCTCCGGAGTGGACCAACGGCGTGGACAACGGACGGGTGGCGGTCGTCGATGACGCCGACGGCAATCGGGCACTCTCGGTGACCTACCCCGCCGACAGTTTCGGCGCCGGGCGCAGCGGCGCCCAGTGGCCCTCTCCGCTGCCCACCGCCGATGCCATGCATCTCACCTATCGGGTCCGTTTCGCCGACGACTTCGACTTCGTGCTCGGCGGCAAGCTCCCCGGCCTCGCCGGCGGGGAGGCGAACACCGGCGGCGAGAAGCCCAACGGCAACGACGGCTGGAGCGCCCGCCTGATGTGGCGCGAGAACGGTTGCGCCGAGTTCTACGTGTACCACCCCGACCAGCCGAGAACCTTCGGGGACGACCTCCGCTGGCCCGTGCGGTTCGAGCCCGGGGTGTGGCACCAGGTCGACGAGATCGTCGTGATGAACACCGCGGGCGAATACGACGGGGTGATCCTCGGATGGCTCGACGGTCGGCTGATGTTCGAGCGCCGTGACCTTCGGTTCCGCCAGGTCGACGCCTTCGCGATCGACCTGCTCTACTTCTCCACGTTCTTCGGCGGCGGCGACAGCACGTGGGCGCCGGCGTCTGACCAGTCCATAGAGTTCGACGACTTCCTCGTCCGTCTCGTGGATCCGAGCGCCGCCAACCGGTGAGTCCCGAACGCGTGCCCCCGGGTGATGCGCCAAACGGCCCGGGAACCAGACCCCGGGTCTTCGTCATCGACTCGCTCACCGGCAACGACTACTCGTACTGCCTCTGCCGGGGCCTCCAGGCTGTCGGGGCCGACGTCGCGCTGGTCACCGTCGCCGGACGCGCGGCGCCGTTCCCGATCGACTTCGAGGTTCTCGACTGGGCCCCGGCCAAGGGCGGGTCAGGGTCCGGTGCGAGGAAGTTGGGAAGCTACCTCCGCTATCTCGTCCGGCTGCTGGTCCACGTGCGTCGGAGCAGCCGAACCGCGCCCACCATCGCTCACGTGCAGTTCCTCCGCCGAAGCAGCGTCGAGACGTTCTACCTGGCACTGGTGCGGCTCGCCGGCGCCCGCGTCGTGCTGACCGCCCACAACGTTGTGCCCCATGAGGCAGCTCGCGCCGAACACGTGCTCGCCGCGTTGAGGTACCGCTTCGCGCACCAAGTGATCGCCCACTCGGCGTTCGTGCGAGCGCAACTGCTCGAGTCGTTCCCGCTGCCTGCATCCAAGGTCAGCGTCGTTCCGCACGGCAACTTCGACCACTACCGCTCTCCCACCGACCCGACCCGAGCGGTCGCGCGCGGCGAGCTCGGCCTCGAACCCGGCGACGCTGTCGTGCTCTTCTTCGGCTACATCCGGGAATACAAGGGGCTCGAATTGCTCCTCGAAGCGTTCCCGGCAGCTGTCGAGCAGCTGCCGTCACTGCGGCTCGTGATCGCCGGCCAACCGCACAGCAACGACCTCCGCGCCCGATACCGAGCGCAGATCGCGGCCGGCGGCGTCGCCGACCGGATCATCGTGCACGACCACTACATCGATTCCAGCCAGGTCGCGACCTACTTCGGAGCCGCCGACCTCGCCGTGTTGCCGTACGCGAACATCTATCACAGCGGGGTGGTGCATCTCGCGAACTCGTTCGCAACCCCGGTACTCGCCACCGATGTCGGTGATTTCCCCGAGACGATCGAAGACGGCATCACGGGGTTCGTGATCGAGGCGCAGTCGCGCCCGGCCCTGGTCGACGGCCTCGTCCGCGCCTTCGCCGACCCGCAGGAGCTCGAGCGCATCGGGCGACGCGCCCTCGACCGTGGCGTCGAGCGCCATTCGTGGACCGAGATCGCCCGCCAGACACTCGCGGTGTATCAGGCCTGACCGTCGTTCGATACGGCGATAGCGCACTCACGAAGCGAGCGGTGACCAGGTGGGCCGAATGGCCCATACCTGACCGAACGGGCGGGGGCATCGTCCATACCCTCGACACTGCGCGGGCCTGAATCCTCAAGGCACCTCACCGGGGTGCCGACCTGGAGGTATGGCCTTGCGACCGTTCCACGTTGCCGTCGTCGTGTTGTCCACCGCTGCAGTGGGGTCCACGGGCACCGCACTGCTCCAGACCTCGGCAGCGTCCGCGCCACCCGAGAACCTTGCATTCGAGGCCCCGGTCGGAGAAGCCCAGCCGACGACGGTGCCCAACACCGGGCCGACGACGGAACCCACCACCGAGCCCACTCGGGCACCGGCACGCACCGAGCTCGAGATCGCCATCGACGCGGCCGTGGACGAGGCCTTCATCGCCAGCGATCCGGCTTCGTTCACCCCCACGCCAGTGCCCACCGTCGCCCCGACGACCCCGGCGCGTGCCGCCTCGACGGCCAAGCCCGCGGCCACGCTCGCGCCCAGTAGGCCTGCACCACCGGCACCGAGCGGCGCGTTCTCGTGGTCGACATCGTTCGACGGCCAAGGCGCTGCCGACTTCGGGTCGGTCGGCAAGTCCGGCATCGCCGCCGCCCTCGGTCGAAGCGTGCGGTACGCCGTCGGCATGGAGGACGTCGGCATGCGCACCGTCGGGGGAAGTTCGTGCTTGTCCTTCCGCTACGTCCCGGCGAGCAACGGGAGTCGCCGCATCGAATTCCCGATGCCGGTGGGCCCCGCCGACGACCTGTGGCTGTCCTATGATCTGTGGCTCGACGAAGGATGGGAGCCCGTGCGCGGCGGCAAGCTACCAGGCCTCGCCGGCGGCACCTCGGCATCGGGCGGCAATGGCGGCGACGGCGTCGTCGGCTTCAGTGCCCGCTTGATGTGGGGCTCCGACAACGCCCTTTCCGTCTATGCGTACTACCCGGACCGGCCGGGCACCTACGGCGAGTGGATCGGCCTCGGGGGTGGGTCGACCATGAGCACCGGTCGTTGGATCACCATCACCCAGCACCTGTGGATGAACTCGGCCCCCGATGTCGCCGACGGTGGAGTGCAGATGTTCGTCAACGGCGCCAAGCTCCTCGACCGCGGAAACATGCGATGGCGGGCCACGATGGGCCTGAACATCGACACGTTGTACTTCTCGACCTTCTACGGCGGTAACGACCCGAGCTGGGCACCGGTGGGCACCAACTCCGCCTGCATCGACAACGTCCGGGTCTCGACGAGCCCACTCAACTGACATTCCCGCCGGCGAGGGCGAAGGCGACCTTCAACGAGCGTGCACTGCCGGGGTGTCGCGACGCGCACCGACCGGTTCATCGTCGAGCCCGTCGCCGTCAGCGACGGTGAGCTGCAGTCCCGGCCAGGCCCGGGCGACGTGCGCCAGGAGCGCGTCGAGGAACACGATCAGCCCCAGGACCTCCAACGTCTCCTCGATGACATGCACGGTTCCGATCCCGAAGCCGTCCTTCTCGCCATGGGCATCGATCGCCGCGCCCACCATCTCCATTCCGGCGGCCCCCGACACGTAGATGACACCCGCGATCACGAAGGTCATGGCGGAACGCCTCGGGAGCCAGCGGAGGAACGGCACGTAGAGGACGACCAATGCCCCCAGAGCGGCGAGGTAGGGAACAACCCATGCGTAGTACAGCGCGCCGCCAACCCCCAGACGCTCGCGCAGCGGCGCGATCGTCATCTCGTGCAGGCCGACCGACTCGTCGATCGACAGGTAGACGAAGACCAGGCCGAGGAACAGCCAATGCGGCCAGAACAGGCGCCGATGCTGTCTGGAGACCAAGCCGATGAGCACGAGAGCCAGGGCATCGAAGATCATCAGGACCGAGGTGAACAGCGAGGGCACGGTTCGCTCCTCGTCGAGGTCGAAGAGCCGTCCCGCCTCCCCCGTCACCGCGCTCGCGATGTGGGCCACCACCAGAACGCACAGACAGATGCCGAGCGTGTTCCGGATCACCCGGCGATCGAGTGAGAATTCCATTGCGCTCATGCCCGCCCGTCCCGCGTCGATCGAGGCCGCTTCGAGGTGTCAGCTCCCTGAGAAATCGGGCCATCGGCACCACCCGATTCACCGAAAGGCTATTTCAGGTATCACGTTCCGCCACGGATGGGCGCGCGGCCGATCGGGAGCTGATCGGCGGCCCAGACGACGCAGATCAGGCGCTCTGCGCAACCGGCGCCGCGTGGCGACTCGCCCGCGCCGCCTCGGCCTTCTTGTGGGCGAGAATCGCCAGCACCGTGAGGAACGCCACGATGTTCACCGACGCGAGCATGGCCATCCGGTACCACTCGTTGAGCGTGTCGGTACCGGCCTGGATGCCATGCACCGTGGCGAAGATGTACAGGCCGAAGCTCGCGCGGTGGACCTGGCGCCAGAACGGGCGAGGCAGCCACTTCATCGCCAGCGAGGTGAGCTCGACCGCGAGCAGGAGGTACATCGCGATGACGCCCCATGCGACCGCGCTGGGCTTCCAGGAGGCCGCCCAGGGAACCAGGATGTCCATCCAGCCGAACTGGACGTAGCTGTCGAGCACGAGGCCGGCGACATGGATCGCGGTGAAGATGACCGACAGGCCGCCCAGGAACCGATGCAGGTCCAAGATGTTGGCGGGCTGCGCCGCCTTGTTCGCGGCGCGGGTCGACAAGAAGAGCCCCCAGCACACCGAGATGGTGACCAAGGCCCACGCGACGATGCCACCCGAGCGCGCGACGAACCACCAGAGCTGTTCACTGACACTGATCAACGGAACGTACCTTCCAAGTCTCGCCCGGCTTCTGGCCCTGCATCGTCGGCTGCCAGCGACGATGTGGTCAACACCACTCCTTCGGCCGTGACGGCCATTCCTGAAACGTTGAGCGCCCCGAACGTCGCCACTGCATCAGCCGAGCCCTTGATCAAGACGACCTTGGCAGCGACCTCGGCCCATGCTGCGGTGCTCGAGCACGCCGACACCGAGACCAAGTCGGTGACCGCCGGCTCTCCCGTGCGAGGATCGAGGAGGTGGTGGAACTCGCGTGCGCCCGCCTGCCACCGACGCTTGAGCCTGCTGCTGGTGCACACGGCGCCCTGCTCAGGCGTGAACGCACCGATCTCGCGATCGTCGTCGAGGGGATGGGCCACGGCCACACGCCACGCGGGTCCGTACCAGGGGGTGCCAACGACGCGAAGGTCACCCCCGAGTTCCACGAAAGCGCCGGCGACGCCCTCGGACGCGATCATCTCGGTGACGACATCGACGGTGAAGCCCTTGCCGATACCGCCGGGATCGAAACGGGTGCCCGGGGGAAGCCGAAGGGCATTCAGATCAGGGAACATCTCGATCTCCTCGAGCGAGGCGACCTCGGGCATGCCGAGTGGTTCCAGGGGGCCGTCGACCCACGTGCGCCGGTAGCCGATCTGCTCGAGCTGCTCGAGCATGAGCGGGTTGAACACACCCTCGGTGAGCTGCCGCGCTCGCTCGGCCGCCTCGACGAGTCGATAGGTCTCCGGAGAGACGAGGTGGAGATGGCCCGGTGCGGCGTTGACGCGACTGATCTCGCTGTCGGGCAGGAACCGGCTCCAGCGCATCTCGAGCGCGTCGACAAGTCCGACTGCACGGTCGGCAAGTGCTGCCGAACCGCCGTCGATGGCGATTCGACATCGAGAGCCCATCGCCCGGAACTCTCGGACCTCCATGAGGTCAGCTCGCGGCAGTCGTCGGCGTCGGCTTGGGCTTCGGCGTGGCCGTCGGCGCCGGCACCGCCGTTGCGGTCGGCGCCGGAGGCGAAGTGGGTGGAGCGGGAGGCGTCGTCGCCGTTGGCGCGGGCGCTCCGCCACCACCTCCGCCCGAAGGCTTCGTGGTCGCCGTGGGTGCGGCTGCCGGCGTAGCCGTCGCCGCAGCCGGGGCGGGCGGGTTGGTGGGGCTCGTGCCGCCACCGCCAGACGACGGCGGCGTCGTCGGGGTCGAACCACCCGAGGTCGACGGCGACGAGGCAGCGGTCGCGGCAGGCGAGGCCTGGGTGACCTCGGATGCTGCGATCTCGCCGGGGAGCGTGGGCAACGCTGCCTGGCCATCGGCCGTCGTGCCATCGACGAGTGCGAGATCCGCGGCCGTGCCATCGGCAGGGGCGACCTCCACGGTTGCGTCGACAGCGGGGTCGGTCTCGGTGGAGGCGGGGTCGACGCCATCGGCGGCGGTCGTGTCGCCTTCGCCGGTGACGAGCGCTGCGGTGGTGTCGTTGATCACCAGCGGCCCCATGGCGACGACGATGGCGGCGAAGGACACTGCCGATGCGCCAGCGGTTGCGAGGCGAGTTGGGTTTGGCACGAAACTCCGCAACGACCGGGTGGTCGACGGCAACGTGACGACCGGGTTGGTCGTCGTGATCGCGTGGGCCGCGGGACCGAGCGGTGCTGCCGCTGCCGGCGCCGATGCCGTAGCGACCACCGCGCCGAGGCGGGCCTCACGCGAGGGACGCCCGGCTTCGGCACGTCGTGCCTTGAGAGCGGCGATGCGTTCTTCCGGCGACGGTGACCCGTCGGCGAACGCCGGCGGGGCCGTGGCAGCGGCCGTGATCGGGGGCACGTTCGGTGGCCCAACAGGCCGGGGAACAGGAGCCTGCGGCGCACCGAACACCGGAGCCTGCGGAACAGGAGCCTGCGGCGAACCGAACACCGGAGCCTGCGGCGCACCGAACACCGGAGCCTGCGGAACAGGAGCCTGCGGCGCACCGAACACCGGAGGCTGGGGAACTGCGGCCTCTGGGGTGGGTGACTGGCCGATTCGGGCTTCCCGTGGAGGGCGCCCGGCTGCGGCCCGTCGGGCCTTCAGTGCCGCAATGCGCTCTTCTGGCGTGAGGTCAGACACGGTCAGAACTCCTTCTTGATTCTCGGTTGGCCGCCCTGCATGGTTATTTCCCACGTGCCTTCGTCGCCTTCGCCGGCAGGACGGAACCTGATCGAGACACGACTCGGTGAATCGGTCAGGACCCTTGCCTGCCATCCGCTTGCCGGGGTCACCGACCAGAACTCCAGGCTGGTTCCGTCGTGGACCGCGATGACGATCTGCGAGGCGATGCCCGCCCACTCGTAGTAGAGGAACTCGGTCTCGCCTGGCGCCGTCGTGGGCGACGGCTTCGGCGTGGGCCCGGTGGTGGCCGTCGCCGGTGGCCGTGGCGTCGAGGTGGATGTCGCGGCCGCAGTGCCTGCGGGTGCCGAGGTCGGGGGAATACCCGTGGCGGTGGGATCGGCCACCTTGGTCGTCGCGGTCGGGTCAGCGGGTGCCCCGGTTGCAGGAACCTGGGTCGCGGGGACTTCGGTCGACGATGCGGAATCGGCCATCGGGAGCTCGGCGGCGGCCCCGCCGGGAGTTGCCGCATCGAGGGGGGCTCCGTCCTGGCCGTTCTCGGCGCCTGCGGCGAGAACCTCGGATTCGACCGGCGCGTCGCTCTGGGCCGCAACGGTCGCAGGGGGTTCACCGAGTGACATCACGCTGAGGTTCAGCCCAACGGCTGCGCCGATGGTGCCGATGATCAGCATGGTGTATTTCATTGAACCTTGGGCTCTTTGGCCCATCAGCGACCTCCCGGCGCGCTCGACCCGCTGAGAGGTACACGCCGCGCGTGACCTTCGGGGATTAGTCGACAGACGAATCGGGACCCGTGACCCGTGTCGCAGGACCCAGCGTCTGGCCGTTCCCGCGCTACAGCGAACAGCGTTGCGCCCTGCGGGGGCAGGCCTTTACGGCGGCCGGCGAGGTCGATGGTGTGCACAAGCGAGGCCATCGGCGCGTCGCAAACGCGGCTGGAGCCGTGGAGGGCAAAACAGACCTTTGGCATCACGGGAACCGGGTTCTCGGGCATTTGGAGTAGGTCTCTTTGCTCCTGGCGACGCCGAACCGGCATGATCGGAGCGCACCGGGGCCCGTTCTCGGGCACCGACGACTCAACCCACCTCCGGTACCCATGGCCGAGCAGTACCTCCCCCCGATGACCGAGCTCCTCGCTCTCGAGACCATCGAGCGCGACCTGTTCCGGGGCCGCAACGAGATCCCCGACAACGGCCATCGCAACATCTTCGGCGGTCAGATTGCAGCACAGGCACTGAAGGCGGCCGGCATGACCGTGACCGACCGATGGCCGCATTCGTTCCACGGTTACTTCCTTCGACCCGGGCGCCGGGCCAGTCCCGTGATCTTCAAGGTCGAGCGCGACCGCGACGGCCGGTCCTTCTCCGCCCGTCGGGTACGCGCGATCCAAGACGGCAAGGTCATCTTCGATCTGACCGCCTCGTTCCAGGTGGACGAATCCGGACCTGAACTGTCGCCGATCCCGCCGGAGAAGCCGCCAGAGCCCGAGGCGTGCCCGCCGGAGCCGTTCAACAGCAACTTTCCGGCCGTCGAGGCCCGCATGGCCGCGCCCGTGGTCCTCGGTCCCTCAGGGCACGAAGCAAGCCCGACGCTGTGGGTACGGTGCCCCGACGCGCTCGGTGACCACCGCCTGAACCATGCGTGCGTCCTGGCCTACACCTCCGACATCAGCTCAGGGTTCGTCGGGAGCCCGGTGCGCGGCCAGGGAGGCGGCGCGAGCATCGACCATGCGATGTGGTTCCAGCATCCCGTGCGCACCGATGACTGGATGCTGCTGCACATGTGGCCGGCGCTCGCCGGCGGCGCCCGCGGGCTGTACCAGGGCTCCATCCACCGACACGACGGCACCGCCGCGGCGCTCTTCGCGCAACAATGCCTCCTCAGAGCCCCCGCCACCGCTGCCGCGACCACGGCAGCGGACGCTATTGGCTGAGATTGGACACCCGGCGAAACCCGACGACCCTCCCGAGGGCGACCGCAGCGGTCTCCCGGCCGAGCTGGCGCATCGAGCTGTCGAGCGTCGTCGGGGAGAACCGGCCGTCGAGACCGACTTCGCGTGCGATCTCCACGGCCCGCAGCGCGTGGTACGGGTCCGACACCAGAAGGACACGCGACCCCGCGCCCCGCGCGAACAGGGCGTTCGCTGCTGCGCTCAGGGACTCGAACGTATTCGTGCCGTCGACCACGACGAGGATGTCGTCTTCGGGGACGCCACGCTCGAGGAGATAGGTGAGGCCGGCATAGGCCTCCGTGAACCGGTCGCCGGCCTGGTTGGCCCCGGTCGTCACGATCAACGGGGCATACCCCTGCTCGTAGAGGTCGAAGGCGTGGTCGAGCCGGGCTGCGAGAACCGGAGACGGCCTCCCGTCGAATTGTGCCGCCCCGAGCACCACGATGGCGTCGACCGACTGCGCTCCGTCACGGGTGCTGTACCACCACACCTGCGCGAACGTCAGACCGACATAGGCCGTGGCGAGCAACGCGACCGCGAACGCGACGCGAGCGAGCGCGCCGAGACGAGGTGAGCGCCCGACGACGGCGGGGTCGTGCTTGTCGCCCATCGACCCGCGCCCGGTGCCGGTCAGCCCAGGGTCGCCCGAGCGGTCCGCAGCCGCTCGAGCACGATCTCGCGGCCGACGAGGGCGATGGGTTCGAAGAGCGGCATCCCGCCCCGTCGCCCGGTCACGGCGATGCGCACCGGAACCTGGGACTTCGTCCCGAGGTCGTCTCCGACCTTGCGGACGGCCGCCTCCACGGTCTCGGCGTCCCATGCACAGACCTCGAGCGCAGCGATCGCCCCGTCGAGCACCGCCGCGACCTGATCGCCGGACATGACCTTGGCGATCTGGCGGAGCTCTTTCTCGTCGGTCTCCTGTGGCACCGCTACGGTGAACATCCAGTCGACGACCTCGACGACGTCTCCCAGACGCCGAGTTCGCTGCTGTGCCAACGGTGCGACCGAACGAAAGGCACCCGCATCGAAACGATCGGCAGGCCAGGGACCCTCCGCCAGGTACGGGTCGGTTGCCGTGACGAATTCGTCGACCGACAACATCCGGACGTATTCGCCGTTGATGTGCTCGAGCTTCCTCAGGTCGAAGAAGGCCGGCGCCTTGTTGACTGCGGCGAGGTCGAAGAGCGCGATGATCTCGGCCATGGGCCGGACCTCGATGTCGTCGGGTGGACCCCAGCCGAGCAACGCCAGGTAGTTGGCCATCGCCTCGGGCAGGAACCCCGCTGCCCGGAAGTCGGCCAACGCGACCGAGTGTTTCCGCTTGGACAGCTTCTTGCGGTCCTCGCCGACGAGCAGCGGAAGGTGAGCGTAGACCGGTTTTGGTCCGTACCCTAGGGCATCCCAGAGCAGCATCACCTTGGGGGTGGTGTTGAGGAGGTCCTCTCCCCTGACCACGTGGGTGATGGCCATCGCCGCGTCGTCGACGGCGTTGGCGACGAGGAAGAGCGCGGAACCGTCGGCTCGGCGGATGACGAAGTCCTCGAGCTCGGCGCAGCTGAAGGCGACCTGACCCCGGACGATGTCGTCGATCACGACGTCACCTTCGTCGGGCGTTCGAAAGCGCACGACCACGCCGTCGCCGTCGACCACGCGCCGATCGCGGCAGAACCCGTCATAGCCACCCTTGAATCCAGTGAGGGCATTACGGGCGTCGATGGCTTCCCGGGAGCAGTCGCAACGATAGGCGTTCCCGCGTGCCAGGACCGTCTCGATGGCAGCTGCGTAGAGCTCGCTGCGCTGGGATTGGTGGACGGGTTCCTCGTCCCAGTCGATCCCCAGCCACTCCAGCGGTTCGGTGATGGCCCGGTAGTACTCGGGCAGTGCAAGCGCTGCGTTCGTGTCCTCGATGCGCAACAGGAACGTTCCCCCGGTGTGGCGCGCGTACAGCCAGTTGAACAGCGCCGAGCGAGCCGATCCGACGTGGAGATACCCCGTAGGCGCCGGCGAGAACCGCAGGCGCGGCAGATCGCCCATCAGTGGGCGGGGGACCGGGCGTCCGCGGCGAGGACGTCGAGATCGAGCGGCAGACTCCAGTCGGCCACATAGCGCCGACCAGCTTCAGCCGGCGTCACACCGAGCGCGCCATCGGGCGCGGCGGCGGCGAGACGGCGCGCCTCGGAGTAGTGGTGGACGTTGGCGAGGCCGGCGAACGCAGCGCGCCGGACCGTCACCAGCTCGGCGGAGGGGTCGTCGTCGAAGAACCCCCAGATCGTCAGAGCGACGCGAAGATCGGCCTTGATCGGCGCTCGACCGAAGAACGACGCCCGCTTGAGACCGAGGGTCACCGCCCCGGCGGCAACGTCGTGCCAGTGTTCTCCCGGTGCCAGGCTGACTTCGGCCTCGAAGCTCCCGACGAGCTTGAGCGCATAACCCTGATCGGGCCCCTGGCGTCCGGCGCCGGCGAAATCCGGCTGGCCGTCGGGCAACTCACCGGGTCGAGCAGCCGAAGGCCCCCGACGGCGGGGTGGCGACTCGTAGTACTTCGCGCGACCAGGGGGAACCGGGACATAGTCAGGTGCTGCCACCCGGCTTACCCTACAGCGAGGAGGCGGAGGTCGGCTGCGAGGTCGGGGCGATCCGCCCAGGCCACGATCCCAACCATTGCTTCGATCAACTCCGCCGTGCGGCGTGGCGACGGGACCTGATGGACGAGGCCGAGAAGATCGTCCATCCGACCCGCTCGGTGCAACCCGAGCACGAGCCACCGAGCCTGCGCCGGCAGCGGATCGCGCGCGAAGATCTCGCCCAGCTCGTCGAGCCCGTGGAGCCCGGCGGTCTCGACGACGTCCACCAGCGCGTACAACGCGGGCGGCAGCTGGCCTTGCAGGTCGTCCATCAGCTGACGGGCGCCCCGAGCATCGCCGGCGGCTGCCGCGGCCTCGACCGCCACGACCTTGAACGCCGGACCACGGGGGCCGAGTTGTCGCTGCAGGGCTATGGCGCGCTCGACCGACCCGGGGACCCGGGTGCCGATACCGTTGAGGGTCTCGCGCAGTTCACCGTCGAGGGCGCGTGCCTTCTCGGCGATGGCCGGCGCCCGCAAGGCCGTGATGTTCGTCGCGATCGCCCACCCGAAGATGAGCGCGCCCCAGTAATACCCGATCGAGATCAGCGCGACGGCAGCGACCGAGCCGATGACGATCGAGACGACCGCAGCCCGTCGATGCCGTAGGTCGCGGTCGCCGGGCAGCAGCTGGGCGAGGATGTGACCGCCGTCGAGGGGCAGGACCGGCAACAGGTTGACGAGGCCCCAGCCGACGTTGACCCAGAGCAGGAAGAAGGTGATGTGGTTGTCGTCGAACCCTCCGCTGGACCATGCATACAGTGCAACCGGCAGGGCCAACAGCAACCCGGCGCCGGGCCCGGCGGCCGCAACGCTGATCATCTCCCATCGCGATGCGTCGTGCGCCGGGCTCCAGTGGGTCAGCCCCCCGAAGCTGTAGAGGTCGATCGTCGGCGAGGCGCCCAGACGACGTGCCGCGAACGCGTGCCCGAGCTCGTGCCAGGTGACCGACGCTGCCACGATCACGGTCCACGTGATGACCGAGCGCACCGTCGCGCCGGGGTAGAGCCCGAGGAGGGCGGCGACGACCAGGAACGATGCCTGGATGCGCGTCGGAAACCCGAACAAGGTCAGCTCGAGGCCCCCGCCGGTCGGGCGGAGGCCGGTGAAAGCGCCCTTCGTGCTCACGCGTTCGGCGGCGACGCCCGCAGGAGGCCATAGACGAGCGAGTCAGCCAGTGCCTGCCAGCTGGCCTCGATGATGTTCTCGGACACGCCGATGGTGCTCCAGTTCCGGTTGCCGTCGCTGCTGTCGAGCAACACGCGAGTGATCGCTCCTGTTCCCTGGCTGGTGTCGAGGACGCGCACCTTGAAGTCGGTGAGGTGGATACGTCCCAGCTCGGGATACTCCTCAGTCAGGACCGACCGCAGGGCGGCGTCGATGGCATTGACCGGGCCGTTCCCCTCCCCGAAGCCGACGACCCGTCGGCCACGTACCCAGAGCTTCACGACGGCCTCGGTGTCGACATCGACCGCGACGTCCTTCCATGCCCGACTCCCGCCGCCGCGGTGCTGCAGGGAGACGTGGAACGCCTCCACCCGGAAGAAGTCCTGTTCCCAGCCCGCGGCGCCGAGCATGAGCAACTCGAGCGACGCGTCCGCGACCTCGAAGTGGTAGCCCATGTTCTCCAGCCGCTTCAGCTCGTCGAGCACCTGCTTGAGCTGCTCGGGTCCGAGCTCGATGCCGAGCTCCTTCGCTTTCAGTTCGATCGACGCCCGCCCCGAGAGATCCGAAACCAGGAAGCGGGTGCCGTTGCCGACGAGTGCGGGGTCGATGTGCTCGTAGGCGTCACCGCGTCGGGCGATCGCGCTCGTGTGGAGGCCGGCCTTGTGCGCGAACGCCGACTTCCCCACGTACGGAAGGGCGTGGTTCGGCGGCAGGTTGACGAGCTCGGCCACGTGGTGACTCACCGACGTGAGCTTCTCCATCGAGCCCTCGTGGACGGTTCGGATGCCCATCTTGAGCGTGAGGTTGGGGATGAGACTCGTGAGGTCGCAGTTCCCGGTCCGCTCGCCGTAGCCGTTGATCGTGCCCTGCACGTGGGTGGCACCGACGCGCACACCGGCGAGCGCGTTCGCCACCGCACACGCGGTGTCGTTCTGGGTGTGCATGCCCACGGTGACCTCTGGGAACATCTCGACCACGACTCGCGTGGCGGCTTCGACTTCGTGAGGCAGCGAACCCCCGTTGGTGTCGCAGAGCACGAGCGCCTCGGCACCGGCCAGAGCCGCGGCCTCGACGGCCCGGAGCGCGAACTCGGGGTTGCGCTTGTAGCCGTCGAAGAAGTGCTCGAAGTCCACGAAGACCCGCCTGCCTGCGCCATTCAGGTACTGGACCGAGTCGGAGATCATGGCCACGCCCTCGTCGAGGGTGGTCCGTAGAGCCTCTATCACGTGGTAGTCCCAGCTCTTGGCGACGATGCAGCACACCGCCGTCTTCGCCGACAGCAAATTGGCGAGGGTCGCGTCCTCGTCGACCTTGCCCTTCGGGCGGCGGGTGGAACCGAACGCGACCAACGTCGAGGTCGCGAGCTGCAGCTCACCTGCCGCAGCGCGAGCGAAGAACTCGTCGTCGCGAGGGTTCGCCCCGGGCCAGCCGCCCTCGATGTAGTGCACGCCCAGGACGTCGAGCTGCTCGGCGACCTTGAGCTTGTCGTCTGCGGTGAGCGAGATCCCTTCGAACTGTGAGCCGTCTCGGAGCGTGGTGTCGAAAATCTCGACGGCCTCGGGCCAAGACGGATCGCGTACCGCGTCACGGGAGATGTCCATGACCTACCCCTTCACCTTGGTCATCCAACCGAACGGATCGTCGGCTGCGCCGATCTGCAGTGACGTGAGCGCCTCGCGCAGACGGAGCGTGTTCGGACCCGGTTGGCCATCGCCGACGACGATGCTCGCGTCGCCGACGACCACGGTGCCGACCGGAGCAACGACCGCAGCCGTGCCCGACAGGAAGACCTCACCGCCGGCGCGGGCCCATTCCTGGAGCTCGGCCACGGTGATCTTGCGCTCCTCGACCTCGTAGCCGAGGCTGACAGCGAGCTTGATCACCGAGTCCCGGGTGACACCGTGCAGGAACGATTCGTCCAGTGCTCGGGTGACGACGCGACCGCCGTCACAGAGGAAGAAGTTGGACGCACCGGTCTCGGTGATGTCGTCACCGTTCGCGAACAGCACCTGGTCGGCCCCGTGGTCGCGTTTGGCGTCGAGGGTGGGGCCGAGCGCCATGACGTAGTTGGCACCGCTCTTCACCATCCCGAATTGCGGCGTGGTACGAGGCGTCTTGGTCTCGACATAGATCGTGAGCGGACGCACGCCGCCCTTGAAGTAGTCACCCACCGGCGAACAGATCACGTACAGCAGGGCGGTATCGGACGGCACAGCGGCCGCACCGATGTTCGGTGTAGTCCCGACGAAGGTGGGCCGGATGTAGAGCGAGCCGGGCGGATCGGGCGTGAACGCGGCGTTGGCCTCCACCGCGTCGATGATCATCGAACGCACCAGGGTTGCGTCGGGCACCGGCATCCGCAACCGCCCGATGCTCTGGCGCATGCGTTCGACATGATCGTCGAGTCGGAAGACCGCGAGCGACCCGTCGCCTTGACGGTGGGCCTTGAGCCCTTCGAAACACGTGCTGCCGTAGTGCAGCGCATGCGTCGCGGGGTGCAACGAGAAGTTCTCCAGCGGTTGGGCGTGCCCGGCGTAGTCGTAGGTGCCCCCGGCGAGGCGCGCGAGCGTCATCGAGTCGCCGAAGAGCGAGCCGAACGGGGCGGAGAAGGGATCGTCACTCATGTGGGCCTCGTGATTCACGGCGACGCGGTCGCCGGCGGGTGTTGTCGGTGGCGAGGAGTTCGCCCGATGTGATTACTGGAGCATGGCGGCGATCGCGTCGCCGATCTCGGTCGTGGAGCCGGTCATCTCCACACAAGCATCGCACGCGGCGCGTACGGCGTCGGCCGCAGCCTTCTCACCGAGGAAGTCGAGCATCAATGCCCCCGACAAGATGGCGGCGATGGGATTGGCCTTGTTCTGACCGGCGATGTCGGGCGCCGAGCCGTGGACGGGTTCGAACATCGACGGGCTCGTCCGGTCGGGGTTCAGGTTCGCTGAGCTCGCGAGCCCGATGCCGCCCGACACCGCACCACCGAGGTCGGTCAGGATGTCCCCGAAAAGGTTGTCGGTGACGATCACGTCGTAGCGCTGGGGGTCCTGCACAAAGTAGATGCACGCGGCGTCGACGTGGTTGTACGCCGTGGTGACGTCAGGGAACTCCCCAGCCAAGTCGTCGAAGGCTCGCTGCCAGAGGTCCCCGGCGAAGGTCAACACGTTGGTCTTGTGCACCAGGGTGAGATGTTTGCGCTCGCGGCTGGCGGCCAGTTCGAACGCGTAGCGCACGCAACGCTCGACTCCGTGGCGGGTGTTCACCGAGCCCTGGGTGGCCACCTCGTAGGGGGTGCCCTTGCGCAGGAAGCCACCCTCGCCGGCATAGGTGCCCTCGGTGTTCTCCCGAATCACCAGGAAGTCGTGGCCGCTGCGACCGCCTTCGGCAGGCAGCGAGAACGGCCGCAGGTTGATGTAGAGGTCGAGGTCGAACCGCATCTTGAGCAGTAGGCCCCGCTCAATGACCCCTGGAGGCACGTCGGGCGTGCCGACGGCTCCGAGATACAGCACGTCGAGTTGGCGCCACTCGTCAAGCACCGAGTCGGGCAGCACGGTCCCGTCACGGAGATACCGCTCGCCGCCGAGGTCGTAGTCGACGGTCTCGAAGTCGACGCCAGCGGCGCGAATGACCTTGAGACCCTCGGGAATGACCTCTTTGCCGATGCCGTCACCACAGATGACGCCGATCCTGTATGTCACTGAACTGTCCTGCCTTGGGTTGCGTCGGCCCCGATCGGCCGAGCGGCGGTCTTGTCATGGGGCGCCAGCGCGCGGGTGGGTCGTGGTCCCGAACGGTGTCGGGCCCCGGAACGAAGAAACCGCCCACCTGCGAGCCTCGAGAAGCTGCCGTGGACGGTTGAAGCGCACACCCGGAAGGGCGTGCGCTACCGAATGACGTCGATGCCGGTGAGGTGCTCCACGTGATCCAGTCTCGCCCGCCCACCGCCTCGACGCAAACCCCTTCCCGAGCGACATCCGATGCCTGCGGCTCCCCGGAAGTCGTTGCTGTCGTTCATGCGCCGGTCATCGGCCGATAACCTCTCGGCATGGCACCGTCCCAGCAGCTGTCGCAGGCTGCATACGATCGACTCAAGGCAGAGTTCGAGCAACTCACCACCCTTGGCCGCGTCGAGATCGCTCGCAAGATCGAAACCGCACGCGAGCTCGGCGATCTCTCCGAGAACGGCGACTACCACGCTGCCAAGGAGGAACAGGGCAAGATGGAGGGCCGCATCGCGCACCTGGCGTCGATGCTGGAGAACGCCCACATCGTCGCAGACGCCGGCGGGGGCGACACCGTGGCGCCAGGCGCCATCGTGAGCATCCGTTACGTGGGCGACGAAGACGTGGAGCGATACCTGCTCGGCTCGATCGAGGAGCGCCACGACGACCTCGACGTGATCTCCCCCACCTCCCCGCTCGGCGCGTCGCTGATCGGCGCACGAGCCGGCGACACGGTCAGCTACGAGGCGCCGGGCGGCTCGCTCGAGGTCGAGGTCATCGAGATCTCGTGATCGCCGCCGCACCCACGCCACCGATCCCGGCGCGCCGACGCCGACCTGTCGTTCGACGATGAGCTCCGACGACTCCGGCTCCGACGAGCCTGCGGCGACCGAGTTGCCCGACGACGTGCCCGTCGACCCGGCTGACGACGGAGCCCCCACGGAGTCCGTGCTTGCGGTCGGCGCCGACGACCGCAAGCACGAGAGCGCAGCGCCGCGGTCGGCCGACAGCCCGTTCCCCGACGCCGACCGTCGGCGCCCACACACCGAAGACGACGAACCGCTCTACCCGCCGCGACGCCGCGCCACCGACCGACCGGTCGCCCGAGGGCGGGGAACCTCCGAACCCCCCCGCCGCTCGTCGGCGCCACTCGGCCCCGACGACGGCCTCTACCCCACGCCGCCGCCGAGACCCACTGCCGGAGCCGCGCGCCCCGTCGACCCCCAGCGCCGCGCCCGGACAGCCCCGGGGGGTCGACCGCCGACGCGTCCGTACCCGCCGGGCTACGGGGCCCCGTCCGCCCGGCCCGCGGCGCCGGATTACTACCTCGGCACCGACTGGCTCCGGGTCGCCGTTGGGACGCTCGCCTCCCTGATCCTTCTCGTCGGCATCGGCGGGCTCGGCTACTACCTGTTCGACCGCATCGACTCGAACACCACGGTGAGCGCGTCACCGACGAGCACGGCAGTGGCGTCACTGGAGGTCGACGTGTTCAGATGCGCCGGCGACGAGCAGCCACTCGGACGCCAACCGGCGCCGGCAGCGGCGCTGATCGGTGGCCGCAACGCAGCCGGTACCTGGTTGGCGTTCCGGAACCAGCAGCCCCCACCCCGGCAGCTGTGGGTGCGAGCGGCGGATGTGCCCACGTTCGAACCCAGCTCGGTCGGCATCGTGAGCTGTGCGACGTCCGACACGGAGTTCCCGACCTCGGTCGCCGGTCCGACGCCCACACCCGACGCCAGCACCACCCCGGACGCAACCCCCTTCCCGACCGCCACGCCCAAGCCAACCCCCACTCCGCTGCCCGTCGCGACCGCCACCCCGAGGCCCACCCCCACACCGAACTGACCGACTCGATCGGCCGCCAACCATCGCTCCCTGAGGGTTCACGCTCACCGAATGGCCATAATGGGCGCCGCGCCACCACCGACCACACGTACTTGCACCACCACACAACCCCGGGAGTCCGGCACATGGGCCGCACGCTGAGCCAGAAGGTCTGGGACAACCACATCGTCCGAACCGGCAACGGTGAACCCGACCTTCTCTACATCGACCTGCACCTCGTACACGAGGTCACCTCGCCACAGGCCTTCGACGGCCTCCGTATCAACAACCGCAAGGTGCGGCGTCCCGACCTCACCGTCGCCACCGAGGACCACAACGTCCCTACTGCGGACATCGACAAGCCGATCGCCGACGAGGTCTCACGCAAGCAGGTCGACACCTTGCGGGCCAACACCGCCGAGTTCGGTATCCGGAACTTCCCGATGGGCGACCCCCATCAGGGCATCGTGCACGTGATCGGTCCGGAGCTCGGGCTCACCCAGCCGGGCATGACCGTCGTGTGCGGCGACAGCCACACGAGCACCCACGGCGCGTTCGGCGCGCTCGCCTTCGGCATCGGCACCAGCGAGGTCGAGCACGTGCTGGCCACACAGACGCTTCCGCAACCGGCGCAGGAGACCATGGCCGTCACCGTCACCGGGTCACTGCCGGCAGGGTCCACTGCGAAAGACGTCGTACTCGCGATCTTGGAGGCGGTCGGCACCGGCGGTGGGATCGGCGCGATCGCCGAGTTCCGGGGCCCCGTCATCGAAGCCCTCTCGATGGAGGGCCGGATGACGGTGTGCAACATGGCGATCGAGTTCGGCGCCAAGGCCGGTCTGATCGCTCCCGACGACACCACGTTCGCCTATCTGAACGGCCGCGCCAACGCACCCAAGGGCAGCGACTGGGACGACGCTGTCACTGCGTGGCGCATGCTGCGCACCGACGACGACGCCGTGTTCGATCGTGAGGTCGTGATCGACGGCTCGACCATCACGCCCCGCGTCACCTGGGGCACCAACCCGGGGCAGGTGATCGCGCTGTCGGGCACCGTGCCCGGCCCCGACGACTTCGCCGAGCCGGCCGAGAAGGAAGCCGCTACGCGTGCGCTCGAGTACATGGGCCTCACGGCGGGGACACCGATTCGTGACGTTCCCGTCGACACGGTGTTCATCGGAAGCTGCACCAACAGCCGCATCGAGGACCTGCGCTCCGCCGCCGAGGTCGCTCGCGGCCGGACCGTTGCCCCAGGGGTTCGCACCCTGGTCGTACCCGGGTCCGGGCAGGTGAAGGCACAGGCCGAGGCCGAGGGTCTCCCCGAGATCTTCCGCGCCGCCGGCTTCGACTGGCGCGAACCGGGCTGTTCAATGTGCCTCGCGATGAACCCCGACAAGCTGTCTCCGGGTGAGCGATCGGCGAGCACGAGCAACCGCAACTTCGAAGGCCGCCAGGGACGCGGCGGCCGCACCCACCTCGTGTCACCGCGCGTTGCCGCGGCCACGGCAATTGCCGGCCGCTTCACCACTCCCGAGGAGCTCGACTGATGGAAGCCGTCCACATCGTCCAGGGCACCGCGGTGCCCCTCGACCGCTCCGACGTCGACACCGATCAGATCATTCCCAGCGATTGGTTGAAACGGGTCGAACGAACCGGGTTCGAGAAGGGCCTGTTCTCGGAATGGCGCGACGACAAGAACTTCGTGTTGAACGATGTCGCCTACGCCGGAGCGGTGATCCTCATCGGGGGCCTCAACTTCGGCACGGGCTCCTCACGGGAACACGCAGTCTGGGCTATTCAGCAGTACGGCTTCCGTGCAGTGGTGTCACCGCGGTTCGGACCGATCTTCCGCAACAACGCCACCAAGAACGGGCTCGTGCCCGTCGAGGTGTCCGCCGAAGTGGGCGCAGCGCTGCTACAGGCCGTCCAGGCCGATCCGACCCTGGAGATCACGATCGACGTCGACCGCCGCACCCTCGAGGCCCCGGCTGCGGGAATCGCGGTCTCGTTCTCGCTCGACGACAGCGTGCGCGAGCGGTTCCTCAACGGCCTCGACGACATCGGCCTCACGCTCCAACACGCGGATGACATCAGCGCCTTCGAAGGCGGCCGCCCCGGCTGGCTGCCCAACCACGTCGAAGTCTGAGACGCCGGAAGCTGCGGTGCGCCGGTGCGCCCGCTCCGTCGTCGTCCCGCTCCTCGTCGTCGGTCTGTTCGTCGCTTCCGGGTGCACCGGCGGCGATGGCCCCGCACCGCACGCGGGCGAGGGGGCGACAGCCGATGGCCTGACGGCCGCCACCTTCGACGGCTGCGACCCGTTGCTGGCGTACCTGCGTGACGCCGCCGCCGGACGCGTCGGCGCGTACGGACCCGATGACTGGACCGTCGCATTGTCCGCCTCCGTCAACGACCCCCTCAGCAGCCTCGATGCATCGCTCCGGTGGGCCGACCTCGCCGACGACCCTTCGAGGCTGCCCGCTGCCGTAGGTTCGGGAACTGCCCACCTGCTGGACAGCAACGGGACGCTCGTGGTGGTGGCCGGCGCATCGGATCTGACGGTGCTCGACGAGCAATCGGGGGTCGTGCTCGGCACGGTGCCACTGCCGGCGGCGCTCGAGCGAGAGGTCCTCCTCGCCGACCGAACGGCCATCGTCGTGAGCAACGCCCTCGGCAGCGGCAGCCCAGCTGATCGAACCCTTCGGGTCACGGCCGTCGACGTCGTCGAGCCCGACCGACCGGTCGTGGCGGCATCCCTGCGTATCGACCACGTGTCGGTCATCGCCGTCGCTCGCGAAGGTGGAGCGCTGCAGCTCGCGATCTCCTCGCAGGCACCAGCGGCGCAATGGGTGCTCCCTGGGACGGTCGGCTCGGAGGCCCAGGCTGCCGAACACAACCGCGCCATCCTCGTCGGGCTCGCCCTCCCCGATTGGCTGCCTGCCGCCACGGTGTCCGTCGACGGGTCCACGTCGTCGGTCACGTGGATCCGTTGCGACCAGATCCGCCGTGCGGACGCGTCCGATGGGCCGGGTCTCGTATCGATCCTGACCCTCGACCCGGCCGATGATCTGGCGATCGTCGACGCCACCGGTCTGGTCGGGGCCGCCTCCTGGTCCGCAGCGGCCGTGCAGCTGGCGCGCCCGACACTCATCCAGACCGACGAGCCCGACGGGCTGGACCTTCTCGACCTCGGCCGGCCGGGCGCGCCGACGTTACGGGGGCCCGTCGGCGTCCTCCGAGACGTCGTCGGTGTCCGCCGGGGCCCACGGGGCGAAGTCCTGGCGCTCACCGTGCTGGACCCGGCCTCCGGCGAAGGGATCGGCGTGCACGTGTTCGCCGGCGCCACCGCCGACGACCTCGCGGAGATCTCGACGTGGGGCAGCGCCGACCTGACCTGGTCACCGGCTCCCGGGGCGCCCGCAATGACCGTGCTCGGTGATGACATCGTCATCCCAGCGGCCACCGGCGACGGCTCGTTCCAAGGTGCGGTCGTGCTCCGTCTCGGCGCGGCCGACGTCACCGAAGCCGGTCGCATCACCCACGACCCGCGGCGGCAGGAGTCGGACTGCGCGGTCGTCGACCCCGCCAGCCTCGACGATCGCAGCGAACTCCGGTCTTTGGCCGGCAATGCCGTCCTCCTCGCATGCGGGCCCGACGACATCGGCGGGTACGGCTCGTGGAGATGCGAGACGACCGGTGTCGCGCGGTTGGAGCAGTGGGGCCCACCGCCGTCGCAGAGCGATCTCGACACCTGGTCCGGCGCGCCCGTCGATCGCGTCCAGCGCTGCACCCCGGACCGGGACCGGTTCGCCGTCGCCGCAGCCTGGTCGACGCCCGGCCGTATCTGGACGGCCACGCGGGACCTGATCCAGGCCAACCTCGTTGCCGACCTCCGCCCCGAAGCGGTGGTGACGATCGACTGAGCACAATGGCAGCCGCTCGCGGTCCGGGGGGTCGGCGCGTGGAAACGCTCCGGTCTCCTAGACTCGAACTATGGCCGTCTGGTTGCGCAGAATCCTTCGTCTCGCGGTGGTCGGTGCACTCGGTGCGGTCGTCACCACCTGGTTCCGAAATCGGGTTCCCACCGTCGACGACCAACGCACCCCGGGCAACGCGGCGTGGCCCCCGTTGCGACCGCTCGCCGAGCCGACCGACGGCTCCCCCGCAGAGCCCCTCGACACAGCTGCCCCCGCGATGACGACGGTCTCGGCCGCCACGGCGACGTGGGTCATGCCCTCAGAAGATGGCAGTTGTCCCCTCAGCCATCCCGTAAAGGTCAAGGAGTCGAGCGGCATCTTCCATGTGCCCGATGGCGCGGCGTACCCGCGCACCCTGCCCGATCGCTGCTACCGCAATGCCGACGACGCCGCAGCGGACGGCTTTCGAGCCTCGAAGATCTGAGTCCCGCAGCCCGAACCGCTCAGCCGACGAACTTGCTGAGATCAATCGTGCTGCACTCCGTGACCCCATCGGCGTCGACCAGCCGCTGCGCAACGTCGGCGGGCACGGGCTGGCCCGTGGCGATCACCATCAACGCGCCGACATCGTCGCGGCTGCGGCCGACGTTCATGTCGGTGATGTTGACCTCCGCCTCCCCGAGAATGGTGCCGACGCGGCCGATCACGCCAGGCCGGTCGTCGTTGCGGACCACGAGCATGTGCGCCGCAGGTGGCAGATCGACCGTGTGATCGTCGACCATGACGATCCGGGCATCGCCGGCCTTGCCCGTCAGGGTGCCGGCGGCTGAGTGGTCACCACCGCGGACGGTGATGGTGTTGACGTAGTCGACCGACGTGGTCGTGGTGGTCGAACGGAACTTCATCCCGTGTTCCTTGGCGACATCGCCGGCGTTCACATAGGACACGGGGCGATCGCTGATCACGGTGAGGAGACCCTTGACCAACGACAGCTCGGTCAGCCGGTTGTCGTAGCCACCGATCTCGCCTGCGAACTCGATCTCGATCTCGGCGGGCAGCCTCGGTGAGAGCCCGGCGAACAAGGCGCCGAGCTTCTCGGCCAACGAGAGGAAGGGACGGACGGTCTCGGTGACCTCGGCGGCCGCCACGTTCACTGCGAAGGGTACGAAATCGCCGGCGAGGGCGAGCTCGACCTGCTCGGCGATGGTCTCGCCGGCCTTGTCCTGCGCCTCCCGCGTGCTGGCGCCGAGATGGGGGGTCACGACCACCTGCGGGAGGTCGAACAGCGGCGAGGTGGTTGTCGGCTCCTTGTCGAAGACGTCGAGCGCGGCTCCGCCGAGGTGCCCGGACCGGATCGCGTCGGCGAGGTCGCTCTCGACGATGATCCCGCCGCGCGCCACGTTGACGATGCGCAAGCCCGGCTTGGCCTTCGCGAGCCGCTCGGCGTTGAGCAGACCGACCGTCTCGGGGGTCTTGGCGACATGAATGGTGATGAAGTCGCTGGCGGCGAGCAGCTCGTCGAGCTCGAGGAGTTCGACGGAAAGCTGCTTGGCCCGCTCGGGGGCGACGAAGGGGTCGTAGCCGACGAGCTTCATCCCGAATGCCAACGCCCGCTGCGCCACGAGCTTGCCGATGCGCCCGAGCCCGATGATGCCGAGCGTCTTGTCGGCCAACTCGACGCCGGTCCATTTGCTTCGCTCCCACCGGCCCTCGACCAGCGCCGCGTGGGCCTGCGGCACGTTCCGGGCCTGGGCGAGCAGCAGCGCCATGGTGTGCTCTGCGGCCGACAGGGTATTGGACTGCGGGGCATTGACGACCATCACACCATGACGGGTGGCGGCATCGACGTCGACGTTGTCAAGCCCGATCCCAGCCCGGCCCACCACGACCAAGCCGACGCCCGCAGCGATGACATCGGCCGAGACCGTCGTGGCGGATCTGATGATCAGTGCCTGGGCCCCACGAACAGCTTCGAGGAGGCCGCTCGGGTCGAGGTCGAGCTGCTCATCGATCTCGTGCCCTGCGGCGCGGAGACGGTTGAGTCCGGCCGAGGCAATCGTTTCGGTCACCAGGATGCGAGCCATGGCGATCAGGCTAGGTGCCCGGGGCACGATTGCTGTGTGCGACGGGCGCAGGTCACACGAGCAGCGAGGTCCGAATTCGATCACTGGATCGTCTCGAACCGACGCGACGCGTGCAAGGGTGGGATCCATGCAGACGGGTCCGCCTCCGGCCACCGACGTGGTCATCATCGGTGCCGGGCTCGCCGGCCTCAGCGCGGCGCTCGTGGCAGAACGTCTGGGGCTCGCCGTGCAGCTCCTCGACAAGGGGACATCGGTGGGTGGGCGCCTCGCGACGCGCCGTATCGGCGGCGCCAGGATCGACCACGGCGCACAGTTCTTCACCGTCCGCGGTGAGGACTTCGCGACGGTCGTGGCCGAGGCAGAACGAGCCGGCGTGGTCGGCGAATGGACCCGCGGGTTCGGAGCTGAAGCCGACGGCCATCCCCGCTACCGGGCCACCGAGGGTATGAACGCCTTCGCCAAGTGGCTGTCTCAAGGCCTGCTCACCCCAGCGATTAACGAGATTCGCGTCGATCGGGTCGGCGCGTCGGGTGCCGGGATCGAGGCCCACACCGACGATGGAGCGCGGTACCGGGCGCCAACGGTCGTCCTGACCGCTCCGGTACCCCAGTCGCTGGAGCTCCTCCGGCGCGGCGGCCTGCGTCTGCCCGGCGACGTCGACGCGGACCTGCGCGCCATCACCTATTTCTCCACGATCGCGCTGCTCGTGACCTTGGACCGGCCAGCGGTGATCGACGCGATCGGGGGCGAACAACACGACGACGGGCCCTTCACGTTCGTGGCCGACAACCAGCGCAAGGGGATCTCCACGGTTCCCGCGCTGACGGCCCACGCCGACCACGACTACAGCGCCCGCCGATTCGACGACGATCCCGATGCGGTCCTCGCCGAGCTGCTCGCATCGGCCCGACCATGGATCGGGCCCGCCCGTGTGCTGGAGGCCCAGCTCAAGAAGTGGCGTTACGCGGGCCCGGTGAACCCCCATCCCGAACGAGCGGTCGTCATCGACGTCGCCGGGGGTCGACTGATCTTCGCCGGTGACGCCTTCGGGGGACCCAAGGTCGAGGGCGCCTTCAACAGCGGCCGGGCCGCGGGCGAGGCGGCCGGCGGCCGGTAGACGCCCCGCTCGACGGAACCACCCACCCGATCAGCGACGGATCTCGACCCGCGGCAGGTCGTCGGAGGGCTCGAATCCGAAGACCTGCGCGAAGAACGAGTACTCGCCTTCCAGCGCGGCCACGACGTTCTCGGCACGCCGGAACCCATGCCCCTCCCCGGGGAAGGCCAGGTACGCGTGCGGGACGCCCTTGGCGGCCAACGCGCCGACGATGAGCTCGGCCTGATTCGGTGGCACCACGGCGTCGTCGAGGCCCTGCAACACGATCATCGGGCACCGGAGGGCGTCGGTGTGATTGATGGGCGAGCGCGCCTCGTACAGCGCCTTGGATGCGGGATACGGGCCGATGACGCGATCGATGTAGCGGGACTCGAACTTGTGGGTGTCACGTGCGAGCACCTCGAGGTCACCGATTCCATAGCGGCTCGCACCGGCGGCGAATACGTCGTGGAAGACGAGCGCCGCGAGGACCGTGAACCCGCCCGCGCTCCCTCCCTTGATGGCCAGCCGCTCACCGTCGACGTCGCCCCGGTCGACCAGAAAGAGGGCAGCGGCGATGCAGTCCTCGACATCGGCGACCCCCCACTGTCCGTCGAGCGCCTCCATGTAGTCCCGGCCGTAGCCGGTGCTCCCCCGGTAGTCGACATCGACGACGGCCCACCCTCGACTCGTCCAGTACCGCAACGCGAGCTGGAGCTGGCGACGAGCTGCGCCGGTCGGGCCTCCGTGCGCGAGCACCAGCAACGGGGGACGCTCGTCGGACGGCCCCTCGATGACCGCGTGGGCGGGGCGGTAGTAGAGCGCGTGGGCCTCGGCGCCTCCGGTGGTGGGGAAGGTGATGGGCTCGGGCTCGGGCAGATAGCCGTCAGCGACCCCGTGCACGTGGGGCACGCTGGCGTAGTGAGGAGACTCGACGTGGACGATCGCGGCGGGTGTCGCCGTGTGTGTCGCGCCGATATAGGCCGCGCCGCCGGACGCGAGCGCCCGGACCGACTCGATCGAAGACCAACCCGACGCGACGGCGTCGGTCGCATCCATGACCAGGACGTCGCCGCGCGGTCGACTCAGCGCGGCGACGATCGACCCGTCTGCAGCGACGGCGTAGCGAGACTGACCGAAGACCCACATCGGGCCACCGATGTCGAAGTCGCCCCCGAGCTCCACGATCGGCTCGTCGGGCGTGAGGCGGTACAGGTTCGACCGCCCGCTCCGATCGCTCAGGAAATACAGCTCGCTGCCCGGCGACCATTCGGGTTGCATCACCGACTCTTGGACCCCGCCGGCGACCTGGCGACCCGAGACGACGGTGCCACCCTCCAGCTCGCCCACCCACAGTTCGGTGCCGTACCACGGCATCGAGGGGTGCGACCACTGCACCCACGCGAGGAGGCTGCCATCGGGCGACGGTCGGGGAAACGCGTAGAAGTCCGCCCCGAGCACCAGCTCGCGCACATCCATCGAACCGTCGAGTGCAACCGCGACGATCTGGTTGTCGGCCTCGAGCCGGGCCCCCGGAACCTGGTGGTGCACCTCGCGCACGCACACGAACCAACGACCGTCGGGCGTGACCCGACCGTCGGCGTAACGCCACGACCGTGGCGCGGGCGGATCGGGCGTGAGCAGCTCGGGCTCAGCGCCCGGTACCAGCCTTCGCAGGCGCTGATCGTCGAAGTCGACGTACACGATCGTGCCCTCGTGGACCCACCAGGCTCCGCCCCCGTACTCGTGGACGAGGGTGCGGACGTTTGCATCCGGTGGGGTGATCTCGGTGATCGCGCCGTCGGGCGAGCGGCGCACGATCGCGACACGGCCACCTTCGTCGGGGCGCGACTCGGCCCACCAGATGTCGTCGCCGTCGGTGACGAGCTCGCTGATCGCCACGACGCCCTCGACGAGCGAGGCCGCCGAGATCGGCGACGGCCAGGACCCGTACGGCAGGACGCGTTCGCTCATCAGCTCAGCAGATCGGCGATGCGCCCGATGCCCTCTTCGAGGTCGGCGTCCCCCAAGGCGAACGACAGCCGAGCGAAACCCGGCGCGCCGAATGCCTCGCCGGGGACCACGGCGACGTTGGCCTTGTCGAGCAACACGTCGGCGAGCTCGAGGGTCGTGGTCGGGGTCGAGTCCCCGATGCGGCGGCCGAGCACCCCGGTGAAGTTCGGGAACGCGTAGAACGCGCCCTCGGGCTCGAGGACCGAGACGCCGTCGATCTCCGAGAGCATCCGGAACATCGTGCGGCGACGACGGTCGAATGCCGTGCGCATCTCGGCGACCGCGTCGAGCGGTCCGCTGACCGCGGCGAGCGCCGCCATCTGGCACACGTTGGCGACATTGGAGGTCTGGTGCGATTGCAGCGTGGACGCGGCCTTGGCGACGTCGGGGGGGCCGATGAGCCAGCCGACGCGCCACCCGGTCATGGCATAGGTCTTGGCCACGCCGTTGAGCACCACGCACTGGTCGGCCAGCTCGGGAACCAGGGTGGGCATCGAGTGGAACTCGTTGTCTCCGTAGATCAGGTGCTCGTAGATCTCGTCGGTGATGATCCAGATCCCGTGCTCGACCGCCCACCGGCCGATGGCTTCGATCTCGTGGCGCGGATACACCGCCCCGGTGGGGTTCGACGGCGAGACGAACACCAACGCCTTGGTCTTGTCGGTCCGCGCCGCGTCGAGCTGGTCGAGGGTGATCCGGAAGCCGGTGCGTTCATCGGTGGGCAGGATCGTCGACACCGCACCGGCCAGGGCGACAGGCTCGGGGTAGGTGGTCCAGTACGGCGCGGGGAGGAGCACCTCGTCGCCGGCATCGAGGAGCACCTGCATGCAGTTGTAGACGGCGTGCTTGCCGCCGTTGGTGACGACGACCTGATCGGGGCTGACCTCGTACCCCGAATCGCGGAGCGTCTTGGCGGCGATCGCCGCCTTCAGCGCCGGCAAGCCGCTCTCGGGGCTGTAGCGGTGCATCACCGGGTCGGCGCACGCGGCGATCGCGGCCTCGACGACGTGGGGCGGCGTCGGAAAGTCGGGCTCGCCGGCTCCGAACCCGATCACCGGCTTGCCGGCCGCCCGGAGGGCCTTGGCCTTGCTGGTGACGGCCAGCGTTGCCGAAGGAGCGATGGCGCCGACGCGACGTGAGACACGGGCTGGGGTGGACACGGTTCCTCCGGGACTGGGGGCGGCTGGCGGCTCCATGATGGTCCAGTCGGTGACGGATTCCACGCGGTTTCCCCGCCGCGTACCGATGGCGCCGACGCTGTGTCCATACTGAGCCATGCGCGAGCGGTCCGGGGTCGATCCCCACGAAGGTGGGGATCGCTCCGTCGCGATGCTGGTCCGTCTCGCTGAGCTAGCGCTGCTGCCACTCGCCCTGTTGGTGAGCATCCGGATCTTCCACCTCGATTCGACCCAACCGACGGTGATGCTCGTCACGTTCCTGCCGTGGTTGCTCGTACCCGCCTGGCTGCTGCTGGGGATCGGCATCGGCGCGCGTCGCCGGCGGCTTGTAGTGGGGGCGCTCGTGATCGTCATCGTTCACGTGAGCTGGACCGCGGCCGAGATTCCATGGAACCGGAGCCTGTCGGCCGCGGCGGCCGAGGCCCCGACACTCGACGTCATGTCGGCGAACGTGTTCCGGCAGAACCCGCATCCGGAGGACATCTTCGACGAGGTGGTCGCAGCTCAGCCCGATGTCGTGATCCTCGTCGAGATGGAGGAGTTCGCCCGTGCCCGCCTGCGCGTCCACCCGCTGTCGGCCCAATATCGCTATACCTGGTCACCGCCGCGACAGCCCGACGTGATCATGCTGTCGAGGCTCCCGTTCGTCGAGACCGGCCAGCTGAAGCTCACGAGGGAGCTCCCGTGGGTTCGCGTCGACGTCGGCGGCGTCGCCGTCACCGTCCTCGGTGTCCACACCGTCAATGCAACGAAGTCGACCACTCGCTGGGAGCGAGACCTCGCCGCGATCGACGACTGGAGCGAGTCGGTGTCGGGCCCGCTCGTCATGGCCGGCGACTTCAATGCCACCACCCAGCACCGCCAATTCCGGGCGCTGCTCGACAACGGCACCGAGGACGCGCATCTCGAGCAGGGCGCGGGCTGGGGCGCCACCTGGCCGGCGCGGTCGCTTGTCGGGCCCTTCCTTCGGATCGACCACATCCTCGTGCGCGGAGACGCCGAGACCGTGCGCTTCTGGCGTGGCATCGGCAAGGGATCGGACCATCGTCCCGTGCGCGCCAGCATCGCCATCTTGTGAGCCGGCCGCTGAACCCCTCGAAGCGGCGTCAAGGCCCTCAAGCGCCAGTACCTTCATGCCCATGACCTCGCCGCGAGACATCGTCATCCCGAGCGCGCTCCGACCCCGCGACGGCCGGTTCAACTGCGGTCCGTCGCTGGTTCGCCCCGAGGCGGTGGCAGCGCTCGTCGCAGCGGCGCCGACCTACCTCGGCACGAGCCACCGACAGGCCCCGGTCAAGGACATGGTGGGCCGCCTCCGTGCCGGACTCGTGGAGTTGTTCTCCCTCCCCAACGGCTGGGAGATCGTCCTGGGGAACGGTGGCACCACCGTGTTCTGGGATGTCGCAACCTTCGGACTCGTGGACCGACGGAGCCAGCACCTGGTCTTCGGTGAGTTCTCGGGCAAGTTCGCGACCGCCACCGCCGAAGCCCCCCACCTCGCCGACCCCGAGATCATCGACGCCCCGCCCGGCTCTGCCCCCGAGCCGGTGGCATCGGACGTCGACGTGTACGCGCTCACCCACAACGAGACCTCCACGGGCGTTGCCGTGCGCTTGGCCCGTCCCGCCGGGACCTCGGCCGCCGAGGGTCTCGTCGCCGTCGACGCGACCTCCGCCGCTGGTGGTCTGCGCTGGGATCCAGCCCAGGTCGACTGCTACTACTTCGCTCCGCAGAAGTGTCTCGCCTCCGACGGCGGGCTCTGGCTCGCGGCCTGCTCACCGGCTGCGGTCGAACGGATCGAGCGGATCGCTGCCTCCGACCGCTGGCGACCAGCGAGCCTCGATCTGGGCGTCGCGCTCGCCAACAGCCGCCAGAACCAGACCTACAACACTCCTGCGCTGGCGACGGTGTTCCTCGCCGTCCAACAGATCGACTGGATGAACGCCAACGGCGGTCTGGAATGGGCCGCGTCGCGCTCGGACCACTCGTCGGCCCTGCTCTACGACTGGGCCGACGCCCACGAGCTCGTGACCCCGTTCGTCTCGGATCCGGCGTTGCGGAGCTCAGTGGTCGTGACGCTCGACATCGACGAGTCGATCTCCGCCGACGACGTGCTGGCCGCGTGCCGGGCCAACGACATCCTCGACATCGGCGGCTACCGCAAGCTCGGCCGCAACCAGATCCGGGTGGCCACGTTTCCCGCCATCGACGCGGCAGACGTCGAAGCGCTCACCGAGTCGCTCGACCACGTGTTGGGAGCGCTGCGCTGACCTCGACCGCCGGCAGGCTCCTCGTCGCCAGTCCCTTGATGGGCGACCCGAACTTCGAACGCTCCGTCGTGCTCATGCTCGAACACTCCCCCGACGGGGCGCTCGGTGTCGTCCTCAATCGCCTCAGCTCGGCACCAGTCGCAGAGCTGCTTCCCCAGTGGGCTCCGCTCGCATCGACGCCGCCGCAGTTCTTCTTCGGTGGCCCGGTCTCGACCGAGTCGCTGATAGGCCTGGCCCGCGGCGTCGGTGCAGCCGCAGCAGACTTCCAGCCCGTCGTGGGCAGCGCCGGCGTCATCGACCTGCACAAGGAGCCGGACGATCTCGGCATGTCGATCGACCAGGTCCGCATCTTCGCCGGCTACTCCGGGTGGGGGCCACTCCAGCTCGAAGCCGAACTCGCAACTGATGCGTGGTTCGTGGTCGATGCCGATCCACTCGACGCGTTCTTCGCCGAACCCGACCAGCTCTGGTCGTTCGTCCTGCGCCGCCAGCGCGGCCCGATGGCATGGCTGGCCAACTACCCCGTCGATCCGCGTCTCAACTGATCCGATCGGCCCAGCCACAACGTCAAGGACGGCGGTTCCGTGCCGATAGGCGCTCGTGCGCCCGCACCCACGACGTCTCCTTCTCGCGCCCTTTGTCGCCGGCGTGGTGCTCGCCCTGCTCGGCGCCGCTGCGCCGGCAGCCGCGCAACCGACGCCGACGGCGGGCGAACCACCGGCTGCGCCGTCGCCGCCACCGCCCGTACAGGTCATGATCGTGGGGTTGCGAAGCCCGGCGCCCTACGGCGTCGACCGTGTCCTCGAGCGCGCCCTGCAGTCCGTCGATCAGCTCACGACCTGGTACGCGACGACGCGGACCAACCCCGAGCTCTCGCTCGTACGGGTCGAGGGCGAAGACGCCGAGGCGGCAACTGCGTCGTTGGTCGACGCGATCGGAGACCTCGTCGAGACCCGGCAGGGCATCTCCGAGGCCCTGCGGGCTCGGCTCGACGGGCAAACCGACAAGCGGGTCCTCGAGGTCGAACGGGCAGCGCTGGAGGAACAACGACGCGGCCTGGCCGTTCAGCGTGGTCGCGTGATCGATCGACGCACCGCGCTCGAGGGCGGCCTGGACCGGGTCGAGGGGGCGCTGCGCGATGTCGCGATCGGCCTGTACGTGTCCGACCAGCCCGAGACGACCGGAGTGGTCGAGGACATCGCGATGTACAACGACCGTCGTGAGCTCGAGGTCCGAGTCGACGCGACCGTCGACGAACTGATCGATCAACGACACGTCCTGTTGGGCGAGATCGAGCGGGCGGAGGCCGAGATCCGCGCCGTCGACCAGGCAGCCGACGCGGTCCTCGACGAGGCGCGCCGCGTGCAGCTCGACGTGAACCGGCTCGTCACCGAGATCTCTGCGCTCGGCCGACGAGCTGGCGACCTCGACGCGCACCGGGCCGATCTCGACACGTCGCTCCCCACGCTGATCGCCCGGGCGCAGCGCACCCGACTGGTGGCCTCGGTGCGACCGATCGGAATCCCGCTCGTCAGCCTCGACGCCTACCTCAACGCAGCCCTTGCGATCCGCGACGTGGCGCCGGCGTGCCGGATCCGGTGGCAGCTGCTCGCCGGCATCGCTGCGATCGAATCGGCCCACGGCCGCCACGGGGACGCGACGATCGAACCGTCTGGGCAGATCACCGGCAACCTGATCTTCGGCCCCGTGCTCGACGGGAGCTTGGCCGGCACCACCGTGATCGACGACACCGACGACGGCGTCATGGACGGCAACACCGACTACGACCGCGCCGTCGGACCGTTCCAGTTCATCCCCGAGACCTGGGAGGAGTACGCACTAGACGCGAACGGCGACGGGCGAGCCGACCCCCACAACCTCTACGACGCCGCTCTGACGGCTGCGGGCTACCTCTGTGCCAGCGCCACGATGGCGACCGACCAGGGCATCGCAACATCGGTGCTCTCGTACAACCACTCCGAGCAGTACCTCGCCGATGTCACATCGGCGGCGGCGCGCTACATCCGCACGTTCTCTCCACCCAGCGCATCTTTCGACCCGGCCGCCTTGGTGGTCGACGAAACCCACCGTGACACCATCGAGACCGTGCTCGGGCTGATGGCGATGTGATTCCCTGGACAGCCAGGGCACGAGCGAGGGGTCGTGGTGCATCGGCGCCGTCGAAACCCGTCGATCCCCAGCAGGCGTCGCCGAAGGGGGGCGGGCCGTCAGAACCGAGCGAGGGGGCGTCGGCCGCCGGTGTGCATCGCCGTCGTCGGGGCCAACGCGACATCGAGCAGCGCGCCCTGCCCGGCCCACCAGTGTCCCAGCGCGAGTGCCGCAGCCGTGGCGCCGGTGATGGGGTCGGCGGCAGCATCGCCGATGAACCACGGCGGACCCTCGGGCGGATCGACCACGAGATTCGCGGCGGCCGCGGCATCGTCGCCGAAACCGACGCGTCGCGGCGATCGTTCCCGGCCGTGGCCGGTGATCGACACCCAGATCGCGCCGCGTGCCACCTCGGCTCGCGCATCGACCCCGAGCTGCGCGAGTGCTCGCGGCCGCGACCCCTCGATGATGATGTCCGCAGCGCGGACGAGGCGTCGAATCTCGGCGATCCCGTCCGGAGCGGAGAAGTCGAGATCCCGCACGTGCTTGTCGGCGTTGAGCCGGCGGTAGAAGGTGGGTGCGCCGTGGCGGCTCCCATCGGGCCGTGCCGACGCCTCGACCTTCACGACATCGGCCCCGGCGCGACCCAGGTACCAGCCGCACAGCGGCCCGGCCCACATCGAGGACAGGTCCACGACCAGAGGTGGCCAAGCGATCGGTGTCGAGGGTCCGGGCAGATCGGTGAACGCTTCGCCCGCGTCCGTTTCCCCGACGATGGCGATGGGCAGACCGAGCAGCTCGGCACGCTCCGCCATCACGGCTGAATCCCTGCCGGCACAGACGCGTTCGATGTCGGACCAGAGGTCGTCGCCGACGTCGGCTTCGAGCCATGCGGGTATGGCCTCGATGTCGCTCACACGCGGGAGGTTGACCGCCAACGCTGCGTCAGCCGCGCCGATGATGCGGCACGATCCGCCCGCCGAGGTCGGGCCCCACCCTCGGTGCCCGAGTATCGGCGCCCGCTCCGTGAGCAGACTCAGCCCCGAAGGGCCGCCTGCGGGGCCGCCCATCTGGCGGGTGAACCACCCGGCGAGGGCCACGGTTGCCTCGAACCGGTGCAGCCACCTCAGGTCGAGGTTGCGCAGCCGTACCGACGGCGGGCCGACGAGATCTGCCAGCACGGGGGTGGGCCACGCCGGGAACCTCGACCGCTGCGCGGCAAGGGCTTCGATCACCGAGTCGGGCAGCGCGCCCGGCGGCAGACGGGCGGCGAGACGAGCCAGATGCTCGGCTGCAGAGGGCACGGGCCCGAGCGTGGAGTCGGTGCGGTCGCTCACGGCTCTACGCTAGACGTCGGTCCGAGCGGACCAGGGGGCCTCCAGCGGTTGGGGCGCGTTCCCGGTCGCGCCCGGACGATCCCAGACGACATCCCGACAACGAGGCGCATCCGGTGTTGGCGACCGACGCCCAGATGCGAAAAGATGCTGGGTCTGTACGCAATCAGGAGGACATTCATGGAACTGCGCGCCGGGAGCCGACTCAAGAGCACGGCCTGCGACACCGAGGTGATCGCCGTCAAGGCACCGGGCGGCGAGGTCGACATCCGCTGCGGCGGTGCGGCCATGGCCGAGGCCAACGCCACCTTCGACAAGGGCAGCCCTTCCAGCGGTTTCGACGGTGGGACCCAGATGGGCAAGCGCTACGTCAATGCCGACGAGAGCCTCGAGCTGCTCTGCACCAAGCCGGGCGCCGGCAGTCTCTCCGTGGGCGACACACCGATGGAGCTCAAGGAAGCCAAGCCCCTCCCCGCCTCGGACTGATCGACCGGAGAACCCCTTCACCATGAACCTCATGATGCTCCTCGAGATGGCGGCCGGCGGTTTCGGCGACCGCACCGCGCTCGGCAGCCGAGACGGCAGCGGCCTCACATACCAGCAGCTCTTCGACGCTGCAGGTTCGGCCGCGGCACAGTTCCGAAGCGGCGGGGCCGAGCGCGTCGCCCTCATCGACGTGTCGAGCCCGGCCCTTCCGGTCGCGCTGTTCGGTGCCGCGTGGGCCGGAGCGCCCTTCGTGCCGCTCAACTATCGGCTCACTGCAGAGGAACTCAGGTCTCTCGCCGGGCAGATCACACCGGCAGTGGCGGTGGTCAACGAGGAGACATCGGCGGTGGTGGGCGACATCGACCGGTTCCACAAGACCCTCCGGACCGATTTCCTGGCCGAGGCGACCAAAGACGACGGTCACGATCGTGACTGGAACATGGACCCCGAGGAGATCGCGATCCTGCTGTACACGTCGGGCACCACGGGTGCGCCGAAGGCAGCGGTGTTGCGGCACAAGCACCTCGTGAGCTACATCCTCGGATCGGTCGAGTACATGGGGGCGGGCGAGGAGGAGGCGACGCTGGTTTCGGTGCCGCCGTACCACGTGGCCGGTATGGCGGCCATCTGCAGCTCGATCTACTCGGGCCGGCGGATCGTCCAGCTCCCGAACTTCAAGGCCGAGGAGTGGGTCGAGACCGCGCAGCGGGAGGAAGTCACCCACGCGATGGTGGTCCCGACGATGCTGGCACGCATCGTCGAGGTGCTCGAGCGCACCGGCGGTGGGCTGCCCACCTTGCGGGCAATGTCCTATGGCGGCGGCAAGATGCCCCGACCGGTCATCGAACGCGCCCTCGAGCTCATGCCCCACACGAACTTCGTGAACGCCTACGGGCTCACCGAGACCAGCTCCACGATCGCGGTGCTCGGCCCCGACGATCACCGAGAGGCCATCGCGTCGGACGACCCGGCCATCCGCCGGCGGCTGTCATCGGTGGGGCAGCCGTTGCCCACGCTCGAGGTGACGATCCGTGACGAAGAGGGGCAGCCGGTCGGCCCCAATGTCTCCGGTGAAATCTGGGTGCGCGGCGAGCAGGTGTCGGGCGAGTATCTCGGCCGCGACTCCAGGGTGACCGCCGAGGGCTGGTTCCCCACCAACGATGGCGGTTCCATCGACGAGCACGGCTACTTGTACGTCGAAGGCCGCATCGACGACATCATCATCCGCGGCGGGGAGAACATCTCGCCGGGCGAGATCGAAGACGTCCTGCTCACCCACGAGACGATTCGCGACGCTGCGGCGATCGGTATCCCCGACACCCAGTGGGGCGAGATCATCGCCGCGGTGCTCGTGCCCGTCGAGGGCAAGGAGATATCCGTCGAGGCGATCCAGCAGTTCGTGAAGGACCGGATGCGGTCCTCCCGGACGCCCGACCACATCGTCGTGCTCGACGAGTTGCCGTACAACGAGACCGGGAAACTCCTCCGCCGCGTCCTGCGCGATCAGTACGCGCACCTCGGCACAGTCGAGAGCTGAGCTGCGCATGGGCGAGAAGATCGAGGTCTTCTCGCCGGCGGAACTGGTCGAGCTGCTGCGCTCGCCGTTCGGTCTGGAAGAGGCAGCGACCGCCGCCACGCCGATGCTCACCGTCGATCTGTCCGAGAGCCTCCGCGGCCTGGACGAAGCGACGGTCGGCGACCTCGTCGAGCTGCTCCAGTCCGTGCGCGCGGTCACGGTCGGGATCCTCACCGAGCCGGTGACGCCCGAGGCCGAGTCGGCCGTCGCCGGCTTCGATGTGCTCCTGGCCGATGCGGACAGTCCCGTCGCCGATTCGGTCGTGGCGATCGACGCGCTCGACGACGCGCTCGCTGCATTGTCGACGGCGATCGCTGCCAATCCGCAAGCGGCCGTCGCGATGGGCCAGCTCCTGCGTCAGCGGACCTACCAGTCGGTCCCGAACGGGCTCGTGGCCGAGTCGCTGACCTACTCCATGCTCCAGAGCGGCCCGGAGTTCGGTGCCTGGCTCACCGAGCGGGGACCGGCCGCGGTCCCCGCTGACGAAGCGCCGCCGGTGCTCGCCGAACGCATCGACAGCACCCTCCACATCACCTTGAACCGCCCCCGACGCGCGAACGCGGTCTCGGCGGGGCTCCGAGACGCGCTCGTGGAGCAACTGCGCGTCGCAGCCATCGACCCGTCGATCGACGGGGTGATCCTTCGTGGCAACGGACGAGCCTTCTGCGCAGGTGGCGACCTGGCGGAGTTCGGTTCGACACCCGATCCGGCAACGGGCCATGCCACCCGCCTGACCCGTAGCGCCGGCTGGTGGGTCCACCGCCTGGCCCCCAACGTGCGAGTTCACCTCCACGGAGCCTGCATCGGCGCAGGGATAGAGGTGCCGTCGTTCGCGGGAACCGTCCTTGCCGCGGAGGACACCCGCATCCGTCTGCCCGAAGTCGCCATGGGTCTCGTCCCCGGCGCCGGTGGGACCTGCTCGATGCCGCGCCGCATCGGTCCCCATCGCACCGTCTACCTGGCGATCACCGGCCGCGAACTCGACGCGGCACAAGCCCTCCGCTGGGGCCTCGTCGACCGCATCGAGACCTGATCCGCCCGCCCTGGGTGCCTGGCACCGGGTGAATCAGGCGTGGGTACGGGGGCGCAGGAACACCAGGTCGAAGCGCAGGTGCTCGATGAGCCACGTGCCCTCGACACAGGCAAAGGTGAGGTGGTACTCCCCGACGAATTTCGGTGGAGCCGCCGGCGCCGGCTTCAGCGCCACGCCGGTGGTGCTGTCGTGGCGGTAGTTGAGCAGGTAGGCGACACCGGTGGCGCGCGTCGGCGACTCGATGTCGACCAGGACGTTCGTCATGACGTGACGGGACTGGCGTCGCGTCAGCTGTTCCCGACGCGCCATGACCGCATGGATGGCTTCGCGGCCCTCCATGCTGTTGCCATCGGCACCGAGCCAGATGCCCTCGACGGTGAACAACTCGGCGATGCCGGACGCCTTGCCGAAGTCGACGGCCTGCGCATAGCGGTACATCAGCCGCTCGCAGGCGTGCTCGGCCAACATCGTCTCGAGCGCATCGAGTCCCGTGTCCTGTGCCATTGACATCTGCTCCTTCGTACCCCTCGTGGACTTCTAGCGAAGCACTTCGATGATCGTGACGTTGGCCTGGCCGCCGCCCTCGCACATGGTCTGGAGGCCGTAGCGACCACCGGTCCGCTCGAGCTCGTTGAGCAGCGTCGTCATCAGCCGGGCTCCGGTGGCCCCGAGCGGGTGACCGAGCGCAATGGCGCCCCCGTTGACGTTCACCTTCTCGGAGGGCACTGCACACTCGGCCATCCACGCCATCGGTACGGGGGCGAAGGCCTCGTTGCACTCGAACAGATCGATGTCGTCGATCGCCATCCCGCTCTTCTCCAACGCGTACTTCGTTGCCGCGATCGGTCCCAGCAGCATGTAGATGGGATCGTCGCCACGCACGCTGATGTGGTGGATGCGGGCTCTCGGCTCGAGGCCGTGATCCTTGACTGCTCGTTCCCCCGCGATCAGCAGCGCAGCGGCGCCGTCGGAGATCTGGCTGGCGACACCGGCGGTGATGACCCCACCGGGCCGGAGGGCCTTGAGCTGCGCCATCTTCTCGAGCGTGCCCCCTCGTCGAACCCCTTCGTCCTGGCTGATCTCGCCGTACGGCAGGATCTCGTTGTCGAACCGGCCCTCGTCCTGGGCCCGGGCAGCCCGCTCGTGCGATTCCAGGGCGAACCGCTCGAGGTCCTCGCGGCTGAAACCCCACTTCTCGGCGATCAGCTCGGCGCCACGGAACTGACTGATCTCCTGATCGCCGTACCGAGCAGTCCAGCCCTTGGAGGTGGTGAGCGGATCGGCGATCTCGGGATGTCCGATCAGCGCATGGTCCATCACCGATCCTGAGCTCTGGATCGGGATCATGCTCATGTTCTGGAGGCCACCGGCAACCACGAGATCTTGCACCCCGGCCATCACCCCCATAGCGGCGAAGCTGACGGCCTGCTGGCTCGAACCGCACTGCCGGTCGATGGTGACGCCGGGGATCGACTCGGGCAGACCGGCGGCGAGCCAGGCGGTGCGGGCGACGTCGAACGATTGCGGTCCGACCGTGTCGAGGCACCCCATGATGCAATCGTCGACGGCGCTCGGGTCGATGCCGGTGCGGTCGATCAAGCCCTTGATCGCGTGGGCACCGATGTCGGCGGGGTGCTCGCCGGAGAGCCCGCCGTTACGCCTCCCGACCGGTGTACGTACTGCGTCGATGATGTAGGCCTCGGCCACGGCGTTGGGTCCCTTCGAGTGTGTCGAGTGCGGGGAAGTCTAGACCGCGGTCGGTGCGGGGCTTCCATCGCCGTCGGTCGCCGACCGGTCCCGGACCCCCGCGCACCCGTGTGCACCCGCCGCATCGCACTCCGCCCTAGGCGGTGTCAGACACCTGTCCGGACATTCGTACATTCGTACAGGTGTCTGACACCGGTCACCGGTCACAGGGCGGGCCCGCTCAGCGGCGTCGGCCCTGAGGGCGACGGCGCTGTTGCTCGAGGCGGACGGCCTGGTCGTCGAGCTCGGCGCGCAGACGGAGATAGCGCTGCAGTCGGCGCGCGTCGATCGTGCCGGCCTCGACGGCTGCCTTCACCGCGCAGTCGGGCTCGCTGACGTGCCGGCAGTCGCTGAACCGGCAGCTGTCGGCCATGTCGGTGACATCGGCGAACACCGCCGCCACTGCGGGCTCAGCGTTCCACAACCCCACGCCACGGATGCCGGGCGTGTCGATGAGCACACCGCCTCCCGAAACGGTGAGCATCTCCCGAGCCGTCGTGGTGTGTCGACCCTTGGAGTCGCCGGCGCGCACCTCCTTGGTCGCCTGGACCTCGTCGTCGAGCAGCGCGTTGACCAGGGTCGACTTGCCCGCTCCCGACTCGCCGAGGAGCACGAGCGTGTGGTCGTCGGCAATCAGGCGATGGAGCTCGTCGAGTCCGCTGCCACTGACGGCGCTGGTGTGCAGCACCGTGAGGTCGGCGATCTGTTCCAGTGCCGTTTCCCACTCGGCCCCGAGACCGAGGTCGGTCTTGGTGAGTACGACGACCGGGTCGGCGCCGCTGTCTTCGGCGAGCACCAGGAAGCGCTCGACACGCGCGACGTTCGGGGGGCGGTCGACACCCGCCACGACGCCGACAAGGTCGACGTTCGCTACGAGCACCTGATCGATCTCGCGTTCGGAAGGGTCCCGACGCACGAGAGCGGCGGCGCGCGGCAGCACCGTCTCGATGCGCCAGCCGACATCGAGGTCATCGACCACCACGACCCAGTCACCGGTCGCGGGGGCGAACGCCGATTGCGCCCGTTGACTGTCCGAAACCACACGCAGCTCGCCGTCCGCGGTGACCACATCGACCTCACCACGATCGACCCGGCGGACGCGCCCCACGATGCCCGACGAGACCGTGTCGGGGAGCTCCACCCGCGCTGCGTAGCGTCGAAACCCCAGCCGGGCGAGCGCCGGACCGGCGTCGAAGGGCGAATCGAGGGCTTCGGGCACGCCTCCATCATGACCGACTCGACGACGCCCATCGCCCCATACTGACTGGATGTGGGAACTGTTCGGCCGATGGGGCCGTTACGTGGTGACGCGACCACTGGTGGACCCGATGACCGAAACCAACACCTACAGGCCCGGAGACGCCGCTCCGACCCCACCCGCGGCGCAGCCCGCCGGAGCGCCGCCCGCGTCGGGCGGAGTGCTCGCCGCCGCGATCGCTGGGACCCTCGCCGCCGGCGCGGCGATCGCAACGGGCGAATTCGCGTCGGGTCTGTCACGACGGGTCCCGTCGCTGCTGGTGGCGATCTTCGATGTGCTCGTCGACTACTCCCCCGCCGGCGTGGTCGCGTGGAGCCGCGAGACCTTCGGAACCCACCAGAAGATCGTGACGATCACCGGGATCACCGTCGTGACTCTCGTGCTCGGTGCGGCCTTCGGCGTGCTCGGCCGCCGCAACCGCCGGATCGCCGTCCAGGCATTCGTGCTGTTCGGCCTGGTTGGCGCGTGGGCTCTGGCCCGATCGCCGTTGGCCGCAGTTCCGCTCGCGCTCGTTTCCGCCGCAGTCGCCACCGCCGTCGGGGTGACCGTCCTGGTCCTCCTGCTCGGCACCGTCGCGTTCACGCCCTCCACCGTGGCGTTCCCCGAACGACTCACCAGCACGGCCGACCGTCGGCGGTTCCTCGGACTCGCCGCGGGCGCGGCGTTCTGGGGCCTTTTCGCCACGGGCATCGGCCGCACGCTGCGGCGAAACCAGTCCGTCGAGCGTGACCGCACGGTCGCTGCGAACACGCTGCAGAACGCGGGCACCTTGCGCCCGAGCACCATCGATGCCGCCACCTTCGACGGCGCCGCCGACGGGATCTCGCCGCTGGTGACGCCCAACGACTCCTTCTACCGGATCGACACCGCATACCGCGTCCCCCAGGTGCAGGTCCAGGACTGGACGCTCACGATCAAGGGCATGGTCGACAACGAGCTGACCTTCACGTTCGAGGACCTCGCGGCGATGGCCGAACTCGACGAACACGTCACCTTGTCATGCGTCTCCAACGAGGTGGGCGGCAAGCTCGTCGGCACTGCCCGCTGGACCGGCGTGTCGCTCCCCGCCCTGCTCGATCTGGCCGGTGTCCACACCGGCGCGACCCAGATCGTGGGGCGAAGCGTCGACGACTGGACCGCCGGTTTCCCGACGGAGGTGGCCTACGACGGCCGGCCGGCGATGGTGGCGCTCACCATGAACGGCGACCCGCTCCCCGTACTGCACGGGTTCCCCGCCAGGTTGGTGATCCCCGGCCTGTACGGCTACGTATCGGCCACCAAGTGGCTCAAGGAGATCGAGCTCACCACCTGGGAGGACTTCGACGGCTACTGGATTCCCCGAGGCTGGTCGAAGGAAGGCCCGATCAAGACCCAGTCGCGCATCGATGTGCCCCGATCCGGGGCCACGGTCACTGCGGGGCCCACGCCGATCGCCGGCGTTGCCTGGGCCGGGCTGCGATCGGTCGAGCGCGTCGAGGTGCAGGTCGACGACGGACCCTGGCAGGACGCCGCCTTGAGCGACGAGCTGTCGCAGAGTTCGTGGCGCCAGTGGCTCGTGGAGTGGGACGCGAGCCCGGGCCGCCACGACATTCGGGTGCGCGCCACCGACGGCGAGGGCAGCACGCAGGTACCCGAACGCACGGCCGTGGCCCCGAATGGGGCGACCGGCCATCACACCATCTCCGTCGACGTGGTGTGATCGAACGACCCCGGATCGATCCCCCGGCCACCTGCGTCGACGGTGACCGGGCCCGCCCGGCGAACTGGCGAGAGCACGCGGAGGTGCCCCCCGCCCGCAGGTGAGGGGCACCTCCGCTCGTTCCGTTCCGATGGGCCGCCGGCCACCTTGCCCCGCTCCGTCTCTGCGGCTTCGGGCTCCGTCACCAGGTCCGGCTCACGCCATCGCCTTCGTCTCGAGGAACTCGACCGGGACGGTGTCGGGGATCACGATGTCGTCGGTCTGACCCTTCGTCCTGCAGGCCCACACCAAGCCACCACCGGTGAGCATGATCGTGAGGCCGAGGCCGGCGAACAGCCCCGCGAGCCCGAGGCCCATCTGCAGCGTGCTGTGGGTGACCGTACCGACACCGAGCTCGGCGATCAGACCGTGCGCCGTGCCGGTCCAGGCCTGCTCACGAGCGGGCCCCTCCAGGGGGTTCAACCGATCGAAGTCGGTCCAGTAGCGGCCGTCGACGGGGACCTCGTAGGTGCCTGCGGTGAAGAGCTGACCGTTGTACTCGACATCTTTGTCGAGGGTCACGATCTGGGTCCCGTGCAGGGTGTGATAGGCGATGGTCGCCATCTGGTACATGTACTCGGTGCCGGTGTTGACCAGCGGATCATTGGGGTCGAAGTCGGACTGCACGACCGGGTACTTCCAATCCTCGGTGAGCAGCGCCATGATCGCTTGGGCACCTTCGGTGGTGCCGCGATCGGTGAGCTGACCGTCTTCGTTGTAGGTCAGCGTGACATTCTGCTTCTCGCTGAATGCCTGCAGTGAGTCGTAGCCGTCTTGAACCTTGAAGTACGCCACCCCGCCGACAACGGCGAAGATCATGCCGATCGCCAAGAGTGCATAGCCAAGAGCGGTAAGCCTTTTCCTCATCGGACTCTCCTTCGTCCGGTCGTGAAACGGTTCACGATCTGTTGATCAGATGATCATCGAGATATCTATCTCTGTTTAGGGCCGAAGGTCCCGGGGTCGGGTGGTTCTGGTCGAACCCCCATCTGCACCTCATCTTCACAACCCGCGCGGGACTTCTGCATGCGTGATCTCTACCCTCGAGGTCGTGGACGCCACCATCTTGGTCATCGAGGACGAAGCCGACATCGCCGATCTCGTCGCCGCCCGACTGCGCAGCGAGGGCTGCCGCGTCCACATCGCTACCGACGGCGAGCGCGGCGTTACCGCCTGTGCCGGCCTCAGCCCTGATCTGGTCGTGCTCGATCTGATGCTCCCCGGGCTCGACGGCATCGAGGTGTGCCGGCAGATCCAGGCGGAGCGGCGCGTCCCCGTCATCATGTTGACCGCCAAGGACGAGGAGACCGATGTCCTGGTCGGCCTCGGCGTCGGCGCCGATGACTACCTCACCAAGCCATTCAGTCCCCGTGAGCTCGTGGCCCGAATCAGCGCAGTGCTCCGCCGGGTCAACGAGCCGGCCCCGTCGGAGCGATTCCGCATCGGCAGTGTCACGATCGACGTGGCCCAGCGCACCGTCGAACGCGACGGCGACCCGATCCACCTCACCGCGACGGAGTTCGACCTGCTTCGGGCGTTGACGGCCGCCGACGGCGCTGTGTTGAGCCGCTCCCAGCTCCTCCACGAGGTCTGGGGGTACCGCGACGGCTCTGGAGCACGGACCGTCGACAGCCATGTCCGGTCGATCCGGCGAAAACTGGGCGACGGGCTCGTGCGGACCGTGCACTCGGTCGGCTATGCCCTGGGGGTACCCGATGCGTGAACTGCGCACTGAGGACTGGGCCGCAACGCAGCGGACCAACGACCGCCTCGACCGCGTCCACGAGCTGTTCGACCGCGTCGTCCCGTTCCGGGGCGCCCGACCCCTCGACGGCATCGGCTCGTTGAAGGCCAAGCTCAGCATCGTGATCGTCGCGGCCGTGCTGACCTCGATAACCGCGGTCATGCTGGCACTCGCACTCGGCCTGGGGAGCCTCTACGGCGTCGCCGTCGCCCTCCTGTTGGCCCTGGCGATGGTGAACATTCTGGCGCGGGGCATGACCCGACCGCTGCGTGAGATGACCGCTGCCGCCGACCGTATGGCCGGCGGCGACTACGAGCAGGTCGTCGCCGCCGACAGCGCCGACGAGATCGGCCGGCTCGGACGGTCGTTCAACGAGATGGCCGCGCACATCGTCGAGCTCGAGGCCCAGCGACGCGACCTGCTCGCCAACGTCAGCCACGAGCTCCGCACACCGATCGCCGTGCTCCAGGCCAGCATCGAGAACCTCCAGGACGGCGTCGGGAGCCCCGATGCCGGGACGCTCGATGTCATGCATCGCCAGGTCACCCGGTTGGGCCGGCTCGTCACCCAGCTCCTCGACCTCTCGCGCCTCGAGTCCGGGATGGCGCGCCTGCAGCCCGAACCCACCGACCTCGTGGGCGTGCTCCAGCACGTCATCGACGAAGCCATGCTGAGGGTGCCACCGCCGACGATCCTGTTCGAGGGACCGGAGGTGACCATCGTCGACGGCGACGCAGAACGACTCCACCAGGTCTTCGCCAACCTGCTCGACAACGCCATCGCCCACGGGCCGGCCAACGAGCCGGTCCGCATCTCGGTGTCGACCCGCGACGGGCGTGCTGTCGTCCAAGTCGTCGACGGGGGGCCGGGCATCCCTGATGCCATCGCGGCGCGCATCTTCGACCGCTACGTGGGCGCAGCGCACCCCAACGCGGTCTCGAACGGCCTCGGGCTGGCGATTGCCCACTCGATCGTCGAGCACCACCGGGGCACGATCGACATCGCACCGCCACCGGCCGGCGGCGGTTGCTGCTTCGAGGTCACCCTCCCGACCGCGCCTCTGATCCACCTGACCACCTGATCCAGGGCCGCGCCCGCCTCGGCGCACCCGCCGCCCTGCTTCGACGCGCCCTGCGAGCCTCCACCCGCCCATGCCAACCGAGGAGCGACCCCCTGATGAACGACGACCTCCCTGCACCGGGTCGACGAGTGTTCGTGGCTGCCGTGTTGCTCGGCCTCGGCTTCGACACCATGCTCCACCACCGACCGGCATCGGCGTCGACGGCATTGGTAGCCGTGTTCGCCTCGGTCACCCTGATCGGTTCGGGGGTCTTGAAGTCTCGTTTCAGCCACCACATCGCCGCTGCGGCGCCCCTCTTCGCAGGTTGGGCCATGATCCGGGCCTCGCCCTGGCTGGTGCCGCTCGACCTGATGGTGGCGCTGGCTCTGCTCGTTCTGGCCGTCTCGGCGTCGAACACCGACCGGTGCCCCCGGTACGGGATACGTGACCTGGCGTGGCTGGCACCGCGACTCGCCGCGCATGGCGCGGCAACCCCGGCCTGGCTGCTGAAGGCGCTACCCGACCTGAGCCGCGAGCGGCGATCCCCGATCGCCGGTGTGGTGTCGGGGCTCGCGCTTGCGGGCCCGCTCGTCGTCGTCCTCACTGCCCTCCTCGCCACCGGCGACGCAGCGTTCGCAACGTTGCTCGGTTCGCTCGCATCGGTGCAACACGCGCCCGACCATGTCGCGGCGGTCACGGCGGGGTCTGCCGCAGGACTCGTCGTCCTCCGCGCGGCACTCGCATCGGACCCCGTACCGCGACCCGAGGGCGCTCGGCCCGCCTCGGCCGTCGAAGCGTTGACGGTCCTCGCGGCGATCGCCGTCGTATACGCGGCCTTTGCACTTGCGCAGATCGTCGACTCCGTCACCGGCGCCGCCCACATCCTCGGCGACCCGCACCGAACGATGGAATGGGTTCACACCGGTTTCTTCCGGCTCCTGTGGGCCGCCGGGATCACGCTCGGCGCACTGTTGGTGCTCGACCATCTCGTCTCGTTCGACACGCCTCGACACCGCCGGTGGTACCGGTCGCTCGTTTCGCTCGTGGTCGGACTGACCCTGGTGGCCGTCTGGGTGGCCATGTACCGCATCGGTCAGTACTGCCACACGTTCGGGTTCACGATGCTGCGCATCGGTGCGTGGGCCTTCGCCGGCTGGATCGGTGTCGTCTTCCTGCTCTACTTGGTCCGCACCGCCGGAGTCGGTCGCGACGACCGCTGGTTCCCTGCGGCGTCGCTCGGAGCAGGGTTGGCGGTCCTGCTGGCGCTGAACATCGCCAACCCCGAGACGATCATCGTCGCCAACGACCTCGGCCGGGCCGATGACATCGGCGTCGAGCACCTCCTCGATCTCAGCGACGATGCCGTGCCTGCGCTCGTGGAGGGCCTGGATCGCCTGCGGGAGGACACGAGACGATCTCTGCTGCTCGAGCTCTGCCGCCGTGACGTCGCCGATGTCGACGGACTGAACTGGAACCGCTCGCACGCCGCGGCGCGGGCAGCATTGGGTGAGCGGTGCGCGCCGTGAGACGAGCCACGCTCGCCTGGCACCGACCGCCGAGACGATCAGTTCTTGTGGAGGTCCGCGTTGAGACCCTGCCAGCTCGACGCATCGCCACGAACCACCGCCTCGACCGCTCCGGTCTGGGAATTGCGGCGGTACAGGAGGTTGTGGTGGCCCGAGAGCGCCTTCGCCTTCACGACGGTGCCGTCGGGCGCAATGACTCGAGTACCGGCGGTGAGGTACAGACCGGCTTCGACGATGCAGTTGTCACCAAGAGAGATACCGATACCTCCGTTGGCCCCGATCAGACAGTTGGTCCCGACCGAGATCACCTCGGTGCCACCACCGGACAGTGTGCCCATGATGGAGGCGCCACCTCCGACGTCGGAACCGTCGCCCACCACCACGCCGGCAGAAATGCGTCCTTCGACCATCGATGCACCGAGGGTGCCGGCATTGAAGTTGCAGAAGCCCTCGTGCATCACGGTGGTTCCCTCGGCGAGGTGGGCACCGAGTCGGACCCGGTTGGCGTTGGCGATCCGCACCCCCGACGGAATGACGTAATCGGTCATCCGAGGGAACTTGTCGAGGCCGTTGACCTGCACGATCTCACCCTGGGCGCGCAGCTCGATGCGCCGCAGCTCGAAACCTTCGACCTCGAAGGGGCCAAGGTTGGTCCATACGCAGTTGGTCAGCTTGCCGAACACGCCGGTCAGATCCACCCCGTGCGGCGCCACGAGGCGGGTGGAGAGCAGATGGAGGCGCAGGTAGCTATCGATCGCATCGACCGGCTCGTCGGCGAGCGCTCCGAGGTAGGCAACCACGGCAACGCGTGTCCCGCCGGCGGGATCGGGCAGGTCGAGCATCGTCCGGATCGCGCGGGCCGACTGGAGGTTCGCGAGATCGTCTGCCCCTGGGGGTTCGATCAGCTCGAGCACCGAGTCGAGCTGATCGGCGCCGAGCGCAAAGGTCGCCGTGCCGGAGCGGTAGCCCGTTACCGAGGCGAGCAGCGAGGCCATGAAGGAATTCCCGCCCAGGTCGGGTGCGGGGTACGAGACATCGAGGATCGCACCCGATGGCCCGCGCGTGGCGACCCCGAGTCCCCACGCAGCCGGGCGCACGTAGCCGTCCATGGTTGTTTCGAGCCGGTCGCGTGCAGCAGTGATCTCGTCGAGGGTGCGGTACTCAGCCATGGCGGGGAACGTAGTCCGAACCCCGCGCGAACGCCGAGACGGATTCGCGAGCTCGTGGCCTAGACCGCGATGGCGACCTTGCCGACGTGGGCCTGCGACCGCAGATGCCGGTAGGCGTCAACGGCCGCGTCGAAATCGAACACTGCGTCGATGAGCGGCGTCAGACCGTTCGCGTCGATCGCGGCCACCATTTCGGTGAACATGCGACGGTTGCCGACGTAAATGCCCCGCATGGTGGCGCTGCGCATGAACAGCGGGCGGGGGCTGACCTCGGTGTCCCCGCTCACCATCCCGATGAGCGCGATCTGCCCCCCGTGACGCACACAAGCCAGGGACTTCGCGAGGGTGTCGGCGCCGCCGACCTCCAGAATCAGGTCGGCGCCCTGCCCCCCAGTGGCCTCCAGGATGGCGTCGCCCCAATCCGGCGTCGTTCGATAGTTGACGGTGACGTCGGCTCCCAGATCGACCATCTGCTCAAGCTTCTCGTCGCTGCTGGAGGTGATGATCGCTCGTGCCCCCAACATCTTCGCGAACTGGAGTCCGAACACCGACACACCCCCGGTGCCGAGAAGCACGACGGTCTGGCCCGCCCGTACCTGCTGGCCTTCGACCAGTGCATTCCATGCCGTGAGACCGGCACACGGCAAGGTGGCCGCGTGCAGCGACGTCCACCCCGCCGGGATCGCAACGACCCCGTGGGCAGGCAGGACGACCGTCTCGGCGAGCATCCCATCGATGGTCCCGCCGAGCGCGGCGTCGTGGATCGCGCCGTCGATGCGGCCGTCGACCCAGTGGGGGAAGAAGCAGCCGGCGACACGGTCACCGACCTCCACGCCATCAACGCCATCGCCCCGTGCGATCACCCGACCGGCCCCGTCGGACAGAGGGATGCGATCGCCGCCCATACGTCCGGCGATGAGCAGGTCGCGGAAGTTCAGCGAGGTCGCTTCCACCCGCACCGCGACCTCGCCGGGACCCGGTGTGGGTTCAGGACCCTCGCGTCGTTCGATCCCGTCGATGCCGTTGCCAGTGAGGTGATAGGCCCGCATGGCAGCCTCAGTCGAGGTCGAGGTCGAGGTCGAGCGCGGCGTCCACGACCCAATCGGGGGGTGTATTCGTGTAGCCGACGCCGGGGAAGTTGAACCAGCCGCTCGATGCGAGCGTGGCCCCGTCGACATGGATCGTCGTGCCGTTGACGTAGGAGGAGAGCTCCGACGCGAGGAACAGCAGACAGCCCGACAGATCCTCCCCGGTGCCGGTTCGGGCGACGGGGATGGCGATCCGGGACGACACGGCGTGGCGTTCGGTTCCCGGGTCACCTGTGGGGCCACCCGACCGTGCCGTGGGGAAGATGTCAGGGGCGACCGTGTTCACCCGGATGCCGTCGTCGGCGAGCTCCAGCGACAGGGTCATCGCAAGGTTGGTGAGCCCGGCCTTGCAGGCGCCGTAGACGGCGCGGTTGGGCACGGCACGATGCGCTTCGATCGAGGTGATGTAGATGATCGAGCCTCCACTCCCCTGGGCTCGCATGCGCTCGACGGCACGTTGGGTAGTGTCGAACACGTAGATCAGGTTCTCGCGGAGGATTGCGTTCCAGCCCTTGGCGTTGGTGTCCATGAGGGGCGCGACGAAACCCCCACCGGGCACGTTGACCAGCACGTCGATGCGGCCGAAGTGGTCGTCGACCTCGGCGAAGAACGCCTCCATCTGCTCCGGTTCGCGCACATCGGCCCGGGTGACGAACGTCGGCGCGCCGTAGCCCGCCAGCTCGTCACGAATGGCGTCGCAGGCGTCACCGTCGCGATCGCAGACCGCCACGGCCATGCCGGCCTTGGCGTAGTCGCGTGAGATCGGCCAGCCAAGGCCTCCGGCCCCGCCCGTGACCACCGCAACCTTTCCCGTCAGCGCTGCCCGGTCCTCGAGATACCCCACGAATCCCCCCTGGTCGAGTGTGATGGCCACAGTAGAGCGCCGGCGCCGGCGGCGCTTCCGGCCCGCCCCGGTGGAGAACCGACGGGCGGGTTCTCGGCCCTAGGCTCGATGACATGTCCGCGCTGGTGATCGCCCACCGCACCTGCCCCCGCGACGCCCCCGAGAACAGCATCGCCGGCATTCGCATCGCTGCCGAGCTCGGCGCCGACGTGGTCGAAGTCGACGTTCGCCGCACCCGTGACGGGCAACCGGTACTCATGCACGACCGGTGGTTGGTGCGCACCACCGGCGTTCCGCTCCGCGTCGACCAGCTCACCGAGCGCAGCGTGCGGCGCCTGCGGCTGCGCGGCGGAGGTACCGTCCCGTCGTTCGCGGAGGCCCTCGACGCTCTTCCCCACGGCCTTCGGATCGCCGTCGACGTGAAGGACCCGGGCGCGGGCGATGCCGTGGTCTCCGAGACGCGCAACCAAGGCCGTGAATCGCAGGTCCTGTTCTGGTCCCAGCACGAGTCGGCGCTGCGGGTCGCGGTCGACCGCGCCCCCGACCTCGAGATCTCGCTGCTGCGCGACACCCGCACCACCGGAGAGCTCGAGACGTTCCTCGCAGACGCGAGTCGCGTGGGCGTCAGCGGAATCTCGGCGCACTGGTCGGCCGTGGGCCCCTGGCTCGCTGACCGGTGCGACGCCGCCGGGCTCGAATTGTACGCGTGGTGCAAGCGCCCAGCGATCGAGCCCGACAAGCTCGCCCGACTCCGAGGTTTGGTGACCAATTGGCCGGCGCTCGCGCGCCAGGCCCTCGACGCCGCCGAGACCCGGCCCGACCGCTAGGCCACGAGCGGGTAGACGAGCGTCAGCGAGCCAGTCCCCCCCCCGAGCCGACCGGAGCAGACCGCGGGGTACCTGGCCTCGAAACGAGGCCAGGACGAACGCGACCATTGGCCGAACCTCACCTGCCCGCACGCGTCGTGAGCGGCGTCTGCTGTACCCACCGCTGGTCCGCAGCGATCGCCAGTGCCGTGCCGATGATCGTCAGGGTCGCCCCGCCGATCGCGAGCTGGGTCAGTTTGGCCTCACCGAGCGCCGATGGCTGGGTGAACGCGCCGAAGCGGAGGCGGTAGGCGAGCTGGGTCGACGGGAGCGCGACACAGAAGGCAACCGCGTAGCGCACGAAGAACTCCGACCACGCGGCGCCGCCGCGACGACGCACGCGTAGGGTGACGGCCAGCACGAGCCACAGCACCGTTGGTGGCCCCAGGAACCACTTGCCCCCTTCGATGATCCCCACCGCCCGTTCGACCCCGTGGCCGACACCCATGAACAGTGCCCAGGTGGCGTGGCCCGTGCGGCCGGGCCGGTCGTTGACGATGAACCAGCCGATCACGAAGAACAGCGGCACGAACTGGAGATAGTGCGACAAGCCCTCGTCGAGGAACTTCACGAGGTCGTACACGGGCCCGGTGGCGATGTCCTGACGCTCCCGGGAGTTGATCTCGATCACGTTCGCGATGTGCACTCCGGTCCCGTACAGCACCACCGCAATCGCGCCCTCGCCGATCAGTTGCCGTCTGCGGTGGGTCCGCAACGCACGAGGATCGCTCGGGACGTCACCGAAGACGTCGGTGTTCACCTGGTGCAGCCCCAACCACAGCAGCGGGCAATACACGAGCGTTTCGATCCAGTGGTTCAACGTGATCCCGTGCACGTAGGGGTCACAGACGAAGCTCCACCCCAGCGTGTGCCCGAACACGCCGCACAACACGACCTTGTAGTAGTACGCGAACACGACCACGGTGAACCATGCGATCGCCGCGGTGCGCTCGCGCAGCGCGACGGTCGGCTTCGCTGCTGTTTCATCGTGGGCTCCGTTCACCCGCCGACCACCTACCTCGAGCCACCTACCTCGAACGCCCCATGGCACAAGCGTTCAGGGCATTCATCCACATCAGCCTGCTGCTGTCCAGTCGATGGCGCGCTCACCGCCGCCAGCGCGTTCGCCAGGCTCACTAGGGTGTGGCGATGACGGTACGTGCCCTCGGCGATCTCGTCCCCCGCGTCCATCCTGATGCGTGGGTGAGCGAGGCGGCCTATGTCGTGGGCGACGTCGAGATCGGGGCCGGATCCAGCGTGTGGCCCGGCGCGGTCGTGCGGGGCGACTTCGGCCCGATCCGCATCGGCGCCAACACGGTGATCGAGGACAACTGCGTCCTACACACCGGGGAACCCCTCACCATCGGCGATCACGTGATCGTGGGACACGGGGTGGTCGTGCACTGCCGCAGCGTCGGGTCGAATTGTCTGCTGGGCAACCAGGCGACGCTGCTCGACGGGGCTGTGGTCGGGGACCGATGCATGGTTGCTGCCGGGTCGGTGCTGCGGGGCGGGACCATCGTGCCCGACGAGTCCTTCGTCGTCGGCGTGCCCGCGGCCGTGTCGCCGGCGACTCCGGGACAACTACGACGGCTCCAGGCGCAGTCGGAGTCCCACGACACGCACGGCTACGGGATGATGGCTCGCCGCTACCGCGAAGCGGGCCTCTAGTGCCGTGACCCCTGGATCGGCCAGATCCTCGCTCGCTTTCGTCGGCCTCCTGGGCCATGATCGTCGAAGCGATCCGAAACCAAGACGGGGGAAAGACGATGAACGAGTATCCGGCCACGATCGAGGTCGACAGCCCGCAGCGGCTCGACAACTGGCGGCCGCTGGTGCAGTGGGTTCTCGCCATCCCCCATCTGATCATCTCGAACGTGCTGGACAACCTCGCGCGAGCCGTGTCGCTCGTGTCGTGGTTCGCGATCGTCTTCACCGGCAAGCTGCCCGAAGGGCTCGCCAACCTGCAGTGCATGGCAATCCGTTACAGCGCTCGCGCCCAGACCTATGCGGGCTTCCTCCACTCGACCTATCCCCCGTTCGACTTCTCGATGACGCCCGCCGACCCCGGCGGTATGCCGGTGCGCGTCAACATCCGACCCCAGCTCGAGGACCGGAACCGGTTGACCGTCGGCCTACGCATCATCTGGTTGATTCCCGCGCTGTTGTTCGCAGCACTCATCGCCATCGTGGGCCTCGTGTGCTGGTTCCTCGCCTTCTGGGCGGTGCTGTTCACGGGCCGCTGGCCCGAGGGCCTGCGCAGCTGGGTGATGAAGCTGCAGCGTGTCGGGCTCAGGGTCAGCGCCTACGCCTACCTCCTCACCGACGAGTTTCCCCCGTTCACCACCGACTGACGACGACGCAACACCGCGTCCGGTCCGGTGACACGCAACGCACCGCGCATTCACGGCACTGATCCGACCGCATCACGGAGCTGGAGCCGGGTTCGGGGATCTGTCACACTGACGCGCATCGAGCGGCCAGCGGGCACGCCGCGAACAGATGACGGGCACGTGCGATCGACGAAGGCACAGACGGCAGGCCAGTGGTGACGAGCTGCTCGATCTGCATCGCGTCCTATCGGCGACCCGAGAGCCTCGGCCGCACCCTCGACAGCCTCTTCGCCCAGCAGATCGACGCCGACGTCTGTGTCGAGATCATCGTCGTCGACAACGACCCCGAGCGCAGCGCACACTGCGTCGTCGAGTCGTTGCGGTCACCGCGATTCCCGGTTCGCTACCTGAGCGAACCCCGCAAGAACATCAGCCTCGCCCGCAACGCTGGGGTCCACGCAGCGACCGGTGAGCTCATGTTGTTCATCGACGATGACGAGCAGGCAGACCCGGCGTGGATGCGTCGCCTGCTCGCGGCACGTGATCGCTACGACGCCGACATCGTCTGGGGCAAGGTCGCACCACGATTCGATCCCGCGGCACCCGCGTGGGCTTCGGCCCTGGCCATGTTCGACCGCCCGCTGCCACCGGAGGGCCCCGTCGACGAGGCCCACGGCACCGGCAACGTGTTGGTGGCCGCGTCGCTTCTTCGCGGTGAGCCCGGCCCGTTCGACGAGCGGTACGGCGCGACCGGTGGTGAGGACATGCACCTGTTCGACCGCCTGCTCCGAAAGGGCGCCGTCGCCGTGACGTGCCCGAGCGCCGTGGTCATCGAGGACGTCCCGCTCGCCCGAACCACCACCGAGTGGGTGGTCCGTCGCGCCCGGCGCACCGGTTGCCTCTACGCACGGCGGCAGATCGAGCTCGCCGAACGACCCCTGGTCGCGCGGGTACGACTCGTCATCGTGAGCGCTCGCAATGTCGTCGCGGCCGCGGTCCTCGCAGCCCTGAACGTGCGGAGGCCGTGCCGGCGCCTCGAATGGCGACTGAAGCTCGCATCGAACCGGGGTCGGGTCTGCGAGGCGGTCGGACGCCCGATGGAGGACGGCTACTGACGCCGCCCCCACCACACGCGAGCTGGACCGTCAAGGGCGGGCCACGACGGAGCGACCGACGACCTTGCGATACAGGCGGCGCGTATAGGCCTTGCCGAGGATGGCTTCAGCGGGCATCGAGGTCTTCTCCATGGTCGTGCGCTGCAGGACCATGTCGACCGCGTCGTCGAGGATGCCCTGGTTCCCGAAACACAGGTCGACCTCCCCGGTGCCGGCGAGCGCGGCGAAGAACGCACTCCCGACTCCGTCGTCGGAGCTCGGGAACGCGAAGACCCCGTAGTCCACATCGAAGTTGGTTCTGACGAACCGGACGCTGTCGAGGGTTTGTGCGAGCTGTTCGTCGAGGGTGAGATCGCTGTACCGCGGGTGGTCGACGCTGTGAGCGCCGACGGCGTGACCGACCGCAACCAGACCTCGGACCTGGTCGTGGTCCATGTAGGGCTTCACGTCGCTGAGGTAGGCCCCGAAGTCGACGTCGACCACCGCGGCGATCTCCTCGAGCAGCGATCTCGACGCGTACGGGACCGAGAGGATGGCGCCATCCAGATCGACGGGGCCCAGGTCCGCCGCCCCGAGCAGGCGCCGCAACTGGGACTCCGCCGTCCGGCTGAGAGAGGTCGTAGTGACCCGATCGGCGAGAAGGCCCTTTTGCAGGTCGTACGCCATCGCGGCGTTGCCGACGAAGGCGCTGTTGACGAAGAAGCAACCGGGGACGCCCTTGGCCTGCAGGATCGGGGCGATGACGTCAGCACACTCACGCAGCCCGTCGTCGAAGCTCACCAGGACGCTGCCGGCGGGCGCAGGTTCACCTGCGGCTCTGCAGGCCAGGAGCTCCTGGACGGAGATCGGGCGGTAGTCCCTGACCACGGTCTCGATATCCCGAGTGAACTCGGCGATCGAACGGAATCCATAGAGCCGCTCGACGTGGGGAACCGGCTCGTCGCTGACGATGTGGTGGTACACGACGAGGGGGTTCACGCCCGCGACGGCACGCAGCAGTGGGTACGCGACGCGTCCGAACACGCCGGACACCACTGCCGGCACGAGCCGCGTTCTTGGATGGTCGATCAAACGCCAGCCTCCGCACTGGGTTCCTCCACCAGAACGGTACCTGTCCCACGCTGGAAGGCCGAGGGTCCGGGTATGGGTAAATCCCCTGCCATGGCACCTGCGCCCGCTGTGGGCCCAGGCGCGTCGGCGCACCCGCCACGACTCTCAGCTTGTGGGGTCGAGCGAGGTGATCGTCAGCTCGAACGTCTCGTCGAAGCGCACGTCACCGATTGGCGAGCCCGCAACCGTGGCGCCAACTTCCGACCAGCGAAGAATGAGGCCGGTTTGGACGGCGAAGACGACGGTGCGGTTCGTCGTGCCGGTGATGCTCCCGTCGGAGGCGCTCAACGACACCTCGATCGACACCGTGGCTGCCTCGGTGGGGGTGCCGGCGACTTCGATCGACCCGACCGTCTGTACGGTCGCGGTTTGCAGCTCGGTTTCCTGGCCCGTGGTGCAGCTCGTCGATGCGGTGGCTCCGGGCTTGGGGTCTGCGGGCACCAGGACCAGAGGCTCGTCACAGGTGTAGGCGAGCAGCGTGTCCTGCCCGAAGAAGCGGTGCAGCGAGGTGTACCCGACGAGAACCATGTCCGACCCGGACCGGCACACGGTCCAGTCGTCGAAGCGCTCCTCGAGGGGGACCCAGCGGTAGCTCGATCCGCACGGCGCCGCGGCGACGGTGATCGTCGTCTGGCCGGGATACTCGTGGCGGGTGCCCCCGAGTGCGTCCACGCCCTCGGAGCCCGTCGTGGCATAGACGTAGACGCCGGGCTCCGGAACCGATGTGAGCGCCGCCGTTCCCGTCGCTGACGCAGGGGTCTGCTGACCTTCGAAACGGTCGATTGCCTCGGCCACCTCGACTGGGGTCGTCGTGTCCTTCAGCCAGGACCGCCAAACGACGGCGCCAGCCCCGAGTGTCACGACCACCGCGGTCACGACCAGCAACGCCGTCCACTTCCGGCGAGTCGTCATTGTTGCCACAGGGGCCTCCTCCACGCTGCGGGCCCCTCGTCGCGTCGCGGCCGCTGCGGCGATGCTCGAAGCTGCAACCGAGACAGGGATCCCGCGCAAGGTTGCCATGGTGCCATACCAGGACTCAACCGTTCCACGACGTGCTGCTCGGCGACGACCGGCCTCACGCCACGATCGCGCCCGGGGGGCTACGAACCTGGTTCCAACACCGGGTCGGGGCAGCCGGTCACGGGCGCATATCCGGCAGGACGTCGCACGATCGAGTAGAGCGGGCTGGACGAGCTCTCGCCGGCGAGGAACCGCTGCACGGCGTCGGCAACGGCTGTGGCCACCAGAGGTGGGTACGCCGCGGACTCGAAGTACGTCACCTCGGCAACGCTCGAGAACGAACCGACCTCGACGAGCGCCGTCGGCGTCAGGGGGCGATTGAGTATGCCGTAGGCCTCCTCGCCATCGGTTTCCATCACCGTCATCGCGCCGGGACCCCAGGCCGAGTGCCAATTGACGTCGACGGTCGACAATGTCGCGGTGAGCGAGTCGGCAAGCAGCTTGCCCAGGCGCTGAGATTCGCCGGCGTTCGGGGACAGCTTCTGCACGAAGACTTCGGGAGCAGCGCCCGATTCCCACTCGGGCATGCCGACGTACGCGTCGTTGGTAGCCGCGGTGCGGTCGGCCGGAGAATTGTGGTGGATCGAGACCATCAGCGATGCCCCGACGGCGTCAGCGAGCTCCGCCCGGCTCTTGAGAATCGACGCGTAGTCAGCAGTCCGGGTGAGCAGGACCGACACGTCGCGTTCTCGCAACTCCGTGGCGATCGCCTTGGCGACGGCAAGGTTGAGGTCGCTCTCCAGCAGGTACAGCCCATTGCGGTTGTACTCGGCGCCACCTTCGAACCTCCGGTCACCATGACCCGGGTCGATCACGACCTGTACCTGGTGGAGAGGAGTCCCACCGACGCCGGTGATCGTCGCTTCCCTGCCGCACGGCGTGGTCACGCGGTACCCGCCCTCGGCGGTCTGGGCGGTGATCACGACGGGCACCCCGGTGCTCGTGATGTAGGCCACCGGTGGCGTCGGGGTCGGAGTCGGAGTGGGTGTCGCCGTCGGGGTCGGAGTCGGCGTCGGCAGCGCCGTCGGGGTCGGCGGCACCGGCGTCGGCGTGGGGGGTGAATCCTCGAGCGAGAGCAACTCGGTGCTCGCGGGCGAACACGCGGTGATCATGAGCACCGATGCGACCGCGATGCGCTGCAAGAGGCGCTTCAGCCTGCGACCCGGCGTCGAGGAGGGGGCATGCGTCATGGATCTCGGCAGGGGCGATGGTCGACCGGCGCCACACCGGGCACGTCGCGCAGCGGTGTGGATGCCAAATGGGGAGCGGACGTGCGACAGCGTAGTCGGCCTCGGCTGCGACGGCGGCGGCGTCGACGGACCTGCCGCGGGCAGGGGGTGGCCGCTACCAGCGGCAGCTGGCGGAGAAGCCGAGGCGCTGGAGCGCGAAGGCTGCCGGGCAGGTGCCGAGCCAGGCGTAGACCCACTGATTGACTCCGACGAGGACCGCCAGCAACAAGAACCAGGGGCTCAAGGTGGCCGCCAGGACCACGCTGAGGAGCGTCACGGTGCCGGCCAAGGCGAAGAGCACCCGCTCGACGGGACGATGCTGCGGGCTCGAGATGTCAGAGAGCGGCGATGGGCGGGACGACATGGGGACTCCTCATGGACATGAGCGCCGCACGATGCAGCTCTCGACCTCAGATACTATACCCCCAGGGGTATATGGTGCGTCGCGACCCGAACACGGACGATCATGCTTCGCGACGAGCCACCGGTTCGCCTGCCGAAAACGACGAAACCCCCGGTTCAGGCTTCAGGCCTGCGACCAGGGGCTTCGAGATGAGAAGGGGTGGTGGAGCTGAGGGGAGTCGAACCCCTGGCCTCCTCGATGCGACCGAGGCGCTCTAGCCAGCTGAGCTACAGCCCCGTTAGGGAAACCGCAGTGTAGCGCGCGCCGCTGCCCGCACCGATTCGTCGCTGATCAGAAATGGCCCGTTCCGGTGGCCGCGTAGGCACTCGACGGAGCGGCGATCACTGGTCGCGCCTGCGTGCGGCTGAGGTCGATCTCGCGCTGGTACTGCACCAGCATCAGCACGTACCCGAGCAGCACGGCATCGACGAACAGATGCAGCACGATCATCGAGCCACGAGCGGTGACGGCCATGAGCAAGGTGACGAACGCGCTGGTAGCGAGGCCGATCAGGACGTTGCGGCGCCGAAGGCGTGCCTGCTCGCGTGAGACACGACCCATGCCCGATCGCGGCGTGGACGGATACAAGGGCGCGGAGGTCGGCTGGAGCGAATACCCCGGCACCGTCGAGCGGATCGGCTCGGGACTCTGGAGCCCGATGCCGTTGATGGGCAGCACCGTCGCCCGGGGCGACGCTAGGCGCGGCGTCGGGATGCTGGCGATACGCCGGGTGTAGGAACCGATGGTGAGCGACGTCGTCGGGACGCGGTTGCGCAGCCAGTAGACACCGGCGCCAGCCCACAAGATCAGGAGTCCGACGAACAGCACGAGGTTTTCCAACGGGTTGCCTGCTTTGGTACCGAAAATCGTCGCACTGCGATGACCAGGGGTGGTGGATGGTCACCCAGGCAGCGATGTCCTGCGGTGGGAACGAGCGTCACATTGTCTACTACCGTTCGTAACCCTATTGCAATGCGCGGCGCCTCGACGCTGCGCCCCGCCTGCCGATGGGACCCCGGCACGAGGTCCCACGGACCTCCAGGCACGAGGTCCCACGGACCTCCAGGCACGAGGTCCCACGGACCTCCAGGCACGAGGTCCCACGGACCTCCAGGCACGAGGTCCCACGGACCTCCAGGCACGAGGTCCCACGGACCTCCAG
>JAHECR010000014.1 GCA_024641655.1 Acidimicrobiaceae bacterium
GCTGTTCGTGAGGCGCAGTCGCAGCGTCCGTTGTGGCATCGCCGGGCCGCGTGCCGTGGCATGAATCCGAGCGTGTTCGCGCCGGAGCGTGGCGCGAACTTCGCGACGTCTAGGGCGGTGTGTGGGGGCTGCCCGGTGCGTGGCGAGTGTTTGGAGGCGGGGGCGGGCGAACAAGGCGTGTGGGGCGGTTTGACGGTGTCTCGTGCGCAGGCAGGTACGGCGGGCTGTGTGAGCGGGGCTCGGCTTGGTCGTATCGCCGCGCTTCAAGGTGTAGCCCGGCGACATTCGCCGACCACTCCAGAGAGGTGCGCTTGACTCCGCTCAGGGATGGCCGATGGGTGGCGGTGGCCGAGGAGAGCTCCGAGGATCGCCGGGTGCGCGATCGTGTTGCGCTCGGGCTGTCCGCGGCCATCGCCGTGACTCTCGCGACGAATCTCGCTGCGCTAACCGGGGTCCTTAGTGACGTCTCGATCGGTGGGGCGAGGATCGCCCTCGATGCGCCCCCCGACCGCATCGAACTCGACTTGCCTGCCACATTGTGGCTCGGCTCCGTTTCGGTGGCCGTGACGATCCGCCACATCGACGTCAGCCGGCCATGGGAACCGAGCTGCGGTGTCCGCTTCGTCGATGACCCGGCGCCAGTTGCGGCCTTCCTGACGGCGGTAGCCTCCGCTCGACGATGACGGGTGTCAGGGTTCCGTACCTCGGGGCGGACGGGTCACCAGTGGCCTAGAGCCCGAGTGCTTCCAGCGCTTCCGTGCTTGCCCGCGCGGAGCGTGTCGGTGGTCCCGGCTGCTGCCCTGTGGTCGGGACCACCGTGGAGGTCACAGAGCTGACCCCGCCACGTTTGTTGGGGTTCGACCAGTGCGTCCGGTCGGTCACACCCCGTCGGTGATGATGGTTGCGTGGAGGGTGAGCGTGAGGACGCTGAGGACGAGCGCAGGTCGCAGTTGATGGCCGACGCACTCAAGTTCGCCAGCTTCGGGCGGTCTGGTCACACGTTGGTCACAGAATTTCCGAATACTGGCCAAGATCGGGACCAGGGGACTGCCCCCGACGAGCCCGATAAATAGGCTCTGACCTGCTATTTTGTGGATCAACCAGCATTGCCGGTCAGGTGCTTGGAAGGACTCATAATCCCTTGGTCGTGGGTTCGATCCCCACCAGGCCCACCCATCGTGACCTGCGTTCGTGCACTCGACGAGTCTGGGTGAGTTCGCCCAGATCGGGATGGGACGCGCTGGCAGCCGCGCGAGTCGCGCTACGCGCGGTGGAAGCGGGGTAGGACTTCTTCGCCGAAGCGCTTGATGTCTCCGACGCGGTCGCTCCCGGTCCAGGGGACGACGAGGACGCGGTCGACGCCTGCGTCGCGGCACCGCTCGAGCGTGTCGATGTCGTTTCCGCCGATACGGAATGCGGTGACGATCGTCCGTCCTTCCCGGCCGGCGTCTTCGCGCAGGTGCTGAAGTGTCGCGATGTTGCCGGGCAGCGTTTCGAGGGTCTGGGCCATTGGGAGCCAGCCATCGCCCAACGTCGCGGCGCGTCGGATGGCTGCCGGCGAGTCGCCGCCGATGTGCATGGGCGGCCAGGGCTTCTGAACGGGTTTGGGCTCGAAACCAACGGGGGCGAAGTCGAAGAACTGCCCATGGTGTTCGATCGTCTCCTCGGTGAAAAGGCGCTGGAGAATGCGGATCGACTCGTCGACGCGGCGGCCTCGGGTCTCGAACGGCAGTTGCATCGCGTCCCATTCCTCGGACAGCCAGCTTGCACCGATGCCGAACTCGACCCGTCCGCCCGTCAACAGTTCGGCGGTGGTGATCGATCGTGCGGTGATGAATGGATGTCGTAGCCCGATGTTGAAGACGTTGGTGCCGAAACGAATCCTGTCGGTCTGCGCGGCAAGGTAGGCCATCTGCATGAATGGATCCCAGGCTGGTGTGTGAGCAGCGATCGGTGGTTCACCCTCGTGCGGGCTTCCCGGTTTGCCCGTCATCGTGACGGGCATGATGAGATGCTCGGGGAGCCAGACGGACTCGAACCCGGCCTGGTCAGCGGCGATGGTGAGGTCGGACCACCATCGCGGGCCGACCTGGAGGTGGATGCCGATCTTCATGATGGGGGCTCCTCGCTTTGCTGTGCCTTGGTGCTTGTTCAGTGGCGCTCGGGCGTGATGCGGATTTCGTGGACCCAGGGTCGCGCGCTTCGGTCGTGCGTCTCGAAGTCGAGGATCTGCGGGCGGGCATCGAGTGTCAGCTCGAGCTCGTCCTTGCCGGCCAGGAGCAGGTCGCGTGCGAATGGTGCGATCGCGAAGTCGAGGCGTCGACCATCGGGGGCCAGGATCGTCTTCTCGAGGAGGTCGACAGTCACGGTGCTGTGGGTCGGGTCGGCTTCGATGGACGCCGCCAGGCGATCGACGAGTACGTGGTCGACGACGGCGGGCAGGACGCCGTTGCGGACGCAGTTCGATCGGAAGATCTCGCCGAAAGAGGGCGCGACGACGCACCGTATGCCGAATTGGACGAGCGACCAGACGGCGGCCTCACGCGACGACCCGCAGCCGAAATTGCGGCCGGCGACGAGGACGACGGCGTGTCGGAACGGCTCCATGTTCAGCACGAAGTCCCGTGTCTCTTCCCGGGTTCCCGGCCGGTACCGCCAGTTCGCGAAGAGCTTCTCGCCGTAGCCGTCGCGGGTCACCGACTGGGTCTCGCGGGAGGGGATGATGGCATCGGTGTCGACGTTGTCGCGGCGCATCGGAGCAGCGACACCGGTCAGGGTCGTGAACGGCTGCATCACGAACCGTCGATGTCTCGCGGATCGGCGACGACGCCCGCGATCGCCGACGCGGCGACGGTGAGCGGGCTGGCGAGGTGGGTTCGGACCCCCGGGCCTTGCCGGTTCTCGAAGTTGCGGTTGGTGGAGGAGATGACACGCGTTGCGGTGCCGAAGCTGTCGCCTCCGTTGTAGAAGCACAGCGAGCATCCGGACTCGCGCCATTCGAACCCGGCGGCCAGGAACACCTCGTGGAGCCCTTCGGCCTCCGCGGCACGTTTCACCGGGGTCGACCCGGGCACGCAGATCGCCTGCACGCCGGCCGAAACCTGGTGCCCGCGCAACAGCTGCGCTGCGATGCGGAGGTCCGACAGCCGGCTGTTGGTGCAGCTGCCGATGAAGGCGGCGTCGATGGGCACGCCGGCGATCGGCGTGCCCGGTTTGAGGCCGGCGTAGTCGAGCGCCTTCTGCGCGCTGGCGCGTCCGGCTTCGTCGAAGACCGACGGGTCGGGCACGCTGCCGGAGACGGCGATGACGTGCTCTGGGCTGGTTCCCCACGTGACCTGGGGTTCGAGTGCGTCGACCGCCAGTTCGATCTCGAACGCGAACTCGGCGTCGGGGTCGCTGCGAAGTCCGCTCCAGTGTTCGACGGCGGTTTGCCAGACCGCTCCCGAGGGCGCCATGGGACGTCCTCGGAGGTAGTCGAAGGTCACCTGGTCGGGTGCCACGATGCCAGTCCAGGCGCCGAACTCGACGGCGAGGTTGCACAGGGTCATGCGGGCCTCGGCATCGAGCTGCTCGATGGCGGAGCCCGTGAACTCGACCGCCGCGTTGCGTCCGCCAGCGGCTCCATACCCGCCGATCAGGGCCAAGATCATGTCCTTCGCGGTCACCGCTGGGCCGAGCGTGCCTTCGAGGCGGGCACGAGCGACCGTCGGGCGCGGCAACCGCAAGGCCTGCGTGGCGAGCGCGTGCTCGCCCTGGGTGATGCCGATGCCCCACGCGAGCACGCCGAGGCCGCCGAGCGTGCAGGTGTGACTGTCCCCGCACACGAGGGTGGTGCCCGGAAGCGCGTACCCCTGCTCGGCTGCGACGACGTGGGCGATGCCTTGGCGCTCATCGGTGATCTCGATGACCTCGATCCCGGCCCGGGCTGCGTAATCGCGGAACACCCCGATGAACTCACTGCCCCCAGGGAACAGGGTCAGATCGCCGCGCCCGGGAAAGGTATCGATGATGTGATCGAAGACCGCGAGTACCAGATCGGGCCGCGCCACGTCTCGGCCGGCGTCGAGCACGCCCTGCAGCATCCGTCCGCCGGATCGTTCATGGATTGCGATGCGGTCGAGGTACAGCAAGGACTGCTCGCCGTCATCGGCGACGACGTGTTCGTCCCAGATCTTGTCGACGATGGTCCGGCCCGTCACGTCCCGGCGTCCTCGCCGGTGTCGCGCAGCCCTGACAAGTAGCGGGCTTCGAGCTCGCGCAGCTCAGCCGAGCCGACGAGGCGTTGGGATACGCCGAAGCCACAGAGGAGCTCTTCGTACCCGGTGATGCCGCCGGCTTCCTTGACGCGGTCGAGTACGGTCGTCATGGCCTGGATCGATGCCTGCATCAGCGTCGATGGCAGGCTCACGCGGGCGACCCCGATCTCCTGGAGCTTGTCGAAGGTCATGTCCTGCGGCGACTTGCCGCCCTCGACCAGGTTGATGCCCACCGGACCATCGATACCGCGCACGGCGGCGCGGATCACCTCTTCGGAATCGACACCCTCGACGAAGATCAAGGTGGCGCCCGCCTCCAGGAACGCGTTGCCCCTGCGGATGACCTCGTCGATCCCGTCGACGCCGAGCGCGTCGGTACGCGCGTTGATGACGAAGTCGGAGTCGGCACGCGCGTCGGCTGCCGCTGCGATCCGGGTCACCGCTTCGTCGTACGGAGCGAGCACCTTCCCGTCGAGGTGTCCGCAGCGCTTGGGCATGACCTGGTCCTCGATGTTGACCCCGGCAACCCCGGCCTCCTCGAATGCGCGCACCGCGAGGTACGCGTTCACGGCGTTGCCGAAGCCGGTATCGGCATCGCCCATGACAGGGATGTCCAGGCGACGGGCGATGAGGCCAGACAAGGCCACCATCTCGCCCATCGATGCGATGCTGTAGTCCGGTACCCCGAGGTGCGCGACGATCAGGTTCGCGCCCGACACCTGCGCCGCGGCGAACCCCGCATCCTCGACGAGCCGGCCGCTGACGACGTCGAAGACGCCTGGCATCACCAGCAGCTCCGGGCCTTCGATCAGCTCTCGGAGCCTCCCGGCCTTTGCACCCACGTGCGCCTCCTCGATGGCGATGCCCGCCTAGGCTAGTAGGGCGCGGGAGCGTCGGCGGCACCCGGGACCTCAGGAGAGCGCAGAATGGCGAACGACATCCCACTCATCGATCTCCGGCCCTTCATCGGCGGTACGGTAGATGCGCGAGCCGCCGTCGGAGCCGCGGTCGACGACGCCCTGACACGGTTCGGTTTCATGGTCATCGCGAACCACACGGCGAACGAACAGGTGCTCGCCTGTGCCGCCGCAACCGGCCGAGCCTTCTTCGACCTCGACGAGGCCGCGAAACTGGCGGTGCGCACCCCGGCCGATGGCGTCCCCCGCGGCTACCTCCCATTCGGGCTCGTGTCGCTCGCGAACACCTACGGAGGCGACGCTCCTGCCGACATCAAAGAGAGCTACGCGGTGGGCCCCGAGCGACTCGGTGAGAACCGCTGGCCCCCGGCCCTGCCCGGCCTTCGCGAGGACTTGAACGCGTGTTACGACGAGCTCGACCGCGTCGCTGCCGTGCTCCTCGAGGTGTTCGCCGTCGCCCTGAAGCTCCCCGACGACTGGTTCCATGACAAGTTCACGGGCCACAACAGCACCCTGCGGGTGTTCAACTACCCCGCCCAGCTCAGCGAGGCCCTGCCGGGCCAGCTCCGCGCAGGCGCCCACACCGACTATGGGGCATTCACGGTCCTGCTCGTCGAGAACGAAGCCCCCGGCGGTTTGCAGGTACAGACCTCGAGCGGGGGATGGGAAGACATCGACGCTCCATCAGGCTCGCTGGTCGTGAACGTCGGTGATCTCCTGATGATGTGGACGAACGATCGCTGGCTCTCCAACGTGCACCGGGTCCTCAACCCGCCCGCGGGGTTGGTCGACGGGCGGCGTCAGAGCATCGCGTTCTTCGCCAACCCACGCCAGGAAGTCCTCATCGAGTGCATCGAGAGTTGCACCGGACCCGACCGGCCGCGGCTGCATCCACCCGTTACCGCAGGCGAGCACCGCATGTCCAAGGTACGAGCCTCGGCGCCGAAGTGAGCTCCAACGCAGAGCCCGCAGCGGCGACGAGTGCCTCGCGTACCTACACGTGGCCCGAGCCCGACGAGGCACAGGCTGCGCTCCGCGGGCTGGCGAGCCTCGAGGCCATTCGCGACGGACTCGCTCCGGGCGCGCCGATCATGTACACGCTTGGCTGGACCGTCACTGCAGCAGAGCGAGGCCGGGTCGAGCTGTGCCTGGAGCCGCAGCGTTTCCATCTGAACCCGCACCGCGTTCACGGCGGGGTGATCGCCACGTTGCTCGACAGCGCCACAGCGTGCGCCGTCATCAGCACGCTGAGCGACAACGAGACCTCGACCACCCTCGAGCTCAAGACCAACTTCCTGCGGGCCGTCAGCCTCGAACTCGATGCCGTGCGCTGCATCGGCACGGTCGTCCACCGCGGCAGCCGGGTCGCAGTCTCGGAAGCCACGCTTCTCGACCCTGCCGGCAAGCCGCTGGCACGCGCCAGCGCCACCTCGCTGATCATGGGCCGCAACCCTGAGCCCGACGCCCACAACGAGGCCGACTCGTGACCGCCGACCACGAACCCCCGCTCCGGGGGCGGCGGCTCCTCATCACCGGGGCGGCATCAGGTATCGGGGCGGCGACAGCTCGGCGGGCCATATCGATGGGCGCTGTGGTCGCGCTCGTCGATCGCGACGCCGACGGGCTTCGCTCGGTCGCCGGTGAGTGCAGCGCTCCATGGTTCCAGCTGGACGTCAGGGATGCTGATCGGGTCGCGATCGTCATCGACGCGGCGGCTGACGCGCTCGGCGGACTCGATGGCGTCGTCAATGCCGCTGGCGTCTCGACGATCGCGCCATTCGAAGAAACGAACCTGGACCTGCTGCAGTTCGCTCTCGACGTGAACCTGATTGGCCCGATGCTCGTGTGCCAAGCGGCGCTCCCCCATCTGCGCAACGGCACGGACGCCACGATCGTGACGGTGTCGTCGGCGGCGGCGCTGCAACCGCTCGCGAACCGTGCGGCTTACGCCGCGTCGAAGAGCGCCGTGTTGGCGATGAGCAAGGTCATGGCGGTGGAGTTCGCGCCCGACATCCGGGTCAACGTCGTGACCCCAGGAGCTATCGACACGCCAATGGTGCGCAACTCGTTCTCGGGCGACGCACTCGACCGGGTCACCGCTCGCTACGCACTGGGCCGGCTCGGAACCGCGGAGGAGGTCGCAGCAGCGATCATCTTTCTCAGCTCCACCGAGTCGAGCTACATGACCGGTGCCACCCTGAGCATCGACGGTGGCCGAACATTCTACTGACGCCACCCGGCCGGCCGGGTGGCGTGCAGTAGGGTTCTCGTATGGCTCTGGAAGTCACCGATGAGGCGCGACGGCAGATCGGAACCGTGGTCGAGCGGCTCACGAGTGACCCGGTCTCGGCCCGACACGTCCGCGAGTACCTCGTGGGCACCGACGACCGTCACGTCAGCTACGACTTCGCTCTCGGCGAAGGGCTCCCCGTGCCGCCCCTGTTCTTCTCCGCGGCGATTCGCGAGATCGTCTACGAGCGCGACCTCGAGTCCGATGGCCAATACCGCACGTTCGGAGTCACCGGTATCACGGGTAGCACCCTCGAGGGCGGCACCGACTACACCATGCACGCGCCGGTCCACATCGGCGATGTCCTCACCATGGAGCGGACCCTCTTGTCCATCGATGAGAAATCCGGGCGCAGCGGCGATCTGGCGATCGTCACCTCCCACTCGACCTTCACCAACCAGACCGGGGTCCTCGTGGCCGACTTCACCCACACCCAGATCTTCCGGTGAGCGACTGGCCCGTCCCCGCGTCGGTCCGGTCGATCGCCGACGTCGCTGTCGGCGACCTCTTGCCGCAACTCAGCGTGACGGTCACCGAGGTCACGAACTTCATGTTCGGGGCAGCATTCTGGGCGGCGCACCGCCTCCACTACGACGTTGACCTCGCCCGCACCGAGGGATTCGAGTCACCACTGGTGTCTGGCGCGCTGATGTCGGGCTACGCGTCGCGGCTGCTCGTCGAATGGGCCGGCCACCCCCACGCCGTCCGTCGCGTGACCTCACGCAACTTGTCCAGCGCCTTCGTCGGAGACACGCTCGACATCGCCGGCAGCGTCACCGCGATCGACCCCAGCGGTCGGGTCGACTGCACCTTGACCCTCGCGAGCGGCGATCGGCGCTTCATGGCGTGCGACGCTCAGCTCCAACTCCGAACCGACCGCGCCTGACCTCCGTCGACTGCGATCTGCTCGATTCGGATGCTCATGGGACAGGACCATCGCTAGTATTCGACCGAGCGGCGACACCTGCCGCACGAGGTCGCCATGATTCACGAGCTGCGGATATATACCCCCACTGACGACAACATGGGGGCCCTCCTGCGTCGGTTCCGGGACCACACGCTTCGCCTGTTCGACAAGCACGACATTGTCAGCGTCGGCTACTGGCTCAACTCCATCGGGGGCCGCAGCGACGAACTCTGGTACATGCTCGCGTTCGATGATTTCGCCCAACGTGAACAGGCCTGGGCCGGGTTCCTCGCCGACCCCGAATGGCTGGAGGTCCGGCGCGTGACCGAAGCAGACGGCCCGCTTGTGCACCACATCGAGAACCGCATCCTTTCACCGACCTCGTTCTCCCCGCTGCGGTGAGATCCACGCGCCAAGGCCTTCTCCGCACTGTGGGGAGCAGCCCCAGTCGGGAGATCCGGGCCCGGGACGCGTCGTGAGGCAACCGTTGGTCGACATCGGGCTCTTCCACCGGCTCGGGATCGCAGTCCGCGGCGAAGGGGAGGAACCCGCGCGCTGGTTCGAGGAGGTCCTGGGCGCGGAGATCGCGCGGTCGCACCGCGAGCCGGGCGACACCCACTGGTCGACCGTGCTGCGGATCGGTGGCACGCAGATCGCAGTGTTCGCTGCCTCGGAGACCGACACCGATGGCGTCATCGGTCGCTTCGTCGACCGTTACGGCGCCGGGTTGCACTCCTTGGCGTGGAGGGTCGACGACCTCCAAGCCGCCGAGGAGGCAGTGCGCTCGAGGGGGCTCACGGTCACCGGCGTCAACCGGGCGGCCCGACACTGGTTCCTCCACCCCCGCGAGACGCACGGCATCCTCATCGAGCTCACGGACCAGGGGGTGGGTCAGGGTCGATCCGCTGCGCCGACGGGCGGACCGCCACTCGACGTTGCATGGATGACCGCAACCGTGGCCGACATCGACGAACCTCGTGCGTTGTTCGAGGAGCTGTTCGGAGCGGCCGAGGTCGACGGTTTGCCCAAAGGCGACCCTGCAGTCGAGGAGACCGCGGACCTGCGGATCGGCGATGTCGTCATACGTCTGGTGGCACCCAGGTCGGCCCAGAGCCGCTATCACCGCCCCGACGGCCGCAGCGGGCTGGCGTCGGTCACGTTGCTGGTGGATTCGCTGGGCGACGTGCCGCTGCCCGTCATCGAAGTCAACGGGGATCGGGCATGGTCTGATCCCGCACACACTCTCGGGTTGGCACTGGAGTGGACGACCGTGTCGCCCGGATGGCCCAACTAGCACGGTCATGCTTGCGCACGAACACGCACGTACCGGCCGGCACAGATGCGAGCGACTCCCGGTCACTGCCAGAAGCGCGCCCTCAGTTCCGACTTGAGGATCTTGTTCGCACCGCTGATTGGGAGCGGTTCGGGCCGGATCTCGACCGATCGGGGGATCTTGTAGCCGGCGATCAGCGTTCGGCAGTGGGCCCGCAGCGCCTCGGCCCCGACCGACGTTCCGGCCTTCGGCACAACTACGGCGTGGACCGCTTCGCCCCACTGGTCGTCGGGGATGCCGAACACCGCACACTGCTGGACGTCGGGGTGCCGGTACAGCGCGTTCTCGACCTCGACCGAGTACACGTTCTCGCCACCGGAAACGATCATGTCCTTGAGTCGATCGACGACGTACAGATATCCGTCGTCGTCGAGGTAGCCCGCGTCACCGGTGTGCATCCACCCGCCCCGCAGGACGTCGGCCGTGAGCTCGGGCTGGCGCCAGTACCCGCGCATGACCATCGGCCCGCGCACCGTCACCTCACCGATCTCACCTGGGCCGAGCTCGCGGTCGTCAGGGTCGACGATGCGCACCTCGGCGGTGAGCACCGCCCGACCGGCTGAGCCGAGCCGACCGGAGCGAGGGCCGTCGAGGACATGGTCGTCGGCGCCGAGGATCGTGGCCACAGGCGAGAGCTCGGTCTGACCATACGACTGGGCGAACCGTGCGCCGGGGAGCGCCTGCATCAGCCGTACGAGCGTGTCCTCAGGCATCGGGGCTGCGCCGTAGGTGATCAACGACAGCGATGGCAACGCGTCGTGACGGTCGTCGAGCCGGTCGACGATCTGTCGCGCCATGGTGGGGACAAACGTCGCAACCGTGCATCGCTCGCGGGCGATCGTGTCCAGTACCTCGTCGGCATCGAAGCGGGCGAGCAACACGTGGACACCGCCGACGATCGTGGTCGAAATGACCCTGGCCCCGGCGGCCACATGGAACAGCGGGCCGCAGTGGAGGTGGACCGTGTCGCGGTCGAGCCCGGTCTCGGCGATCACGTTCATCGAGTTGGCCTCGAGGTTGCGGTGGCTGAGCATCACGCCCTTGGGAGCACCGGTGGTTCCGCCCGTGTAGTACAGGTACGCGAGGTCGTCTCCCTCGCTTCCCGCGTCCTCGATCGGGGGGTTCTCGGCGATCAGCTCGTCGGACGTCGGCCACGGGTGGACGGGCAACTCGTCGAGGATCACGGCGCCCTGCAACGAGGAGACATCGCGCACCAGTGATGCCGCGGCATCGGTGGCGGCACGATCGACGAGCAGCAGCGAGGGTTCGGCATCGGCCAGAACGGCCTGCAGCTCGGGCGGCGCGAGCCGGGTGTTGATCGGCGTGACGACGGCCCCGCACCAGAGCGTGGCGAACTGCGCTTCGATGTGGCGATGGCTGTTGGCCGCGAGGATGGCCACTCGTGTGCCGGGTTGCACACCCCGTTGGTGCAGCCCGCCCGCCAGACGAGCCACCCGCGTGGCGAGGGTGTCCCAGTCCAGTCGGACGTCGCCGTCGACGACGGCGAGTGCCGCTCCCCGCATGCGCTTGGCCCGGCTCAGCGCGAATGTCAGTCCCACGGCGGGCACCCGCATACGTGGAGATCGGCGACCACTTCTTTGATGTCGTCGCGCAACGCCGGTTCGTCGTGGTCGAAATGAGTCTCGTGGCCGTTCGTCGCGGTCATCTGGTTCCTCCTGGTCCGCTGATGTCGAGTTCACCAACGATGGCGCCTTCGGGGCACTCTCGTGCGCCGCGGGGAAGACCTCGCTATCGATCAGCGCATCGCTCAGCGAGTGTGCGGTCGATGGCCGTTCGGTGCTCTTCGAAGGCTGCGCCGGTTGAGCGCCTTCTGTGCATCTGCTGAGCGCGGCTCGTCCTGCGGATCGAATCGAACCTCGGCCTGTTCTGGCGCATCGGTTTCGTGCCTTGCGGTTTCCAAGAGCCCAACATAGACCGCAGCACGGACAACGAGCGGACACCTGTCACGGCATCGTGGACCAGCGCGTTCACGAGGGACCTCGATGTCGAAGGCGCCAAGTTGCTCAAAGGTCTCGAGGCGCGATGCGGGCAGAGTGACGTCGGTCAGTACGCAGAGTCCGCCGACTCCGCGCCCTCGGCCTCCCTAAGGAACCTCGCGACACCAGACGCGCGCCTGGCGCGATGCGGTCCTGCTCGTCGCGTTCCCGCTCTACCGGATACGCGAACCGAGCCTGCGGGACCGACGCCGAGGCGGCGAGGCAGCACGAGTACGTCACTCTCGCTGGCGAGCTCTTCTCCAGCCACTACGCCTCGTGCCACGGCGCCGGTGGCACCGGCGGGACGGCACCCACGCTGAACTCCAAGCAGTTCCTCAGCGACATCAGCGACGACCAGGCCGGGCTGATCATTTCCGGCGGGGTGTCGGGCACGTGCATGTCCGCCTGGAACATCGACTTCGGTGGGTCGCTCACGGGCGAGCAGGTTCGCCAGATCGTGACGTTCCTGTGCCAGCTGGAGCCGTCGGCCCCCAGCGTCCCCGACTGGCGCCGCGGCGCGAAAGCGAGCTAGCCCGACCACCGCAACGGCCCTCGCGGTCGTCCCAGGTCCGGCGGGCGCCGGGGGTGCGTCACCGCTGCGAACCGGTGGGCCGGCCTGGATCGCAGCGCTGCGGTCGACGTGTGCGTCGCCGGGCCAGTCGTGAGAGTGCGACCGCGGCGCTGAACCCGAGTTCCCGACACGAGCGGAATATCGGATTGCTAGGGCCATTGGCCACTGGTGGACGTCGCTCCGATTCGGTTTGGGTGGAGCCATGAGTGCGTTGTTGGAGGCAATCGCGGTCGAAAAGCAGTACCGCACCGGCGCGGAGGTGGTGCATGCCCTCCGCTCGATCGACCTGGGGGTGCAGGAGGGCGAGTTCGTCGCGGTCATGGGGCCATCGGGAAGCGGCAAGACGACGCTGCTCAACTGCCTGTCGGGACTCGACAGCATCGACGGTGGAGAGGTGCGTCTCGACGGGCGGGCGCTCCACGGCATGAGCGACGCAGAGCGCACCAGGGATCGAGCGAGCTCGATGGGGTTCATCTTCCAGGCGTTCAACCTGATTCCGGTGTTCACGTCAGCGGAGAACGTGGAACTGCCCCTCCTGCTCGCCGGGACGCCGCCCGCTGAGGCCCGAGCACGCGCGACCGAGACGCTCACCCGCGTCGGTCTCGGGCACCGCATCAACCACCGGCCCAATGAGCTCTCGGGAGGCGAGCAGCAGCGCGTGACCGTCGCCAGGGCACTGGCAGGACGTCCTCGGCTCGTGTGGGCCGACGAGCCGACCGGCGCCCTCGACTCCGAGACCGCGGACCAGGTGATGTCGTTGCTGCACGAGCTCAACGACGACGGCCTCACGCTCATCCTGGTGACCCATGACGAGGGGATCGGTGCGAACGCCGGCCGGTTGATCCGGATGGTCGATGGGCAGATCGTGAGCGACACCGCCGGCGCGTCGGCGGCCGCTCGTTCGTCGGGACCCTGACCATGGGCGTGCTCGTCGTCGTCGTGGTGCTGTCGCTTCCGGCGCTGTTCGTGTTCGCGTTCCGGCCGGTACAGCGACGGCTGGCGCTGCGTTATCCGGCCCGCCGCCCGATCGAGGCGGCGCTGGTCGTGCTCGGAACACTGCTGGGCACATCGATCATCACCGGGTCGCTCATCGTCGGTGACACGATCGATCGATCCATCACGGCGTCGGCCTACGAACAGCTCGGCCCGATCGACGAGCTCATCACGGTGTCCGGCCTCCCAGAGGGCCAGGCCATCGCGGCGCGCCTTGCCGGGTTCACGTCACCTGACATCGACGGCGTCACGAGTTTCGTCAGCTTGCCGGTCGCGGTCCAAGGTGGCGCAACCGCGCCACGGGCCCAGCTGCTGGTGTTCGATTTCGAGCAGGTCGCCGACTTCGGCGGTGATCCCTCCCTCACCGGCGTGTCGGGCGACACCCCCGGACCTGGGCAAGCGGTGATCACCGACGACCTGGCGAGGCGAGCCCAGCTCGCACCCGGCGACACGCTGACGGCGTTCGTCTACGGCCAGGAGCTGACCCTCGAAGTGGCGCGGGTCACCGCCCGGAAGGGCGTCGCCGGGTTCTGGCCCATCGATGGTCGCCAGCAGTCCTACAACGTGCTCGTCGGACCCGGAAGCGCCGCCGAGCTCCTCGACGCGTTCGGCTCGGTGCCCCCCGACATGGCCGAACCCCCGTCAGTGCAGATCGCGTTCTCGAACGTCGGTGACGTCGAGGGTGGCGCCGCCCGCACCGCTGCCGCGCTCGCGGCCATCGACGGCGCGCTCGATGGCTCCGATGTAGTCGCTCGACCCGTCAAACGTGACCTCTTGTCGGTCGCCAAGGACGCGGCATCGGGCCTCACCCAGCTGTACTTCACCATGGGCATGTTCGCCGTCGCCGCGGGCGTGTTGCTGGTGGTCAACATCTTCGTGATGCTCGCCGACGAGCGCCGCAGCGAACTCGGGATGCTGCGAGCCGTCGGGCTCCGACGGCTGCCGCTTATCGGTGCCTTCACCGCCGAAGGTTGGCTGTACTCGCTGGTGGCCGGGGTCATCGGTTCGCTGCTGGGTATCGGGTTCGGCTGGGTGATCTCCTGGCGGGCCGATCAGATCCTCACGTCCAACACTGATCAGAATTCGCTGGCCTTGACGTTTTCGTTCGACTGGGCGACCGTCGTCGCCGGCTTCGCCATTGGCTTCGCGATTTCGATGGCGACGATCATCGCCACGAGTGTGCGGACCAGCCGCACCAATATCATCGCCGCGATCCGCGACCTCCCCACCCAACGCCTCCGCCACGTCCGTCGCCGCTGGCGCTGGCTCGGGCTCGGGCTCGCGGCGCTCGGGGTGTATTGGACGGTGCAGGCGGCCGCAGATGCAGAGCCCTATGGGGTCGCCATTGGCCCGATGCTCATCATGGTCGGTGTGGGCCCGCTTGTGGGCCGACTCATCGGCGTCCGGCAGGCCACCGCCGTCATCGCGGTCGCCACGCTCGTGTGGGGGACGGTCTTCATTCCCGTGCTCGGTTCGCTCGACATCGACATCGCCATCCCGGTGTTCCTGGTCCAGGGCCTGAGCATGGCCGCCGCCGGCGTCGCGCTGGTCACGATCTACCAGGGCGTGATCGGCCGCTGGCTGTCGCGTGGCGCCCGCAGCCCGATGTCGATGCGTCTCGGCATGGCGTACCCGATCGCCCGTCGCTGGCGCACCGCCATGACACTGGCCATGTTCGCCATCGTCATTCTCACCCTCACCTACCTGTCGGTCATCTCGTTCATGTTCCAGAACCAGGTCGACGACATCGCCGCCGACATGTCCGGCGGCTTCGGGGTCGTCGTCACCTCGAACCCGACGAACCCCCTCACCGCCGAGCAGCTCGCCGGGCTCGACGGCGTAGGCGCCGTAGCCCCGCTCGCCTACGGGTTCGCGGACTTCGAGGTCGGCGGCGAGGCCCCCCAGGCGTGGCCGATCACCGCGTTCGGTCCGGAGCTCGTCGCTGCTCCACCCAGGCTGCAGGACCGGGGGAGCTACCCCACCGACATCGACGCCTGGGAAGCCGTGCGCACCAACCCCGATCTGGTCATCGTCGACGACTTCTTCCTCGCCTCCGCCGGAGGACCGCCGACAGGCACCCCGAAGCCGGGCGACACGTTCGTCATCCGGGACCTGCTGAGTGGGCGCAGCCGCACCATCGAGGTCGCCGCGCTCGCCGAGGACGACTTCCTGTTCAACGGCGCGTTCTACGGCATCGCCGGGTTCGCCGACCTCACCGCCGGCCGGGCCGTGCCCTCGAGGTTCTTCGTCGAGCCTGTCGGCGATCCCACTTCGGTGGCAGCCACTATCCGCGCCAACTTCCTCGCCAACGGGGCCGACGCCGACGCGGTCATCGACACGATCGACAATGCGTTGGCGCAGCAGACGGGCTTTTTCACCCTCATGCAGCAATTCGTGGGTGTGGGACTTCTGGTCGGCATTGCCGGCATCGGCGTGATCATGGTGCGCGCCGTACGCGAGCGCCGCAGGGTCGTGGGCGTACTCCGGTCCATCGGCTTCCAGCCCGGGGCGGTCGGTCGGGCGTTCTTGGTCGAAGCCACGTTCATCGCCGCTGAGGGGACCCTGCTCGGCGTGCTCGTCGCACTGATCGGCTCCTATGGCCTCGTGCTCAGCGGCGCCGGCTTCGCCGAAGGCATGCAGTGGGCCGTGCCGTGGACGAACATCAGCTTCGTCGCTGCGCTGGCGATCGTCGCGTCGGCGGCTGCCGCGCTCTGGCCGGCGCGCCGTGCCACCCGAATCGAACCGGCTGAGGCGCTGCGCATCACCGATTGAGCCGACCTGCCAGGTGGGGGATGCCGACGAGGTTCGAGAGCAGGTCGCTGAGATGGGTGCATCCGTGCACGCCCGGCACCCGTTCACCGATCGCGGACACGGCGTCGGTGCAGGTCACCCCGACCATGCGCGTGACCTCCGCGGTCGCCAACGAGCAGTCGGGGAAGGGCAGCACCCGGGCGATCGCCTCGAGGTCCTCGATCACCAGCGTCTCGGGGTGCACGCGGCCGGTGAGTGTGTACTCGTGGATGATCACCTCGTAACCATCGCTCCTCACGCACGAGTCGCGATGGTGCGCGTCGATCGCCAGTCCGTCGGTGTCGCGGATGAGATCGATGCGGCGCATGCGGCGCATCTGCAGCGGAAGCATCTGGTCCATCTGGTGGTAGGCCATGGCATCGGCCGTCGCGAGCGGGAGGGCCCTGGGGTAGAAGTAGGCGGACGCAGGCCTGCCCGACTTCACCTCGGCAATGGCCCATCCGTCCTCCTTCCAGCCGGTGCACACGTTCAGCTGCCGGAGCGCAGCGTCGGAAGGCTCCTGCGCGTAGGGGGGAGGCGGTGTGCCGTCGGGTCGGTCGGCGAGACGCGCCACCCCCACCAGCGACGTCGACGGCAGGTCCATGACGTGCATGCCCTGGAGGGTGCCGACCCACTCGGGTGCCGCGGCGAGTGCCTGGCGGCGGTACCCGCGGCCCACCGAGATACCCACGAGGGCGGCCGGGGCGGGACCGGGCGTCATGGTGACAGCACGCAGCACACGCTCGGCATCGATCTCGGCCACCATCGAGGTTGCGCCGGCCACCAGAGGGCCGTGGTCGGTGGTGATCAGGTCGCGGCCCGCGGCACGCACGGTCACCGCCGGGAGACCCGGTGCGGCCGGTCCCTCGGTCTGCTGCATCGTCGTCTGGATGTGACCGGTTCGACGGATCGAGCCGATCACGCGCTCGGGGGTTCCTGCCACGGGGTTGCGCGGGATCTCGCCGCGGATGAGGTCTCCCGGAAGCACTTCGAGCATGAACGGCACCTCGTCATGGCTGGCTGGCTGGGCACGATCGTCGTCCAGACGGGTCGCGCGCGTCGCTGAGCGTAACCGGTGGTCGCCTCGGCCGAGGTCGCTCCGTCCGAGGGGTCGGCGTGCCGCGGTCCGACGGCTCCCGGGCACGTGGGCCCGGACACGGCCTGCTGTGGGTCCGGTACTGTCTGGCTCGTGGGGCACGGACCAGTGTCTCGGATCGGGGGATGACGATGGATCTCGGGTTGCACGGGAAGTCGGTCGCGGTGACCGGTGGTGGTCGCGGCATCGGCCGCGCGACCGTCTTGGCCCTCGCACGTGAGGGCGCGAACGTCGCCTACTGCTCGCGAAGTCTCGAGCAACTGCGCCTCGTCGAGAAGGAGGTGACCGAGGAGGGTGGCCGGTGCCTCCCGATCCAGATCGACCTCGCCGAGGCGGGCGCGGCAGACGACTTCATTGCCGACACCGTCGACGCCTTCGGAGCTCTCGACGTGTTGGTCGCCAACCACGGCTTCCACCAGATCAAGGACTTCGAGGAGCTCACCGACGACGACTGGTATCGCACGTTCGAGATCAACTTCTTCTCGGCGATGCGGGTGTGTCGTGCTGCGATCCCACACATGAAGGCCAAACGGCGGGGCCACATCGTCGTCGTGTCGGCGGGGTCCATCTACAAGCCGTCCATCGGCGTCGATGAGCATCCGCACTACACGGCATCGAAGGCTGCGATCGCCAACTTCGCGAAGTTCCTGTCGAAGCGGTACGGGCCCGACAACATCATCGTGAACTCGGTCCTGCCCGGCTACGGCATGTCCGAGGAGCGGATCAACATCTGGGCTGACGAGGCCCGCTCCAGGAACCAGACCCCCGAGGAGCACTTCGTCGAGTTGGCCAACGACATCGGGTACCTGCCGGCGCTGCATCGCCCGGGGCACGCCGATGAGCTGGCACGGGTCATCACCTTCCTGGTGTCGGGCGCCAACACCTACATGAGTGGGGTGGACGTGCAGATCGACGGGGGAGGCCTCGACATCGGCTGACGTCGTCGGTCACATGCCTGCGATGGCGTTGCCGTTGATGCTGAACCCGCCATCCGCGGTGACGAGCGAGCCAGTGACGAACGCCGCCTCGTCGGAGGCGAGCCAGGTGGCGCAGTACGCGATGTCGTCGGGAACGCCGAGGCGGGTGAGGTGTCCCGGCCCGACACCGACGCCGGTGTCGCCCCGGTGGGCGATGACCCGACCGACGATGATCGTGTTGACCCGGATGTTGTGCGGCGCGTTCTCGACCGCCAGCGTCCGGGTGATGCTGTTGATCCCGCCCTTCGCGGCGCTGTAGGCGGCAAAGCCGGAGAGACCCACCACCGATTGGCCCGAGGAGATGTTGACGACGCTGCCACCGCCGGCGGCCATCAGGTGGGGCAAGCCGTACTTGCAGGCCCAGAAGACGTTTCCGGTGAGCGTCCCGACCAGCACCTTGTTCCACTCTTCGGTGGTGTAGTCCGTGAGCGGCTTCACCTGGGTGCTGACGACGTCGGTGGGGGCAGCGTTGTTGATCAATACGTCGAGCTTGCCGAACCGCTCGGCCACCGCGTCCATGACCGAGTGCACGCTCTCCTCGTTGGTGACATCGAGTGGGAAGAACTCGGCTTCACCGCCGCCGGCGCGGATGCCGGCGACGACCTTCTCGCCGCGGTCGACGGTGCGACCGGTCACTGCGACCTTGGCGCCCTCGCGGGCGAACATCTCCGCGGTCGTGCGTCCGATTCCGCGGGTCGAGCCGCTGACGATCGCCACTTTGCCTTCGAGCCTCATGGGCTGCTCCTTGCGTTGTCGTGTCCGTTGTTCGTTCCGGTCGTTCAGCCGAGGCGTCCGCGCCCGGTGATGAGCGGGAGGTCGAAGACCGACACCACGCCCGGTGGCGCCGCGTGAACGAGCGGAATGGCGTTGATCGCGCGCATGGCAACGATCCCGAAGCCCCCGGCGAGGTTGCCGGCGCTCGGGCTGGTGAACTCGAACTCGCACTCGATGTGGGGGTCCCCCTCGATGACGACGCGGTAGGCGTCGTCGCCGTGGGGACGGGGCCAGTGTGGGGCAAGGTCGCGACGGGCGCGAGTGACATGCGAGAGCGAGAGGAGATTGCGGCCCTCGGACATCGCCGCGACCTCGAAGCGCATGCCCGCGATCGTGCCCTCCTCGATCGTGCGGCCCTGGTAGGGGAACGTTTCCGGCGCCGGGAGCATCTCGTGGCTGGTGGCGATCTCGTCGATGGCAACGCCGAGCTGGTCGGCGATGAGCAGGAGCACCCCGCTCCAGTTGGACCGCAACCCGTCGGGGTGGACGAGCGGTGTGACGGTGTCGAGGGGAAGCCCGAAGCCCACCTGGTCGAAGGCCACGGAGTCGCTCTGGGCCCCCGACTCGTAGATCGCCATCTCGTAGATGCGGATCGCGTCGATCCGGCGCGCGCACCCGCTCAGCACGACCGGGAGGTAGTCGCTGCAGAACCCCGGGTCGATACCAGTCGAGAACAGGGTGCTGTCACCTTCTCGGCACGCAGCCTCGAGCCGCTCGAGCACGTCGGGTCGCGCGGTCGCAGGATTGATCAGCGCTCCGACCGAGGAGGTCACGATGTCGGCGCCGCCGGCGAGGATCCGGCAGAAATCCTCCAACGTCGCCTTCAAACGACCGTGAGTCGTGGAGAAGTAGCTGACCACGTCGGGTCGGGTCTGGAGCGCCTCGTCCAGATCGGTCGTGCTGACCACGCCCGTCGGGGGGGCTCCGATCAGTTCGCCGACGTCGCGGCCGGCTTTGGTCAAGTCGTGAACGACGTGGCCCACGAGCTCGGTGTCGGGGTGCTCGATCAGGCCCCGAAGGGCAACCTCCCCCACGAGCCCGGTGCCGACGTTCACTACGCGTAGCGTCATGTGCTTCCCCTTCGGCCGGGCTGGACTGCCCTCGAGTTGTGCCTGTCGTCACAGCTTGCCAAGGTCGCGCAGTCTGGGGCAAGTTGTCCCAGAGACGAGAGGAATTGGGCGTGACGTCAGCCGGTGAGACCGACCCGCGAGTGGAACGAACACGTGCCAAGGTGATCGCAGCGGTGGCCGAACTGGTCGGGAGCGAGGGTGCCGGAGCGGTGACCCACCAGCGCGTGGCGAAGCAGTCCGGGGTCGGTCGCTCCACCCTGTACCGCCACTGGCCGACCCCGGGTGACCTTCTCTACGAGGCGCTCTCGGAGGTGCACGACACCTTGTTCCCGGAGCGGTTCGTGGCGCCCGTCGACAGCTGGTTGCGCAAGGCGCTCGAGCACGTCGCGGTCGAGATCGCGCATCCTTCGGCGGTGCAGCTGATCGGAACGATCCTCGCCCGCGCCGAAACCGACGTCGGTGCAGCCGCGCTACGTCGGCAACTGGTCGAGCGCAACGTCGAGGCCATCGCCGCCGGGCTGGCCGACGCCACCGACGCCGGCGCGCTCGACCGAGCGCTCAGCGCGTCTGACGTGTTCGCGCTTGCCGTGGGTCCGCTGTTCGTGCGTGTCGCGCTCGCGCGAGAACCTGTCGACCCGGATCTGATCGAGCAGATTGTGCGGTCGATCCTCGGCCCCGACCGTAGCTGAGCGGAGCGAACGGTCAGGACGAGGCCAGGCGGGCGGCTTCGTCGGCCTCGGCGGCGGTCAGCTTCCACGTTGCGGCGGCGACGTTGGCGGTGACTTGCTCGGGCCGGGTCGCGCCGGCGATCACGCTCACGAGGTTGGGCTGAGCCAACAGCCAACCGAAGGCCAGTTCCGTAAGGGTGTGGCCGCGGTCGCTCGCGAACTGTTCAAGGCGTTCGAGCCGGTTGAAGGTCTTGTCCGACATGCTCCGTTCCTGCATCTCCGGTGGGAGATGCGAGAGCCGCGTGCCCTCCGCGGGAGCCTCGCCGCGCTTGTACTTGCCGGTGAGTAGTCCACTCGCCAGCGGCGAGTAGGGGATGAGGGCCACATCGTTTCGGACGCAGGCGTCGACGACGTCGCCGGCAGCACGCTGACGCAGGAGGCTGAGGTCGTTCTGCGCGCTCGCGAACGGTGCCAGGCCTGACTGGGCCGCGAGCTTCGCCGCCTCGTCGATCTGGTCGGCCGAGAAGTTCGACGAGCCGATCTCGCGGACCTTGCCGCTCCTGACGAGCCGGTCGAGCGCGGTCAGGGTCTCCTCGACCGGGGTCTCGCCATCGGGGAAGTGCAGCTGGTACAGATCGATGCGGTCGGTGCCGAGGCGGCGCAGGCTCCGTTCGACCGCCTCTTCGATCCAGCGCGCGCCGGCGCCTTTGTGGGTCGGGTCGTCGTCGACCTGCCCACCGAACTTGGTGGCCAGCACGACTTCGTCGCGGCGAGATCCGAGCGCCTTGCCGACGTACACCTCGGACTCGCCGTAGATGTCGGCGGTGTCCAGCAACGTGATGCCTGCGTCGAGCGCGGCGTGCACGACCCGAGCCGTGCCGTCGGCGTCGACCGGCGTCCCGAACGTCGTGCCGAAGCTGTTGCACCCGAGGCCGACGACCGAAACGGTCAGGCTCCCGATCGAACGTGTTTCCATGGGCGTGCTCCTAGCAGCGTCGAGGTGCGCGCCAGCGTAGTGACCGCGCTACCCGCCGTCGCCCCGGACCGTCGACCGATCAGACGGCGGGGGTGAACGGCACGTTCGTGTAGCCCCGCACCGTGGTGGTGTGGATCCGCTGCACTGCTGCCTCGTCGATCTCCCACCGCGGGAAGCGCTTCAGCGTCTCGGTGAGGGCCACCCGACCCTCGAGCCGTGCCAGCGCCCCGCCGATGCAGAAATGCGTTCCGTACCCGAACGCCAGGTGGCGATCGATCTCGCGACGCACCTGATAGCGATCGGGGTCGGGGAAGTGGCGCTCGTCGCGATCGGCGCTGGCGTTGAGCAACGCCATCTTCGAGCCGCGAGGCACGACCGTGCCGTGGAGTTCGACGTCTCGGGCCACCCATCGTCCTTGGATCGGCGATGGCGCCTCGTAGCGCAGCGTCTCTTCCACCGCGTTGGCGATCAGGCCCGGGTCGGCGAGCAGCAGCTCGCGCTGGTCGGGATGGCGAGCGAGCTCGACGCCTGCGAACCCGAGCAGGCGCACCACCGTCTCCGATCCCGCCGTCGACAGGAGCCGCACGAACCCCATGATCTCTTGGTCGGTCAACGTGCGCGAGGCACCGTCGACGTCGTCGAGCTCGGCGTGGACGAGCGCGGAGATCAGGTCCTCCTTGGGGTCCTGCCGGCGCTGGCGCATCAGGTCCGGAAGCATCGTGAAGATGCCCGAGAGGTCCGTCACGGAACGGTTCTCGCGACGCTCGGCCCCGATCGCGGTCGGGTCCCGACCCTCTTCGAAATGCATGGACGAGTCGACGGTGGCGCGGAACTCCGAGGCGAGGCCGGGGGGAAACCCGACCAGCGCCAGGATGACCGTCGGGGGAATGAGACCTGCGTAGTCGACGATGTAATCGAACTGGCCGGCGCCGACCAGTGGGTCGAGGAGCTCGCTGCAGATCTCGGTGATCCGGGTCTCGAGCGCCTGGATGCGTCGTGGAGTGAAGGCGCGGCTCACGAGCTTTCGGAGCCTGGTGTGCTCGGGCGGATCCATCATGATCATCATCGGGATCCCGGCCGGTTCGTCGCTGATCATCTCGAGGGTGATGCCGTGGCTCGAAACGAACGTCTCGTGGTCGAGGAGGCCGGCGAGCACGTCGTCGTACCGGCTCAGCGCGTAGAAGCCCAACTTCTCGTTGTGGTACAGCGGCGCCTCGTCGCGGAGCCGTTTCCAGACGGGGTACGGGTCGGCGTCGATGCCGTAGTCGTAGGGGTCGTAATACAGCTCGCCTGCCTGGGCTGTGGTCATCTCGTCAGTCTCGCGTGACAGCATCGGGCAGGCGACAGAGCCTTTGGTCCCGATCTGGACGTCCTGCGACCGGGTCCTGGTCGAGCCGGTACGCGTCGGGACCGATGCCGATCGGGGGCTCACATCGAGAAGTGGGCGGCCTTGGCGTCGTGGTCGACGAAGGAATCGAGGTCCTGGGAGGGCTCCGGCGTCTGCCACTTGAACACGGCGTCGGCGTTCTCGTAGGTGATCTTGCGGAACTCGTCCTCGGGAACGTCGATGAACAAGTCGTCGACGATCTTCTGGGTGCCGGGCCAGATGCAGCTCGAGTGGGGGTAGTCGCACTCCCAGAAGATCCGATCGACGCCGACGATGTCCCGGTTGGCGAGCCCGAATTCCTCATCGATCATGCAGAACCACATGTTGCGCTTGCAGATCTCCGACGGGAGCAGGTCGCTGGGGTCGATCTGGCCGTCCCAGCCCCGGTGGCGCTTGTACATGCGGTCGGCCCGCTCGACCGCTGCGGGAACCCAGCCGATACCACCTTCGGAGTAGACGATCTTGATGTCGGGGAACTTCCGACAGACGGGGCCGTACATCATCCCGACGGCGTGGGTCTGGGTGGCCACGAAGCTGATCGCGATGCCGAGCGTCGGGGGTGCTTCGACGGGCTTGAACGGCTGCCATCCGCTCGACTGGATGTGCATGCAGATTGGGAGCTCCGCCTCCTCGCACAGCGCGAAGAACGGGTCGTAGTGGCCGCTGAAATACGACGGCAGGCCGAGGACGCTCACTTCCTCGGGGACACACACCGCGCGGACGCCTCGTTCGAGGCAACGCTCGGTCTCCTTCACGGCCGCTTCGACATCCCACAGCTGGATGAGGTTCATGGGGACGAACATGTCCGGCGCCACCGAGCACCAGTCGAACATGAAGTCGTTCCACGCTCGAACGCACTCCGACGCGAGCTCCTTGTCCTTGAACGACGGGAACAGCGCGCCGCCGAAGCGTGGAAGGGTGGGAAACGCAACCGAGGCCATGATCCCTTCCCGGGCAAGGTCCTTGGCGCGCTCGACGGGGTCGTAGCAGCCCGGGATCATGTCGGTGAAGGACACCGGCTCGGTCTCCCACTCGTCCATCGGCTTGCCGGCGACCGCGTTCAGCCCGGTGGTCGGGTTACGAGTGTCCTCGTACACCCACACCTCGTGGTCGCCCTCCCGCTCGATGTGCGGCGCCTGGGCGCGGTACTTGGACGCCACCCGGGTCGACCAGCAATCGGCTGGCTCGATGATGTGGTCATCGACGCTGAAGAGCTTTCGCATGGGACCCCCCGATCCTATGTACCGCACGTGAGGTGGGCGGCAGCCGTGTGGGTGACCTTACCGCGTGCGGCCCACGTCGTCGCAGGCTGCGGCCGACACACTCTCGGATCGCGCAGGTCAGGGCCCGATGACGCTGACACCTGTTACGGTCGACCGACAAAGAACGCCTTCACCTCGGGGTCGAACCTTGGCCGAGAACGTGTCTACGTTGCTCCCGGATCCGGAGCCACGACCTGCTCGATATCGCGTGATCTCGGTGGACGATCACCTCATCGAGCCGCCCGACCTGTTCGAAGGACGCATGCCTTCTGCGCTGTCGGAACGGGCGCCGAGGGTCGTCGAAGACGACACGGGCCAGGAGATGTGGTCCTACGAAGGGGGCCTCTACCCCAACATCGGCCTCAACGCAGTCGTTGGCCGGCCGGTCGACGAGTGGACGATGGAACCGGCGCGTTTCGACCAGATGCGACGTGGCTGCTGGGACATCGACGCTCGCATCGCCGACATGGACCTCGCGGGCATCTGGGGTTCGTTGTGCTTCCCGTCGTTGCTGGCAGGGTTCGCCGGAACGGTGTTCGCTCGAAGTAGTGACCCGGCGCTCGGTCTGGCCTGTGTGCGCGCCTGGAACGACTGGCACCACGAGGTCTGGGCCGGCCGCTACCCGGACCGCATCATCGCGTTGCAGATCACGTGGCTGTCGGACCCGCAGATCGCTGCGGCCGAAGTCCGCCGCAACGCCGAGCGCGGCTTCAAAGCGCTCAGCTTCGCCGAGAATCCCGCCAATCTGGGCCTCCCGTCGGTACACACCGACCACTGGGATCCACTTCTTGCCGCATGCGAGGAAACCGAGACCGTCGTGTGTCTCCACACTGGCTCGGCGGCGTGGTCGGCAGCCCAGTCGCCCGGCGCACCGCTGGAGTTGGCCACCACGCTGTTCCCGGTGAACGCGGTCGCGGCCACCGCCGACTGGCTCTGGGCGCGTATCCCTCTGCGGTTCCCGAAGCTGCGGATCGCCTTGTCGGAAGGAGGCATCGGCTGGGTGCCGATGCTGCTCGACCGCCTCGACTACGTCGCCGACCATTCCGGACGCGGGGGCACTGCCTGGCCCTCGACCGACCTGCGACCGAGCGAGGCCGTGCAGCGCAACTTCTGGTTCTGCACCATCGATGACCCTTCGATGCTCGAGCTCCGTCACCGGATCGGGATCGACCACATCATGGTGGAGTCCGACTATCCGCACGCGGACTCGACCTGGCCCGACACCCAGGGGCTCATCGACACCCGACTCGGCGCGCTGCCCGAAGACGAGATCGGCAAGCTCACGTGGCAGAACGCTGCCCGCCTGTTCCGCCACCCGGTGCCGCACGACGCACCCGGCGAGGTCGGCGTCTGATCGAAGGGAGCGCCGGTGATCGATCTGCTCATACGAAACGGCACCGTCATCGACGGGACGGGCGCGCCGCGCTGGCGCGCCGACATCGGGGTACGGGGCGGCGTGATCGTCTCGGTCGGGCCGACCGACGAGCCGGCGACGCGCGTGGTCGACGCCGATGGGCTGGTGGTGGCCCCGGGGTTCGTGGACCTGCACACCCACTACGACGCGCAGCTGTTCTGGGACCCCACCGCCAGTCCGTCGCCGCTGCACGGGGTGACGACCGTGTTCGGGGGCAACTGCGGGTTCTCGCTGGCCCCCGCCGAAGGCCATGCCGACTACCTCATGCGCATGATGGCCCGAGTCGAGGGCATGCCGCTCGAAGCGCTCGAGGCCGGTCTGAGCTGGGACTGGGCCTCCTTCGGAGACTGGCTCGACCGCCTCGATGGCCACACCGCAGTCAATGCGGGGTTCCTCGTCGGGCACTCTGCGTTGCGTCGCGTGGTCATGGGGGAAGGCGGTGCCGCCGAGGCGTCGCCGGTTCAGATCGCCGAGATGCAGCGCCTCCTGGCCGGCGCCCTGGCGGCCGGCGCACTCGGGTTCTCGACGTCTACGGCGCCGACACACAACGACGCCGAGGGCGCGCCGGTGCCGTCACGGTTCGCGTCGACCGACGAGCTGATCGCTCTTGCCGGCGTGCTCGCGTCGCATCGCGGCACCACGGTCGAGCTCATTCTGGCCGGCTGCCTGAGTACCTTCAGCGACGCCGAGATCGATCTGATCACGTCGGTCTCCCTCGCTGCGCGACGGCCGGTCAACTGGAACGTGCTCGGTGTCAACCCTGCCGACCCGGCACGGCACGAGCATCAACTCGCCGCTTCCGACGCCGTGGCCGCGCGCGGGGGGCGCCTCGTCGCGCTGACCCTGCCCCACTCGAGCGGTATCCGACTGTCGTTTCTCACCGGGTTCGTGCTCGACGGCCTACCCGGCTGGCGCCCGGTCATGGGATTGCCGCCCGACGACCGGATGGTCGCGCTCGCCGATCCGGTGATCCGGGCGCAGCTGGCCGCAGGTGCCCGCTCGCCTGAAGCCGGCGTGCTCGCCGGACTGGCGCGGTGGGAACACGTGCAGTTCGCCGAGGTCTTCGCTCCGAGCTTGCGGCATCTCACCGGGCGAGCCGTCGGCGAGGTCGCGGCGGAGGCGGGGAAGGACCCCTTCGACCTCCTGCTCGACGTCGTCGTCGCCGACGGGTTGCGCACGGGCCTCAAGCCTGGCGGGGCCGTCGTCCCGGCTCCGCCAACGGAGACCGAACTGGCGGTCCGTCGCGACGTGTGGACCGACCCACGGACCGCGATCGGTGGATCCGACGCCGGCGCGCACCTCGACATGATGTGTGGCGCGGTGTATTCGACGGCGTTGCTGGCACAGGTGCGCGAGACGGGTGTGCTCACGTTGGAGGAAGCGGTGCACGAACTCAGCGATGTGCCGGCCCGGCTCTACGGACTGAAAGGGCGCGGGACCATCGCCGCCGGTCGTGCAGCAGACCTGGTCTTGTTCGATCCCGACACGGTCGGGTTCGGCTCCGAGCACACTCGGGCGGATCTGCCCGGCGGCGCCAGCCGGCTCTATGCCGAGGCGACGGGGGTCGATCGGGTCCTCGTCAACGGCGTCGAGATCGTGGCCGAGGGCTCGTTCACCGGAGCGGTACCCGGGACGCTGCTTCGCTCGGGCACCGATACCGAGACGGTGCCGGTGCCGGGGACACCGAGCGTCGTCTGAGACTCGCAGCGCCCTGCAGCGTTCGAGGTCGCCTGCCCGTGGGGCTCGATGGCGGGCCAGCCGTTCAGGCGGTCCAGTACGGAGCGGTCGTCGCAAACGCCGCACGGGCGTACTCGGCGATCGGGAGTTTCCGCAGATCGGAGGCGAGAACCTCCACGCTCACGATCCCCTTCCAGCCCCGATCGTGCAGTCTCGACGCGAAACCGCGCAGGTCGAACTCGCCGTCGCCCGGCCAGGCCCGGCGATTGGTGGTTTCCTCCATGTAGTCGTCCGACAGCGCAGGGAGCGCATCGTTGAACTGGACGATCGACAGGTGGTCGAGCGGGACCGTCTCGAGCATCTCGAGCGTGCTCGTGCCTCGGAAGAAGTGGTAGGTGTCGGCAAGAATCGTGACGGTGTCGGCGCCGAGCGCGTCCACGAAGGAGTCTGCCGTGGCCACGTTGTCGGCGGCGCCGCCGAGGCCGAACTCGAGAGCAATGGTTGCGCCGGTGGTCGCAGCGCATCGGGCCAGGCGATCGAGGGACTCGTCATTGCGCTTGGTCCAGAACATGGCCAGGACATAGTCGGCGCCCAGCGCCTCCACCGCGGGTGCCACCGCTCGTGCCTGCGCCATGGTGTCGTCGTCGTCACGGGAGATCCGCAGCGACAAGATGTCGGTGCAGCGGAGCCCATGGGTTGCCACCAGCCGCGCAGCAGCGACGGGGTCGCCGGCGAGCTGCGACAACGACAGCGACACGGCACCGAATCCCGCGTCGCTGACGGCGCCGAGGTACTGGTCGAGGTCGGCGAGGGTGTGAACCTCGAAACCTGCTCCCGGGGCGAGGCCGACGATGGTCTCGGGGGGTGCCGGCGCCGAAGGGTTCTGCGAAGTCGGTCGATGCGTGCTCATCGTGGTACCCCCAAGGGTGCGTGCCCAGTGTGTGGCGTCGCCCGGGCCGGGCTCGAGCATCCGGCGTGGATCACCCTAAGTCACCGCGGCCAGGACCGCGAGCCGAACCCGCGGCGTCGCCGAGGAGGACCCACGGTGCCGGGCGCGTGCCCGGCAGCTGGCGATGCATCTAAGCCACCGGTGCCGGAGTGGCTGTGTTCGGGGGCAGCACCTCATCGACCGGGTGGGCGTCGCGCAGATCGGTCGGCACCGTCTCGCCGACGGGCGGCCGTCCGTCGGCGACGTTTTCGAGCGCATCGAGGAGCGCCCGTCGGGCGTGGATGATCGCGACATCGCTGCTGGACAGGTGCTCTTTCGTACGGTCCACGATGGGACCCATGCTGATCTGGGTCACCGTGTCCTCCTGCAGCAGGTTTCCGGTGAAGCCGCTGAAGTGGCCGGCCTTCATGGCCGCGCGGTTCTGGCCCCAGTTGTCGGCGCGTCCACCGGTGAAGCCGCCGAAATTGCCCACGTCGAAGGGTCGGTCACCGATGAGGGCCCGCTGCGACACCGGGACGGTCTGGTAGGTGCCGTCGGTGATCTCGGTGTCGAGGCTCCAGAACCCGAAGAACAACACGTGGTTGTGGTCGTCCACGGGTGACACGATGAAGATCACGCCGTCGGTCGTCGTGCCCGGGTTTCCGGGCACGAGACTCACGAACGGCATGACCCACCTGGTCGTCCGCTTGTAGAGGCTGCCGTCGGGTAACGAGCGCAGGCCGATGGCATCGATTCCGTAGTCGGTGTGGTCGACCTCGTAGCGCGGGGCCAGTACCTGCAGCGTCTGGCCGATGGTGTTCCGGTCGTTCGTCGATGCGGTTGCGGCGATGTAGGACTTGTGGAGCGTGCCGATGTGGGCGGTGTCGAGCGTTGCCTCGACTCCCTGGAGCCAGTTGCATGCGCACTCCGTCGCGGTGACCCACACGTTGTTCTGCGGCAGGACGGTGAATGGCAGGTGGGGGAACGGCGGTGCTTCGTCATCGCCGAGGTACACCCAGATCAGGCCCCCGGCATCGACCACGGGGTAGCTGCGAGACGCAATCTTGGCCGCGAAGGCCTCCGCGTTGGGCTGGTGGGTCGGTGCGTCGACGACCTGTCCGCTTGCGTCGATGCGCCAGCCGTGGAAGATGCAGGTCAGCGCGCAGTCCTCGTTGCGGGCGAGGACCAGCGACGCGTTGCGATGGGGGCAACGCTCATCGAGCAAGCCCACGGTTCCGCTCGAGTCGCGGAAGGCCACGTAGTCGGTGCCGAGCAGGCGGACCCGACGGGGGGCGTCGTCGGGTTGCAGCTGGAAGGACAGGCAGGCCGGGATCCAGCTGTACTGCCGCATCATGGCGCCCATCGGCGCATCGCCCTCGATCCGCGTCAGCAACTCGTTCTGCTCATGGGTCAACATCGACTTCCCCCGTTCGTGCCGTCCGAGGCAAAGACTAGGCGCGCGCACGTGTCGCCGCCCGGGCGCGCGTGCCCGGTATCAAGGTCGTGGTAGCGACGTGTCGGGGTACTCGCTTTTCGGGATGTTGACAGATCGGGGAAAGCAAGCGCACGCTTGCGCAGAACCGACAAGGGGGATTCCATCAATGGATGACAAGAAATGGGAGAAGTTCGCTGCGCTCGGGGGCGTCGCGTTCGTGGTGCTCAACATCGCCGGATCGATCGCGCAGGGGGCGCCGCCGGCGTCGGGCGACACGAACGACGAGGTGCTTGCCTGGTTCGTCGACAAGGAGTCGGGCATCAAGCTCATGGGGTTCCTCGGCGCGTTGTCGATCATCGGTCTCCTCTGGTGGTTCGGTTCGCTCTGGCGGCGCATGGCCGCAGCCGAGGGTGGGAACCATCGCCTCTCGGTCGTGGCGTTGGTGGGCCTGGGCGGATCCGGCGTGCTCTTCGCGACGTCGACCGCGCTGCTGTCTGCGGTTGCCATCCAGGTCGACGAGATCGGCGCCGACCAGGCGAGGTTCCTCTTCGTGTTCTCGATGACGCTCCTGGCGATGGCCGGAGCTTTTCTCGTCGCCCACCTCGGCGCGGTGAACGCCCTCGCCCTGCGGAGCAGTCTGCTGCCCAAATGGGTCTCGGCGGTCGGTTTGCTGAGCGCCGCGCTCTTCCTGGTGTCCACGCTCGGAGCCACGACCGACACCGATGCGGTGATGTTCTTCGGCTTCATCGGCTTCCTGGTCTGGGCCGTCTGGATCCTCGCGGTCAGCGCGCACTTGTGGCGTACCGCCGGCGCGACCTGATCGCCCGGTCGGCGATCACCACCGCGGAGCGCGCGTCGACGGCGCCTGGCCGGTGCCAGGGCGCGACGCGTGTTCAGTCAGGGCGCGATGCGTCCTCGGCGACGCGCGCCTCGCGGGTGATGAGCGCATGGGCGGCGATCGCGAGGGCGAAGATGACGAGCCAGACCGGCGTGAGGGTCGGTTTGGAGGCATTCGGGATGCGCCAGGTGACCCAATCGCGTTTGTAGAGCTGTTCGTGGGTGAGGTCCTGGACGAAGTTGACCGCCCCGTACGCCCCCAGCAGCGAGAGGTAGCCCCGGGTCAACCGACGCATGGTTGGAGAACCGAGCTGGACGCGCGAGAGCCAGATCGCCGCGATCAACAGCAGCGCGCCGTTGAACCCGTGGTGGTCACCGAGGTGGACCGCGGGGTTGATCTCTCCGTCGGATCCGGTGATCTCCCGAGCGGTGATGAAGCCCACCTCGGGAAGATTCACCCCCGCCACGGCGAAGATCCATGGCAGCGAGAAGAAGATGACCAACGCGCTGAGACCGATCCGGACGGGGTCGAACGGCTGGCGCGGCGCGGCGTCGAAACCGCTTCGCCGGCTCGCTGCGACGGTGAGCACCACCGCCCCGGCGACGCCCAACGCGGGAACGACGTTGACGAGCCGGGCGTCGAGGTCGCCGTCATCGACGACTCCGGGCCACGCCATCACCGCACAGGCGGCAATGGTTGGTGCACCCAGCCACCACCACCGGGGGCCCAGCGCATCCATCGCAATGAGCGCGGTGGCGACAGCGAACATGGCGATGGGGAAGTTGGTCTCCACCAGGACTCGCGATGCCCCGCCGGCCGGGCCGTCGCGGCTGACGTGGTAGAGCTCGCTGGGATCGATGCGGGTGTAGGTGACGAAGATGGCGGCGACGAAGACCACCCAGAGCGCCCAGAGCGCCGCCGACTCACCTTGTGGCGTCGCCGGTCGCCGTCGAATCGACGCAGTGCTCATGTCGCCTCCTCCCCATCGCGGGCCATCGAGCCTGTCATGGTCCGACGGGTGAGTTCTTTTCGACAGAGGCTGAGGTCCCAACACCAAGCCACCCGCAGGTGTGTCCTGCTGGATCGCGGAGGGGCGCTCCGATCCCGCCGAGACGGCGACGTCGCCTCCATCGACGCCCGCGGCCGCTCGAACCCGTCTCTCCTGCATGGCCGGTGATCGGTCTGCCGGGCTGTCGCTGCTGGTTACGCCAGGACGAGGCAGAAGGGGTGTCCGGCCGGGTCGAGGAAGACCCGCCAATCATCGGGTTCGGGCTGGAAGTCGGCCTTTCGGGCTCCGATCGCCAGCACGGCGTGTTCGCCTTGGTCGAGGTCGTTGACATCGAAGTCGAGGTGGAGTTGCTGGGGAGTCCCCGATGGCCAGCCGGGGGGCTGGTGGTCGCGCGCGCGCTGGAAGCCGATGTCGGATCCGTCGGGTGTGGCCAAGCGGACCCAGTCCCCGTGGGTGTTGTTCTGCTGGATCTCACCACCCACGATCTGCTGGTAGAACTCCGCGAGCGCGCGGGGCTCCGGGCAGTCGATGGCGACCAGCGCGAACGTCGCAATGGGCATGGTTGCAGCGTAATCGGCGCGACCGATGCCGGCTGGGCCGTTGGGTCGCCGCCGGTGTGACCCCGTCTCGATCGACCAGGTCGTTGCGCACTGGTGGACGCCGAGTGGTCGAAACGTCGCATTCGGTCGGTTTGACTCAAGCCACCGTGGCCCGGCGCCGATGGAACAGCCATGGCTACCGTCGAGAGCGTCCGTGCCGCGTCCGCCTTGGAGCCGAAGCAGCGGTCGCTCATCAGCCCGTGGATGGACTTCTGGCTGCTGGGCGGGGCGAGCATCGCCTTCTGCATGTTGTTCGCGATCGCCGAACCCCTGCGGGGTATCGCGCCCAGCTTCGAGGCGATGTTGTTGGAGATCGGCGCCGCCAGCTTCCTTCTCTCGTTCGTCGTGAACTTCCCTCACTTCATCGCTTCCTACCGGCTCGCGTACACCCGTGAACCCGGCTTCGTGACCAACCACCGCTTGGAGCTCGTGGCGGTACCGGTAGCCCTCGCGTCGACCGGGGTGATCGGCATCGTGACGGCCGTCTCCGACACCGACGTCGCGTTCTTGGGGTCGATGGGTCTGCTCGCCGCCATGGCGGTCGCCATGTTCGTCACCGTCGGCTGGCACTACGTCAAGCAGATCTACGGCTGCGTGCGGGTTGCGGCGAGCTTCGACAAGTACTCGATGCCGAGCTGGCAGATGTCGGTCCTCCGGTATGGCCTGTTCCCGCTGTGGATTCGGGCCCTGATCGTCGTGGGCGATGCGACTCGCCAGTTCGAGAACCTCGACTACGAATGGTTGTCCTCGCCCCAGTTGCTGCGCGACGTTGCCAACGTGGGCGTGGCCGTCGGCGCGGTCGCCATCATCGGTGCGTTCTTGGGGAACCACCGGCTGACCGGCCAGACCCCGTCGATGCGGATGATCGTTCCCATCCTGGCGATCTACGTGTGGTGGGTCCCGGCGGCACGGCTTGGCTTCCCGCTGCCTCTGGTGCCGTTCTTCCACTCGCTGCAGTATCTGCCCTTTGTCGCCAAAGTCGAGCACAGCAAGGCCGTCGATGACAACAACGCCGGTGGCCCGGTCACCGGTCGATCGTCGGAACCGGTCTACCGGGTGCTCGGGGTCTACACGCTCCTGGTCGCAGTGGGCTTCCTCGCGTTCTGGCTGGTGCCGTCGATCGTTGACGCGATTGTCGACTCCAAGGCTCGCTCGGGGGTGTTCGCGGTCACGATTGCCGTCGCCATCTTCATCAACGTGCATCACTTCTTCATCGATCACGTGATCTGGCGGATGCGTGACGACGCGAAGATGCGGGACCTGCTCCTTCGTTAGTGCCCTGACCGGCAACCTTCGCAGCGTCGCCGGTCGGTGATCTCCTCGGGCCGAGTCGCCGGGGTGCTCGACGGGGATCAGTACATTGCGAACACCTGCGTCACGTAGACGTAGCCGTTGAGCTGGACGATGCCGATGCCGATGTGGGTGAAGCTCGCGTTGGTCATGTTGGCGTAGTGCCCCGGACTCGCCTCGAGCGCTGCTTGGGCTGCACTCATCGACACGTTGTACGCGATGTTCTCGCCCCAGGCCTTCCACCCGGCCGGGATCTGGGCACCGACGTTGGGGTTGTGTTGGAAGCTCGTGGGAAGGGTCGCGCTCCAGTTGCGTGCCACCTGGGTGACGGTGGAGTGCACGGCCAATGCGGGCAGGCCGGCGTTGGCGCGGACCTGGTTGACGGCCGCGACCATCTGCGCCTCGAGCGCGGCTGAGCCCGCGACTGGCGTAGCGGTCGGTTTGGGCGTCGGAGGAGCCGGCGTGGCGGTTGGTTTCGTCGTCGCCGGGACGGGCGTGGCGGTCGGTTTCGGTGTCGGCGGGAACGACGTCGCCGTCGGCACGGTGGTTGGAATCGGTGTGCTGGTCGGAGGCGCCGTCGGTTCGGGCGCTGCGGTCGCCTCGACCGCGGCGGTGGGCCTGAGGCCGACTTCGGTTCCTGGTGTGGTGACGACGGTCGGCGCGGCGACGGTCGTCGCATCGAGCAGCGCGAGCTCGGCGGCCGGTCGCGTGGAGCTGTCGTCCGCGCTCAGACGTGTCTGCGCGTCTGGCGCGTCCTTGGGCCCGCATCCGACCAACGCGATCCACGACAACGTCAATGCCGCCAGCAGGGGCAGTGCGCGTCGGGTGGTGCGTTGCGGTGGTCCGGGCATCGCCCGACCCATCGCCAGTTCGCGCCGCTTCCTTCACCGTCGCGGCAACGATCGGGCCGCTCGTCCCGGGCCGATCGACCATGAGCAGATCGACCCAGCCGCGCCGATACGACCCGGTTTCCCCCAGCTGGTTGTCAGTCGTGGGTGAGCTGACGGGCGTGGCGGAGCCTGGTGACCGACCCCGGATCGACGATGACGCCTTGGGCTGTTGCCCAGTCGGGCAGGTCGTGCAGATAGCCGCCATGGTCGAGGAGCCAATAGTGGTCGAGCTTCGACAGGAACGCTCGGTCGTGCGACACCGCGACGATGGTGCCATCGAAGCCGTCGAGTGCGGTCTCGAGCGCACCGGCGGAGTCGAAGTCGAGGTTGTCGGTGGGTTCGTCGAGGAGCAACAGGTTGGCGCCGTCTAGCTCGAGCACGAGGATCTCCAACCTGGCCTTCTGTCCGCCCGACAGCGTCTGGTAGGTCTGGTCGGCGTTGCCGGCGAGGCCGTAGCGGGCCAGCGCTTTCATCGCCGCATGGCGATTTCCCGTGCGTGCTTCGACCGGCTCGATGGTGTCGCGGCCCACGAAGTCCGGTCGCTGGTTCATCTGCGTGAACAGTCCCGCGGTTACCCGGGCACCCAGGCGGACGACCCCGCGGTGGGCGATGTCGTGCCCGGCGAGCAGACGGAGGAGATGGGTCTTTCCGGAGCCGTTCGGTCCCACGAGCCCGATCCGTTCACCGTGATGGACCTCCGCCGAGAATGCGAAGGCCAGGTCGGTCAGCTCGAGATGATCGATCGCGAGCACCCGTCGCCCCGAGTCGGCACCCCGAAGGCCCACGACCACGTTCTGCTCGGGTGCCGGCGGTGGAGGGGGTCCGGCCGCGATGAAGCGCTCCCACCGGGACTCTGCGGCCGCCGCCTTGGGTGCCATCGAGTCGCTGACCTTGGCGCGTTCCTTCATGATCTTGAAGAACTGGAACAATCGGCGCTCCTCGGCCTGCCACTGGGTGAGCGCGTCGCCGAGCTGACGCTGTCGGGCTCGACGCGCCTCGCCGTAGCTGGCGTAGGGGGCACCGTGAACCCATGCGCCGTTGGCTTCCAACGTGACGATCTGCGTTGCGGTGTCGGCGAGGAGCTGCCGGTCGTGCGACACCATCAGCACCGTCTTTCGGGTGGTGGCGATCTGCGCCTCGAGCCATTGTTTGGCCGGAATGTCGAGGAAGTTGTCGGGCTCGTCGAGGAGCAGCACCTCGGCGTCGGACTCGAACAGGAGCGCCAGGACCACCTGTTTGCGCTCGCCGCCGCTGAGTTGGGCGGCGGGAGCGTCGACGAGTTCGTCGAGGCCGCGGCGCACGACCCGGCGCAGGACCGAGTCCCACACGGCTTCCACGGCGTAGCCGTCGACATCGCCCCAGGTCCCGATGGCCTCGGCATAGCGGATCGAGGCGTCCCGGTCGCCTCCGGCGGCGTGGGCTTCGGCCGATGCGAGTGCGAGTCCAGCATCGCGAACGCGCGCTGGAGCGCAGCTCAACAGCAGCGAACGCACGGTCATCGGTTCGGCTCCGATCCCCACATCCTGGCGCATGAACGCAACCGAACGTCCCGCTGCCACGGTGCCGTCGCTCTGCTGCAGGTCACCGGCGATGATCTGCAGCAGGGTCGTCTTGCCGACCCCGTTGTTTCCCACGAGCGCAGCCTTGGCTCCCGGGCTGACCGTGAAGGAGACGTCTTGGAACAGTGGCGCTCCACCCGGGTGTGCATACGCAAGATCGGCGACCGCGATGTGCGACACGGCTCAGCTCGCCTGCCGCGAGTGGGCGGCTCTGTCGAAGTCCATCGTGAGGACGCTACCGGCCGACGTCGCGGTGCCAGCCACGTGCCTGACACCGTGGCTCGTCGGGGGGACGGAGAGGCGGGCGGGATTAGGCGAACGCACCGGCGGGGCGATGAGTAGCGTCGAGGGAATGGTCGGGAGTCACTGGGGCTTCGTAGCATCACTTATCCGGCCGCACCGTCGTGCGTTCGCCGGCTATGGCGTGATCTTGGCCGTGGCCACTGCGTTGCCCATTCTGGGAACGTTGGTGATCGCCCGCTTCGTCGACGAGATCGTGAAGGGGGCGGGCGTGAGCGCGGTGGCGCCTCTCGGCCTCGGGTACGCGGCAATCGGGCTGGCGACCGCGGTGATCGGCGTCCTCGTTACGTGGCGATCCACCGAGCTCGCCTGGCGCATCACCAACGGCCTGCGTCACGAGCTGGCGAGCCACGTGCTGCACGCCGACCTCGCGTTCCACCGTGATCGCACGCCGGGCGAGCTGCTGACTCGATGCGATGCGGACGTCACCGCGCTCACGACCTTCCTCGCATCGGTCGTGGCGCGCATCGTCGGGATCGCGTTGTTGGCCGTCGCGAGTGTGATCGTCTTGACGTTCGCCGAGCCCACGCTCGCCCCGGTCCTCGGCATCGGGTACGCCCTCTTGGGCTGGACCATGTGGCGGGTACGGGACCTGTCAGCGGAGGCGGTGCTCGCCGAGCGGGCGATCGATGCCGAGATGAACTCGATCGCCGAGCAGTACCTGGCCGGGGCCGAGGACGTCGCGGCGCTGGGTTCGGGAGCGCATGGCCTACGACGTTTCTCCGAACCCGCTGCCCGTCTTGTCGACGCCGCCGGCGAACGGGTTCGCTACGAGATGCGAGTCCAGAGCTCGCTCAAGGGCGTCGTTGCCCTGGTAATGATCGCCGTCATCGCTGCCGGTGGCCTCGGGTTGCGAAGGGGCTGGGTCGATGTCGCCGGGATCGTGCTCGCGTTCCGGATGGCGCAGATCGTGCGGGCTCCTGTCGAACACCTGACCTGGCGCCTCCAGGAGGCCCAGGGTGTGGCCGGCGCCGCGCGCCGGATCGTTCAGCTCGTCGAAGAACGGCGCGCGGTGGAGTCCGGATCAGCCGTGCTTCCCGACGGACCACTCGATCTCGCCTTCGAGCACGCGAGCCTCGTGTACGACGACGCCCACGATGGTGCGGCTGCGCTTCATGGGCTCGACCTTGACCTGTCTCCGGGTCGAGTCGTCGGTCTGGTGGGTCGCTCCGGGTCCGGGAAGACGACCATTGCTCGCTTGGTCCTGCGCCTCGTCACCGCCACCGGGGGACACGTCCGTGTCGGTGGGGTCGACGTGGCCGGACTCGACGATGCGCGGTTCCGTGACCGGGTGGTGGCCATTCCCCAGGACGTGCAGCTGTTTCCCGGGACGGTCCGCGACAACGTCACCCTGTTCGCCGTCGTCGACGACGCGCTGGTGCGGGCCGCGCTCGGGGATGCCGGGCTCGGGCGTTGGCTCGAGGACCTGCCCGCGGGGCTCGACACGATCCTCTCCGCCGACGGGCGTCCGGGTGCCGCTGCGTCGGCAGCAGACCACGGGGGGCTCTCGGCTGGGCAGGCACAACTTCTGGCGATCGCTCGTGCCCTGCTCGCCGAGCCCGACCTGGTCGTCCTCGACGAAGCCACGTCGCGGGTGGATCCGGCGACGCAGGCTGCGATCTCGGAGGGTCTGGCGCGGCTCGTGCGTGGACGGACAGCGATCATCATCGCCCATCGGCTCGAGACGCTCGAGATCTGCGACGACATCGCGGTGCTTGCCGACGGGAGGCTTGTCGAGTTCGGGAACCGAGCGGAGCTCGCGGCCGACCCGGGTTCTCGGTATGCCGCCCTGCGTGCCGTCGGTGCCGAGGCCGAGGAGCTCGCATGAGCGTTTCGCGCGCCCGCCGTGGCCTCATGCGCGGGGAGCGCCGGATGGCGTCGGTGGCGACGTTCCGGGGGAAGCAGTACTGGCTCGGCACGGCCGGCTGGACCGCCTACTTCGCGTCGCCGGTGGTCCCCGGTTGGCTGATCGGCAAGATCTTCGACGAGTACCAGCACCGTGGTGCCAGCGGGCGTGTGGTCGTCCTGGTCGGCGCGCTCGCCGTCGTCGAGTTCGGGCTCATCTTCGCCATCGCCGTGGTGCATCGCACCTACATCCGTGGCGCGGAGTCAGCGAAGGCGCTGATGCGCGCCAATGTCATCGATGCCCAACTCGCAAGTGGTGGGACCCGCGCCGGGTCGCGCAACGTGGCGGTGGGGGACGTCCTGGTGCGCCTGCGCGACGACCCGTTCGACATGCTGTTCCTCATCGACAACTGGGCCGATCTGTTGGGATCGGTCCTGTACGGCTCGGCAGCCGCGTACTTCCTCGTGAAGATCGACCCGTGGGCGGCCGTCGCGGGCATCGCACCGCTGTTGGCGTTGGGCTTCGCCAACCGGTTCGTCGCCCACCTCGCGCGGCGTTACCGGGTACGGGCGCGTGCTGCCGCGAGCGAGGTGAGCGGGTTCCTGGCGGCCGCGTTCGAAGCGTCGCTCACGGTCAAGGTCTCCGGCGCGCAGCCCAACGTGCTGCGGCGACTCGATGAACTCAACGAGCGCCGTGGTCGCGCGGCGATCGCTGACGGCGTGTGGAACGAGGTCACCTGGACAGCGAACACCACGATGGCCGATGTGTTCATCGGCGTGGCGCTCGTAGTGGCGGCCCGGGGGCCGCTCACCGCCGGTGACGTCACCCTGTTCTTCTCCTATCTGGTGGCGATGACCTGGTTGCCGATGCGCCTCGGTGGGCTCGTGGCGGGCCGCCGACGCTATGAGGTCTCGGCCGAGCGCATGGATGCGCTCGTTGCGCGTGCCGACGACGAGTCCGATCCGCTCGTCGGCTTCCGGCCCTTGCCGGTGCTCGGCGGACCGGTGGTCCCTCCGCCCACGTCGCCGCAGCGGGTGCCGCTCGAGCGGCTCGAGATCCGGGGCCTGACCGTCGAGAGCCGGGGCCTGCGCGACGTCGACCTCGACGTGGCGCGCGGCGAGCTCGTGGTGGTCACCGGCCCGGTGGGTGCGGGCAAGTCGTCGTTGCTGCGGGCGATCGTCGGCCTCGTCGACATCGACGCCGGCACGGTCCGATGGAACGGAAGCGTGATCGCCGACCGGGCGGCGTTCTTCGTTCCCCCGCAGTGCGCCTATGTGGCCCAGGTCCCGCGACTGTTCGCCGAGCCGCTCGGCGACAACCTCCGACTCGGGCACCCCATCTCGGAGCGCGACGTGCTCACCGCGATCGCGACGGCTGCTTTCGACGAGGATCTTGCTGACCTCCCCGAGGGTCTGGCGACGCTCGTCGGGGCCCGCGGTGTGCGCCTGAGCGGTGGACAGGTCCAGCGGGCGGCTGGGGCCCGCGCCATCGCCCATCGCCCCGAGCTGTTGGTGCTCGACGACCTCACGAGCGCGCTCGACGTCACCACGGAGATGCAGCTCTGGGACCGGTTGGCTTCAGCGGGCTTCACGGTGCTCACCGCATCGAATCGACCGGCCGCGCTCGATCGAGCCCATCACGTGCTGGAGCTGAGGCCGACGCCGCGGCGGTAGTCGCTTTCAGTCGCGGGTCATCTGGAAGCGGCCACCGGAGTCTCGCCCGCCCACCCGGTCGAGGTCGATGACCACGGCGAAGCCGGTCCGGTCGGGGTCGTGGCCCTGCTCGATCTCGTGGATGCCCTCGTACACGCGGTCGCGCTCGGCGGGATCGGTGACGAGGCGCGCTCGCCCACCGAATCGGTAGATCCGTCCGTTCACCATGTCGGTGTACGCGAGCTCGATCTTGGGGTGGGTGGGGATGGTGGCGACGAGTTCGCTGTCGGGGTTGCGGGCCCACAGTGCGAGCTGGTCGTCGCCGAACGCATGGACGCTGCCGTAGAACCCCATGTGGGGATCGCCGTTGCGGTCAACATATGCGGCCACCACTGCGAGCCGGTCGGTCATGGCGCTTGCGAGGTGCGACTTCAGTTCGTCGCCGAGTTCGATCATCGCGTTTGTGCTCACTTTCGGCGGGCCCGTCGGCGCCGTTTTCTGTGTGATGTGTACCACGATGGCGGACCACCTGCTGGCGTACGGCTCGGCCCGAGACGGAAGTCGCCCGTTGCGGGCCTTCCATTGCGGCGGACAATCTGCGCACAATCAACCAACGGCTCATGCGTGCCCGGTAGCAGCAGCTCAGCGGATGGTGTGCGCAGCGGGTCGTGACCGCTGAGCGACCAGATGAGCACGGTCAGACGCCTGACGGCGCAGGCAGAGACGAACGCCGGTCGGTTTCCACCGTGCTCGAGCTGCACGGCTCTGCGATGCGACAGCGGAGACGGGTGGCATCGCGCGGAGGAGGATCCCATGGACCAGCTCGACGAAGCCGCCACTGAGCGGGAGCGATCGGCCAGGCGACGCGACCGGCTCCGGACGCTGATGGATCGGCTGGAGGTCGCGCTCGCAGAACCCGCGCGTCGTGACCTCCTGCAGTGGCGCGACGACGTCGCCGCCGTCGTCGGCGACCTCCGCGTGGCGCTCGAGGATCATGCGGCGGAGACCGAGGCGCCCGGCGGCCTGTTCGACGACGTGACCAGGCTCGCCCCACGACTCACCCACCAGGTCGGCCAACTGCGCTCCGAACACCCTGAGCTGCTCGCCCGGGCAGCGACCTTGCAGGCCGCCGTCACGCAGGATTCATCCGACGAGGTCGTGGCGACGGCGCGATCCCAGGGCATTGCGCTCCTGGGCCAGCTCGTGCGGCATCGCCACGCCGGATCGGACCTGTTGTACGAGGCCTACTGGGTGGATGTCGCCGTCGGCGACTGACTCCGGCCCGCGAAACGTCGTCAGTTCGTAGCGGGTACGAGCAGGGAATGGACCTCGACGACTCGAGGCAGTTGCACTGCCACGATGTCGAAGTCGTCCCCCATGATCGTCGATCGCGAGTTCGCGCTCGAGACGTTGACCTCGCCGCTCGGCAGTCGGCGAACTTCTCCGACCCGGAACCACCCCTCGCCCGATTCGGGGTCGCGGTTGACCACGTCGCCGACCTCGAGGTCAGCGAGGCGCATCTTCACCAGTTCGATGATCGTTCGTTGCATGATCGGGCTCCTCGACGCGTGGGGGGTGTGGGTACGCCGTTCGGTCCGGACAACGTCGTCGCCTCGCCGCATGAGCCATCGGTCGGCTTCGCTGCGAGATGAGGCACGACGCTCGCAGACAGACGGGCCGGGACGGGCAGCGGGGGATAAGGTGCGGGCGAACTCCAAAGGGGGAAGACATGTCCACAGATGCGTTTCCGGTTCCCGACTATCCCGGACTGCTCCGGCTCGACGGCAAGGGCTACATCGTCGTCGGCGGCGGTCTGGGCATGGGTCGCCAGACCGCCCACGCGCTGACGGCATGCGGGGCGAAGGTGGCGGTCATCGACATCGATCGTGAGCGCGCCGCCGCTGTGGCCGGCGAGGTGGGTGGCGTCGCGCTGCAGGCTGACGCCACCCGGCGGGAGGACGTCGAACGTGTGGTGGCCGAGGCCGAGGCCGCCCTGGGAACGATCGACGGGCTCGTCGACATCGTCGGGCTCGCCGAATGGTCCAGCGCGCTCGACCTTCCCGACGACATGTGGGAGCGGCAGTTCGACATGTGTCTGCGGCACGCCTACCTGTTCGGTCAGACCGTGGGCCGCCGGCTGGCTGCCAAAGGCGGCGGCACCATGGTGTTCGTCGCCTCGGTGAGCGGCATCGACAGCGCTCCCAACCATGGTGCCTACGGGGCTGCCAAGGCCGGACTCATGTCGTGGGTCCGCACGTTGGCCGTCGAGCTCGGCCCCGACGGCGTGCGGGTCAACGCGGTGGCGCCGGGGTCCATCCACACCCCGCGCCTGTATGGCCTCGACGGTGGCAACGACCCCGACAAGCAGGCGGCGTCGGCTGCGACCGCACCATTGCAGCGCATGGGTGAGCCGCACGACATCGCCGGCGCGGCGCTGTTCTTGTCGACGCCGTTGTCGAGCTACGTCACGGGCCGGACCATCGTGGTCGACGGGGGCGTCGATGCGCTCTTCCCCTACATGGGGATCACCCCGCGCGGGTGACGGGGTGCGCCGGTTCGCTCGATGCACGCGAGCCGGTGACCTCGTGACGCAGCTGTGACCGGAGCCCTAGGCTGAACGCGTGTCCTCTGACAAGCGCGTCCTCTCCGACCTTCCGATCCTGCCGATCGACCAGTCCCCCTGGAGCGACGTCTCCCATCGACTCGTCGAGTCCGCCGATCCCATGGGGTTCCTGCGGGTGCTCGCCGAGGCGGGGACCAAGGCTGCCCGCAACCCGCGTGAGGTCGGAGCGGCATCGTGGAAGTTCCTCTCACGCGCCGCGCAGGTCGGTCCGGTCGCCGTCGCCAAGCGGCTCGGACTCGACACCCCCGACGTCAAGGAGGTGTCCAGGTCGGACAGGCGCTTCGACGATCCGACCTGGGAGGAGAACCTCCTCTACTACATGCTCCAGCAGCTGTACCTCCTGCACGGCGACCTCATCACCGACTTGGTCCAAGCTGCGGAATTGGAGCCTGCGCGTCAGCGCAAGGCCGATTTCGCGGCGCAACTTCTGGTCAACGCGCTGGCGCCGACGAACACGTTGATCGGCAACCCGAAGGCGCTGAAGCGAGCCGTGGAGACGCGTGGCGAGAGCGTGGTCCGTGGCGCTCGCAATTTCCTCGACGACCTCTTCAACAACCAGGGCCGCCCGCGTCAGGTGGACGCTGCGGGGTTCGAGGTCGGGGTGAACATGGCGGTGACGCCGGGCAAGGTGGTCTACCGCAGCGACCTGATCGAGCTCATCCAGTACGAGCCGCAGACCGAACAGGTGCACGAGACGCCCCTGTTGTTCTGCCCCCCGTGGATCAACAAGTACTACATCATGGACCTGGCGCCCGGGCGCAGCCTGATCGAGTGGGCCGTGCAGCACGGCCACACCTGTTTTGCGATCAGCTACCGAAACCCCGACGAGTCCATGGCGGAGACCAGTTTCGAGGACTACCTGTTCGGCGGGCCGCTCGATGCCGCCCGGGTGGTGTGCGAGATCACGGGGGCCGACTCGGTCAACACGGTGAGCGTGTGCCTCGGCGGCACCCTCACGGCGATGGCCATGGCCCAAGAGGTCAACGCCGGCACGAGCGTCATCAACACGGCCACCTTCATCAACACCCACACCGACTTCGAGCTGTCGGGGTCTCTCGGCGCGTTCACCGATGAGGCAGCGGTGAGCTCGATGGAGAAGCGGATGACCAAGAAGGGCTACCTCGAGGGCTCCGAGATGGCGGGTACGTTCGATTCGCTGCGCGCCAACGATCTCATCTTCCAGTACGTCGTGAACAACTGGCTCCTGGGGCAGGATCCACCTGCGTTCGACCTTCTGGCGTGGAACGCTGACTCGACCCGCATGCCGGCCCGTATGCACACCAGTTATCTGCGGAGCTGCTACATCGACAACGAGTTCTCGCAGGGCAAGCTGAAGGTCGACGGCCGACGCCTCAAGCCGTCGAGGGTCGAAAAGGACACCTTCGTCCTCAGCGCGGTCGACGATCACATCGTCCCCTGGCAGTCTGCCTACCGCACGACCCGGGTTCTCGGCGGCGACAGCACCTTCGTGCTGAGCACCGCCGGCCACATCGCCGGCATCGTCAATCCGCCGAGCCCCAAGGCGAAGTACTGGACCAATCCGGAGCTGCCCGCCGACCCTGCGGACTGGATCGACCATGCCGAGCTCCACGAGAGCACCTGGTGGGAGGCGTGGACGGCGTGGGTCGCCGAACGCGCCGGCGCCATGCGCGCCCCACGTGTAGTCGGTTCGAACATCCATCCACCGCTGTGTGATGCGCCGGGCGAGTACGTGCGCGCGCGGGCCTGATCCCCAGCTGGTCTGACCCTCCGGGCAGGTCCGCTCAGGCGGTCTCGGCGGACTCCGACACGAATCCGCGCAACACCATCAACAACGCTGCCTTCTGCTCGCTCGACAGCCTCGAGTCGGCACGAATGGCGGCCTCGGTATCATCGCCGGGGACGTCGACGGAGTCGCCGAGGCCGGCGGCCTGGGCCAGCAGCGCTTGCGCCGAGAGGTTCAGGGCGTCGGCGAGGCTGCGGATCACGCGCACCGAGGGGCGGTGCACCCCCCGCTCGATCTGGCTGAGATACGGGTTCGAGATGTTGGTGAGCTCGGACAGTTGACGCAGGCTGAGTTGGGCCAGCTTGCGCTGCGTGCGCAGATACTCGCCGAACGCCTGTGCGGCGGGCGTGCGGGTCGACGGTGTCATCAGTCGTAGGTGTAGAACCCGATTTTGGTCTTGCGGCCCAGGTGCCCCGCGGCGACCATGCGCTTGAGTAGGGGCGGTGCTGCGTAGTTCCGCTCGTGGTACTCGGCATGCATGACGTCAGCCACGGCCTTGATGGTGTCGAGACCGATGAGGTCGCACAACTCGAGTGGCCCCATCGGATGGGCACAGCCGGCCCGCATGCCGAGGTCGATGTCATCGCGGGTGACCATGCCGCGATCGAGCATGGCGATCGCGCTCAGCAGGTATGGCACCAGCAGGCGGTTCACCACGAACCCGGCACGGTCTCGGGTGTGGATGATCTGCTTGCCGAGGCCCTCGACGGCGAATTCGTCGGCGAGCGCGATGGTTTCGTTGCTGGTGGTGAGGCAGCTGATGACCTCCACGAGCGGCTGGACGGTGGCCGGATTGAAGAAGTGCAGGCCGAGGACCTTGTCGGGCCGCTTCGTGGTCACCGCAAGATCGATGATCGGGATCGACGACGTATTGGTGGCGAGCAGCGATTCCTCAGGCAGGATCTTGTCGAGGAGCGTGAACACCTCGGCCTTTGCCGTGTACTCCTCGATGATGGCCTCGATGACGATGTCGCAGTGCTCCATGGCATTGAGGTCCGAGCTCACGATCAGTCGCGCTTCGGCCGATTCGCGCTGTTCGTCGGTGATCTTGCCGCGGCTGTGGGCCCGCTCGATCGACCCGAGCATCCGGGCGCGACCCGCGTCCGCGTACTCCGGGCTCGACTCCACGACGACGGTGTGGAACCCACCCATGAGGGCGACCTCTGCAATACCCGAACCCATGGTTCCTGCTCCCAGGACCCCGACGGTTTCGATCTTCATGTGGGTGTGCTCCAATATTGTGGGACGGCCGGCATGCATCGCCACCGGTCGGTCGAACCGGGCGGCCTCACCCTATACCAAGACCGTGCGTGGCATACCAAGCGAGACAGGTGCCCAAAACTGCATCGGCACCCGTCGAGCGGACTTGAAACCCGGGGGACTCAAGCGCTCGGCGGGTGCCGAGACGAGCCGGAACGGCTCAGGCCTTTGCGGCCTTGGGCTCGACCTTGGCGACGGCGGGTGCCATGGCCTTGATCAGCGACAGAGCGAAGTCGCGCTGCGCGTCGAGCATTTTCTGAGCGAACTCGAAGCCGCCTTCGACGGTGTCGGTGGGGGAGGGGAGGTTGTCGAGACCCGGGATGGAGGGGGCATTGAAGTTGGCCGGGGTGATGGACTCGATGGCCTCGGCCCAGTTGCGCACGCCGTCGACGATGGCGTTGCTGCCCATCGCGTAGGCGTTGAGGATCTGCTCCTGTGCGGTCTTGCCGAGCTCGGTGGCGGTTGCCATGGTGTTGTTCTCCTTTTGGCAGCCGGGCGTGTTCCCGGCATGTCACAAGCAATGCTAAGTATGTCAAGCTTGCTGCTCATGTCAAGCGGCCTTGGTGCTCTTTCAGGGAAAAGGCACATGACATCGGTCACGGAACGGGCGCTACCTGTGGAGGCGCTACCTGTGGAGGAAGGTGCGCAGCTCGTGCGCGACCACCGCCGGGTGGCTCGTCAAGAGCTCGTGACCGACGTCGGGGAGCAGTCGAAGCGTGGCGAGCGGCACCAAGGAGGCCAGCGCCACGCTGTTGACAGCAGGCACCACGAGGTCGCGGGCCCCGGACAACACCAGTGTGGGTTGGGGCACGCCGGGAAGGGCGGCCCACCGGCTCGACGTGAGGTACGCGAACGACTGTCCCGCGACGCCCCGCCACGACCAGTGACCCGATCGGGCGAGTTCGTGCCCGTGCACGACCAGCGACAGTGGGTGCCCCGGCACTGCTCCGAGACCCGCGGAGCCCGACACCATCGCGAGTCGATCGACGAGGCTTCGATGCCGCAGCGCGAGCTCGAGCGCGAGCGACGCGCCCCACGAGTAGCCGACCGCAGCGACGCGTTCGATCCCCCGGTCGTGCAGTCGCGACGCCACCGCATCGGCAGTGTCGGCCAGCGTCCAACCGATCGGGGTGGTCGGAGCGTCGCCCACCCCCGGTGGGTCGACGACGAGCGTCGTGAAGTCCTCGAGGCGTGAGCGCACGTCGTGCCACAGCGTCGCGGCGCACCCCAGGCCGCCGAACAGGACGATTGCGGGGCCTTCGCCGCGCTCGTCGATGCGGACTGCGCCGCCCCGCGCCCGCGTCGAAGGGAGCGGGCTCATGGCGATAGGCACGGTCGCAACGCTCGGGTGACGATCAGGAGCGCGCCGCGATGTCGGCCAGGACGACCGCTGCGTGTTCGGAGAGGTCGGTTCCGGCGAGGTCGTAGGCAGCCGCGATGTTCCCGTCCGGGTCGATCAGGTAGCTGATGCGACGCGGGAAATCGGGGTACTGCTCGTCAGGCCCCTTTTGTGCTTCGTACGCTTCGCCGATCGTGTGGTCGGGGTCGCTGATCAACAGGTAGGGAAACGCTTGCGCGTCGGCGAACGCCTTCTGGTCGGCGACGCTGTCGAACGACGCGCCGATGATGACGGCGTTGGCCGCCTCGAAGTCTGGGGCTCGATCACGGAACCCGCCTCCTTCGATCGTTCAACCGGGAGTGGACGCCTTCGGGTACCACCAGAACGCAACCCACTTCCCGGCGAAGTCGTCGAGTCGTACGGTGTTGCCATCCTGGTCCGGTGCCGAGAACTCGGGTGCCTTCTTACCAAGCTGCAGCATGCCCGTACCCTACTGGTTCGTCGGGTCGGGCGCCCTGCTCAACGGGGGAGCCGGTGGTAGTGACGGTCGGCCAGTGCACCCGAGGCGTCTCGGAGCAGCTCGTTGTCACGCTGGATGCCCGCATAGAGAACCCGCAGCGCGTCCGCGGTGTCGACCCGGCCGGCGGCGTTGGCGCGCGCGACGGCGCGGCGACCCTCCTCCACGCTGGCCGGACGATCGCCGAGCAGCACCTCGAGCTCGGCGAGCTCGTCGGCCGCGTACACCGCACCGAGTCGCTGGGCAGAGGCCAGGTATTTGATGACCCGGGCCAGGCCTTTGATGCGCTGGCTCGCGAACCCGTCGGTGATCCGTGGCGTGATGACATGACGCATCTGACCGAGGACCACGTCGTACAGCGTGTCGAGCTCTGTCGGCGCCGGTGGTTCCGCGACGCGGGGGGATTCGAAGTCGAGCCCCATCACATCGGCCAGCGCTTCGGCGCACAGACGTCGATGGAGCTGTCCGAAGATGAGCCCGGCCCCCGGGTCGCCACCCTCGCCGGGGCGGTTGCCGCGATCGGCAGCCGACTGCCCGTGGCTCATGACGCGGATCTTGGCCTCGCCCAGCACCCGGTAGTACCGAACCCGGTCGTAGTCGAGTCGATGCCCCGAGAGCTTCTCGTATTCGGCGAGGCGGGCGTCGAGATCGGTGAACGGCTCCTGCACCGCACGAAGGGTCAGCCACGCGATGTCGTCCATGGGGTCGCCGAAATGCGCCAACTCCCAATCGACGACGGCGGTCACCCGGCCATCGGCGTACATGAAGTTGCCCGGTCCGGTGTCACCTTGGACCAGCACGGTCGGCCCGTCGTAGTCGGGCACGTTCGCTCGCAGCCAGGTGAGGGCGAGGGCCACGATCGGGTCCGGTTCGCCGCCACGGAACGCGATGATCGCCTCCATCTCGTCGATCTGGGCCACGGCGAGATCGGGGACCGAACGGGTCGGGTCGAGGCCGGCCACGCCGGGTACGTCGATGCCGAGCGCAACGGGGTCGAGGCGGTGGAGCGCCGCGAGGTGGGTGATGAAGTCCTTGGCCGTCGACTCGGCCTCGTCGGGATCGGTGATGTGGGAGAACCAGTTGCGGCCGTAGACGCGGGTCGCGAGCATCGCCTGGCGTGTCGGGTGCATCGCCAGGAACTGCGCGACCGGCACCGGCGTGTCGCGCAGCGCGCGGTACACCTCGGCCTCGCGGCGCACGGTCCACGGGTCGCCGACCGCTGCGGGATCGCCCTGATCCCAGCGCAAGAAAAGCGCTCGAGTCGTGCCCACATCGTGCACGTCGACGAACCAGGCCTCCTTGCGCCCGCCGCCGGCTTGGCGGTCGGCGTAGGTCACCGTCGCACCAGTAACCTCCTCGATCCACGCTCGCATGTCGTCCGGGAGTCGGATCGTGGTGTCGGCGCTGGGTGCGCTCATGGTTCCCCCTCGGGACGTCAGCAGGTGCCAGGCTTGCGCTCCGCGGGTGCCTCGGAGGCGGCCGCAACCCTAGTCGAGCCGAGCAATGCCGGTCGGTGGCCGCAGGACTAGCGTGGCGATCACGAAGCAGGTCGTGGCGGAGGTGACGCGTGGAACCAGACCGAGCCGAGCAACTGAGCGTCGAGGACGAGCTCGCGATCGAGCGGGTGATCGCGCTCTACACCCATGTGGTCGACGGCCGCCTGTGGGATCGACTCAGCGAGGTCTTCACCGCTGACGCGGTCTTCGACGCCTCCAGCCATGGTGCGACCCCCGCGGTCGGTGTCGCCAAGATCCGCGGAAGGTGGGAACGCACGCCACCGCAAAGACACCACTTCAGCGTCGACACCGTCGCTCGCGCCGACGGACCCGGCGGCGCGATCGTGCACACCAAGTCGTTGAGCTTGCTCTTCGACGGGTCGGTCAGCGCCGGGGTCTACCGTGACCGCTTCGTGCGCACCGACGCAGGTTGGCGCATCGCTGTGCGTGAGGCGCTCACCGGTGATGCCGCTCCGACGATGGAGCCCTGAAGACGGCGAGGGTGTCGCTGGCCTCGGGAGGCGCCGCTGCTGGCACCAGTAGTAGGATCCGACCGCACCCGGGGGATCACATCAGGAGGAACCATCATGGCCGACGCCGGGCGTCCCGCACCGCCCGACCTGCGCGAGGTGAGTCGGGATGGCGACGGTGAGAATCAAGTCCGGGAGCGAACACACCAGGCCAGTGTGCGTCGATACCGGCGGGAATAGTCCATCGAACCGTTCGCTCGGCGAACCTCCACCTTCACACCACCAAGAGAGGACCCCATGCAGGTCAACGGCTTCCATCTCGCCTTCTTGGACATTCCCAAGGAGCTCACGCAGGAGTACAACCGTTGGTACGACCTCGACCACCTGCCCGAGCACGTCGCGAAGGACGACGTGCTCATGGGCCGTCGGTACGTCGCCCCGATCCATCTCCACGACCTCCCGCTGAACGTCGAGTCACCCTTCGCCGGTGGTCACGCGCCCTACCTCACCATCTACTCTTTCGGCGGCCCGCTCGACATGGAGAGCGACGAAGCCCGCCAAGGCTGGCGGACGCTCGACAACGGCATCGTCCGTCAGGGGCGGTACTGGCAGGCCGGCCGTGGCGTCGGCGGCGGTCGCTTCCGACTGGCAAAGGGAACCGCACGACCTGATTGTCACGTCCAGGAGCGAGCCGTCCCGTACCTCCACCACAAAGGGCTGATCGTCGCCCTGGGCAAGGCGCCCACTCCTGAGCAGCGCGACGGCGCGATCGCCTGGTGGGACGACACCCATCTGCCCGACCTCTTCGCCGTCCCGGGCGTCCTGGCCGCCCTGCGCGGTGACCCCGTCGACACCTCCGACGACCGCCTCGTCCACGTCATCTTGTGCGACCGTCCGCCGCTGGAGGTGATGGGCAACATCGGCGATGCGCTGCGCTACGCGGAGGCAGTCGGTCGCTACCCGGCCCACAAGGGGGCATACGAATCGCTCGCGTTCTTGCCCTATGACACGATCGTGCCGCTCGAGTACGACTTCGAGATTCCCTAGCGCCCGCTTCCGGCGCGAGCCTCGAACGTCGACTCGGAACCCGTCGAACACAGACTGAGGACCAACGTTGCAGTTCATCTACCAGTACCCAGACACCCACGGGACCGACAGCGACATGCTCGACTGCGGCGACCCCGCCGACGTGGCTGTTGCCGCCGAGAAGGCCGGATTCGGTGGGTTCGCATTCACCGAGCACCCGGCTCCGGGAGTCACCTGGCTCGAGGCCGGCGGGCACCAGTCGCTCGATCCGCTCGTCGCGCTTGCGCACGTTGCCGCGGTCACGACCCGGATCCGGCTGCTGACCTACCTGACCGTTGTGCCCTACCGCAACCCCATGCTGCTCGCGAAGGCTGCCGCCACCGTCGACAAGCTCTCGAAGGGTCGCCTGATCCTGGGCGTCGGTACCGGTTACCTGAAGGGCGAATTCCGCGCCCTGGGTGTCGATTTCGACGAGCGCAACGCGCTGTTCGACGAGGCACTCGATGTGCTGCCACTGCACTGGTCCGGCGAACCGTTCAGCTACCAGGGACGGCACTTCTCGGCCCGGGACAACATCGGTCGTCCCACGCCGGTGCAGAACCCCATTCCCATCTGGATCGGCGGGAACGCGGCGGTGACACGCCGCCGCGTCGCCGAGCGAGCGCAGGGCTGGATGCCTCTCGGCGGGACAGGTGCGCTGTTGACCACGACTCGCACTCCGGCGGTCGCGGCCACCCTCGAGGATCTCGGGGTCCATATCGCCGAGGTCAAGGCAATGGCCGGCGAACGCGCCGATGCGCTCGACTTCGCGCTCGCCTTGCACGTGAACGACCCGACCGCCGACATCGAGCAGACCCGTGACCGGATCGGGCACATGGCCGATGTCGGACTCACGTGGGTGATCATGCCGCCGCCCAAGCTGCCCCCGACGCAGACCCTCGAATGGATCGAGGCCACCGGCGAGCTCTACGTCTGAGCCCAGCTGTTGGTCTCGTTCGGGCGGTCAGATGCCGTAGGCGAGGGCCAGGCCCGGTCGGTGCCAGGTCGCTCGAACCAGTCGCCCGGTCAGCGAGCACGTGATGAAGGCGGTGGTGAGATCCTCGCCACCGAAACAGATGTTGGTCACGGCCCCGTCACGGAGTGACTCGGGAAGGGTGTGGAGGGTCCACGTCCCGTCCTCGGCGATCTCGCTCACCCCGGCGTCGACGAGCGTCCCGACGCACACTGCTCCAGCGGAGTCGATCGCGAGCGAGTCGAGCTCGTGATTGCCCGGGAGGCCCGCGAGGAGCGCGAATTCGTCGACGGCACCGTTGAACACAAGCGCCCGGATCGTGTACCCGGGCGTGGCGACGATCTCGCCCGGAGCGCTGATGTGGCGGCGCTGGACCTGACGAGTGTGGGTCTCGGCCCAGTAGAGAACCTTGCCGTCGGGTGACAGTCCCACCCCGTTCGGGAACGGGCAGCGTCGCACGACCCTTTGAATCGACGACCCGTCGGGCGCGGCATGGAAGATCCCGCCGTTGTGGAGGAAGTCCGTGAAGTAGAAGTGCCCGGTGTCATCGAACACGAGGTCGTTGGGTGCCTGCAGCGCAACGCCGTCGCACTCGGCATAGATCGTCTCGAAGGCCCCGGTCGTCGGGTCGACGCGTTGTATGCGGCCACCGGTGTACTCGCCGGCGTCGATGCCGCCGTTGTTGCACACGTAGATCGCGCCGTCGGGCCCCACCGCCGCGCCGTTGGGGCCACCACCGAGCGCGGCGACCGTTTCGACGGACCCGTCCGGGTCGATTCGCGTGAGGCGACCGCCGGTCATCTCGACGACGATGACCGAGCCGTCGCTCATGGCCACCGGCCCTTCGGGGAATTCGAGACCCTCGGCCACGACCTCGACCTCGGTCAGCTCTTTCAGCTCCATGCATTTCCTCCACGTGCATCTGCCGGCCCGTGGGCCCGACCCGTCGTTGCGGGCCGAATCTAGTGCCCTCCGACCCGCACCCTCGAGAACTCGCCGATGAGCCTTGGTGCCCGGCATCAACCATCTGCGGCGCGGGCTCGGCTGAGTATCGGCCGCGCCGGTAGGGTTCCGCGGCAGACCGAACGAAGGAGTCGCTGTGCCCGGACTGTTGCCCGATGTCGATCCCGATGGACTGCTCGAGTATTCGGTGGTGTACACCGATCGAGCGGTCAACCACATGTCGCAGTCGTTCCGGACCGTGATGACCGACATCTCGGCCACGTTGCGATCGGTGTACAACGCCTCAGCCGTTGCCATCGTGCCCGGGAGCGGCACCTTCGGCATGGAAGCCGTCGCGCGGCAGTTCGTGACGGGGAGGCACGCCGTGGTGATCCGCAACGGCTGGTTCAGCTATCGCTGGACCCAGATCTTCGACACGGGCTCGATCCCGGAGTCACACACGGCGTGCATGGCCCGTCCGGTTGCCGACTCCCCCCGGGCTCCCTTTGCTCCGCCCCCCATCGACGAGGTCGTGGCCACGATTCACGAGCAACGGCCTGCGGTCGTATGCGCGCCACATGTCGAGACCTCCTCGGGGATGATCCTCCCCGACGGCTACCTCCGGGGGGTCGGCCAGGCTGCCCGGGACGTCGATGCGTTGTTCGTGCTCGACTGCATCGCTTCGGGAACCGTCTGGGTCGACATGGTGGACTGCGATGTCGATGTGCTCATCAGCGCGCCCCAGAAGGGCTGGAGCGGTCCACCCTGTGGCGCGCTCGTGATGCTCGGCCCCCGCGCCGAGGAACGTCTCGCCCGCACGACGAGCACGAGCTTCGCGTGTGATCTGAGGAAGTGGCGCGACATCATGGCTGCCTACGAAGGCGGGTCCCACGCGTACCACGCGACTCTGCCCACCGACGCGCTGCGCACGTTCCGTGACGTCATGGACGAGACCGTGGCGTTCGGCCTCGCCGAAGTGAAGGCTGCGCAACAGGAGCTCGGCGCCCGGGTCCGCACGTTGCTCGCTGGGCATGGTTACCCCAGTGTTGCCGCAGCCGGGTTCGGCGCCCCGGGGGTCGTGGTCTCCTACACCGACGATCCGGCCATCAAGAATGGCGGCCGCTTCGGTGCGCTCGGGTTGCAGGTTGCAGGTGGCGTGCCGCTGCAGATCGGTGAACCTGCGGACTTCTCCACCTTCCGCATCGGGCTGTTCGGTCTCGACAAGCTCGGCGACATCGATCGGACCGTGGCCACGCTCGCCGGGGCCCTCGACGCGATCGACGCCAGCGGGGAATGACCGTCAGGCGAGGCCGAGGATCTCGAGGACGGCGGCGACCCGACGGCCGTGGAGGCTCTCCTCTCGACCGTTGAGGCGCAAGAGTCGCTGAACCTCTGGGTCGTCTTCGTTGTCAGCCCACTTCTGGTAGCCCTCGTCGCCGCTGGCTTCACCGGCGATGAGCACCCGGAAGAAGTCGGCGTCGAGCACCTCTGGAGCGCGTGCGGGTTTGGGGGTGCGCATCGCGTCGGTCGGCTCGAAGGGCTCCCCGAGCTTGTGCGCGATTGCGCGCGCGAGCCGGCGTGCGTGTCCGGCCTCCTCCACCGCGTTCCGGAGCAGGAGCTGGGTGGCCCGCGGGTCGTCGACTGCGTCGGCGATCGCTGCGTAGAAGCCCTCGCCGCCGAGTTCGATGGTGTACAGGCTGCACATTGCGTCGACGGTCAGAGCGTCGAGAGCGCTGATCTGGCCGAACGTGTAGGTCGAGGTGGGGGAGTAGGTCATGGAGTCACCACCGGTCCCAGTGGATGACCTGGTCGACGGGCTTGGTCTTGATCGGCCGGAAGTCGGTGCCTTTGGTGTAGGCCACGGGGAACAGGCCCGCCTGGGTGTAGCGGTCGTAGGGAATGCCGAGCACGTCCGCAGTCTCCTCCTCGCCGCCCTCGCGCGACAGGTTCATCGTGACCCATGCCGATCCCAGCCCGCGCGCCCGGAGTGCCAGCATGAGGTTCCAGACTGCAGGAAGCAGCGACCCCCAGAACCCGGCCTGGGCACCCACCGCGGCACCGTCGATGCGGCCAGGCGCGCACGGGACCATGATCACCGGCACATGCTGGAAGTTGTCGGCGAGGAACACGGCCGACTCGCGTCGTCGAACCGCCTGTGCTTGTTCCTTCGGATCGTCGTAGGTGCCGATGGGCATGACGCGGTACGAGACGTCGAACTGCTTGCGGTAGATGTCGGCGAGCGCGGCTTTGGTCGCTGGGTTCTCGACGAACACCCACTGCCAGCCCTGCGAGTTCGCTCCCGATGGTGTCTGCATGGCAATGCGAACGCACTCCTCGATGACCGAACGCTCCACGGGCCGCTCGAGGTCGAGTCGTTTGCGGACGGTGCGGGTGGTGGTGAGGAGTTCGTCGAGGCCGAGGTCGAGGGTCATGGCCAGATCCTGCCAGATGCCGGTCCGGAGTGTCGCGTTGGGGCTGGGCCCCGACGCGAGCAGCCGCGGCGACGAGCAGCACCTTCTCGATGACCTCGGCGTCCTCGGGCCGCTGGTAGCTGGTGCCCCGGCGGCGGTGCCGGCCGACGGTGCGGTCGCGGGGTCGATGGGCCGATCCATTTGGCGTGGCCGACGCCTTCGCCGCGGGTGGTGTCGCCGTTCACGGCGAGGGTGTAGAGCTTGCCCTCGGAGAGGTCGCCACAGCGCTTGGGGACGAACTTGTAGATACCGCCGCCGCAGCCCCGGGTCTGCCCGCGGGCCTCATCGACGACGAAGATCTCGCCCTTGGGCCCCATCGCGATGCCTTCGTGGGCCAGCGGGGCGTTCGACCACCAAGCCTGCCATCGGATCGCTCTTGTCGGGGTGAGTTCGAAGAGGCGTTCGCCGGCGCTCTCCTCGGCGAACAGGACGGTGGCCCACGGCGTCCAGACGATGCCGTCGAGTGCCGTCCAGCTCGGGTCCTGGGCGATGATCCCGGCTTCGCAGGTCTTGAAGTCGACCACCGACACCGCTCCGCCTCGGGGGTAGAGGCTGTCGCCGGGTGAGGTGAAATCGCCAGGAAGGCCCTGGTGACCAGCGCGGCAATGCTGGGTGAACAGTGACCTGTGGCGCAGGACCGTCGCTCAGCCGAGCCGCTGTTTCACCGAGGCGATGAAATCGAGGTGCGCTTCGGTCGAGTCGAGCCCCAGGCCCATGGTCACCACCGACGCGTGGGTCCCTCCGGCTTCGGTCCAGGCGTCGATGACGCCGGCGACCTCGTCCGGGGAGTCGGCGCGCACGGCGAGCTCGTGGCCGAAACCCTCGGCGGTTCCGGCGGCCGCGGTCAATTCGTCGATGCGGGCCTTCGCTGCGGTGACTCGGTTCAGGCTGCCGGCATAGATGAAGCCGTCGCCGACGCGCGCGGCGCGGCGGAAGGCAGGCTCGGACCAACCGCCGAACCAGAGCGGGATCGGGCGGTTCGGCCGCGGCAAGATGTTGGCGCGTTCGATACGGTGATGGCGCCCGGAGAACGAGACCAACGGCTCGGTCCACAACCGTCTGAGCACGTCGACCTGCTCGTCGAGACGAGCGCCGCGGGTGGCGAAATCGGTGCCGAGCGAGTCGTACTCGACGTAGTTCCAGCCGGTTCCGAGCCCGAGTCGCAGCCGCCCTCCCGAGAGCAGGTCCAGGTCGGCACACTGGCGGGCGACGAGCGCTGCCTGCCGTTGGGGCAGGATCAGCACGCCGGTCACCAGTTCGATGCGGGCGGTGAGCGCCGCGAGGTGCGCGAACGCGATGAGCGGGTCGTGGAACGGGTCGTGCTCGGTGTAGGGGCCGGTGAGCGGCGGCGTGCGATCGGCGTGTTCGGCGCCGAGCACGTGGTCGTACATGAGGAGGTGGTCGAAGCCGAGTTGTTCGGTGGCGATCCCGATCCGCCGGAGCGACTCCGGATCACCGCGAAGCTCGATCTGGGGATAGACGACGCCGACTCTCATGGGGCCTCCGTGCTGAGATTCGAGGGAAAGGAGAAGAGGAAGGGGGACATCGCAAGGACTCGCTCGTCCAGACTGCCACGCGGGGCTCGAGCAGACCACGGGCGGCGGTCCGTCCAACGAGGTGACACCTGTCGCCCTGATGAAAATGTTGCCCCGGGTGCATCCAAGCGGGCCCTCCCCGCCGGAGAACGGGGCATAACCCAACCCCCGATCCAAGAAGGCATGCCATGCGTACCCGCACGATCAAAGTCCTAAGCCCGTTCCTCGCACTCGCGTTGATCCTCGCGGCCTGCGGTGACGACGACGATTCGAGCGCCCCAGCCTCGGAGACCCCGACCGCGACCGACTCGGTTACACCCGACGCGATGGAGCCCGGCACGATCGTCGATGTGGCAGTGGCTGCTGGGAGCTTCCAGACCCTGGTGAATGCGGTCCAGGCCGCCGGCCTGGTCGACGAACTGAGTGGTCCTGGGCCGTTCACGGTCTTCGCCCCGAGCGATGCGGCCTTCGCCGAGGCCCTCGTCGCCCTCGACATGACGGCCGAAGAACTCCTCGCCGACACCGAGCTGCTCACCGCCGTCTTGACCTATCACGTCGTTTCCGGTGAGGTGCTCAGCGGCGAGGTAGTCACCCTCGACGGACAGTCGGTCGCCACCCTCAACGGCGCCGAGGTCACCATCACCGTGGACGGCGACACCGTGATGGTCAATGACGCCACCGTGACTGCGGTCGACGTCTTGGCCAGCAATGGGGTGATCCACGTGATCGACACCGTGCTCCTGCCCCCCGCGTGAGCACTGCGCCCTGGGCCGATGCCGCCCGCCGCCCCTCCCGGTGGCATCGGCCCAGCGATAGCGCACTTGACGAGCCAGCATTCCGTCCTGGCTCGTCAAGTGCCGTTTTCTCCCCGTGCGGGATGATCGGCCCCCGGGCGGCCACTACGGTGGGTCGATGAGAACGCGCTGGGTAACCCGAGACATCGAGGCCCCCGCCCGGATCGTGTGGGATCTCCTGGTCGATCCCGAGGCATGGCCGAACTGGGGTCCGATCGTTTGCGGCGCCGACCTTCGCTCCGAACGTCTTCACGTCGGCGCCCGGGGCAGCGTGCGGACCGTTCTCGGCGTCAGGGTGCCCTTCGAGATCACCACCTGTCGTGATCAGGAGCAGTGGGCCTGGCGGGTCGCCGGCATTCGGGCGACCGACCACAGTCTCGTCGAGCTGGGCCCGGGTCGATGCCGTGCCGGTATCGGTGTCGCTTGGCCTGCTGCGCCCTACTTGGTGCTCTGCCGGGTTGCGCTCGCCCGCCTCGAGAGGCTCGCGCTGTCGAGGCAGGTCGTGGCATGAAGGTCGCTGTCGTCGGCGCAACCGGTTACGTGGGTGGCCGCCTGGTGCCCGAGCTGCTCGCTGCGGGTCACGAGGTCAGGTGCCTGGCGCGGAACCCGGCCCGTCTCGACGGGGTCGAGTGGCGGCTGAAGGTCGACGTGGTTGCCGCGGACGTGCTCGACCGGGCGTCGATGGTCGCGGCGCTCGAGGGGATCGAGGCCGTCTACTACCTCGTCCATGCAATGGGCCACTCCGGGGATTTCGAACGAACGGACCGTCTCGGAGCGGTCAACACCCGAACCGCGGCCGAACAGGCCGGGGTGTCTCGCATCATCTATCTCGGCGGTCTCGGAGAAGACGACGTCGAGCGACTCTCGACTCATCTCGCGAGCCGCCACGAGGTGGGCAGACTCCTGGCGGGCGGCACGGTCTCGGTCACCGAACTGCGTGCAGCGGTCATCATCGGGTCCGGCAGCGCCTCCTTCGAGATGCTCCGTCACCTCGATGAGGTGCTTCCGGCGATGATCTGCCCCCGGTGGGTGACCAGGACCCGATGCCAGCCAATCGCGGTGGCGGACGTGCTGTTCTACCTCGTCGCAGTCCTCGACCATCCCGAGACTTCCGGCGAGGTGCTCGAGATCGGTGGCCCCGACGTCCTGACCTATCGCGAAATGATGGACCGGTACGCGGCGATCGCCGGTCTGCGGCGACGCCTCATCATCCCGGTCCCGCTTCTGACGCCGCGCCTCTCCTCCCATTGGGTGAACCTCGTCACCCCGCTGCCGTACGGGCTGGCCCGTCCGCTGGTCGACAGCCTGATCAACGACGTCGTCGTCGCCCCCGCACGTGACATCCGCAGGCTCGTCGATCACGAGCCCTACACGCTCGACGAAGCAATCGAGCGGGCGCTCGCAGTCGTCGGCGACCTCAACATCAAGACGAGCTGGATGGACAGCGCGCCCGCGTCGACGCCGGCGTCGCCCATGCCCCAGGACCCGCATTGGGCCGGCGGGACCATCTACGAAGACCACCAGGAGATCGTCTCCGACGCAGACCCTGCGGCGTTGTTCGCCGTGGTGTCCGGGGTCGGCGCCGCGCGCGGGTGGTACGTCGCTCGGCCGCTGTGGGCCTTGCGGGGCTGGCTCGACAAAGTCATCGGTGGTGTCGGGATGCGGCGCGGTCGGCGCCACCCTGACGAGCTTCGCATCGGGGACGCGCTGGATTTCTTCCGGGTCGAGGCCTACGAGCCGCCCCATCTCCTGCGCCTGCGGGCGGAAATGAAGGTGCCCGGTGATGCCTGGCTCGAATGGCGGATCTCCTCCGACGCGGCGGGACACACGCAACTCCACCAGCTGGCTCGGTTTCATCCGCGCGGGGTGTCGGGTCGCGCGTACTGGTGGGCGCTGCTGCCGGTCCACAAGGTCATCTGGAAGAAGTTGGCGGAGCGTCTCGTGGTAACCGCGGAAGGAAGACGACCGGCGACGCCGGGCAGCCGCGCCTGACCGCGTCGCGTCGAGCGCCGCGGTCGCGTCAGCGTCGGCGGAGGTGCACACCGCCCTGCGGCCCTGCGATGATGGTCGATCGATGAAGCGCGTCACCTACATGAGCCGATTCTCGTCGACGCTCTCCGATGCCGATGTGCGGGCGATCGGCGAGCACGCCCAGGTGCGCAATGCGCAGGATCAGGTCACCGGCGTCCTCCTGTGCATCGGCAACGCGTTCTTCCAGATCATCGAAGGCGACGACGCGGCCATCGACGACCTCTTCGCCCGTGTGCGGCGCGACGCCCGACACACCGACGTGTTCTGCCTCCAAACCGAGCTCCACGTGACCGAGCGCCTCTTTCCTGCATGGTCGATGAACACCATCGACCTGACCGAGGCCACTGACGACGTCCTGCGTCCAATCAAGCTGTTGCTCGACCGTCTGGGCGACGCCCACCACGTGATCGGGCGCTACACCCAGCCAGCAGTGTCCCGGATCCTCGCTGCGGGATTGGACCCGCTGCACACGCCGCTGCGGGAGGCGACGCACGTGGTGCTGTTCGCCGACATGGTGGCGTTCTCCGCCATCAGTGAACGACTCCGGATCGAGGACGTGTCGGAACTCGTCGGCTGCTATCTCGAGATCTGCTCATCGTGTGTGGTCCGTCGAGGGGGCGAGGTGAACAAGTACCTCGGGGACGGGTTGATGGCCTACTTCGACGCCCAGGGTGCTGACGACGCGATCGCTGCGTGTCTCGATGCCCTGGGCGCGCTCGCAGCCGAGCGCGATCTCGCCGGACCGCAGAGCCCGCGCGGGCTGCTCCACAGCGGTTTCGGCCTTGCCCGCGGTGTGGTGCTGGAGGGCACGGTTGGTGCGTCGGTGAAGATGGACTACACGATCATCGGCGAAGCGGTGAACACCGCAGCGCGGCTCGAGGCGCTCACGCGGCGCGTGGGGACCCCTCTGGTGCTCGCCACCGGGGTCAAGGAGCACAGCGTGGGGCCCTGGGAGTTCCGGCATCTCGGTTCGTTCGAGCTGGGCGCGAGTCGTCAGCGCACCGATGCCTACGGCGTCCTGGCCCCGCTCACGGCACCGGTCGATCTTCGTGCGGCCGTGCTGGGACCACTGGGAGCCATGACCGCGTCGCGCTGAGCCTCACGCTCGTGGGTGTGCGAGCTCGGTGAGGTCTCGGTCGGACTAATCGCGTGCGAGGGGTGCGACCTCGCGAGCGAAGGCCTCGATCTGGTCGACGAACTCGTCGACGGAACGGGCAACGAGACGGGGCTGGACGTGGGTGACCCCCATGTCGACGAGCCCACGAATCTGCGCGGCGATCGCCTCGGGCGACCCGCTCGCCGCGAACGCCGGGACGTCCCACGTCGGGGTGCCGACGTAGCTGGCGCCGAGACCGCCGACAACGGTGAACGGGAGATGTGAACGTCCCGCCTCGTCCCGGAGCCGGTGGACGTCGGCGATCGCGGCCGCCATCCCCTGCTCCGGGGGTCCCTGGGGTAGCCAGCCATCGCCCGCACGCGCCGCGCGCCGCAGCGCGGGAAGCGTCGACCCGCCGACCCAGATCGGTGGGCCGCCGGTCTGAGCCGGTCGAGGAGCGATGCCGTACCCGGTGACGCCGAACTCATCGGCGAACGCGGCCCGGATCACGGGGAGGGCGTCATCGAGCAGCCGACCACGACGGTCGAACGGGACGCCCAACAGGTCGAACTCGGCTTCGACGTGGCCGACGCCGACGCCGAGGATGACCCTGCCTCCGGAGATGGCGTCGAGTGTGCAGAACGCCTTGGCCGTGAGCGCCGGGTGCCGGTAGGGCACCACGAGGACGGTGGCGCCGAGGTGGATCCGGCTGGTGATGCCTGCGAGCCAACCCAGGGTGGCCACCGTGTCGTACCAGACGGTGCTCATCGCCTGAGCCCGCTCCTGGGGGATGGCGACGTGGTCGCAGACGGTGATGAAGTCCCAGCCCGCGTCGTCGGCGGCGTTCGCGATCCGGGCCAGCTCGAGTGGGCCGCACCCGGCCTCCCACGACTGCGCCATCAGGGTCGACTGCGCTTGGATGGGCAGCTGCATCCCGAACTTCACCGATTGTCTCTCGTTCATGCGTCGTCCCCCTGGCCGGCTGCGCGACCGACACTAGATCGGTCATCACCCGGGCGCCCCGGGCACCGTCGTTGCGATTCCCGGGACGGCTCAGGTCGACGTCGGCGCGTGCGTCGAGGGCGGCAGGATCACCGTCGCGCGTGCGTCGCGGATGTCGTAACGCCGAAACGAAGGCCACAGCGCCCCGAGGGCGAGGATGCCGGCGACGCATGCGAAGCCTCCGAACGCGATCGAGAAGTCCGTCGAGGTGACCTCGCCCAGCAGACCGGCCTCCGCGTCGCCCAGCGATGGCCCCGCCGCCCAGACGGCCATTCCGATGCCCATGATCCGCCCCATCATCGCCGGGGGCGTGCCGGTTTGGAGGATCGACATGCGGAAGATGCCGCTGATCGAGTCGCCAACGCCCGCGATGGCGAGCACCACCATGCTGAGCCAGAACGGCCCGGTGAAGGCGAACATGGCGATGGCCACCCCCCACATGCACACCGTCCAGATGACCCCGAGTCCGTGGCGGTGGATCCGACCGGTCCATCCGCTGAACAGACCGGCGAGCAACATCCCCATCGGCACGGCCGAGTAGAGGAACCCGAGGGCAATCTCGTTGTCGTCGTAGCGGGCTGCGACGACCGCAGGGAGCAGGGCCGACGGGTAGCCGAAGATCATGGCGATGAAGTCGGCGAGGAACGACGCCTGGAGAGGCTTGCGGCTGCGGAGGAAGCCGATGCCCTCGCGGACCGCCGTGAGCGGCCGCAGGTTACTGGCCTCGGGCTGGGGGAGCGCACCGGCGCGAAGGATGAGCAGTAGACCGACCAGGTAACTCGCTGCGTCGATGAAATAGGTCCACTGGACCCCGGCGCTCGCGATGAGCGCGCCGGCAAGGGCGGGTCCCCCGACGAACGCCACCTGGAAGCCAACCTGGTTCAGGGCCGCGGCGGCGGGGATGAGCTCGGCCCTGACGAGAAGGGGGACGATGGCCATGCGGGCCGGGCTGCCGAGTGCCATCGAGGTGGCGATGAAGGTCGCGACGACGAAGATCGGCCAGACCGGTGGGTTCTCGACCAGGGCGTTGACCCACAACAGCGCGGCACCGACGGCGCCCGCCAGCGCCGACCCGATGAGGATTCGCTCGCGGGGCAGCTTGTCGGCGAGCACACCTCCGTAGAGCGACAAGAGCAGGTACGGGAGCCCGACGCAGAGGCCGAGCAGTCCGGTCTGGGCCTTCGAGTCCGTGAGGTCGAAGACCTGCCAGGCCATCGCGACGGCGGTCAGGCGTGAGCCGACCGCGGAGATCGTGTTGGCCAACCAGAGATCACGAAGGGTCGGCGACTCCTGCAGCGGTCGAAGGTCGATCGTGTGATCGCGGAGGCGAGCCATCGTGAAGCACCGGTCGAGCCACCCGCGCCGGGAGGCGCCGGTGCTCGTGGGCGGTCACGCTAGCACCCGGAACCTCATCGCTCCGGCTGTTGATCGCGCCGCTCGCACGAGGAGCGATCGGATGCAGGTCGCGTCCGTCAGGCTGCCGACACCGGGACGCTGGCCGGGCCGGCGACGTTGGACATCTGGACGTAGCTGACGTTGTCGAGATCGACCTGCAGGCCAGGCCACCGGGTGTAGAGCTGCTCGAAGGCGATCCTGCTCTCGAGCTTGGCCAGATGGGCACCGAGGCAGTAGTGGACGCCGTGGCCCAGGCCCAACGCGACGGGCTGGGGGCGGTCGATGTCGAAACGGTCGGGATCGGGGTAGACGTCGGGGTCACGGTTGGCGGCGCCGGTGATGAGCAGCACCGGTTGGTTGGCCGGGATGGTGACACCGTTCCACTCGCTGTCGACGAGCGAGTATCGGCCTTGGTATTGCGACGGCGCCTTGTACCGGAGTACCTCTTCGACAGCCCCACCGAGCTTGGACCAGTCGCCGGTGAGCTGGGCCAACTCGTCGGGATTGTCGGCGAAGGTGACCGCCCCGTTGCCGACCAGCTTCGTGACGGTCTCGCTTCCGGCAGCCGCGATGAGTCCTGCGAACCCGGCGATCTCCTCGTCGGTCAGCGCTTCGGTGGTGCCGTCTTCGCGTTCGACCGCCGTGGCCGCGAGGTCGCTGATCAGGTCGTCGGCGGGGTGGCGTCGCTTCTCGGCCACGAGTTCCATGATGAATGCGCTCGACGCCATTGCCGCTGCGATCCCCTCCGCCGTGGGGAAGGGGTTCCCGGGCTCGCGCTCGAGCACCTTGTCGGTCCAGTGCCGGTACTGCTGGCGGTCAGGCTTGGGAATGCCCAACAGCGTGCTGATGACCTCGACCGGGAACGGACCGGCGAAGTCGGTCACGACGTCGAAGCTGTCGCGATCCATGAGGGGATCGAGCCACTCGTCCATGACGTCTCGGATGATCTCCTCGATCCCGGCAATGCGCCGGGGGGTGAACGACCGGGCCACCAGCTTGCGCATCCGGTCGTGCTCGGGCGGATCCATCACGATCATCGAACGGATGCTCGTGGCGACGGCCTGGTAGTCGTCGCTGGTGAGCTGGTCGATCGTGAGCCCGTGTGTCGAGCTGAACGTTTGGTGGTCCCGGTGCGCCGCCAGGACGTCGGCGTGGCGGGACAAGGCCCAGAAACCGATCTTCTCGTTGTGGTACGTGGGCGACTCGTCGCGAAGCCAGCGGTACACGGCGTACGGGTCCTCGAAGAACTCGCGCGAGAAGGGATCGAATTCCATGGGCTCTCCTCTGTTCAGGCGACCAGAACCTAGCAGGACCGGCCCGGTGCGGACTGACGCCTGCGCACCGACGTGGCCCACGGGATCGCCCCGGGGTACGACGAAGCGAAGCCTGGCATACTCCGCAGATGGATGTGGGTTTCATCGGACTCGGGAACATGGGCCGGCAGATCGTCGATGCCCAACTGGCCGCGGGGCTGAACGTCACGTTGTGGGCCCGTCGGCCGGGATCGTTGGAGCCGTACGCGGACACTGCAGCGCTCGTTGCGGGGAGCCCTAAGGCGGTCGGTGCGGCCTCCGACGTCGTCGGCATTTGCGTGTGGGATGAGCATGACGTGGACGAGGTCGTCCTCGGCGACGACGGGGTCCTCGCGGGCCTCCGCCCCGGTGGCGTCGTGGCGATCCACAGCACGATCGCCCCGGGAGCGTGCCGCCGGCTGGAGGCGGCAGCGGCGTCGTACGGATGCGGTCTCGTCGATGCGCCGGTCAGCGTCGGCGCGAACTTCCCCAGGCTTCTGGTCATGGTGGGCGGTACCGCCGACACGGTCACACGATGCCGCCCGGCGCTCGAGGCATTCGGCGACCCGGTTCTGCATCTCGGTCCGGTCGGCAGCGGCCAGATCGCCAAGATCGTCAACAACACGCTGCTGGCAGCCCAGATCGGTATCGCCGACAGCGCGGTCGCGCTGGGCGAGGAACTGGGTCTCGAGCGCGACGCGCTCATCGCCACGCTGTCGTCGGGTTCGTCACGGGGCACCTGGAGTGCGTTCGTGACGCCGCGTTCGGTCACCACCGGAGGCCGAACGATGGAGTGGGCACGCAAGGACGTCGGGCTGGCGCTGGGGCTGGCCGAGGAGCACGGGATCGCGGGTGATCGGCCGGTTCTCGAGATGGGGGCCTTGGGAGCCGATGTCGTCGAAGGAGCAGGCCCGAACGCGGACTGAGCGGGCGCCTTCCGGTGCCGGCCGCCGCGGTCGTCGGGCGGGAGCGCTTCGCCGGCAGGGTCAGTTGAAGACGGCAGCCGCCAGTTCGGCCTCGTGGACCTCGGCCGCGAACTCGGGCATGGTCTGACGGGCGCACATCACCAGGCCGAGCCGGACCCGGTCACCGTCGAGGGTGCACGAGGCCCTCAGGTTGTTGAGGACCCGCGCGATCACCTGGCGGTCGGGCGTGGGGGCGAGGAAGTGCTCGGACCATCCCGATCCGGTGGTCTCGAAGACGCGGCGGCAGTCGGCGCGTTCGAGCCCGGTGGTCCCGTCGAAGGGGTCGGCGAACCAGCCCGGATCGGACTCGTGGCCGACCAGGAAGTGGCCGGGCATCCCGACGCCGACCAGCGGAATACCGAGGCGGCGCCCGACCGCGACGGCGACGATGGCCAGGGTGATGGGCATACCGAGCCCTCGGGTGAGCACCTGGTCGAGGCACGAGTTGCGCCAGTGGTGGTAGGACCGCCGGTCACCCTGGAACCTGCCGCTACCGAAGAGATGGGCCACGAGCCCGTCGCGGTCGCATCCGGCGCATTGCGCGGCGAGGGTGTCGAGCCGGTGGAGCGCGGCTCGCGTGTCCAGCTTCGGCTGCAGGACCGCCGACACTGCCAGCGCCATCGTCTCCAGCGGGGTGCCTGGAGCGCTCATCGCCGCGGCGAGTGGCCGCACCCGCCGCCCGAGCTCGGACTCACCGCCTTCATCCACACGCCGAGCCTAACCATCGCTCCGCCTCGTCCCAGCGACGCGGCGACGGCGCGTGGATCGAAAAGGCTTCCCGTCTGGATCGGTGCCGTAGAGTTTCGTCCCATCGGCCATTGGAGGAGAGATGGACCCTGATCCAATCGAGCAGGTCGCGGCGGAACTCGAGATCCGTAATGTGCTCGCCCGCCTGGCCCACCTCGCCGACGATGGTGATCTGGAGGAGTACCTCGACAATTTCACCGAGGATGCGACCTGGGCCACCGCCGGTTCCGACCAGGTCCGTCGCGGTCGTGACGACCTGCTGGCGGGCGCCCTCGAGCGGCGCTCGTCGGGTATCCAGGGGCCGGGGTCGGGCACGCGACACGTCTTGACCACCACGGCGGTCGAGGTGCTCGATAGCGGCCGGGCCACGGCGCGCTCCTACTTCTTGTTCCTGGACACCAATGACGGTGGCCGAGGTGTTGCGGTCAGGCTGACCGGTCGTTATCTCGACGACTTCCGCCGGACGCCCATGGGCTGGAAGCTCGCCGGGCGCCGGATCGTCACCGACGTCAACTCGTAGCGCTCCGTGAAGCCTCGCGTCTGGTCAATGGGGTCTCGAGGCGCCGCCTTTGTTGACCGTTCGGCTCGATGACGCGACCATCACCTCATGACCGTCGACCCCGTACCCGCGCGGCTGGGGGCCGTTACCGCTTCCCTTGTGGTGACGCCATGTGCCGAAGCCATCGACTTCTACATCCAGGCGTTCGGGGCGCAGGAGATCGAACCTCGCATGACGGGCCCGGATGGGTCGATCGCTCATGCCGAGCTCGACATAGCGGGGACGGTGATCATGGTCGCTGACGAATGGCCCGGAGGTCCGGTCCAGGCCCCGAGCTCGCTCGGCGGTTCGACGATGGCGCTGTTCATCTACGCCGACGATGCGCCGGCGCTGTGGGAGCAGGCCCTCGCGGCGGGTGCCGAGGTCGTGTTCCCCTACGAGCGGCAGTTCTACGGCGACGAGGGCGGCCGAGTGCGGGACCCCTTCGGTCACACCTGGGGCATCGGGCGTCATGTCGAGGACGTCGACCCTGAGGAGATGGCCCGACGGATGGCTGCCTTCTACGACGACCAGAGCTGACTGGGAACGCGCGCCCGGATATCCCTGCGGGGCGCCTCAGGAGCGTGGATCGGGGCCGAATGGCGTTCGGTGGGCCGGTGATCTCATCGCGGGCGACCCGCGCTGGGCGGCATCACCCAGTGGGGCTGGGGTGCGGGTGAGCCGCGATGCTCGTTCGGTTCGGTGGGGCTCACACGCCGCGGGGTCGGCCCGATGGATGGGCACACCAACAAGTGAACGAGATGTTGATCCCGACAGGCCGTATCTGGTCGCCTGGCAGTCGGGGGAGTCAGTGGCGAACCCGGCGTTCTCTCCGAATCCAACTGTTCCGGGAGATCCGAAAATGCGCCACACCACCACCTCATCCACCACCGGCACGACCTGGGTCAAGCGGGCGAAGTTCGCTGTCGCCGGTCTCGTGTTCGCCGGCCTCGCCGTGTTCGGTGCCGTTGCGATGCGCAGCTCCGACAGCAACCAGGGTGACCAGCAGGCCGCTGCGACCTGGTCGCGGGTGGTCGGGCCAAACGCCGCGACCTGGAGCTGAGCCCCCCGAAGGGTCGCAAACCCACCCATCTGTTTCGGAGCCCCGATCCCTCCTCCAGGTCGGGGCTCCGACGCGTTCGGCGCGCCGTGGCGGTCGACGCGACGCGGTCGGGCCAGGGCAGACTACGGGTCCCACCGCCAACTCCATGGAGCCATCGTGACCACACCTCTCGCGCTGTCGGTGCTCGATCTCGTTCCGGTCTCTCGTGGCCAGTCGACCGCCGACGCGGTGGCTGCCTCGATGGCCCTCGCCCGACGAGCCGATGAGCTCGGCTTCACCCGGTACTGGTTCGCCGAGCACCACAACATGGCCTCGGTCGCCTCCACGACACCACCGATCATGGTCGCGCTCGTCGCGGCGACGACCGAGCGCATTCGCGTCGGATCGGGTGGCGTGATGCTGCCGAACCACTCACCGTTCGTGGTCGCCGAGCAGTTCGCTGTGCTGGAAGCGGCAGCCCCCGGGCGGATCGACCTCGGGTTGGGCCGCGCGCCCGGGAGTGATCAGGTCATCACCGCCCTGCTCCGACAGAGCGGCACGACCAGCGACGTCGAGCGTTTCCCGACCCACATCGCCGACATCATCTCTTTGCTGTCGGTCGCCGGTGCCCAGCTGACCCTGCGCGGGGGAGCGACCTACGGCGTTCGAGCCACGCCGGCTGCAACGGGGAGCCCCGAGGTGTGGCTGCTCGGGTCGAGTGACTACTCGGCTTCGGTCGCGGCCGAGCTGGGCCTGCGGTACGTGTTCGCTCATCATTTCTCCGGTGAGGGCACCGAACGGGCGCTGGAGCTCTATCGCACCAACTTCCGTCCCAGCGAGTGGCTCGATGCTCCACGTACGTTCCTCACCGTCAACGCGGTCATTGCCGATACCGCCGACGAAGCCGCGTCGAGGGCGCTTCCGAACCTGATCCAGATGTCACGGTTGCGCACCGGCAAACCGTTGCGGGCACTCGATCGCGTCGAGGAGGCCGAGAGCGTTGCGCTCGACCCCGCCCAGCGGTCGATCGTCGCCGCGATGCGCGACCGCTGGGTCATCGGCACGGCCGCCATCGCAACTGCTCGGCTGCGCGAACTTGCGGACCGTTTCGATGTCGACGAGGTGATGGTGTCGGTCGGCGCCGGGCTCCGCGTTGACGAGGAGCCGGGGACCAACGTCGCCCGCGAGCGCACGCTTGAGCTGCTCGCAAAGGAATTCCTGACGGCCCACGCCGTCTGAAACATCTGGCAGCAACCCCGACCTGCCCCGCCCCGAGCCGTCGACGGATCAGACCAGCGACGTCGTCGGAACGCTGGCGAGGCGACGCGCTGCCAGCTCGGCGACCGCTGGGACCGGGTCAGGGTCTTGGAAGAGTCGATCGTCAGCCGGGTTCATTGGTCGGCCGGTGCCATCGATGACCCAGTAGGAGGCCTCGAGCGCGATGCCGTTGGGATCGGTGAAGTAGACCGACTTCATCTGGCCATGATCGACGATCTCGGTGACCTCGGAGCCCGCAGCCAGCAGACGAGCCCGGAGCTGCTGAAGGGCGTCCTCATCGGTCACGTTGAACGAAAGGTGGTCGAGCTGCACGGGATGCGGGGCCGGTGAACCCGCGCCCTTCGCGAAGGTCTCGGCGTCGGCGATCTCGAAAAACGCGACGGTGTTGCCGGGAGCGATCTCGAAGAAGTAGTGGCGCATCGGACCGGCCATGAGCGTCGTCACTAAAGGCATGCCCAGCACCCCTGCGTAGAAGCGGGTCGTCGCGTCCATGTCGGGCGTCACCAGGGCGAGATGGTTGACGCCGTGCCAACTCGGGGACGGAGGAAGGTCGTCGATCATGTCTCCACCTTTGCATGGCGGCCGAGGCAGTGGCTGGTCGAGCGGCGGTTGCCGCCATTGCATGCCCGACGCATCTGAGCTTGACTCGCATGGTACCGATGGTGCCATCCTCGGATCCCCACACCGGACCAGTCCATGACCCCGCGTCCTCCCCGTTCTCGTGAAGCCGGACCCTTCGAGGACTGGCCCCGCCCGCTCGCGTTCGTGCTTTCCGGGGGCGGTGCGTTCGGATCCGTGCAGGTGGGCATGATCCGGGCACTCCTCGAGCGGGGTGTTCTGCCCGACCTCGTCGTCGGTTCCTCGGTCGGGGCATTGAACGGGGCGGTCCTGGCCGCGTCCCCCGGCGACGCGGTCGAGACCCTGAGCGGCCTCTGGACGCACATGAGCCGACGAGCGGTCTTCGGTCGCAGCATCGTCGCCCCGGCGAGGAACCTGTGGCGATCACGCTCGGTGTTCGACTTCGGAGCTCTCGGCGCGCTCATCGACCGTCACCTCGGCTCGGTGGCCTTCGAGGATCTGGGCGTTCGTTTCGGTGCGGTGGCGACCGACGCGCTGACGGGCGAGCCCGAGGTGTTGTCGCACGGGCTGCTGAAGCCGGCGCTGCTGGCGAGTTCGGCGGTGCCCGGCCTGTTCCCCGCGGTGACGATCGGAGGACGCGACTACCTCGACGGCGGCGTGACGGCGAACGTTCCGATACGGCAGGCGATCGCTTTCGGCGCGAGCAGTGTCGTTTGCCTCGATGCCACGCCTCCGCACCTGGCGACGCAACTCCCGCGGTCACCGGTTGGCGGTCTGATCCATGCGACGTCGCTGATGTTGCGCAGTCAGCGCGCCCACGCCGTCGACGACCTCGTGTATCGGTATCCGGTGGCGCTCATCCCCAGTTCGGTGCCGCCCGATTTCGGGTGCTTCAACTTCGAACACAACCGAGAGCTCCTCGAGAGCAGCTATGCCGTGGCGTCGGCGACCCTCGATGCCTGGCACGCGGGCGCTCCCGCGGTGCCCGGCGCCACGCCGAACACCGAGCCCTCGACGGCGAGGTGAGGGGCCCGTGAGTGGTTCGATCCCATCAACACCCCGAGGAAGAAGTGAGGAAGAAGAGGTGACCTCGCCGACTGTGTCGCCAGGCGGGAACGACGCGGTCGGAGGGGCATTTCCGACCGTCCAGCACGGCTAGCATCCGGGGATGGAAAGTCTGCTGGCGCTGACCGAGGACCTGCCGATGGTGACGCTCGGGGCCGGAGACGTCCTGATCGAACAGGGCGCCGACCCGGGTCCGCTGTACATCCTCGTCTCGGGCGCCCTCACCATCGAACACGGCGGGGTGCCGTTTGCGAGCGTCGATACGCCAGGAGCGGTCTTCGGCGAGATGGCCGCGGTGCTCGAGCAGTCGGCGACGGCGACCGCGCGGGCCAGTGAGCCCAGCATCCTCCGCGTCGCCGAGGACCCCATCGCCTTTCTCACCGAGCGGCCCGGGGCAGCGTTGGCCGCGTTGCGTACCGCGTCCTCACGCCTCGACAACCTCACGCGGTACCTGACCGACGTCAAGCGGCAGTACGCCGAGCTGACCGGGCACCTCGGGATGGTCGACGACGTGCTCAACGTCCTCGTTCATCATCAACCGTCGCCGGCGCGCACCGGATCGGCTCGCGAACCCGACCCCGAGTACTGAGGCGTCCTCCTCTTTCGACGGGTCTGCACCGATCTGACGTCGCTCAGGCGGTCAGGTCGATCCGATCGGAGTCGGGCAGGCCGAACCACTCGGCAGTCCGCGCGTCGGTGTCGATGATCACGTGGGCCGGAACCGGGCCCGTCGTACGCCCGGCGTTGAACACCCAGGTGCGGCCGAGCCGCGCCGCCCAGCCGCCGCCTTCGACCCACGGCGCCTGGTGGATGTGGCCGGTGAAGACGAGGTCCGGCTGCCAGCGCTCGATCCATCCGGCGAGGTCCTCGTCGGGGAACTCGCGCCGGCCGGTTCGACACAGTCCGGTGCCGGCCGGTGGGGAGTGGTAGAGCCAGACCCACCGCGCCGGCAGGTCGACGGCGTCGCGCTCGAGTTGGGCGTCGACCTCGGCTCTCGTCAGCGGCCCGTCCCACCAGGGACACAGCGAGAACCGGGTGTCATCGATGTCGACACAGGCGCCGTCGACGGCGATCCCGCTCGCGCCAGCGCGCCGCAGCCAACGAGGGATCTGCTCGCCCTGGGGCCCCGGCCCATCGAGGTCGTGATTCCCCGAGGTGGTCACGAAACGGGTCGACGACGAGAGGCGCTCGAAGTACGCGGAGAGCACCACGATCTGCGCCTCGACGGGAACCGCCCCGGCGAGATCGACATGATCGCCGGGGATTGCCACGACGTCGAAATCGGCCGCCTGGTCGACGAGCCAGTCGTAGTGGGGAAGCCGGTAGTGCAAGTCTGCAGCAGCGAGGATCCGCACCTCGTCATCCTCTCATGCCGGCGTCGCCAACGCGGGGCTGAGGGCTGGCATCGTGGTGCTCACCTATTCGATCGTGAGAAGCAGCGCGGTGCGATCGTCGTCGGCGTCTTCGTGGACGTCGAGCTCGGCGATGCGCGCGAGCAGTGCTCGTAGTGGCGTCGGCGCATCGCTCGACAGGATCTCGTCGACGCAGGTCCGCAGCCCTTCGCGACCCAGCAGGCGGTTTTCGTCATCGACGACCACCTCCAGGAGGCCGTCGGTGAAGAAGAGCAGCTGATCGCCGGGTTCGAGCGCAGTCACGCATCGCTCATAGCCGGCTCCGACCACGAACGGCAGGGCCAGGAGGATCCCGTGGCGGCCGGGAAGGTCCGACACCTTGCCGTTGCGTCGCAGGAAGGGGAAGGGGTGGCCTGCCGCCGCGTACTCCAGCACGTTGTCGCGCCGGTCGAGCACCGCGGCGACGAGACTCATACCTTGTTTCGGTGGGGCGTTGTCGCGCAGGTAACCGTCGAGGCTCAACAGGAGCTCGTCCACCCGGCGGAAGCGGCGCGCCAGCTCGCGAATCTCGGCCCGCGCGATCGCCATCATCAACGACGCTTCGGCGCCATGACCCATCACGTCGCCCACGGCGAACAAGTGGCGGTGGTCGTCGAGGGCAACGACGTCGTAGTAGTCGCCCGACGCATAGGTGCACGGCTCCCAGACCGCCTCGGCCGAGAAGCCCGGGGCCGCAACGGCGCCGAGGTCGGGCAGCAGGGAACGCTGTACTTCGCGCAGCGCCAGATGCTCGTCTCGGTAGGCGACCTGACGCGCGGTGATCATTCGCAATCGGCTGACGATCAACCGCAGTGACTGCCAGAACAGATCGGGGGACGCGGTGAATCCGTCCCGGAGTTGGGTCAATGAGAGGAAGAGCAGCTCGACGTCGTCGACGGCGACGACGGTCGCGGTTCGGACCCCGCCACCGAAGGCGCCCATCTCGCCGAAGAGTTCGCCACCATGGAGGACGTTCACCTGCTCTGACCCTTCGAGGACAGCGCAGCTCCCCGACAGCACCACGTAGGCGCCATCGGCCTCGTCGCCCTCCATGAAGACGGGGGCTCCGGCATCGACGAAGCGAACGAGACCTGCGTCGCGCAGCCCGTCCCAGAGATGCAAGGCGTTGTCGGTCACTCGCGCCGCACCATAGCCGTCAGGCGGTTCCGCTCGCCGACACGTTCATAGGTCAGTCGATCGGTCATCGTGCGGACGAGATGGAGGCCCATACCGCCGGGCCGGCGCTCCTCGAGGGGCGCGGTGACGTCGAGTGGGGGGCCCTCGTCGGGCGCGAAGGGAGCGCGGCTGTCCTCGATCACCACGGTGACCGAGTCCTGGCTGACCGTGACCTCGATCCAGGCCCGCTCGCCGCGCGCATGCGGCGGCGTGTGCTCGATCAGATTGCGCACGATCTCCTCGACCACCAGCTCACTGACGAACGCGGGTCGCCCCGCCACGCCCTGTGCGGCCACGAAGGCCGCAATCTCCCGCTCGACCGCCGCGAGGTCGGGGCTGTCCAAAGGCACCGACCAGCTTGCTGAGGCTGCCATGTCGATCGCGGCCGTCGTGTCCCGAGCCCGGTTGGCGGTCACGCCACGCCGAGCGTGCCGATGGCCTCGTCCACGTCGTCCACCATCGTGATCGCCTGATCGATCCCCGCCGATCGGAGCGCGTTGTCGACATCGCCTCGGGCGCCGGCCAGAACCATCGGCTTGCCCTTGCGCTGCAGCGACTGCGCGCACGAGATGAGCATCCCCATGCCGAGCGACGCGATGTAGTCGAGCCTGCTGAGATCGACCACCGACGGCAGCGACCGCGCCGCGGTGGCCGCGTGGAACTTCACGTCGATCTCGTGCAATCCGCTCACGTCGAGGCGGCCGACCAACGCAACCTGAGCGATGCCATCGTTGCGTTCGGTGATGTCCAGTTCCATGGGTTCCTCCGTTGGTTGTCGCCGCTGGGTGACGTTCATCATCACACGATCCCGCAGCGCCGACCGACGCCCTGCCCGGCAGTGCCGCATCAACCTGCTCGCCCGACATGAACGCTCGACAACGGGGTCATTGCGGCTAGGTGAACAATCGCGTGGATGCCCCGACGATCACAGGGAGTATCTGCGACCTTCCACGGCGGCCTCGACCACGAGGCCGCCGGGTCGGGGCAACGAGGCCAGGAGGTTTTCGATCTGATCGTCGGTGCGGCGAGGATCGTGGTGGAACAGGATCACGCGCCGGACCCCGGCGGCTTCGCCGAGACGTACTGCGTAGTCGGCCGCGGCATGCCCGAAAGTGGCGAAGGCCGGGAGCTCGGCAGCGGTGTACTGGGCGTCGTGGATCAGCAGGTCGGCACCGTCGGCGAGCTCGAGCGCGGCTTCGTGGACTGCACCGAGGTCGTCGTCGCCTGGCCCGAGATCCTGCGGGGCATGATCGGACAGGTAGGCGACAGTGTGGTTGCCGTCGCTGACGCGCAGTCCCATCGTCCGCCCGCCCTTGTGGGGGATCTCCCGGGCCAGCACCTGGAAGCCTTCCGCATCGAACCAGCCTTCGTCGTAGCCGTCGAAGGTCCAGCTGCCTCGGAGCTCCAGAGGTGTGATCGGGAAGTGCGGCGGCGACATCGAGCGTCGGAGCACATCGACGGGCGCAACCCCCGATGCCGGGATCAGGAGCCGGACCCTGGCATCGGGTCGGTCGCCGGCGCCGAAGAACGGGAGCCCGTAGACATGGTCCCAGTGGAGATGTCCCAGTACCACGGTTCCCGAGAACGCGTTTCCGTCGAGGAGACTCGACAGCGACCGGATACCCGTCCCTGCGTCGAGGACCAGCGAGGGCGCGTCGTCGTCGTGGGCGAAGGCGACGCACGACGTGTTGCCGCCGAAGCGCACGAAGTCGAGGCCCGGCGCGGGACAAGATCCGCGCACGCCCAGCATCCAGATCTGCATCAGGGAAGGGTAACGCCCACAGGGCAGCGCCTGGCGAGCTCGGTCTTCTGGGACGGCCCAGGCCTTCTGCTCGTCCCGATCTCAGCTGCGCAGCACACGGACCGTTTTCTCTGCGTGGGTCACGCGATCGGCCAACACGCGAGCCACGTAGAGGTGCAGTGCCGCCGCCGCGCGTGGGTCGACCTCGCCGAGCGTTGCGAACTCATCGGGATCGAGATGCCAGATCACCGACGGTTCGTTGGCCTCGACGGTGGCCGTTGCCGTTCCCGTGAGGTACAGGCTGATCTCCCCCACGACGGTGCCGGGCAGCATCGTTCTGAGCCTGAGGGGCGCAAGGTCGGCCCGCAGCAGCAGTGCCGTCAATCGGCCCGATTCGAGGAAGAACAGGCCCGCCGGTGGAGCGCCCTGGTGTACCAGAACGTCGCCGGGTGCGAGCTCGATACGTCGCAGGTGCGGCAGGATCACCTCGATCGCGCGGGCGTCGTGGAGCACCGGCTCGAGGACCTCTCGGATCCCGACCGACGCGGTTCGCGATCCAGGTTCGTCTTCTTCGATGCGAGCGAGTAGCACCTCCTCGCTCAGCTGCAGGGCGCGATCCACGTCGGGGGTCAGGGTGAACCTGACCCCCGGCCGCGACTCGAGGGCGGGAACCAGGAGGTCCGCAACCGGTGGCGCGGCGGCCGCCAACAACAGGATTACGTCGTGTCGGGCGACGAGCCTGGCGATCTTCTCGAATGCGACGACCGTGCTCGAGTCCACGCCGGTGACCCCGGCGAAGTCGAACACGATCGCCGACACCGGCCGCTCGGCGCGGCAACGCCGTTCGACGACATCGACGACCCCCGTCGCGGTGCCGAAGAAGACGTAGCCGCGCAACTCCAGAAGGAGGACCTCCTCGCCGTGCGACGCCAGGAACTGCTGTTGGGTCGGCGTGCGATCGACGTTGCTCCCGATCGTCGAGCCGGTCAACTCGTGACGGATGACGCTGACGCGGCTGTAGCGCAGCACGAAGAGCACGACGGCGAGCACGATCCCGAAGACGGTGCCGGGCACGAACCCCAACAGCGCCACGGCGAGCACGATCGCAAGGACGAACCCGATTTCGAACGGTGCCAAGCGGTGGCGCTTCCCCCAGACCCACTCCACGAGCGTCGAGGAGCCGATGGCGATCAGCAGCCCACCGACCAGGGCAGTGGGGAAGAGCTCGAGCAGGTTGGTGCCGAGCATGAGCGCGACAGCGGCCAGGAGGGCGGCGATGAGGGCCGAGGCCCGGCGGGGGCCGCCGATCCGGACGCTGAGCATACTGCCGTCGAGGTTGGTGTAGGCGGGCAGGCCGCCACCGGCGGCGGCGACCAGCGAGCCCCAACCCGTGCTGCGCAGCTCGCGGTCGAGGTCGACGTCGCGGTCGGTGGCCAGCTCGAGGGCATGCGCATAGAGGAGGAGCGAGGCGACGACCAGCACGATGACGGTGCCGATCAGGCCGGCATTGGCTCCCACGGCGCCCCAGTCGGCGTCGGCGGCGTCGGCGATGCGGCCTGGCCCGCCGAGCCCCGCCTCGAGATGCGGTACCAGGAGCCAGCCCTTGGAGGCAGCGTCGGCTCGGCTGACGCCGCCCAGGGCGAAGCTGACGTTGAGCACGATCGGCAACGCGATGAGGAAGGTTGGCAGGACGAGACGGTGCAACGAGCTCCGGAACGCCGCGAGCAGCGCTCCCCCGATGAGGACTCCCGGCACCCAGAGGCCGAGCTCGTCACCGCTGCGGAGGTCACCGAGGCTGCGGCCGGCGGTCAGCAGGTCCCAGCCGCCCACCACCGTGAGCAGGCCGGCGGAGGCCATGAAACCGCCGACCACTGGATAGGGCACGTACCGGACCATGGCGCCCAGGCGGAACCGGCTCAGAAGCAGGCACACGACGCCGGTGCTCACGGTGGCGACCATGGTGAGCGCGAGGACGGTGGGGAAGAGGGCCTCGGGGTCGACGGTGTCGCCCAGCGAAGCCGCCGTGACCGCGAGCACCGCCGCCGTCTTTCCCCCGGCGGAGGGGACGGTGCCCTCGAGAGAGCTGAAGAAGGTGGCGGCGAGGCCGACGACGAGCGTCGACCACAGCGTCATGCCGACACCGTCGGCGAGTGAGCCGGCCAGGTCGCCGCGGAACACGAGGGCGGCGAGGGAGACCGCGTAGGAGATCGTGATCACGCCGGCGACGATTCCCGCACCAATGGTCGGGCCGACGCGTGACGGTGACAGGTCGCGAGCCATGTCGAGCAACATCGCCCGCCCCGCCTCATCCGGTTTCGCCATCGGCCCTCACCTCAGGAGACGGAGTTCCTCGATGCTCGATGCGTCGAATGCGAGGTCAACGTATCGGGCGCTCCACCGTGTGGAGGCGTCGAAAGCGTTGCCGCCAGCCGATTTGCGTCATCGTGTCGGGCTCCTGACCGTGACCTTTCTTGGCCCTGTCGAATGCCTGTCACCGTTCTCGCATGGGCCCATTCGACGGCGTCAGCCGCTGTCACCGAGGGTGGTCAACCAGGTCTCGGTGTCGCGCGGCGAACGCATGCAGACGACGGGCGGAGCAGCAGGGTCGACCAACCAGTCCGCGATCTGCTCCCGCTTGCGAGCGAAGCTGCGGAAGTGCCAGGCGACGATCGATTCGGAGGACAAGGCCTGGCGCAGTGACTCGGTGTTCCCGTTGCACGTTCTCTCGCGTGTGAGGACGCGTCGTGCAGTCCGGCGCATGAGGCGGATCAGAGACACGTGTCTCGGGTAGTCGAGCGCCACGATCAACTCCGTGCGTGGCAGCACCACCTCACGCCAGTGGCCGTAGGCGGTATCGAGCACCCATTCGTCGGCGGCAACGATGTCGGACGCGATGGCGCGCTGTTGGTCTCGGGGACGTTCGACCCAGTCGGGCAGCCAGCCGACCTCGTCGTCCATGGAGTGCCAGGGGACGCCGGTCATCGCCCCGACGCGCTGAGCGAGCGTGGTCTTGCCGGAGCCGGTCACGCCGTAGACGAGGATCCGCCGTGGAGTGGCCCGCTCGGGCGGCGTCTCCGGTCCGTCGCTTCCCGAGGTCACCGAATCATTCTGCCCGGTTCGGGTGGAGGTGCAGGCATCTCGAACTCGCGCCTTCGGGCGTCAGAGGGGGGTGGTGGACACGACGAAGTCGGCGAAGTCGATTTCGGTGGTGGTTGGCGGCGCGAACGAGGCGTCGTTGCCGCCGTAGAAGGTGCTGAAGAAGAGGCAGTCGACGGGTTCTTGGGTGGGGTTGTTGGAGATGGTGCGGTCTTGGGACAGGACTTTGGTGCCGTCGAGCCACATGTCGAGGTGGCCGGGGTTGACGGTGACGTGTTGGACGACTTCGTGCCATTGGCCGGGGATGATC
>JAHECR010000050.1 GCA_024641655.1 Acidimicrobiaceae bacterium
TTGGTACCCCGTACGGGATTTGAACCCGTGCTACCACCTTGAGAGGGTGGCGTCCTAGGCCGCTAGACGAACGGGGCGCGACGCACTGCTTCTGCCGACCGAGGTCGGCGTTCATCATTCCCGATCAGGTCCGATCGGGTGTGGATGGTTCGGGGAGGAGGACTTGAACCCCCAATGACTGGACCAGAACCAGTTGTGTTACCAATTACACCATCCCCGAAAGATGGACCCCTGAGTAGGGCTGGATCAGCCTAGCGACGTCATCGCGCCCCGCCCAACGCGCCAGGGTCACCAATGTTCGCCGTCACCGGCCATCGGGGGGATGGTGAGCCCCGCCTGATGGTGACTCCCCCATGGGTCGTCGGGCCCAAGTCGCTCCAGAAGCCCTCGTCCGCGCCCGATGGCCCGGCCACACGCGATCGAGTGGAAGGCAGGTCGAGATGGTCGACATGGTGAAGAAGCTGCACAAGAAGAGCAGCGGGCTCCTCAATCCGGGGGAGACGATTCTGGGGGCATGCGCGATCATGCCGGTGGGGCAGTTCAAGAAGACCGTGGCCTTCGGCGCCGTCGGTGGGTTGGTCGGTGCGGCCGTCGGCCAGGCCATCGCCGGCAAGCCGAGCCCGGTCGCCGAAGGCTCGATGGCCCACGACTTCCCAACCTTGCGCCAGGCCATCTTCGCAATCAGTGACCAGCGGTGGATCGTCTTCGAGCAGAGCGCGATGTCGGGAGCCGCGAAGGCGATCGCGGCGCAGTGGCCGCTCGACGCCATCACCGGTCTCGAGGTCAGCGAGGGCAAGCTCACGTCCAAGATCGACGTGTGCTTCGCTGACGGGTCGGTTGCCCAGGCCGAGGCCGTCCGCGCCGCCAAGCCGGCGTCACTCGTCGATGCGGCTGCCTCCATGCGCAACTGAGGGCTCGATCGCCCGAGGCACTCTGGCAACGGGAGTCCGTCCGCGCCACACTGCCAGCGATGGTCGCACCTTTGCCCGATGAGCTCCCGTGGCGTGACGAGCCCCCTCGCCGCGCCCGAACGATCGACGAGCTCGTCATGGTGCGCGCCGCCCTCCTCTCGGAGGCCAGCGTCGAAGCCGGAGTCGAGTTCGCGTCCCGTCCGACCGACGTCTTCATCTCGCCGTACTCCAAGTGCGGCACCACGTGGCTGCAACAGATCGTGCACGGACTGCGGACCGGGGGCGACCTCGAGTTCACCGACATCTCTCGCGTCGTCCCCTGGGTCGAGTCCGCGCTCGACAGTGGGATCGATCTCGATGCGCCCCAACGGGCCGAGCCCAGGGCCTTCAAGAGCCATCTCCAATGGGATCTGGTCCCGAAGCCGGGTCGCTACCTGGTCGCGGTGCGCGACCCCGCCGATGCTGTCCTGTCGCTGTACCGCTTCTTCGACGGGTGGCTGTTCGAACCGCGCAGCATCGAGCTCGAGGCGTTCGTGCGGGGCGTGTTCGTCGACGACGGCGGATACTGGCGGCACCTGGCGTCCTGGTGGCGTCATCGCCACGATGACGATGTCTGTCTGCTCGCGTACGAGGACATGAAGCTCGACCTCGCGTGGGCGGTGCGCCAGGTCGCGGACTTCATCGGGGTCGGCACCGAGCCCGAGCGCCTCGCGATTGCTGCCGAGCAGGCCTCGCTCGAGTCGATGCTGGCACACCACGTCAAGTACGACGAGCAGATGCTGCGCGAGCGCAGCGAGCGGGTCTCCAACCTCCCTGCGGGGAGCAGCGCCGCAAAGGTCCGCGGCGGCAGCGTTGCCGAACGCCGTCTCGAGCTCACCGGCGACGCGCGTTCTCTGCTCGATCACGCGTGGCGCCTGACGATGACTGCAGAGTTCGGAGTGGCCGACTACTCGTCGTTGCGCGACGCGTTGCCGCATCGGCCGGAGCCGACCGAGCGCTCGAGTGGCCGCGAGAAGCGAGCAGCGAACCTCAGCGATTGGTGAGGTGGACGGCCAGCCATCGCGTCCCCCGACTGGTGCGTAGGAGGCGGTGCGGTGTCCCCCGCGGCAGGAACACCCAATCGCCGGGCTCGAGTGCCAGCTGGTCGTCGTGAACTTCCAGATCGGCGGTTCCCTCCAGCACGAGCACCCACTCGTCGTGGTCCTGATCGAACGCCACAGGCGCGTCGAGCTCCCCGCTGAGGATGTGCTCGATCGCGACACCGTCGGTGGCGAGCAGTTGTTCGACGACCTCCCCGGCGGCGGGGGCTGCCGCTGCCGCGCCAAGACGGCCGCGTCGAAAGGCAGTCATGTGTCGACGCTAGCGGTCCGACGATCGCAGCGATCGTGACGCAGGAGCCGACGACAGATCGGTCGGGCGCCTCGAGCGCAAGTGCGGGCGCGAGCCTGAACCGGCGGCCGTTCGCTGAACGTCCCCGGGCCGCGCCGGCCCTACGGCGCGGATTGCCAGAACCGCCTGGCGAGTCGCCCAGTCGCGAACCCGGGCATACCGAGGGCGGCGAAGAACACGATGGTCGCGAGTGTGAGGGCGAGCCCGTGGGTGGAGCCACGGTACGCACCACTCCGCCAATGGTCGATGGCGAAGAGGGTCACCCCTCCCATGGCGGCGATGCCGCCGCGCCGGATCAGGCCGGCGAGAAGGCCCGCGATGCTGCACGCTGCCGCGATCGGGATCACGTCGATCGAGCCTAGGCGCCCCGGGGGGATCTCGATGCTGTCGGCACCACCGATCACCGGCGCTCAGTCGGTATAACGGCGGACCTTCACCTTCTTGCCGCGCAGGGTCGCCGACGACATCATCTTGATCACGTGATCGATCGACGCGGCAGGTACTCCGACGACGGAGAACTTCTCGGTGATCCGGATCGGGCCGATCTCGCGGCCGGTGAGCCCTGACTCGTTCGCGACGGCGCCGACCAGGTCGCCGGGGCGCACCTTCGCGTTCCGCCCAGCGCTGATGTACAGGTACGCCGTCTCGCCGTCCCCGATGCCGGCGCCGCCGCCCGTGGCGGACCGGCCTCCGCCGGTGCCCTTCGGACCGCTCTTGTCGCGGTGCTTCCCGTCGCGTTCGTGTTTCTCGTGGCGCCGAACCAGTTCGGCCGAGGGCGGGATCTCCATCTCGTCGAGCACCGCACCGCGTGCCTCGTGTACGAGTTTGATCGCGGCCAGGGCGATGGCCTTATTCGCATCGGCGTCTGCGGACTCACCTGCGGTGAGTGCGTCGAAGACCGCCGCATAGTCGTCGAGGTCGTCGGCTTCGAGGGCGTCGCGCACGGCAGCGACCGTGACCTCGATCTGGCGGGCCCGCAGGTCGGCGACGCTGGGGACCCGGCCGACGGTGATCGTCTGCTTGGTCAGCCGTTCGATGTTGTCCAGGAGCCGCCGCTGGCGGGGCTCGGCAAGGGTGACGGCGGTGCCTTCGCGCCCGGCCCGTCCGACCCGCCCGATGCGGTGCACGTAGCTCTCCGGCGCGGACGGCACGTCGTAGTTCACGACGTGGCTGAGCGTGTCGATGTCGAGCCCTCGTGCGGCGACGTCGGTTGCGATCAGCAGTTCCGCGGTGCCGTCGCGGACCCGTCCGACCACGCGGTCGCGGGTGCTCTGATCCATCCCGCCGTGGAGGCTCTCGGCGCGATAGCCGCGGCCGTTCATCGTTTCGGTGAGCTCGTCGACCTCGTTGCGGGTCTTGCAGAAGACGAGCGCGGCCTGTGGTGCCTCGATGTCGAGGATGCGTCCGAGCGCTGAGGCCTTGTGGCCGCGGTTGACGAAGTAGACGCGCTGATTGATGCGAGCAACGGTCCCGGCTTCGGTCGCGCTGGCCCCGATGAGGATGTGTGCCGGGTCGCGCTGGTGCCGCTTGGCGATGGACTTGATCCGGCCCGGCATCGTGGCGGAGAAGAGCACGGTCTGGCGTTCAGCGGGGACGGCCTTGAGGATCTCTTCGATGTCCTCGGTGAAGCCCATGTCGAGCATCTCGTCGGCCTCGTCGAGGATGACCGTGCGGATCGCGCCGAGCGTCAGCGATCCGCGTCGGATGTGGTCGAGCGCCCGGCCGGGAGTGGCCACGACGACGTGGGCGCCCCGGTCGAGGGCCGCGAACTGCCGTCCGATCGGCTGGCCGCCGTAGATGGGGAGCACCCGGACCCTTTGTTGGCTGCCGTACTTATGCATGGCCTCGCTCACTTGTACGGCGAGCTCGCGCGTGGGGGCCAGTACCAGGCACACCGGGATGGGCGCCTCGTCGGGCTCGATCGCGTTGAGCACCGGAAGCGCGAAGGCGGCGGTCTTGCCGGTGCCGGTTGCCGCCTGCCCGAGCACGTCGCGCCCGGCCAGAAGGATCGGGATGGTCTCGCGCTGGATCGGTGTCGGTTCCTCGTAGCCCAGCGCGCCGATGGCGCGAACCAGCTCCGGCCGCAGGCCGAGCGCCGCGAATCCCTGCGGTTCGTCGGTCTGATCTGTTGCCATCGGTGCTCCTCGACCCAAAGGAACCACACTAACGGCGCCGCTCGACACCGGGGCGAGACCTGGGTTACCGGACCGAGCTGAGCGCCACCCGTGCGTACCGGCGAGGCGGGCCGCCTACTGCCTCGGCAGGGTCCCGACGTAGTCGACGAGCTTGTCGAACGCCATGCGCCAACCCGCGTCCCCCGGGGAACCCGCAGGCACCCCCGCGTGGGTCATCACCGTCTTCGTGTTGCCGTCGAGCTCGTCGAGTTCGACGGTCACGTCGGTCGTCACCGCTTCGGGCGTGCCGCTCGCGGCCGGCGACAGCACATTTCCGTGCTCGTCGCAGATGGACTCGGTGTAGGCGAGCAGACGGGGCGGCGTGACCTCGCGGTGCTCGCCGCCGAGCCACATCGTCATCGCTCCGTCGGGTGTCTGCATCTCCATCCCGACGAGGCGTGGGCCGCCGACGCGCACGTCCATCTCGGTCACCGTGACCGTGGCGCCGCCCGGGCCGTACCACGCAGCGAAGTGCTCCGGTTCGGTCCACATCTGCCACACGAGGTCGACAGGCGCCTCGATGATGCGCTCGATCACCACCGCGTCGCGATCCTGGTCGTCAGCCATGTTCTTCACCTGCCGTCGTCACCGTCGGTCCTTCCTCTTGCATCTGGGCTTGCGCCGGCGGCCGGTTCCCCATCGCTCACGCGGCGCGCTTCGATGAGTACGACTGGGATCTCGCGCTCGGTCCGTGCCTGATAGCTCGCGTATCTCGGCTGGGCCGCGATGATGATCGGCCAGAGCCGGCCACGCTCCTCGGCGCTCGCCGGGCGGGCGGTCATGGCTCGAGCCGGCCCAGCTTCCGTACGAACCTCGACGTCGGGGTTCGTACGGACGTTCAGGAACCAGGCGGGGTGATGATCGTCGCCGCCGCGTGACGCCACCACCACGATGGCATCGCCGTCTCGATGGGGGCTCGTGAGCATCACGGTGCGGGGCCGCCCGCTCTTGCGGCCGGTGGTGGTGAGCTCAACGGCCGCCATGCCCGCCAGTGTCCATCCCACCCGGCCGCCGCTGAGCTTCAACGCCCCGCGGTGCAGTGCGTTGGCCGCCTGGAGGAACCGATCGCTGGGCATGGAACGGACTCTACGCCTTCGATTCGAACAGAGCCCTCGAAGTGGACGCCACTCGGATAGTGCCTCGAAGGTCCGGGCTACAGTTCGGTCGCTCATTTGCGAGCGTTCTGGAGGCTGTTCGATGCTGCTGTTCCCCCGGTCCGGCCGGGACGCGCTCGGAGGTGTGGGGGCGGCGTTGGTGTTCGGCGCGGGGCCGGTCGTCCTATGAGCAGGCGTCCCGAGGCCGGCAGGGCCCGGGCGCTGGTTGGTCCATTCGTCACGCTGCGCCACCTCGGGTTCGCCGTCGTCGCGCTCGGCAACTTCGTGTCGGCGCTCGGCACGTGGTCGCAGATCATCGGGATCGGCTGGGCCGCGCAGCGCCTGAGCGGCTCCGCGTTCCTCGTGGGCGTGGCCTTCGGGGCACAGTTCTTCCCCACGTTGCTCGCTGCACCGTTCGGGGGTGTCATCGCCGATCGCTACGACCGGCGCACGGTCACGATCATCGGGAACATCGGGATGGCGCTGCCCGCTGCGGCGATGGGATGGCTGGTGCACACCGATGCGCTCACGATCACCTGGCTCATCGTGCTCGCGCTCATCGGCGGCACCTTCGGTGCGCTCACCCAACCGTCGATGGCGGCTTTGGTCCCGGCGCTGGTCCCCGTGGCCGAGATCGGCGCCGCGGTTTCGGTGAACAGCATCCTGCAGAACCTCAGCCGCTTCGCCGGTGCCACGCTCGCCGGCATCCTCATCGCCTCCTACGGGACCGAGACGGCGTTCCTCTTCAACGCTGTCAGCTTCGTTGCCGTCGTGGCCGCCTGGTTGCTCGTGCGCCCGGCGGTGCCGCGTTCGGTCCCGCTCCACGAGCCCTTTCTCCTGCGCCTCGCCGGCGGCCTCCAATACGCGCGCCGCAACGCCATGGTGCGCAACCTGTTGATCCTCAACGTGGCCGTGTCGATCTTCATCGTCCAACAACCGCTGCTGCCCGTCATCACCGAGCAGTTGCTCGAGTCGGATTCGCGAACCTACGGCCTCCTCAACTCGGCCACCGGCCTGGGCTCGATGGTCGGCGCCTTCATCGCCGGGCGTGCCGCGACGCGAACCCACCGCCGCGCGGTCACACTGGGGGTGGCGCTCATGGCCGTGACCATCGCGTTGGTCGGCGTCTCCCGCAGCGTGCCGCTTTCGATCGCTGCCGAGGTCGTGTACGGGGTCGGGCTGTTCGTCGTGCTCACCATCAGCATGTCGCGTGTCGTGCTGGCCACCGAGGACAAGTACCTCGGGCGGGTCATGGCCCTGCAATCCATGGCCTCGGGTGGCATCGTGCCGATCAACGCAGTCATCGCGGGCTTCATCGCATCGGCCCTCGGGCTGAGCGCAACGATCGTGGGCGCCGCCACCGGTCTCGCGTGCTTCCTCGTCGTGTTCGCCGGTCTGGGCGCGCTGCGCGCGCTCGACGAGGGCGCGCTCGGGGAAGGGGCACTCGACGGGCGGGCCCGCATCGAGCCCTCTGACGAGACCCCTTCGGTCCTCGAGTCTTCCCCCGACCCGTGAGGTCGCAGGGTCGCGTGGAACGGTTCAGCCGGGCCAGACGAGCGTCAGGTCCTTCACCGAGCGAAGCCCCGGGGGATAGACGAGATCCTCGTGCCCTGGCTTGAGGGCGTAGTCGGGGATGCGGCGATGCCATTCGCGCAGCGTCACCCGCAGTTCCCGACGGGCGAGGTGCGACCCGAGGCAGCGGTGCACGCCGCCGCCGAACGCGATGTGGGCGTTGTCCTCCCGGTCGAAGCGCACCTCGAAGGGGTTGTCGAACTGGGCCGGGTCCACGTTCGCGGCGCCGAGGGAGGGGCTCACCATGGTCCCCGCAGCGATGGTGACGCCGCACACCTCGAAGTCTTCCTTGGCCATGCGGATGACGCCGGTGACCGGCGTCTCCCAGCGCAGCATCTCCTCGACTGCAGTGGTGATGATCGCCGGGTTCTCGACGATCTGTCGTCGGTGGTCTGGGTGGGTGGCCAGAAAGGCGTACATGCACGTGAGCGAGTCGCTCACGGTGTCGAGCCCGGCGATCAGGAAGAGGAAGCAGATGTCGAGGATCTCCTCGGTGGAGAGCTTCTCCCCGTCGACTTCCGCGGTGATGAAGTGGGTGAGGATGTCGTCGGTGGGGTGGGCGCGACGCTGATCGAGGATGTCGCCGAAGTACTCGTAGAGCTCCGCACCGGTGGCGCGGGTCACGCGCATGCGGGCCTCGGGGTCGAGGAGGGCATCGGGGTCGACCGTCTGGGGCCGGAGGATGCCGTCACGCAACCGCAGGAAGGTATCGAGCTCCGCCCAGGGGAGGCCCATCAGCCCGAGGAAGATGGCCGACGGGAACAGCTCGGCGTACTCGTCGGTGAAGTTGCACTCGCCCCGATCGATGAAGGTGTCGATGAAGTGATTGGCCCGCTCGGCGATGTCGCCTTCGACCTTGTCCATCTGCCGCGGCGCGAACAGTGGGTCGAGGAGCTTCCGGTACCGCGAGTGCCGTGGCGGGTCGACCGACAGCGGGATCATGGGTCGGATGTTGCCGAGATCGAAACCGAAATCGGAGGTGAAGACCTCGTGGTGCCGAAGCACCGTGTTGACCGCCTCGCGGCTGGCGGGCATGGCGAAACCCTCCATCGGCAGCACGACCTGTTCGGGCACCATCTCGCGGTAGCGCGGCTGCGGGTTCGCGTAGTCGGTGAGCTCGCTCAGCTCGAACTGGCGGCGGTAGGTCTCCGTCGCTTCGATATCGGTGTTTTCGCTCATTCCGGCTCCTCGTTCTCGTCGTCGCCCGTTCGGTGCGACCCGAGAGGGTTCCATCCTCGCATGGTCGTCGACCACGCCGCCGCCACCGTTTGGACGTGGCGTCCGCCGCGCCCTGATCGGCAGTCGCCAGTGAGTGCTTTGCGGCGGTCGGGTCTGCTGATGCGTCAGATGTGGCGTCCCGCGGCGCGCCAGTACTCGTCCTTCAAGAGGCGCTTGTACAGCTTGCCGGTGGGGTGGCGGGGGAGCTCGGCTCGGAAGTCGACCGAACGCGGGCACTTGACGTCGGCGAGGTGGCTGCGGCAGTAGGCGATCAGCTCGGCGGCGAGACGCGCCGCTTCGGCATCGTCGGCGGGCATCGACCGGGGCGTGACCACCGCCTTCACTGCCTCGCCGAAGTCGTCATCGGGAACCCCGAACACCGCCACGTCCACGACCTCCGGGTGCATGGTCAGGACGTTCTCTGCCTCCTGCGGGTAGATGTTCACGCCGCCGGAAATGATCACGTACGCCTTGCGGTCGGTGAGGTGCAGGAAGTTGTCGGCGTCGAGGTAGCCCACGTCGCCGAGGGTCGACCATCCCTTGGGGTGGCGGGAAGCGGCGGTCTTGTGTGGGTCGTTGTGGTATTCGAACGCCGAGCCGCCCTCGAAGTAGATCGTTCCCGGCTCACCGGTCGCTACCTCCTCGCCGTCGTCGCCGACCACGTGGATGTTGCAGTTCACCGCCGTTCCCACGGTTCCCTCGTGGGCGAGCCACATCTCGCTGTTGCAGTAGACAAAGCCGTTGCCCTCCGTGCCGGCGTAGTACTCGTGTACGACCGGACCCCACCACTCGATCATCTGCTTCTTCACCGGGACCGGGCAGGGCGCTGCTGCGTGGATGACGCACTCGACGCTCGAGACGTCGTGTCGTGCCCTCGCGGAGTCGGGAAGCTTGAGCATGCGGACGAACATCGTCGGGACGACCTGGGTATGGGTTGCCCGGAACCGTTCGATGGCCTGCAGATAGCGCTCGGCGTCGAAGTGCTCCATCACCACAACCGTGGCGCCGAGCGCCCCGGCCGACATGCAGAACCGGAGGGGAGCCGCGTGATAGAGCGGGGCGGGGGAGAGGTAGGTCTTCGATGCGTCGAGTCCGAACAGCCCGTCCAGCAGCGCCGTCACCGACGTCACCCGGGTCTCGAGGGGCTCCGGTTCGAGCGCTCGCAGAACGCCTTTGGGCAACCCGGTGGTGCCCGACGAATAGAGCATGTCGGTCCCCGCGACGCGCTCGGCGAGGGGTTCGGGCGACTGGGTGGCGACGGCGTGCTCGTAGCTCTCGTACCCGTCGACCGTGGCGTCGAGCATGAGGGTCAGCTCGACGGCTGGGATCGTGCCGAGCAGTGCTGCGGCCTGTTCGGCCTGCCGGCCCGAGCTGATGAACGCTCGCGCATCGCAGTCTCGAACGATGTAGGAGAGCTCCTCGGTGGTGAGTCGTGACGACGCGGCGGTGTAGATCAGTCCGGCGTAGTCGCAGCCCCAGAGGATCTCGAGGTAGCGCGGGTGGTTCTCGAGGCACAGCGCGACATGGTCGCCGGGTCGTAGCCCAGCCGACCGGAACAGGCGGCTGAGACGGTTGGCCGCGGCGTCGAGCTCGGCGAAAGTCTGGGTCCAGCCGCTTTCGGCCATGATCACCGCCGGACGGTCGGCACTGGTGTCGAGATGGGCACCGGGATACATGGCGGTGAGAGTCTCCTCGGGCCGGGCCGGACAACGGGGGGCGAATAGGGAAGGACGAACGGCCTGGGCCTCGGTCGCACCCTAACCCTTGGAGATCCGCAGCCGCCGGGCCCAGAACCGCCGGCGCCACGGAGCTAAGGTGCCGCAGCCGGACGATGGTCCGGGCAACTTCGGGAAGATCGCAGAAGGAGACATGATGGCACTGCCGTTCAGCTACGAAGGCAAGCGAGTGGTCGTGAGCGGCGGCGGCGGCGCCGGCATGGGCGCCGCCGCGGTCGAGGGGCTCGCAGAGTTGGGGGCCGAGATCCACGTCCTCGACCTCAAGGACGCGCCGGTGAAGGTCGCGAGCCATCAGGCCGTCGACCTGCGCGACCCGGAAGCCACCGCCGCCGCCATCGAGAAGATCGGTGGCCGTATCGACGCCTTGTTCAACGCTGCCGGGCTGCCCGGCGCGCCCTTCTCCGACCTCGACACGATGCTCGTGAACTTCGCCGCGCCTCGTCATCTCACGTCGCTGGTCGTGCCTCACATGACGAGCGGGGGCGCGATCTGCAGCATCTCTTCGACTGCCGGCAGCGCGTACCTCCTCAACATGGAGAAGTGGATGCCTCTCGTGGACACCCCGGACTTCGCCGCCGCCAAGGCCTGGTTCGAGGCCCACCCCGAGGAGATCCTCGGTGCCTACACCCAGTCCAAGGAAGCGCTGATCATTTGGACCATGAAGGCTGCGATGGACCTCGCCGCCCGCGGGATTCGCCTCAACTGCATCAGCCCCGGACCCACCGATACGCCGATGATGCCCGCTTTCGAGGAGATGGCCGGCGGCTCACAGGTGATCGACCTCTTCGCCCAGGGTCTCGGTCGACGTTCGACGCCGGCGGAGCAGGGATGGCCGATGATCTTCCTCAACAGTGACGCGGCGTCGTACATCTCCGGCGAGAACCTCAACACCGACGGGGGCACCGTGTCGGCGATGACCACCGGCCGACTCGTGCTCGACTTCGACCCAGAGTCGCTGGCCAACGGCTGACGAGCGCGCGGGGCATCCGCGTTCGGACGCAGCATCGGTCGTCGAAGGTGTGCCAAGCTGCTCTGCGCCATGGCGTGCCCATGAGCGGTCCTGCCCTGAGGAGGTCATGAAGTGCCGAGTCCAGTTCGCACCATCCGTGTCAACCACATCAACCTCGTGCTCGAGGACTACGACCGTGTGGTCGCGCATCTCGACCGCCTCTTCGGTGGTCCGATCATCTTGGACATGCCCGGAGAGCTCTGGCACGCGAACCTGACCGACGTCGGCCGAGTGATCATCGAGTTCTTCGCTCCGAAGGATTTCTTCCTCCACACGCGCTACGGCCCGCACTTCATCGGCATCGAGTATCAGGTCGAGGACCTGGCGGCTGCTCGTGAGACCTGCGCCTCGCGTGGGATCCGTGTCGCCCGGGAGCTCGGTCAGGCGTTCCACTCCAACCCGGCGGATTGTCACGGCGTCTCGCTCGAGATGTACGAGGGGTACTTCCACGACAACAACGAGCGGCTCCACCAGCCGATGCGCTCGCCCGAGTGGTGGCGCGACGAGCATCCGCTCGGTCTCGACGGCCTGCGGGCCGTCACCGTGGCGGTCAACGACCTCGCGACGGGGGTCGAGGACTTCCAGGCGGTCTTCGAGAACGAGGTGCTCTACGAGGAGGCCCGTCCAGCCGACGGCGCCAACGCCGTCGGTCTGAAGATCGCCGACGCGGTACTCGAGGTTGTTGCCGCCGGCGGCGACGGGCCGCTTCGGCAGCATCTGCTCGCCCACTCCGAGGGCATCCGCTCTGCGGTGTTCGGCGTGCGTGACCTCGACCAGGCACGTGGCTACTTCGCCGAGCACGGCGTGGATCTCCAGGCGGGCTCGGCGCCGGGGCGGTTGGCGATTCCCGCCGAGCAGAACCTCGGGGTCATCTTCGAGTTCGCCGAGTAGGGAGCAGCGCGGGCCAGGGGCCACCGAATCGTCCCCGTTGCGTACGAGGGGACCATCGGACCGAGCGCGGCCGGACGGGGATCAGGCGTGGCGCAGCCCGTGCACGCATCGCATGGACGGGACCTTCGACACTGTGGCTCGTCGGGTCGCCACGACAGACTTGGCGAATGGCCGACAATGACGAGTCGCGGTGGGGATCCCGGGCTCGTCGAACGACTGCCTCCTTCGTCGTCGAACACACCGCATATCTCGGTCCCGAGGGCGAGGTGCTCGCAGCGCTCCCCGCGTTCGCCGAAGATCGCGACGGGTTGATCGATCTCTACCGTTCCATGTGGTTGACGCGCATCTTCGATGCGAAGGCCGTGTCGCTCCAGCGCACGGGGCGGCTCGGGACCTTCGCCTCCTCGCTGGGCCAGGAGGCCGTGTCGGTGGGCCTCGGTGCCGCCATGCACGCAGACGATGTCCTCGTTCCGTCGTTCCGGGACCAAGGGGCCCAGCTTCGCCGGGGGGTGACGCCCTGCGAGCTGCTTCTGTACTGGGGTGGTGACGAGCGGGGGAGCGTGTTCTCGGGCCCGGTCGAGGATTTCCCCGTGTGCATCCCGGTCGGTACGCAGGCCCCCCATGCGGTGGGGGTCGCGCTCGCGTTCCAGCTGAGGGGGCAGCCCCGCGTTGCGGTCTGCGTGTTGGGCGATGGCGCCACGTCGCGGGGAGACGTGTACGAAGCCATGAACTACGCGGGCGTTCGCGGCGTCCCCGTCGTGTTCGTCGTCACCAACAACGAGTGGGCGATCTCGGTACCGCGTCGTCGCCAGACCGCCGCGGTGACGCTGGCGCAGAAGGCCATCGGGGCGGGCATCGCGGGCGAGCAGGTCGACGGCAACGATGTCGTCGCCGTTCGGGCGGTCGTCGAAGCGGCCGCCGATCGGGCGCGCTCCGGCGGGGGCCCGTCGCTGGTGGAGGCGCTGACCTACCGGCTCACGGATCACACAACGGCCGATGACGCCAGCCGCTACCGCGACGATGCAGAGGTCACGGCGCGCTGGGCCCGCGATCCCATCGCTCGGCTGCGAGCGTTCCTGGTGGCCAAGGGTTGGTGGGGCCGCGAGCAGGAGGACGCGCTCCTCGAGGCATGTCGTCGAGTCATCGATGCCGAGGCCGACGTGTACCTGGCCACCCCCGCTCTCCCCGCAACGGCCATGTTCGACCATCTCTATGCCACGCTGCCGGCCCAACTCGCGCCGCAGCTCGCAGCGTTGGAGCGCAGCGAGGCGCGGTTACGGAGCGAGGTGACCGATGCCTGAGGTGAATCTCGTGCAGGCGGTGCACTTGGCCCTGGAGCGCGCGATGGCCGACGACGACGCCGTCCTCGTCCTGGGTGAGGACGTCGGCGGAAACGGTGGGGTGTTCCGCGCGACCGACGGTCTCCTCGATCGATTCGGGCCCGACCGGGTGCTCGACACGCCCATCTCCGAGTCGATGTTCGCCGGACTCGGCGTGGGTCTGGCCGCGCAGGGATTTCGGCCCGTCGTCGAGTACCAGTTCATGGGATTCATGTACCCGGCGCTGGACCAGCTCGCCAACCACGCGAGCCGCATGCGGACCCGCACTCGGGGCCGGTTGACCTGCCCCCTCGTGGTCAGGGCGCCCTATGGCGGTGGGGTGCACGCGCCCGAGCACCACTCCGAGAGCTTCGAGGCCATGTTCAGTCACATCCCGGGGCTGCGGGTCGTCATCCCGTCGTCGCCGGCCAAGGCCTACGGGTTGCTCCTCGCGGCGATTGCCGACCCAGATCCGGTCGTCTTCCTCGAACCGAAGCGCATCTACCGTTCGCACACCGAGTCGGTCCCCGACGACGGTCGACCACTCCCGCTGGATCGCTGCACCGTCGAGCGGGCAGGGAGCGACCTCACGATGGTCACGTGGGGTGCCTCGCTGGTCGAAGTGACCGCCGCCGCAGATGCCCTCGCGCTCGACGGCGTGACGACCGAGATCATCGACCTCACGACGATCAAGCCCCTCGATCTCGACACGATCCTGACCTCGGTCGACAGGACCGGGCGCTGCGTCATCGTGCACGAGGCGCCGCAGACCGGTGGGGTCGGCGCCGAGATCGCGGCAGGGCTCGCCGATGCGGGCCTGACGAGTCTGCTGGCTCCGGTGCGGCGCGTCACGGGGTATGACACGGTCATGCCGCTGTTGCGCCTCGAGGATCGTTACCTGCCCGACACAGCGCGTGTCGTCGAAGCCGCTCGTGGAGTACTGGAGTACACATGACCCAATTCGTTCTGCCCGACCTGGGTGAGGGGCTGCACGAGGCCGAGATCGTCATGTGGCACGTCGGTCCGGGCGACCACGTCGTGGCCGACCAGCCGATGGTGTCGGTGGAGACCGACAAGGCGGTCGTCGAGATCCCCTCGCCCCGATCGGGTCACATCTCCCGCCTGCTGGCCCAACCGGGAGATCTCGTGGAGGTGGGCGAGGCGATCGTGGAGTTCGCCGACGGCGCAGCTGCCGACGCGGGCGCCATCGTCGGGACGCTCCGGACGGCGGCTGCCGAGCCCGAACGGCACGATCTGCCCGCGCCGCCTTCGGGTCGACGCGCGACGCCTGCAGTCCGCCGGCGAGCGTCCGAACTCGGCGTCGATCTGGCTTCGGTGACGCCGACGGGCCCTGACGGCACCATCACCTCGGCCGATGTCGAGGCTGTCGCGACCGCCGTCGCCAGAGCTTCTTCGGGCATCGAGCCGTTGCGGGGCGTGCGCCGGGCGATGGATGCGAACATGTCCCGCGCCCACGCCGAGGTCGTCCCGGCGACGGTGACCGACGAGGCCGACATCGGAGACTGGGATCAGCACGAGGACGTGACCCTGCGTCTCGTGCGCGCGGTCGCCCGGGCGTGCATCGTCGAGCCTGCACTCAATGTGTCGTTCCTCGGACGCGATGTCGGTCGTCGTCACAACGAGGTGATCGACCTGGGTGTGGCGGTCGACACCGCCGACGGCCTGTTCGTGCCGGTGCTTCGCGACGTCGCCCATCGCTCGGCCGACGACCTGCGCGACGGTCTCGAGGCGCTCAAGCGTGACGTCGCTGCCCGTACCGTCCCGGCCGAGGAGCTGAAGGGTCAAACGATCACGCTGTCGAACTTCGGCGTGTTCGCCGGGCGCCATGCCGCCTTGGTCGTGGTGCCGCCGCAGGTGGCCATCGTCGGGGCCGGCCGCGTGCGATCCGCCGTGGTGGCCCATCAAGGGCAGCCCGCGGTCCGGCGGGTGCTGCCGGTCTCGCTGACGTTCGACCACCGGGTCGTCATGGGGAGCGAGGCAGCGCGCTTTCTCGGGGCCTTGGTCACCGATCTGGAGGGATCGTCATGACGCAGACCGCCTTGGACGGCTTCCTGGAGACCGACGAGCTCGGCCCCTCGAAGGCCTTGTACCTCACCGAGCGGCGCACGGGCCTGCGTGCGGTGGTGGTGGTGGACAACGTCGCCGCGGGTCCCGCGATCGGCGGGGTCCGCATGGCGCTCGACGCAACCGCGGAGGTGTGCGCCCGCCTCGCTCGGGCCATGACCCTCAAGAACGCGCTGGCCGGTCTCTCCCATGGCGGCGGCAAGTCGGTGATCATCGCCGATCCCAACATGGCGACCGCCGACAAGGAGGCGCACCTGCGGGCCTTCGCTGCGGCCATCGCGAACCTCGACGACTACATCCCCGGGCCCGACATGGGCACCGACGAGACCGCCATGGCCTGGATCCACGACGAGATCGGTCGAGCCGTGGGCCTTCCCGCCGAGCTGGGTGGCCTGCCCCTCGACGAGCTGGGGGCAACGGGCTACGGGCTTGCCACCGCAGCCGGCGTCGTCGCCGAGCGCATCGGCCTCGACCTGCGCGGTGCGCGGGTGGTGGTCGAGGGCTACGGCAGTGTGGGCCGCCACGCGGCGCGCCTGCTTGCCGAACGTGGAGCGGTCCTCGTCGGCGTCGCCGACTCCCGCGGCGCCATCGCCCGCAGCGACGGGCTCGACCTGGACCGTCTGGACGAGTTGAAGGCCGATCGCCGGTCCGTGTCCGATTACGGTGGCGAACCGCTCGATCCGCGCGACCTGGTCGCAGTCCCGTGTGACATCTGGATCCCGGCTGCGGGACCCGATTCGCTCCGCGCCGACAACATCGATCGTCTCGACGCCGCCGTCGTGCTGCAGGGGGCCAACATCGCCGCGACCACCGAGGCCGAGGAGCGACTACACGAGCGTGGGGTCGTCTCGGTGCCCGACATCGTCGCCAACGCCGGTGGGGTCATCTGTGCGGCCGTCGAACACGCACACGGGACAAGGCGCCAAGCCTTCGACACGATCGCGGAGCAGATTGCAGCCAACACCGCAGCAGTGCTCGATCGGAGCGACGCCGCGTCGGTGACCCCGCGGCAGGCGGCACTCGACGTCGCCCACGAGCGCATCGGGCGGGCGATGTCGACGCGGCGTTGGCAGTGACCCCGTCCGGTGGCGGGCAGGGGACCAGGACCCCTGCTCGTAGGCTGCGGCCATGAACGGTGTGCTGATCGGTCGGGTGCGAGGCATCGAGATTCGTGTCAGTTGGAGCGTAGCGATCATCGGCTGGCTGATCGCCTGGTCCCTCGCAAGCGAAGTGCTGCCCCAGATGGCCGAGGGCCGGTCCGACCGTGCCTACTGGATAGCGGGGATCGTGGCGACGGTCGGCTTCTTCGCGGCCCTCGTGGCCCATGAACTGGGACACTCGCTCGTCGCCCAGTCACAGGGGGTCGGCGTCAAGTCGATCACGCTGTGGATGCTCGGGGGAGTGGCTCGCCTGGAGCGGCCGGCGGCCGATCCGAGCGCAGCAATGCGCATCGCCGTGGCCGGCCCCGCCGTGAGCATCGTGTGCGGCCTCGTGGGCCTCGCGCTGGCGATTCCCGGCGGCGGTCTGAGCGGTGCGGTGCTCATGTGGTTCGGCTCCATCAATCTCCTGCTGGCGGGCTTCAACCTGTTGCCGGCGTTCCCCCTCGATGGCGGGCGGGTCTACCAGGCGTGGTTGTGGAGGGGCGGGCTCTCCCAGGACGACGCAACCGCCAAGGCGGCCCGGCTCGGAGGCGGCGTCGGTCAGGCCATGGTCTGGGTCGGGATCGTCGAGATCTTCTTCTCCGGACTCCTGGCCGGCGTGTGGTTGATGGCCATTGGTTGGTTCGTCCGCGAAGCGTCGGCGGCAGAGGCCCAAGGCGTTCGCAGGGAGTCGATGCTCCGGAGTTTCACGGCGCTCGACGTCATGACCCCCGATCCCGAGTCGGTCCCAGGGTCGCGTTCGATCGAGTGGTTCGTGGACGACCTGGTGTCGTCGGGGCGCCATGCGGCATATCCCGTGGTGGACGGCACCGGCAGGGTCATCGGCTTGGTCGAGATCAAGTCGGTGCGGTCCTCGCCCCGGGCGACGTGGTCGACCACGTCGGTTCAGGCCGTGATGACGCCTCTCGAAGATGTGCCAGTTGTCGCGCCGAACGCGACCGTGGATCAACTGGCTCGCGCCATGGAGGAACGCTCTGCCACGCGCGCCCTTGTCATGGACGGCGACGTGGTGGTCGGCATCGTGTCGCCCAGCGACGTCGTGCGCCTGACCATCGCCGTGCAGCTCGCGCAGGGCACGGAACCGGTGTGAACGACCCCGCGCCACCACCCCCGTCGCCATGGGAGGAGGGTCCCGTGCGTCGGTCCCGCTTCCATCTGGCCTTCCCGGTCCACGACCTCCAGGCCGCCCGCACCTTCTATGGCGACATCCTGGGTTGTCCCGAGGGGCGGTCGGCCGACACGTGGGTGGACTTCGATCTCGATGGACACCAGATCGTCGCCCACCTCGCGAAAGACCCCGCTCGGCCCCCGACGCACAAGGTGGTCGACGGCGACGACGTGCCGGTGCCCCACTTCGGTTTGATCCTGACGGTGCGGCGATGGCGACTGCTCGCCGATCGCCTCGTAGAGGCAGGCGCGGCGTTCGTGATCGAGCCGCACGTGCGGTTCGCCGGCACCGCCGGCGAGCAGCACACGATGTTCGTGCTCGACCCCAGTGGCAACGCGCTCGAGTTCAAGGCCTTCGCCGACGAAACCCGGATCTTCGCCACCGACGACTGAGCAGCTCGCCCAAGGTCTGCGCCGGCCACGCGGGCTAGACCGTCTCGAGGACGACCACGGGGATGAGGCGATCGGTCTTGGCCTCGTACTCGGCGAACTGTGGCCTCTCGACCTTCTGGGCCTCCCAGATGCGGGTGCGCTCGTCACCTTCGGCGACGCGGGCGCGCACGGACCGGGTCTCGGTACCGATCTCGATCGTCGTCTCGGGGTTGGCAACGAGGTTGTGAAACCAGTCGGGATTGGTGGGAGCGCCACCTTTGGACGCGAAGACGACGACGCTGTCGCCTTCGCTCCGGTACACGAGCGGCGTCACGCGTTCGACCCCGCTCTTGGCCCCTCGATGGTGCACCAACACCATGTTGGCCCCTGCGAAGGGTCCTCCGACGACGCCGGCGTTGGCCCGGAACTCGTCGATGATCTGCGTGTTGAAGTCGTCCATGGTGCTCATGGCGGGCCTCCTCGTAGTGGTCGATGACCGACCCTACCGAGCGGGTCGCAACGAACCGACGACCTTCCCGCAGGTCGGTTCCTGTTTCGACGGCGGCCGGCGCGTGAGAGACTGCTTGCCTGCCCGCTCGCACCCGCGTTGATCTCGAGAGACTGTGTCAAGCGAAGATCTGACCTCCGAACGCCCATCGATCGAACACGACGCTCCACAGTCGGTCGCGTCCGTCGGCGACTCTGTAGATGGGTCGCCCGTCGCGACGTTCGCCTCGCTCAAGGTCCCCGCGTACCGGTTGCTGTTCTGGTCGGCGATCATCTCGTCGGCCTCGATTCTCGGCCAGTCGATCGCCCGTGCCTGGCTCGCCAACGAGATCACCGGTTCGAACGCGGGCTTGGGCGGTGTGCTGTTCGCGTTCGGTATCAGCATGCTCGTGCTCAACCCGGTCGGTGGGGTCGCGGCCGACCGGTTCTCGCGCAAGTCGATCCTGATCGGGACCCAGATCGTCCTGATGTTCACCTCGCTCTGGATCGGGTTGGCCATCTCGTTCGACTTCCTGACCTACTGGCAGCTCCTCGCCACGTCGGCGATCCAGGCCGCCGTCTTCGCGTTCCTGGGGCCGGCCCGCATGGCGATGACCGCAGAGGTCGTGGGCCAGGACCTGCTCCCGAACGCCATTGTCTTGGGTCAGATGAGCTTCAACTCCACGCGCATCATCGGCCCTTCGCTCGTGGGCTGGGCCATCGGCGTCGCATGGATCGGTAGCGCCGGGGTGCACTACGCCGCGACGGCGTTCGCGGTGCTCGCGACCTGGCAGGTGACCCGGCTCCCCGAAGGGGTGAAGATCGCCGTGCACGCCGGCGCGTCGCCCGTGGAGCAGTTCCGCGACGGCATCCGCTATGCCCGGCGACATCGCGAGGTTCGCCTTCTGCTCTTCACTTCGTTCGCCGTCGTGATGATCGCGTTCCCGTTCCAGGCCTTCCTCGCCCAGGTCGCCACCGACACCTACGGCAAGGGCTCGGGCGCGTTCGGGCTCCTCCAGGCCTTCACGGCCATCGGGGCGGTCGCGGTGTCGTTCGCCATCGCTCGCATCGCCAGAAACGAGCTGGCGTGGGACATTCAGACCGTGACCGGCTTCGGATTCGGTGTCGGCCTGCTGCTGCTCGCCTGGGCCCCCTACTTCTGGACCGCCCTCGCCGCGGTCGTCGTGCTCGGCGCGGCGTCCTCCGGCTTCACGTCGATGAACAACACCCTGACGTTGACGTTGTCCGAGTTCGAGTACCACGGCAGGCTCCAGAGCCTGATGATGCTCTCGTTCAGCGGTTTCGGCATGGCCGCGCTGCCGCTCGGCGCGCTTGCTGACGCGATCGGCCTGCGCGAGACCTTCGCTCTCATGGGCCTGGTCACCATCGGTTCGATGACCGTGTCGTTCCTGCGACGCGCTCGCTGGCCCGCCGCCCACCCCGCCATGGGGTGAGCGGCGCAGGAGGGGATGATCGACCGCTCACGAGGCGCGGTCGCGTGTGGCACGCTGCCATGGGAACGGGTTCGGCGAGGTCGCGATGGAACGCATCACGAATCAAACGGGGACACGGGCGGAGTCGGCGGTGACGGAGCCCCGGTCTGCTTCACCGCTCGCGACCACCTCGGAGACGCCACGCCCGCCGTGGTTGCGGGACAAGTCGTGGGCTCCCTGGGCTGCTGTCGGGGCAGTCTGCTTCGGGGCGTTCATGGGTCAGCTCGACGCCAGCATCGTGACGTTGACCTACCCGGCGCTCGAGGACGAGTTCGGGTCGTCGCTGGGGACGATCCAGTGGGTGTCGCTGTCGTACCTTCTGGTTGTGGCCACGCTGCTGGTGCCGGTGGGACGGTTCTCCGACGTGCACGGCCGCAAGCGGATGTACTCACGAGGATTCGCCCTGTTCACCGCGGCTTCGGCGGCGTGTGCGCTGGCACCGACCATGCCGTTCCTCATCGGCGCCCGGGCGGTGCAGGCCGTCGGTGCGGCACTGCTGCAGGCCAACAGTATTGCGCTCGTGACCTTGAGCGTCCCGGTGCACTCGCGTCGTGCGGCCCTCGGGATACAGGCAGCGGCCCAGGCGCTGGGGCTGGCTTTGGGCCCGACGGTGGGCGGGGTCATGGTGGAGCATTTCGGTTGGCCATCGGTGTTCTGGGTGAATGTCCCGGTTGGTGTGATCGCGTTGGTGTCGGCGCGGGTCGTGTTGCCCCGGAGCCGCCACCTCGCCGAGGCCACGAAGCACGACACCGGGGGGATGATCCTGCTGGGTGTGGCGGCAACGGCCGGCCTGCTCGCGTTGAGCGCGGCGTCGGGAACCGACCTGCCGCTGTGGCTGGCGCTCGGGCTCGTCGCCGTCGCCTTCGTCGCCGCCACGGGTCTGATCCGGGTCGAAGGACGCGCAAAGGCGCCGCTCCTCGACCCGTCGATCCTGGGGCTTCCCGGTGTGTGGGTCGGAATGGGCCGAGCGTTCGGCGGCTACCTCGTGCTGTTCGCGCCACTCGTGCTGTTTCCGACCGTGTTCGAGCGGTGGGGTCTGTCGACAGCCGGGGGCGGGTTCGTGCTGACGTGGCTCCCCGCCGGCTTCGCGCTGTCGGCGCTCGGGAGCAACTTCCTTCCGGCCGCGTTCGGCAATCACCGGCGCATCGTGGTTGGAGCAACCACGACCACCCTCGCGTTTGCCGCCCTCGTCACGGCCTGGACGTCGCCCACGGCAACGAGTCTGCTCCTCTCGGCGGCAGGGGCCGGACTGGGCCTGGCGATGCCCGCCAACAATGTCGAGGTGATGAGCGCGGTGCCGGCATCGTTCGCCGCCATCACTGGCGGTCAGATCAACGTCGCTCGCGCGCTGGGTACCTCGGTGGGCGTCGCGATCACCACCGCAGGAGTCAACCTCGCTCCGAAGCTCGATCTGGCCGGCCCGACGTTGGTGCTTGGCTCCCTTGTGCTCGTGTCATGCCTCATCGTCGTAGCCACCGTGCGGGTCCAACCGTCGACCGAAGCGAGGCGGTGAGCTCGCCGACCTCGTCTGCATGGATCCGGAGCGTTCGCTTCGAATCCACCGCGGTCTTCAAGGCGCGTCGATCGGTGTTCGGCGGTTGACCATGCACCAAGGTGAGTGTCCGGGCCCCGAGCGGGTGGAGACCATGTTTGGTCCGTGCTGTCGATGTCAGTGCCTTCGAGTACATCCCGGCGGTGACGCCGGGCAATACGGCGCGGTTGCCCTCAGGCGTTGTCGACGTCCAGGTGGTTGAGGGCGTCGACGATCGGATTGAGCTCGTCGGGGTCGGGTGCGGCCTCCGGGCCTGCCCCGAGCGACCGGTAGTACACCGCCCC
>JAHECR010000015.1 GCA_024641655.1 Acidimicrobiaceae bacterium
CTCGGTTCAGGCGATGGTCACCCCGCCGTGACCACGACCTTGGTCGGTCGCCGAGGCGGTCGCGGCCGTGACGACGACCGCGAGAGCAGCGGTCGTGGGCGCCGCGAGGGTGCCGGACGTGGCGACGCTGGCCGGCGCGAGGGTGCCGGACGCGGCGGCGCCAGGCGCGATGGTGGACGTGGCGACGGCGGTCGAGACCGTCCCGAGGGCGGACGGCCCGACGGCGGGCGCGGTCGTGCCACCGGCGAGCGCGGCCGCCCTGGAACCGATCGCGACTCCCGTCCACGACCCGAACGAGCCGAGCGCCCCGCTCGCCAACAGGAGCCCGTCAAACCCAAGGCGAAACGCCTGAGGCCGCGCCGAACCCATCGCGATGCCGCGCTCGCTGCTCTGCCGCAGATCCAGCATCCGCTCGCGAACGAGGTCATGCGCGGCGGCATCCCCGGACTTCGCAAGCTCATCGACGAGCAGAACGCCGAGCACCGGGCTGCCGGGCGCCCCGAGGTCGATCCGAACCCGTTGCTCGAGCTCGGCGAAACGCTTCTCCCCCGGCTGAAGGGCGCAGAATGGCACGACCGTGCCGAGGCGGCGTTGGCCGGCATCGACGACGTGGACCTCCGGGACCTGCGCTCGGTCGTGGTGGCCGCCGAGTCCGCGGCTCGCTCCGAGGAGACACGCGCCCTCGCCGACCAGCTGCGCGAGGCGCTCACCAAACGCGTGGACGACGAACACAACGCCTGGCTCGGCGACATCGCTTCGGCGCTCACCGACGACCGCACGGTACGCGCGCTGCGGATGAGCAGCCGTCCCCCCAAAGCCGGCGCCCCGATGCCGCCTGATCTCGCCACCCGACTGGCCGAAGCTGCAGCCGCATCGCTGACCACCGAGACCGGCCCTCAGCGATGGGGAACGGTCCTCGATGCCGTCGCCTTCTCACCGGTGCGTCAATCGGTGCAACCGCAGGGCATACCCAGCACCGTGAACGACGAGTTGCTCGACACCGTCCGCCGGCTGTCCACCCGCGTTCCGCAGATCGCCGCCTTGTTCGGGATCGAGCCGACCGAACCACCGCGGAAGCGTCGCCGGGCCGGAGGCGGAGGCACGCGTCGCGGCGCCGCGGGCTCCCCGAGCTGAGCGCCGAAACGCAACAGGTCAGGTGATCACGGCCACGATGCCGTGTTCGGCGAGGAAGTCCAGCAGGCCCTCGACGAGCGGGAGATCGCTCACCTCCCACCGCGGTACCCAGCGCACACTGGCCGCGTCGCCGCCGGCCATGGGATCGACGCGGTCCAAGGTCACCGCATCGAACGACACGATCACGTAGTGGGCATCGTCGTCGATGCGCTCGACCCAGCCCACCGATGCCTCCGGAACCACCGAGATCGAGGTCTCCTCGGCGGTCTCGCGCACCACGGCCTCGCGTAGGGTCTCCCCCGGCTCGACCCGCCCGCCGGGGAGCGCCCATCGCCCCACATCGGGCGCGGTGGCGCGCTCGACGAGCAGGAGGCGATCATCGAGGTCGAAGACGATCGCGCTGACACACAGCTCGACGGCAGAAGGGCTCATGACGGGTCGAGGCTCCGGTAGACCTCGATGGAACGCGCGACCAGGCCGTGACGCTCGAAGAAGTTCTTCGCTGCCCGGTCGCCGGGCAACGCCCGGCCGGTGAGCGCAACCATCTCGTGGGCCGCGGCCCAGTCCAAGGCAACGCGCATCATCACCTCACCGACGCCCACGCCGCGCGCCCCCTCGATGACGTACACCTCGGCGACATCAGCGGCGCGCCCGCCGGGCACGGCTCGAGCCACGACCGTCAGCAGACCGACGATCGTGTCGTCCACGGTCCCCACCACCACGGCGCAATGCGCTGGGTCCTCCACGAAACCCCTGTAGGTGTCGTCGAGCGGCTCCGGCGGCGCCTCGCCGAACAACCACAGTGCCGCGCCGCGCGCGTCCTCGATGGCTCGACGCCCTTCGCGGGCCAGCTCGACGACTGCCGGCACCTCCATGGCGACGGCGACGTGGGCGTCGACCTCCATGTCAGCCCTGGAGCCGGGCGATCTTGTGCAGGATGGTCCGACGATCGCGCGTCGCTGCCTCGTAGCGCCGGACCGCCTCGAGCTCCTCGGGCGTCAGCGCGTCGAGGCGCTTCACGACCTGTGAGGCGGCCAGCAGGTCGTAGTCGGAGATCGCGAGCGTCTCCACGGACGGGACCGGCTCCGCGGTGTCGCCGACGCCGGGTTCCTCGAGAGCACTGCCCTCGGGGGAACGGCCCTCGACCGCAGCGCCCTCCGTTTCCTCGCCGACGGAGTCGACAGTCACATCGGTGTTCGCTGCCTCGGCCGCCGAGCCCGATGCTTGCCCGGCGCGGTCGCCCGATGCAACGAAGTTGGCGATCGCGACGTCGAGCCGCCGCATCCCGGCACGCACCGCGAACTCACCGATCTGGCGAGCCGCCGCCGCGTGCTGGCGTCCGCGCCGCGCCAGATCCGGACCGACCGTCGCAACGTCGAGGGTCAACCCGATGGGCGCGTAGACCAACAGGTCGAGGAGTCGGTCGACCGGCGCTGCGTTGGTCGGTCGCTCAGCCATCGCCGAGGTTCACAGCTCGATCGGTTCGCCGCAGTGCGGGCACTCGCCCTGCGCCCGGACGACGGACTCGTGGACGAGCAGGAAGCAGTTCGGGCAATTGATCTCATCGTCCTGGCGCGCAACGACACCTTCGAGTTGGCCGGTGTTGCCCGCGGAGGGATCGGCGCCTTCCTCCTCGTCGTCTTCCTCTTCCTCGTCGTCGCTGGCCGCGATGCGATCCTTGAGGATGGTGTCGAGGTCGGCTTCGACGTCGTCGGGATCGGCCTCCTCGTCGTCGTCGTCGTCGTCCTCGCCTTCTTTGCGACGGCGACGTGCGGGCGCCTCGGGCTCTTCGTCTTCCTCTTCGGCCTCGTCGTCGACCTCGATCTCGTCCTCGAGGCCGAGATCGTCGTCATCGAGGTCGAGCTCGTCGTCGAGTTCGAGATCGGCGACATCGTCCGGGGCGTCGACGAGCTCATCGTCGAGATCCAACTCGTCGTCGAGGTCCTCGGTCTCGAGGTCCTCGTCTTTGATGTCGTCGTCGGCCATTGTCGTCCTCGGGTTGTCGACCTCAGCGGCGGACTATACGCGCTCGGCGAGCTGTTGGGGCGCGTTCAACGACACGAATCCAACACAGCGTCAACCCGACGCACCGCCTGCGGGACGAGCCCGCGGATCGTTCAGCCGAAGCGTGATCGAAGCGAGAGGATCCCGTCCACGTAGAACTGGCTCGATCGATAGATGCCGTGCTGCCGCGTCGCCGTGAGGCCTTGATAGTACGACGCCACCGCGAGCCGGGGATCGCCGGTGTTGTCGAGGAGGTACCGGAGGTACCGCGCACTGATCTGGATGTTGTCGCTCGCGACGAATGGGTCGAGCGTGGCGCCGATCAAGTGCTCGGAGACGAAATCGGCGGTGATCGGCAGGATCTGACCGATTCCGATCGCTTCGGCAGACGACACCTTGGTGTTGTTCCAGCCCGACTCGAACCAAGCGAGCGACTTGAGAAGGTCTGCGGGCACGCCGTACTCGGCCGCCCAGTGGTCGAACACGGGCACGAGCGCGAGGCGTCCCGGGTCGGCGGCCAGGTCGGCGGGAAGGTTCGCCAGATTCACCGTCGCCGTCGGAACGACGAGGCGTTGCCCGACCAGGATCGGCTGGGCCTCGGTGAGCCCATTGGCCGACAGCAGGTCCGCGACGGGCACGCCGAGGCGGTCACCGATCGCCCACAGCGTGTCACCGGCCACGACGACGTAGGTGCGGGGCGCGCTCACCACAGCGCCGGCACCCGTCGCCGAGTCAGAGGGCGTCGTGTCGCCGGCTCCAGGGGTGATCACGAGCTCCTGGCCCGGGTGGATCACCGGGTCCGAGCCGGCGAGCCCGTTCTGCCGGGCCAGCTGACCGAGTCCGATGCCGTAGTGCGCGGCGATCCCCCACAGCGTGTCACCCGGGACGACGATGTGGACGTCGGGATCTGCGCCCGAACCCTCCGGGTCCGGGATGACGATGATGGTGCCGATCTTGATCAGATCGGGGTTGAGCAACCCGTTGGCCTCGGCGATCGCCGCAACCGACACGCCGTTGGCCTTGGCCAGCGCCCACAGTGAGTCACCGGGCTGCACCTTGTGCTCCGAGGACGCGTACGCGGGCGTGGACGTTGCCGTCACCAGGGCACCGACCAGCAAGGCGCCGGCGATCTGGCGACGCGACGCACCCCAGCGTTCGAGGAGCTCAGGGTTGCTTGCGTGTCGGGGGACATGACGTCCATACCGGGCATGAGAAAGCTGCATGTGCGTTCCTGCCGCCCGCAAGCGGCCTCACTCTACAGCAGCCCCTCCACGCAAAACAAGCACTATTTCAACAATACGCACACGAGCAACATCAGTCCCGTCGGGACCCGATGCTCACGACGACGCGCTGCGGCGCCCTTCGGCGCGTCGTTCGGCCTGCAGACGTTCGAGATCGGTCTCCGGTGAGTGATCGACGAAGCGCATCATCTCGGCCACCGCGTGGTGGCCCGCCTCCTCGGCGATCAGACGATGCATCTCCTGGCCGACCTCTCGATAGCTCGGGTGTCCCTGAGGGGTGGTACGCAGTTCCAGCATGTGCATGGCGGCGCGCGCATTGATGTTCATGGAGAAGCGGATCTTGTACGCCAGGCTGATCGCGTAGGGCGCCTGATCGGGGAAATCCTCCGCGAGGACGTCGTGGAGGGCCGCCGAACGACGCATCGCCTCGTCGAAGGGGTCGGCCATGCCCGCGGCGTCGACCAACGCCGGTCGCGTGTAGCCGTGATAAGGGCTCAGCGACTGCCAGTCGATGGTGAGCATCCGGTGCCGCTGGAGATCACGGAACGCCCCGTAGTCGACGAGCACGTCGAACTTGTAGAACGGCTGCTCGAGCGCCCGACCAGGCTTGTGCCGACGGTTCCGGCGGTCGCCGACGTACGCCCGGACCACGGCCATGCGGTCGTCGTGACCCATGGACGCGACCGTTCGCTCGATCTGTTCCTCGGGCAAATGGGTGTGCGGGTAGATCATCGATGCGATCATCTTGATCTCGGCATCGGGGTCGAAGTCGACGAGCCGGACGAGGGGCGCCGGATCGGCGATCGTGCCCTCGGGGAACAGGGCGGCGACCACGTCGCTGGTGTCCTCGGCGGTGGCCTGGAGGTATTCGCTCCACTGGACCCCGCGGTCTTGGCGGTCGACACGCTCGACGAACGAAGGGATCACCTTGCGGAGTTCTCCGAGCATGAGGTCGGCGTAGTACCGGGCCTCCGGCAGCGGATGCGCCCGCATCCGCATGAGCAGGGCCTCGTAGGCCTGGCCGGTGCCGTAGATCCCGACGTTGGAGATCGACGCCGCCGGGAGGAGGCCACGGAGCGCATCGAAGGCCTTGGCTTTCACCGCTTGGCGGTAGACCAGGTCGGAATCGTCCGGGTGTTTGGGGAACTGCGCCCGCACGAAATCCTGCATCCTGGGCACGAGATCGGCGTAAGTGTCGAACAGGCGGTCCATGTCGCCGACGTAGCGGGTGCCGTGCACCGAGTTGAGCACTGCGGGGTCGCGGTAATAGCGGTAACGCCCGCCGATGCGCGTGTCATAGGCGATGTAGCGCGTCGACTGTTCCAGGTAGCTCATGAGCCGACCCCACTCGAGCACTTTGGTGAGCAGGTTCGACGCCTGCTCGCACGCCAGATGGACCCCACCGAGCTGGGCCACCGAGTCGTCGCCGTATTCGAAAAAGATGCGGTGATAGAGGCGCTCGGCATGGGAGAGGCCGACGGTCGCGTCGATCGAGGCATCGCCGGAAACGTCGAGGTCCGACAGGAACTCATCGAGGAACAAGCGCCGCAGGCTCTTCGGCGAGCGGCTGTAGCGCGCGAAGAGCGCGCCCTTCACCACCTCGGGCAGGTTGACGAGAGCGAAGACCGGCTGGTCGAGGTTGGTGAAGTAACGACGTAGCACGTCGGCTTCGTCGTCTGTCCACTGTTCGGCGACGTAGACGGTCACAGCGTCCGAGACTAGGCGCCGGCGACCGCGCGCACGCGGACGGAAGAGGGACGAGGAGCGCGACGCATGGCCGGAATCGTAGCGTGCCCGAACCGCACACCCCCGGAACGCGCAGGGTGGGCGCTCAGACCACGACCTGCACCTGTTCGGGCCGGAGTCGGGCGCGCAGCCGGCACACCCGACCGAGCATCACCCCGTCGACGCGCACGAGACGTGGCCGCTCGAAGGTGAGGTCGACGTGCTCCACCCGTCGCATGTGTAGCGCCGGATGGGGGACATGATCGCCCGTATGGCTGCGACGACGCGCCTGGAGTCGGGCGCGAAACGGCAGCCGACCGGTCGTCACGTCGAGCAGGCCGTCGCCGGGGTGAGCGCGCGGGCCGAGGCGAAAGTCCCCGAACCACTCCGCGTTCATGATCGCGGCACCCTCGCCGGCGCCGAACCGACCGGCGGCCACGACATGGGCCAGGAACAGGTGCGACGTGTCGTCGACTTCCGCGACGCCGACATCGACCGGACACAGGATCGCTTCCCGACCCCGTCGATCGCGGACGTCACCACGGCCTCCCAAGGTACGACAGAGGTCGCCCGCGGCGAGCCCGACGATGCGGTGACCCTGGCCTATCAGACCCACGGCCTCTGCATCGCTGTGCGCCACCGCCAGGTCACGGGGCACGACCCCGGTCGCGCCCCACGCATCACCGGGTCCGAGCCTCACGAGGCTGCCGCCGGCGCGTCGGGATCGCGATCGGTGCCGGTGGTCGCGACCACCACCCCTCGGCGGAGCGCGTCCGCGGCGCGGTCGGCGGCCGCCCGGGTCGCAGCCACCGGGGCGGCGACGGCAATCTGGCCCAGCACGTCAATCAGCTGGCGAACCTGGCGCACGAAGTCCCCGCCGGTGATCTCCTCGTCATCGAGGAGATCACCGAGGTCGCTTCCTGCAGCCCATCCCGTCGCGATGCGCACGAACCCGGTGTCGAGCTCTCCGGTGAGTCGCAGCCCCACGGAAGCCTCGTCGCCGCGAATGCCGTCCACGAGGTCCTCGAGTCGCGCGAATCGTTCCCGCAGCGCTGCCGAGCGCAGCCGGGGGCTGGGGGCCCCGACGGGACCGCGGTGTTCATAGGTGACGCAGGAAACCAGCCCCGCAAGCTCCGGGGCACGCAGATCGTCGAGCAGCCCGGTCCGCAGCGCCTCGGCGATCGCGAGATCGGACTCGTTGTAGATCCGACGAAGCATCTCGCCGTGGGAGGTCAGCTGCCAGTTCGAGACGTAGCCGCGGGCCTGGAGGATCCCCACGATGTCGTCGAACTGTCGCGCCAGTCGACTCCCGCTGACGCCGATGCGATCGTCGATGCGTCGGAGCTGGGCTCGTCGATCCGCAAGTTGGTGAGCCCGCCGGCGTTGGTCTGCCGTGAGGATCGGCCCGCCGCCGTCGCCACCGCTCTCGGGCATCGTGGGGGTACGGCGCCGCGCGTTGCGCAACCGGGTTCGCTGCAGGCGGCGTACGACCTCGTGCTGGAAGCTGCCGTTGTTGGGCTGGTACGGCGTCGGGAGATCGACGGTTCCCAGCACCGCCGGTGGCACGCTGAAGTCACCGATGCCGAGGGTGTAGCGCTTGTGCGACCGCCCGACCAAACGCACCTTCACTGCGCCTCCCGAGCGGTACCCGACCGACAAGACCGCGGCAGGCTCGGCGTGGTCGCCGACCGACACCGTGACCACGTGGCCCGGCTGCAGCCGTGCGATGGCCTGCTCGATCAGCTCGGAGGTGGCGGCATCGACGCGCGCCGCGACGCGACCGACCGAGGCCGGGTCGACGCCCTCGCTGCGCAGCGCCGCCTCGATCTGTTCGATCTCACCCACGACCCGACGGCGACGCCGATCGAGCCGCTGCTGACCGCGATCGGCCTGGAACTGCGCGAACGAGCGGTCGAGGAGCGCGTGGGCGCCCTCGCGTTCGTGCATACGCACCAGGTTCGCCGCCATGTTGTAGGTCGGCCGGAACGCCGACTGGAGGGTGAAGTTCTTGGAGGTGGCCAGCTGCGCGACCTGCTCGAAGCGCACGAACGGTGACCACAGCACGATGGCATAGCCGACGTCGTCGATACCGCGGCGCCCGGCGCGCCCGGTGAGCTGCGTGTACTCGAGCGGCGTGAGGAATTCGTGGGTGTCGCCGTTGAACTTCGTCAGACGCTCGATGACCACGGCGCGCGCCGGCATGTTGATGCCGAGAGCGAGCGTCTCGGTCGCGAACACCAGCTTCACGAGCCCACGGACGAAACACGCCTCCACGGCCTCCTTGAACGACGGCACCATGCCGGCATGGTGGGCCGCGATGCCACGCTCGAGCTGGGCGACGAAGCGGTCGTGTCGCAGGACGTCCCGCTCGGCCGCGTCCAGGTGACCCGTGTGCTGCTCGACGATGGAGCCGATCTCGGCGCGCTCGGCCTCCTCGGTGAGCAAGACCCCGTCGTCGGCGAGGCGGGCCGCGGCCTCGTCGCAGCCGGCGCGACTGAACACGAACACGATGGCCGGAAGCATGTCGCGATCGGCCAGCACGTCGAGCACCTCGAGCCGACGAGGGGTGGCGAATCGGTTCCGGCGTTCCCTGCGACCGCCCCGGGCGGGGGTGGCCGGCTCGGTGAAGCGGTGGCCCTCCGGGTTGGGCCGATCGTCGACGAGCGTGTCGATGAGGTGGGTGCGGTGGGTCTCGGTGTCGGTGCTGAGGAACAGGTTGGTCAGCTCGACCGGCCGGATCTGCGAAACGACCAGCTCGGTCGGTCCCCGCACCGAACTGATCCAGTCGGTGAGCTCGTCGGCGTTGGACACCGTGGCCGACAGCGCCACGAAACGCACGTCGGGGGCCGCGTGGATCAGCACCTCCTCCCACACAGGGCCGCGATACTGGTCCTGCAGGTAGTGGACCTCGTCGAGAACGACGTACTCCAGGCCGCGCAAGGTCGGCGACCCGCCGTAGATCATGTTGCGGAGCACTTCGGTGGTCATCACCACGATGCGCGCCTCGCCGTTGATGGAGCTGTCGCCGGTCAACAGGCCGACCTCGGCTTCGCCGTAGCGCGCCACGAGATCGTGGTACTTCTGATTCGAAAGTGCCTTGATCGGCGTGGTGTAGAACGCCTTTCCGTGACCGCGATACGCCAGCTCGATCGCATGGTCGGCCACGACCGTCTTGCCCGAGCCCGTCGGCGCCGCGACGACCACCGAGTGACCGGCGAGCAGGTGGTCCACCGCTGCCACCTGGAACGGGTCGAGCGCGAACGGCAGGTCCAACAGCGGCGACACGGACCCGGTCACGCCGTTGCCGCTCGTCTCCGCTTGCGGGCGCGAAGACGTCCGAAAACGATCGACAACTCGTAGAAGAGGTACATCGGGCCGGCGAGTGCCAACAACGAGATCGGATCGCCGCTCGGGGTGATCACGGCCACGAGGATGACGATCCCGACGATCGCGTACCGTCGGAACCGGGCGAGCGTCGAGTAGTCGAGCACGCCGAGGATCTGCAGGAACACCAGTACCAACGGGAACTCGAAGCCGAGGCCGAAGGCCATCATCATCTTGATGATGAACTCGACATAGGCCCGCCCCCGGTACTGGGTGACGAGATCCTCGCCGCCGATGTCGATCAGGAACTGCAGCGCCCGGGGCAGGGTCCAGTACGCCAGTCCGGCGCCCATGACGAACAACGCCACACCGATGACGACGAACGAGAGGCCATGGCGCCGCTCGTGTGGATACAGGCCAGGACTGATGAACCGCCATGCCTGCCACAGCCAGATCGGAACGGCCAGCGCAACGCCGATGTAGCCAGCGACCATCATCCGCAGGCTGAGGCCCTCCAAGGGCTCATACAGCACCAGGACCGCCCCATCGGCGGGACACTTGTCGCCGAGCGCCTCGCAGTAGGGCTCGACGATGGCGCGCAGGGCCGGTTTGTACAAGAACCAGCCCACGACGGCGCACACCCCGATGGCCAACACGCTGCGGATGATCCGGGTGCGAAGCTCGGTGAGGTGCTCGATCAGGGTCATCCGGCCGTCGTCGAGGCTTCGGGTGCCGCTCGTCGTCACCCCCCCACCTCGGGCTGCTCGTTCGGTGGCACGGGAGTACCGGCGACGTCGTACATCCCCGCCGCGGCGGCCGGACTCGCGCGCCAGGGCTCCTCGGGCTCGACCGGCTCAGGCTGCGCTGCCACGAGACCGCCGTTCGCCTCATCGCTCGGGCCTTGGGGTTCTGTGGTCTCGATCGTGGCCGGTTCGTCGGCATCGGCGGGGACACCGGGACCAGGGTTCGGGTCCACCGGCGTCGCTGGCTCCGCCTGCGCCTCGACCTCGGCCTGGGCCAGCTTCGCGACGGCGGCGGCCGCCTTCCGGGCGTTCTCGGCAGCCCGGTTGTGCGATGCGACCGCCTTTGCACCGCGCGCTCGAGCCTCGTCCTCGACGGGTTCGTCGAGCGCGTCGCGAAGTTCCTGCTGGAAGCCGTTGCTGATCTTTCGGAGCTCGCTCATGACCCGACCGATCTGACGTGCGGCTTCGGGGAGCTTCTGCGGGCCGAGCACGATCAGTCCCACGAGGAGAATCACGAGGAACTCGCCTCCACCGACGTTCAGCATGAGCGCAGCCTACTCAGGGGGTTCGTCGGTATTGGACCACCGACGGGTTGTGCTGTGCAGCGCGACTCGCGCGCCATCGAGCTCGGTCAGCGCACGGCGGAGCCCGCGGACCGCCACGGCGGCGAGACCCAGACCGAGCAGGACCAGCGAGCCGAGAGCGAGCAACAGGGTCACGATTCCCCAGCCTAACGGTGCGGTTGGTGCCGGCCGCTCATCGCCGACGCCCGCGACCGCCCCATGGCTCAGGAGAGATCGGCGAAGAACGCGGCGATCGCGTCGTCGTTCTGCAACGACGCATGGAAGTCGATCAGGTCATCGTGGCTGATGGGGGCACCGTCGCGAGCTTCGAAGAGCTCTGCGGGCAGCGACCAGGTCGTGAGGGCCACACCAGCGGCCAGCAACAGGTCGATGGTCCGCTGTTCGGCGTGTCGAACCACCAGATCGGCGCAGCTGGGGCACTCGAAACGGTATTCACCCTCGTCGGTCGTCACGCACATGCGAACCGTGACGTCACCGGTCGTGAGCTGGACGTCACCGCAATTTCCGCAGCTGGCCCGAATCGTGGCCATGACCCCTCCTGGGTGGGTTGAGCAACGCACCTTCAATCGGACCTGGGCGTCGCGACTTGAGGGGATTGGGCGACTGCACCCGGTGGCGCCGGGCACCTCTGGGTCGAGCGAACCGGTGGATCGACCGGATCGGCGACGCTGAACTGCCCCAGCACGCAGCGTTGCTGCGAGGATGGGGGCATGGGACTCGACCCACCGATCGCTTTCGCCCACCACGGGGCCCCTGCGCACGAAAGGCCCTCGTCGGCGGCAGGGTTCGAGCTCGCGCTGCGCCTGGGGGCGTCGGGCCTCGCGGCCTCAGTCTGGGAAACCCGCGACGGCGTGCCCGTGGCCGCCGCAACCGCGGCGATCCGTCGCGGCCTCCGACGTCGCGCACTCGCCAACTCGACCTTCGCCGAGCTCGACACCGAGGTGCTCTCGCTCGACGCGCTGTGTGACATCGCACGCGGCGCGCACCTGAGCCTCGACGTCATGGATGTCAACGCTTTCGAGGCCTGCGCCGACCGGGCTCGCGCGTCGGGGAGCGGAGCCGATGCGAGCGTCTGGATCTGTCACCGCGACTGGGACACGCTGCTTCGTTGGCGGTCGTCGGAACCCGACGTGGCACTCGTTCATGTCGCTGAACTCGAGACGCTCCCGCACGGCCCGGAACGTCATGGCGCCGATCTGGCAGCAGCTGGCATCGACGCGATGGCGCTTCCCTACCGGAACTGGTCCAGGGGCCTCGTCACGCTATTCCATCGGTTCGAGCGCCTGGCCTTCGGCCGCGACGCGATCCACGAACGCATGCTCGACGATCTGCTCGCGATGGGTGTCGACGCCGTGTATTCGGCGCATCCTGATCGGATGACCGACGCATTCCAGCGCGCCGGGAAGGCCTGAGCGGGCGACGGCCGCGCCAGGTCAGAGGAAGCCGATGTCGCCGAGCGGCCAGACGCGCAGGAATGCACGGCCGACGACGAGATCCTCCGAGATCGGGCCGAAGAACCGGGAGTCCTTGGAACCAGGGCGGTTGTCACCCATGACGAAGATGTAGCCGTCGGGGATCGTGCAACTGGTCTCGGTCGCCGCGGCGCAGTTGTCGGTGTTGACGAAACCACCCGTGGTGATCCCCTCGGGGAGGTACGGCTCGGTCAGCGCCCGCAGTTCGGTCTCACCCACCGGCAGGATGTAGATGCGGCCCTCATGGATCTCGATGGTCTCACCGGGCAGCCCGATGACCCGCTTGATGAGGTCGTCCTCGCCCTGGAGTTGATCTTCGGGGCGGTGGAACACGATCAGATCGCCACGTCCGATGTCGCCGAACTGGTAGCTCAGCTTGTTGACCAACACCCGATCGTCGATCTGCAGCGTCGGCTCCATCGATGCCGACGGGATGTAGTACGCCTGCATGAGGAACGTCTTGATGAGAAGGGCCACGGCGAGCGCGCCAACGATCACCGCGCCCCACTCGAGGATGCCCCGGACGCGGTGCGCGATCATGTCGTCGTCGCCATCGGCGTCGGGTTCGAGGTCCCCGACAGCGGTGCCGAAGAGCTCGTCGTCGGGATAGCCGCCGTCCTCGGTGCCCGTCAGGTCGACGTCGTCCCAAACGCCGGCGGTGGGCGACGAGACGATCGCGCGGGGAGGACCCTCGGGATCACCACCGATGGGCACGGGCTCGAAGGCGAAGAGGTCACTCGTCGCCGCCGGAGGCGGTGGTGCCGGTGCCGGCGCAGGTGGAGACGGCTGCGTCGTCGGTGGCGAGGGTGCGAACGGGGGCCGCTGGTCCGCCGGCGACCGTGGGGGTGAGGTGGCGGGTGCGGTGGGTGGGGTTGTCGGTGAGGAGACAACCGGCGCCTGTGGCGCCGACGGAGCGGGAGAGGCGGGGCCCGAAGGAGTGGGAGCCGGCGCTGCGGCAGAGGGTGGCGATGCAGCCGCCGGCGAGGCAGCCGTCGGGGCTGTGGGAGGCATCGGCTCGGCCGTCGAGCGCTCCACAGCTCTCGCCACGATGGCGTTCACCCAGTCGGGATCGTCAGGTGACGTGGGGGTGTTGGAGGAAGGCACTTGTCGCAGGTTACCTCAGCACGCGCGGTTGTCCGTGACCCCCCTGCGCCATCAGGCCTGGTAGCGAGCAAGGACCCGTGCGGCCGCCGAAGCGGCCAGGTCGGGAGGGAGCCTGGGGTCCTGCGACTCGACCTCGGCGCTCGCCCCGAGGCGGAGCAACAAGCGTTCCAGCCAGGGGGTGGCGCTGACTGCGAGCACGACCCGCTGGCGGCCGTCGTCGAGCGGTTCGACCGAATCGACGGGGAACGCTTCGGCAACCCACGTCGCCGAGCCGTCGAGCAGCAGCGTCACCCGCGGGTCCTCGGGCCGTGGATCGAAGATCGACACGTGGAGCTCCTCGGCAGGCGGCTCGAAGGTCGAGTCGAGCTGGGTGAACGAACGGATCCGGTCGAAGCGGAACAACCGCTCGCCCTCGGCCGCAGTGCAGTACGCGAGCAGGTACCACTGCCCCTGGTTGTGGGTGACCCGGTAGGGCTCGACGACCCGCATGGTGGTCTCGTCGCGCGCGTAGCTGTAGTAGTCGATCTCGCAACGGGCGCTCGCGGCCACCGCAGCGCGCACGCGCGCGAGCAGGTCGACCGGCGCCCGACCGAGATCGACCTCGAGGTCATCGCCGGGTCGCACGCCGAGGCTGGCCCCGAGCTTCGCCAACCCGCGAGCGAGCGGACCGTCGGGATCGGCACCGGGCACCGACAAGAGTCCTGAGGACGACGCGACGAGCGCAAGTGCCTCCTGGGGTGCCAGGCGCAACGGACGGGAGAAGTACTCCGCGTAGTGGATCCAGACCCGGTCGTCGTCGACCACGACCTCGACGAGCTGGTCGGGCGTGTAGGGATAGGTCCCGACCATGAACAGCACATCGGTGAGATCGGCGAGCAGGTTCTTCTCGGGATAGTCGAAGCGAGCGGCGATCTCGGCCAGGGTGGGGCCGTCGTTGGCCACGACCCACGGCACGATCGACAACAGCCGCTCGAGGCGATCACCGGCGCTGAGCCGCGTGGCGCTCACGACGCCGTGCCCGCGATGGCCTCGAGCCAGGCGACCAGGTCGTCGCGCAGGTCCTGGGGTTCGAGGATCTCGGCGTGCTCGAGGAAGCCCAGGACGGTGCTGCGGAAGGCGTCGTCGTTGGTGACCGGGAACTCGACCACAATCGACCCGTCGTCGAGGGCGGTGACCGGGAGATCGAGATGCTGTTCGGCCCATGCAGCCTGGGGACCGTCGATGCGGACGCGCGCCGTGCGCGGCGACGCGTCGCCGAGCTCCCAAGGCTGGAGCCGGATGCCCTTCGCCGGTTCGGTGCGCACGTAGCCGCCGGGCGGTCCGACGGTGACCGCCCCGTCTATGCGGTCGAGGCGAAAGTGGCGGTCATCGTTGCGCGAGCGGTCGAAGCCGCTGAGGTACCAGCGCCCCCGCTGCATGTCGAGGCGGGCCGGCTCGACCTCACGCCGGGAACCCCGATAGTCGAACGTGGTCACGCAGCGCCCCGACAACGCCTGGAACAGCGAGCCAAGGCGAGGATCAGCGGGGACGGTCAGCAGCTCCTCGCCGACGGGATCGGCCGCTCCGCCGAGCTTGCGGATCGCCTGCGCGCCCGACAACCCTTCGACTCGCACGGCACTCGCGGCGAGATGAAGCGCCGCCAACTCGTCGGGTTCGAGGCCCGGGTCGGGAAGGTAGTACTCGTCCTTGCGGATGCGATAACCATCGACGGGAGGGTCACTGCCGGGCACCGGCTCGAGCGAGATGGGCACCCCCATCTCGCGCAGGTCGTCCTTGTCGCGTTCGAACGCTCGCCGGAACGACGGCCCGGCCTCGGGATACCCCTCGATGCGGGCGCGCAGATCTTCGGCAGTCAGGGGCCGCTCGGTCTCGAGCAGCTCCGCCATCAGTTTCAACAACCGTTCAAGCTTGGCCATGGGCCGTCCATCGTAACTCGAACACCTGTTTGGCCGGCGCACCTGCTCGGCACCACGGCGCGGGCCTGGGCAGACAACGGGCGCTCGGGCGGGGGGAACCGGCCCGGGGGTGCTACAGACTCTCGATCAGCTTCTCGACCCGTTCGTCGTAGGCCTTGAAGGGGTCCTTGCACAGCACGGTGCGCTGGGCCTGGTCGTTGAGCTTGAGATGCACCCAGTCGACGGTGTAGTCACGCTTGCGTTCCTTGGCCCGGCGGATGAACTCGCCCCGCAGGCGCGCCCGGGTGGTCTGTGGGGGGTATTCCACCGCCTGGGCGATGTCGGCATCTGCGCACATGCGCTCGACCATGCCGCGGTTCTGCATCTTGTAGAACAGGCCCCGCTCGCGATTGACGTCGTGGTACTGCAGGTCGAGCAGCCCCACCCGGGCATCCGCGAGCTCGAGGCCATGCTTGTTCCGGTAGGCCTCGACGAGGTGGTACTTGTTGACCCAGTCGCACTCCCGCTGGAGCAGCAGCGGGTCCTTCTCGATCTGGGAGACGCAGTGCTCCCACATCTGCAGGGACTGCTTCTCCTGCGGCGACAGCTCGCGATGCTCCGCGTACTTCATGGCCCGTTCGAGGTACTCGCTCTGGATGTCGAGTGCGCTGACCTCTCGCCCGTTGGCGAGGCGTACCCGGCGCCGACAGGTGATGTCGTGGCTGATCTCACGGATGGCCCGAATGGGGTTCTCGAGGGTCATGTCGCGCAACACGACGCTCGGCTCCTCGAGCATCCGCAAGATGAGCGAGGTCGTCCCGATCTTGAGGTACGTGGAGTACTCGCTCATGTTCGAGTCGCCGACGATGACGTGCAGGCGCCGGTACTTCTCGGCGTCGGCGTGGGGCTCGTCGCGGGTGTTGATGATGGGACGGCTGCGTGTGGTGGCACTGGAGATGCCCTCCCACACGTGCTCGGCGCGTTGGCTGATGCAGTACATCGCGCCTCGTGCCGTCTGGAGGATCTTGCCGGCGCCGGCATAGATCTGCCGACTGACGAGGAACGGAATCAGCACCTCGGCGTAGTTGCTGAGGTCGTCCTTGCGACTCGTGCAGTAGTTCTCGTGGCAGCCGTAGGAGTTTCCCGCCGAGTCCGTGTTGTTCTTGAAGAGATAGATCTCGCCGCGGATACCTTCCTCCTCCAAGCGCTGCTCGGCGCTGGCCAGCAGCTGCTCGAGAATCCGTTCGCCGGCCTTGTCGTGGGCGACCAGGTCATAGATCGAGTCGCATTCCGGCGTTGCGTATTCCGGGTGCGAACCCACGTCGAGGTACAGGCGCGCCCCGTTCGCGAGGAAGACGTTGGAACTGCGACCCCACGAGACCACGCGTCGGAACAGGTAGCGAGCGACCTCGTCGGGGCTGAGACGACGCTGACCCCGCAACGTGCAGGTGACCCCGTATTCGTTCTCGATGCCGAAGATCCGTCGTTCCATCAGAACGCCCGCCGTCTACCCATGACCCAACCGTAGTGCCTGTGCTGGGCGAACTCGCACCACAATGGCCGGAGCCATTGCGGCCGGCTGCGGCCGCCGGTGGCGGCGCTCAGGCCAGGAGGCCGGCGAGCTCATCGCCGTCGATACGCCGGAAGGTCCGTCGCTCGGGGCCGTGCGCGAGGACCGCCACCTCCAGATCGTCGGAGGTGAAGGTGCGCTCGGTGCCCGAAAGTGCAGCCACGGCGGCGCGGATCGCAGCGCCGAGCTCCATGTCGGGCTCGTACGCGGCCTCGAAACGTTCGTGGATCGCGTCGGCTTCGCCGCCTAGGACTGCGAAGTCGTGCTCGTCGTTGACGGTTCCGTCGTAGAGGATGTGGAACATCTGGTCGTCACCGGCGTTGGGGCCAGGGGCGATCTCGGCGACCAGGATCTCCACCTCCATCGGCTTCATCTCGTGGGTGAAGACCTGACCGAGAATCTGGGCGTACTGGTTCGCGAGGCTGCGGGCATCGACATCGTCGCGGCTGAAGGAATACCCCTTCATGTCGGCGTGGCGGACGCCCGCGATGCGGAGCTGATCGAACTCGTTGTACTTGCCGACACCGGCGAAGGCGATGCGGTCGTAGATCTCGCTCACCTTGCGCAGGGTGTTGGACGCGTTCTCCGCGACGATCAGGATGCCGTCGGCGTAGGTGAGGGCGATGAGGGCACGACCGCGTGCGATGCCCTTGCGGGCGTAGTCGGCGCGGTCCTTCATCACCTGTTCCGGCGCAACGTAGAACGGCATGTTCATCGCGCCACTCCCCCGTCGGATTCGCCGAGGAGTCGCCGGCGGTCCGCCATCACTACACCGAACAGCTCGGCCACCTCCTCCTGAGCGAGTCGTTCGAATCCATTGACGTCGATGGTTGCGATGATGGGATACACCTCGCGGATCAGGTCGGGCCCACCGGTCGCCGCGTCCTCGTCGGCTGCTTCGTAGAGCGCGTGCGCGGCCAGCGCAACCGCGGCGGCTCGGCTCTGGCCCTCGTTGTAGCCGAGCTTGATCACCGTCGTGGCGTGCATACTGCCCGACCCGGTGGTGGCAAAGAGCCGGTCCTCGTAGCGACCCCCGGTGATGTCGTACTCGAACAGGCGCCCGCGCCCACGGCGCAGGTCGTAGCCCGCGAAGATCGGGACGACGGCGAGTCCCTGCATCGCCGCGGGCAGGTTGCCGCGGATCATCTGGCTCAGCTGGTTCGCCTTGCCTTCCAGGCTGAGCGCCTTGCCTTCGACTTTTTCGTAGTGTTCGAGCTGCAGCTGGAACAGCTTGACCATCTCGACGGCAGGCCCGGCCGCGCCGGCGATGGCAACGCCCGAATGCCGATCGGCCTGGAACACCTTCTCGATGGTGCGTTGACTGATCTGGTGACCGCTGGTCGCCCGGCGATCGCCGGCGATCACGACGCCGTCGGCGTATTTGACGGCGACGCACGTGGTGCCGTGAGGCACGTCAGCTGCAGAGAGCGCGTAATCGGCGAAGCCCCGCCGGCCCGCCGCCGACAGCAGGGCAGAGAAGTTCGGGCCCGGGTCGTTGTCGGGCGTGAAGCTCGGAAGCGATGGGAACACAGCTCTTACTGCCCGCCCTTTTGGATGTACGACTTGACGAAGTCCTCGGCGTTGGTCTCGAGCACCTCGTCGATCTCGTCGAGAAGGTCGTCGAGTTCGGCCTTGAGCTTCTCGCCACTCTCGCTCGTCGTCGGGGCTTCGGTGACTTCGGCCTGTTCCTCACGGGCCGGAGCCGGCTTGCGGACGTGTTCGCGCTCAGCCATCTGCTGCCTCCCTTGCTTGGGTTTCGATCCTGGCCGATGGTACCGACTTCGCCCGGTGAAGGCGTGGCGCACCAGCCATCGGCCGACGTTACGGGCCCGACGACCGGCGCGGGTGCATGGTCGAGAGCCAGACGGACAACCTGGGTCCTCCCCCTGTTCGGTGTCCGAACGGGTGGCTCCGTCGACCCGGGTTCAGCCTCCCAGCGCTGCCAGGAGCTCACGAGGGGTCTCGCAGCGCGCGAACAGCTCCTCGACGTGGGCTCGGGTCCCCCGGGTCGGCTCCATCATGGGCACGCGACGAAGCGGCTCTCCCCCGATGTCGAACACGATGGAGTCCCAGTTGGCGGCGACGATGTCCTTGGACCACCGCTGCAGACAGGTGCCCCGGAAGTAGGCCCGGGTGTCGTCGGGTGGTGAGTAGACCCCCGACTCTGCGTCCCCGGGGTCGACGAGGCGCTCCACACCGAGCCGCGGGAACACGGCGCGTTCGGGACGGATGTCGTGGTACTGCACTGCCAGCGCCCTGACCTTGGCATCGGTGTACTCGAGCCCGTGTCGCTCGCAGTAGCCGTCGAGCAGGCGCTTCTTGGCGACCCAGTCGACCTGATCGGCAAGCGTCATGGGATCGGTCTCCAACCCGTTGAGCAGGTGTTCCCAGCGATCGAGCACCTCGCTGCCGACCGTCTCGCCCACCGCCTCGAGCCCCCCGCCGTCGGCGTACTTGCGGGCGCGGTCGAGAAGCTCCCATTGCACCTCGAGCGCGGTGACCTTCGATCCGTCGGCCAGCTCGAGCGGCCGGCTCAGGGTGAGATCGTGCGAGACATGGTGCATCGCCGCGACCGGCGCCTTGAACACGAACTGCCGTGGGAGGAACTCGTCTTCGACCATGGCGAGCACGATCGCGGTCGAGCCGACCTTCACGAACGTGGCGACCTGGCTCATATTGGCGTCGCCGCAGATCACGTGGAGGCGTCGGTACTTCTCGGCGTCTGCGTGGGGCTCGTCGCGCGTGTTGATGATCGGGCGCTTCAGCGTGGTCTCGAGCCCGACCTCCTCTTCGAAGAAGTCCGCCCGCTGCGTGATCTGATACGCGATCGCGGAGCCGTCCATACCCGGGAGCTCGCAGCCGACCTTGCCCGATCCGGTGAACAGCTGCCGGGTGACGAAGTGCGCCGTGGCGTGGGTGACGATCCGACCGAACGGGGTGGTGCGGTCCATCAGGTAGTTCTCGTGGCAGCCGTAGGAGTTGCCCTTGCCGTCGGAGTTGTCCTTGTAGACGATGATCTCCTCGCCCGGCGGCAGGATGCGCCGTGCCGCCTCCATCGCCCGCTGCATGATGATCTCGCCCGCGGCGTCGAAGCGGGTGACCGAGAGCGCATCGGCGCATTCGGGCGTCGACATCTCCGGGTGCGCGTGATCGACGTAGAAGCGGGCGCCGTTGGTGAGCACGGCGTTCACCAGATGGGTCTCGATCTCCGGTGCCATCGCCCCGACGGGGGTGTACCCACGCGCGTCGTTCGCAGGACGTTCGTCCTCGAAGTCCCACGTCACCCGCGGCGCGGGACCCGCGGCCCCCGTGCGTTGGGTCTCGCTGATGTAGGCGTTGATCAGCATCGAGGAGGCCGTGATCGGGTTCGAGTCAGGGGTGCCCCGATGGAAGATCGCGTACTCGGTCTCGATGCCGCAGATCTTCGGGATCGCCATGCGGCAGTGTCTCCTGGGAGTGCTAGAGGTATTGGCCGGTGGCGACCCGTTCGATGGAACGGCCGCCTTCGGCTTCGGTGTCGCCCTGGAGCAACGTGCGGATGAAGACGATGCGCTCGCCCTTCTTGCCCGAGATCTTCGCCCAGTCGTCAGGGTTGGTGGTGTTTGGCAGATCCTCGTGCTCGCGGAACTCCTGACGAATCGACTGCAGCAGATCGTCGAGCACGAGACCGTGGAGACCCCCGTCGATGACCCGCTTGATGGCGAGCTTCTTGGCGCGCCGCACGATGTTTTCGATCATGGCACCCGAGGAGAAGTCCTTGAAGAACATGACCTCCTTGTCGCCGTTCTGGTAGGTCACCTCGAGGAACCGGTTGCGCTCCTCGACCGCATACATCTCCTCCACCGTCTGCTCGATCATGACGCGCAGAGCCTTGTCGATGTCGCCACCGCCGAGCTCGTCGATCGCCGAGCGGGCGATGGGGATCTCCGAGGTGAGGTAGCGGCCGAAGATCGACGCAGCGGACTCCTCGTTGGGGCGTTCGATCTTGATCTTCACGTCGAGGCGCCCCGGCCGCAGGATCGCCGGGTCGATCAGGTCTTCTCGGTTCGATGCCCCGATCACGATCACGTTCTTCAGGGTCTCCACCCCGTCGATCTCCGCCAGCAGCTGAGGCACGATCGTCGACTCCATGTCGGAGCTGATCCCGCTGCCACGGGTGCGGAACAGGGACTCCATCTCGTCGAAGAAGACGATGACGGGCCAGCCCTCCTCGGACTTCTCGCGAGCCCGCTCGAACACCAATCGGATCTGGCGCTCGGTCTCGCCCACGTACTTGTTGAGGAGCTCGGGACCTTTGATGTTGAAGAAGTAGCTCTTCGCCTCACCGTCACCCGACACCGCCTGCACCTTCTGGGCGAGGGAGTTGGCCACGGCTTTGGCGATGAGCGTCTTGCCGCACCCGGGAGGTCCGTACAACAGGATCCCCTTCGGAGCGGGCAGCTGGTACTGGGCGAACAGCTCCTGGTGCAGGAACGGCAGCTCCACCGCGTCGGTGATCTGCTCGATCTGAGCGTCGAGGCCGCCGACGTCGGTGTAGCTCACGTCGGGTATCTCGGCGAGTACGAGCGCGTCGACCTCGGGGCGGGGCAGCTCCTCGACGAGCAGGTCGGCCCGGCTGGCGAGGAGCATCGTGGCGCCCGACCGGAGCGGTCGCCCGATGAGCTCGTCGACGAGCTCAACCACTCGTTCCTCTTCGGCGCGTCCGATGATGACGGCGCGCGCCCCGTCGGCGAGGACCTCTTTGAGGGTCACGATCTCGCCGGTCCGCTCACCCGAGCGCGCCAGCACTACGTTGAGCGATTCGTTGAGCACGACCTCCTGGCCGCGCTGCAGGTCGGTCCGGGTCAGGTCGGGATGCAGCGCCACGCGCATCTTGCGCCCGGAGGAGTGCACGTCGATGGTGCCGTCGTCGTTGTGGCCGAGGAACACGCCGTAGGCCGATGGGGGCTGAGTCAGCTTCTCGACCTCCTCGCGCAGCGCAGCGATGTGATCGCGTGCCTCCCGCAGGGTGTAGGTGAGCTTCTCGTTCTGGCTGACGGCCTGCGCGAGCTGCCCCTTGGTCTCGAGAAGGCGTTCCTCGAGGGTCCGCACCCGCTTGGGTGCGTCGTGCATCCGTCGACGCAGCGCGGTGAGTTCCTCCTCGAGGAGGCGCGCTTGTCCTCGCAGATCCGCGATCTCGGCCTCTGACGCCCGCAGTCGCTGCTCGAGCTCTGGCTGGTCGATGGGACTCACCTCCTCGATCGGGGTATGGGCGAACCCTACACCGGGGGCCGTCACAGTCAGCGGTCAATCCGGTTCCCTTCGGAGGTCGTGTCGGCAGCTGCGCCCCGAAGCTGAAGGAGAACCGCACCCGGGAAACTTCGGGCCCTTCGACACCCGATCCCGGCCGATCTCAACCTAGGCTGCAAACGGCCGATACTGGCTGGGAGCAAGCGGTCCACCTCACCGTCGTGTGCACCTGGAGTGCGCGTCCGATCGGGTCCGGCGGCGTACACTGCTCGCTCGTACTGACGCTCGACGGAAAGGCAAACATGAAGGTCTGGATCGATCAAGACCTCTGCACCGGAGACGGCCTCTGCGAAGAGATCGCCCCCGACGTGTTCACGCTTCTCGACGATGGCCTCGCCTACGTCAAAGAGGGCGGCAAGATCTTCTCCGACCCGGGTGGCCCCGAGGGCCTCGCCAACATCCCGGACGGCCAGGAAGAAGCCGTCATCGAGGCGGCCGAGGAGTGCCCCGGCGAGTGCATCTTCATCGAAGTCTGATACGGCGTACGCGCAATCGACGGTGACCGATGCCCGCCTTCCCGGCGGGCATCGTCGCGTCGACCACTCCGCTCGGTCACTCCACGCGACGCGCGTGGGTGAGGAACCCGGTGTGAGCGACCATGCGGTGATCGGGCCGCACCGCGGCGCCTTCGATGTGCCAACCCCGTTGGAGGATCTCGGTCGTGGCCGCGAGCTCATAGGGCCCCGCCGCGAGGACCTCCCGCACCTGAACCGCCTGAGTGATGCTCGGCGTGTAGGCGACGACGACCCCGCCGGGCAACAACACGTCGGCGAGCCGAGGGATGACGTTCCACGGCTCGGGGAGGTCGAGCACGACGCGATCGATGTCGCGAGCGTCGATGGCCTCGTAGCTGTCACGGATCTCCACGTGGTACCGATCGAGCGCGGACTCGCCGAGGAAGCTCGCGACGTTCTTCTGCGCCCGCGACGCGAAGTCCTCGCGTAGCTCGTAGCCCACGATGTCGGCGCCGGCACGCAGCAACGCCATCGACAACGCACCGGACCCCAACCCGGACTCGAAGACCCTCGCCCCCGGAAAGATGTCCGCGAGCATCAGGATCGGACCGATGTCCTTCGGGTAGATGACCTGTGCGCCCCGGGGCATCTTGAGCACGACGTCTGACAGCGTGGGTCGGATCACCAGGTAGTTGGCGCCTTGGGAGGACGAGACCCGAACCCCTGCCGGGCCGCCGATGAGCGAGTCGTGGGTGATCAGACCGGCGTGGCTGTGGAACTCCTTGCCCGGCTGCAGCGCGAAGAGATAGCGACGATCCTTGCGGTCGACGAGGAGCACGAGCTCCCCGGCTTCGAGGGGACGGGACATCGTTCTCCTGGACTCGGGTCTGGGTGATTCGCGCCGAAGCTTCGAGACGTCAGCGGCTGGCACGGCGACGCGCCCGCCGCGCCGCCTTCTTCGTCGCCAGTGGGCTCTCGGACTCGTGCACGACGAGCAGGCGTTCGCCGGGCTCGAGGGTGCGGATGTACTTGGCCTCGGGCTGCCCGGTGCCCAAGAGGCCACCGATCCAGTGCAGCACCCACGCGGCACCACCCCAGTAGAGCCACTTCCGGTTCCCTCCGAGAAGGCCCGACAGGACCGCCTTGCGGCGCAGGAACGCCATCGGCCGCAGGAACCGCAGGAACGAACGCATGTCAGAACCGGCGGATCTCGACGATCGTCTTGGCGAGCTTGCCGCGCCGGCGACCGAGGAAGAAGACGAGGAGCAGCAGCAGCACCCCAGCGACGATGCCCAGCTTCTTACCGAGGTCCTTCGCCGAGTGCGCCGCGGCATCGATGCCGGTCTGCAACTCGACGAGCTTGGACTCGAGGTCGTCGCGGGTGATCTTGGAATCAGTGGTGCTCACGACTGTCTCAGTCCCGTCGCTCGTCGTCGAAGGTTCGCATCGCGCCCCAGACCGCCAACGCGATGGCCACGAGCAGCACGAGCGCAGCGAACCAGTAGTTCAGGAAGGTCAGGCCGTCGTCGAACGCGCCGACCTCGGCTTGCAGGAGCCGCAGCACCCCGAAGGCCAGGTAGGCGACCCCTATGCACACCAGGACCGCGCCGGCGAACCCGTAGGCGACCCACTTCCCGAGCGCGACGAGGGGGTCCTTGACTTCCTGGACCGCATACTCCTGCACGAGCTGCTTGAGCTCGCCGGCCGTCTGGCCGGGTGACTTCGGTCGCTGATTGTCGGTCATGTCCTCGCTGCTCGAGTCGGGTTCGGCCGGTTCGGGCCCACCGTACTCGCTGGGTAGGGGCGCGCGTCGGGTCGGTCAGCCGAGCGAGAGCCGCTGGCGCAGGACCTCGACCTCCTCGGCGAGGAGCGCCTCGAGCAGATCGAAGCGAGCCTCGACTGATGGCGCGCTGAGGAGTCGGTGGCGGTCGAACGCGCCGACCGGCGACAGGGCCGAAACCTGGTAGGACGCAATGGTCGCGTCGGCGTCGATCTCGATGTTCGCGGGCGGCGCGGGCTCGTTCAGCTCGGCCTGCAGGACCAGGCCACTGCGGAGGAGCTGCACCACCCTTTCCCGGCGCGGCGCGAGGTCCCCCTCTGGTTCGGGGTCGCGCCAATCGGTCACGGCGGCGCGTGGGAACGGATCGTCGTCGAGCCACTGCTCGACGACGATCCGGCGCGTGCCCACCGTCGCCAGCGCCCACCGTCCGTTGTCGGACTGTCTCGCGTCGATGATCTGCGCGACGGTGCCCACCGACGCGCGTTGGTCGCCACCGCCGACCTCGCTGCCCCGCTCGATGAGACAGACGCCGAACTCGAGGTCGGAGTCCAGGCAGGTCCGCACGAGTAGCTGGTAGCGGGGTTCGAAGACCCGCAGCGGCAGGATCATCGTCGGGAACAACACCATGCCCAACGGAAACATCGGCATCTCAGCCAAGGGAGCGACCGCCGGCGCAACGACACCCGCGGGGGAACCGAGACGCGAGGGAGAAATCAGGACCGTGCCCGCTCACCCCTGCGGCTCCTCGTCGGCGACCACGCCCTTCGGGCCGAGCTCGCTGATCGGCGGGCCCTCGGGGTACGACGCAAGCAGCGCGGGAAGCGGCGCCTGCCAGGTCGTGATGTTCTCTTCGCTGATGTCGGCGTCGGCGTTGATGATCAAGGCGAACGTGACCTCGACGCCGCGCGTGGTGAGGAAGTACCCCGAAAGTGCCGATGCCCGGTTGAGGAAACCGGTCTTGGCCCGGAGCTTGCCCTCGAACGGAGTACCGAGGAACGAGTCGGCGAGGGTCCCGCTCTCACCGGCAACCGCCATCGCCGCCCGGAGGGCGTCCTTGTGGGCGGGGTCCTCCAGCGCTCCGTGGACGAGCCCACAGGTGACCGTGTTCTGGTCGCCCAGCCCGGAACCGTCCCAGGGGAAGAAGTTCGTGGTGTCAAGCCCGGCGTCGTCGAGAGCTCCGCTCAGCGCCAGCCGACCCGAACCGGTGCTCCCCGTCTGGCCGTCGGCGACGGCGAGCTCCTTGAGCAGCATCTCCGCGGTCGTGTTGTCGGAGTTCACGAGCATCTCGGCGATGATGTCCTCGAGCGGGGGCGACTTGATCGACGCGAGCTCGATCAGCCCGTCGGGCACCTCGGTGGCGGCAGCGGCCGCTCCGAAGATCCGGACACTGCGGGCTTCGAGCAGGTCGTCGAAGTTCGAACCGAACAGCGCGGCCGGGTCGGCCGAACGCGGCAGGGGTGGCGGGTCTGCGAGGCCGACCTGGCTCGCGTACCCGTCCTTGAGGCCCTCGAGCCCGTCGTCGAGCAGCGCCGCGCTGAGCGATCCCGCCTGGGTCTGGGCGAACCGTTCCGGCCAACCGGTCACCGAGCGCTCGGTGTCGTACCGGCTCTCGTCGACAAGGACCGAACCGTTGATGTCGATGATGTTCGCGGCGACGGTCTGGTCGGCGAGCTCCTCGGCGCTCGTGAACACCGTGTTCAGGTCTTCGGGGGCCAAGACGTCACGGTAGGCCTTCGTCATCAGCACGGGGTCCCCGCCACCGATGACGTAAAGGTCGCCTTCGAGCAGACCCTCGCTGTCGGGCTCCTGGGCCGCTTCGACGGTCGTGGTGAAGCGGTAGTCGGCGCCGAGCATCTCCAGGGCACCGTAGGCGGTGAGGATCTTCATGTTCGAAGCCGGCACCACCCCGAGCGCCGGCTGGTGCTCGAAGATCACCTCGCCGCCGGCGGAGATCACGAAACAGCTGTTGGTCGGCAGCGTCGCGGCCCACGCCGTGAGCGCGACCCGTAGCTCCTCGTTCGCCTTGGGTGAGGTGAGCAACGTCGGGGCCCGGCGAATGGAGAAGACCGGCGTGTCGACACTCGGCGCGCCCTGATCGCCCGCGACGGCGATCGGTGGCAATTCGTCGTTGCCGACGCGTCCGATGGCGATGCTGACACCGATGATCGCGGCGAGCAGGACGAGCGGGATCCCGAGTCGTTGGAGAAAGTCGATCACGGTGTCACCTTAGGACGTCGAGGACCGTCGGCACCGCCTCGGGGGGCGATCAACCCGTGTCCGCGGGGCGAAACAAACCGTAACCAATCGTCGCCGCCGATGGTCCCAACCTCGGCCCGCCAGGCGCGGCCGTGTCGACGTTGCCCGAGCCCCCGGAGTGCCACTGCCATGCTCGTCTCTGCCCTGATCGTCGCCGTCGCGGCGTTCGTCCTCACGCAGATCGCCATCTTCACGACGACGATCTACCTCCACCGGTCCCTCACCCATCGTGCCGTGACGTTCCATCCGCTCGTGGCGTTCGTCTTCCGGGCTCTCACCTGGGTGAGCACCGGCATCCGACCCCGCCAGTGGGTCGCGGTGCACCGGAAGCACCATGCCCACACCGACACGACCGAGGACCCGCACTCCCCCGTCGTGCTCGGCTGGGGCACGGTTCAGCTCAAGAACGTGTTCCTCTACCGGACCGCGGCCAAGGACCCTGCGATCGTAGCGAAGTACGCGAAGGACCTGCCCGCCACGCGGTTGGACCGCCTGTTGTTCGACCACGCGCTGGTGGGGTTGGGTGTGCTCTTCGCGCTCACCATGGCGGTGATCGGCGTGGTGCCCGGCCTGATCGCCGCCGGCCTGCACTTCGTGCTCTACATCGCACTGAGTGGGTCGGTGAACGGGCCCGGCCACCACTTCGGGCGCAGGACCTTCGCCGGCCACAGCGCGACGAACCTGCGCTGGCTGACGGTGCTCACTGCCGGCGAAGGCCTGCACAACCACCACCACGCGGCCCCGACCTCGGCGCGCTTCGCTCGCCGGTGGAGTGACCTCGACTTCGGGTGGTGGGTGATCCGGGGACTGCGCACCGCGCGGGTCGCCCACGTCCGCTTCGACGACGTCGACGCCCTCGCCCGCCGCGCCGCGTGAACGCCCCCGGGCCACGGGCCGGGCTCACGGTCGCGTACCGCTAGGGTCGCTCCATGGAAATCATCGCTGCGGTCTTCATGGACGACATCTCGCTGCGCGAAGTGGCCGGCCCCTCGACCCGTATCGATCTGACCGGGATCCAGTTCTCGGCTGCGGCCCCCCAACCGGTACCGGTGACCATGGCACCGCATCTCGTCGTCATCGTCAGGTGCGCACCCGGCGAGGGCGACACCGCCGCTCTCGAGGTGCGCTACCTCATGAACGGCGAGCAGGTCGCCCGGAACCTTCAACCGCTGCAGGTCGAACCCGGGAAGTTCAGCTACCGCCTCGTGCGCGGGGAGATCGACTTCGCCGACTACGGCACGGTCGAGGCGCACTGCCGCATCGACGGCGGCCACACCGTCGTCGTGCCCTTCACCTTGCTCCCACCGACCGAGGCCACACCGCCGGACTGAGTCGGCTCAGATCCCGCGGTCGCGGATGAGCTCGCCGAGCTCGCGTTTGCGGACCTTGGTCGACGGGGTCGTCGGGACCTCGTCGAGGGTGTCGAGGAAGGCCACCAACCGGGGCACCTTGTAGCTGGAGAGCCGGGCGCGAATCGCCTCCCTCACCGCGTCGGCGTCCCGGTCTGCGCCCGCTTCCATCACGAGCGCGGCGCCGACGACCTGACCCCGGCGCGGATCGGGAACCGCGACGACGTGCGCCGAGACCACCCCGGGCAACGACACCAGCTCCCGCTCGACCTCAGCAGGTGCGACGTTGGCCCCGGAGGTCTTGATCATGTCGCCGAGGCGACCGAGCATGATGATCTGATCGCCGAGCACGAGCCCTTCGTCCCCGGTGCGGTAGAAGCCGTCGGCGTCGAACGCGTACGTCCGATCGACCTTGTGCAGCCCCTTGGTGACCGACGGGCCGCGGATGATGATCTGGCCTGTCTCGCCGTCACCGACCGGCTTGCCGTCGTCGTCGACGACCTTGACCACATAGTCCGTCTCGAAGAAGTCGAGCGGCGTACACAGGGGGAACTCGGGCAACGGTGGCCCGTATCCCCAGGAGTACATCGCGAACGTCTCGGACATGCCGAGACCCGCACGCAGGTTGGTGTTCGGCAATGGTGAATGATCGCGATTGACCGAGCCGATGATGCCCCGGTCACCGACGCTGGTCCGGGCCTCCGAGCACACCGAGGTCCCGCCGACCTCGAACGGGCACAGCAGCTGCAGCGCGTAACCCCCCACCCAGAAGTACGGCATCGTGGCCGCGATCTGGGCGCCGTCGGGATGGTGCAACATGTCGACGAGGTAGTGGACCTTGTCGATGATCCCGCCCTGGGAGTGCAGCACGCCCTTGGGATCGGCGCTCTGACCCGACGTGTAGATCATCGTCGCGATCTCGTCGCGATGGACCTCGCGCTCGGCCGCGTCCAAAACCGCGCCGGGGATCGTGCCGACCACCTCGGGGGCGGTGAGCCAGTCCATCGGATGGGCCCAGGGCGGGGTCTCCCCGCCGTCGAACACGACCCAGCGCAGGAACGGGGCCGACGGCAGGACCAGGCCCGGTCCGTCGGTCTCGCCTGCGGTGACGGCCTCCGGCAGGGCGAGCCCCAGGTGATGCACGAAGTCCTGGCCGAGGAAGTGCGGCGTGGCGATGATTCCCGCGAGGTCGCCGTGGCGGATGACCCGGGCGAACTCCGGGGGCTTGTAGAACGTGGACAGCGGGACGGCAACGGCGCCGATGCGGGCGATGGCCGAGCAGGCGACGATCCACTCGGCGCTGTTCGAATACACGAATCCGATCCGCGTCCCCTTCGCGACGCCCCGGGCCAACAACCCTCTCGCCAGCGTCGTCGACCGATCCTCGATTTCGCGGTAGGTCGTGACCACTCCGTCTTTGGTGACGGCGGGTCGCTCGCCGTAGGCGACGGCAATGGCCCGGAAGAAGTCGGGGTAGGTGTGTGCCTCCGAAGGCTTCATTCGTGCAGTCCTCCTGGCTCGCGGCGAACGCAGCGGCTCGCATCATCGCATATCGACCCCGTCAACCGTGGTGGTCGACCGGCTGCGAGCGGGGCGCCGAACATGCGAGGTCCCACGTCGGCGACCCGTTAGGGTGTCGCCGAACCAGCGCAGCACCGAGGAGAACACGTGGCTGACCAGGCGACCGTGACCGACATCGAGAAGCTCGGGATCGCGACGATCCGGGGACTCGCGATGGACGCCCCGAACGCGGCGCGTTCGGGCCACCAGGGCACTGCGATGGCACTCGCGCCACTCGCTCACGTGCTGTACACGCGCATCATGAAGTACGACGCGGCCGAGCCGCTCTGGCCCGACCGCGACCGTTTCGTCCTGAGTGCCGGCCACGCCTCGATCCTCCAGTACTCGCTGTTGCACCTGACCGGTTTCGGACTCACGCTCGACGACCTGCGCGCCTTTCGCCAATGGGGAAGCGCGACACCGGGCCATCCCGAGGTCGGCCACACCGCCGGCGTCGAGGTCACCACCGGCCCGCTCGGCCAGGGCATCTCCAACGCGGTCGGCATGGCCGTCGCCGAACGTTGGCTGCGCAAGCGCTTCGGCACCGACATCGTCGATCACCACACCTTTGCGATCTGCGGCGACGGCGACCTCTCCGAGGGTGTCAGCCACGAGGCGGCGTCCTTCGCCGGCCACCAGCAGCTCGGTCGCCTGGTCTGCGTGTACGACGACAACCACATCACCATCGACGGCCCCACCGAGCTCTCGCTCACCGATGACGCCGCCGGGCGATTTCGTGCGTACGGATGGCACGTCATCGAGCTGGGTGAGGCCGGCGAGGACCTCGACGCGCTCGAAGGTGCGATCCGCGAAGCCATGGCGGTCGAGGACAAGCCGTCATTGGTGATCGTGCGAACCCACATCGCGTTCCCCTCGCCGGGCCAGACCGACAACCCGCACGCGCACGGCTACTCCCTCTTCGACGAGGAGATCGCGGCCACCAAGGAAGTCCTGGGTCTCCCGCAGGACCAGACGTTCTTCGTGCCCGACGAGGTCCTGGCGTACTACCGGGCGGCGGGTGCGCTCGGCGCCGAGGCACGGATCGCATGGGACGAACGCTACGAGTCCTTCGAGGAGCAGCAAGCCTTCGAAGCCTGCATCTTCGGTGTGGGCCTCGACGACGACTGGGCAGCGGGGCTTCCCGTCGCCGATGTGGGCGCCTCGATCGCGACCCGCAAGGCCAGCGGGAACTGCCTCAGCGCGGCCGTGCTCACCGTACCCGGCCTCGTCGCCGGCGGTGCCGACCTCACCGGGAACACCGGCACCGCGCTCTCGTCGATGGCCCCGATGTCGGCGGCGGAGCCCGCGGGCCGCCAGATCCACTTCGGCGTCCGCGAGCACGCCATGGGCTCCATCATGAACGGGATGGCGATGCACGGCGGGCTCCTCCCCGTCGGGGGCACGTTCCTCGTCTTCGCCGACTACATGCGCCCGTCGGTGCGCCTCGCGGCCCTCACCGGCGCGAAGGTGATCTACTCCTTCACGCACGACTCCGTGGCCGTCGGCGAGGACGGCCCGACCCACCAACCCGTCGAACAGGTCATGTCGCTTCGCGCCATACCGGACCTGCGCGTCATCCGACCCGCCGATGCCAACGAGACCGCCGGTGCATGGCGCGTCGCGGTCGACAGCGACGGGCCCACTGCGCTCATCTTGACCCGCCAGGACGTGGCGGTGCTCGAGGGCACGTCGAACGCTCCGGTCGATCGCGGCGCCTATGTCCTCCACGACACCGAAGACGCGGAGCTGACGCTCATCGGCACGGGCTCCGAAGTGCAACTCTGCGTCGCGGCCGCGCAACGTCTCGCCGAGGAAGGCATCAACGCCCGGGTCGTGTCCATGCCGTCGTGGGAGCTCTTCGACGAACAGGACGACGACTACCAGGCCTGGGTGCTCCCCGACGACCTCCCCACGGTTTCCATCGAGGCCGGTGTCACCCTCGGGTGGCACCGCTACGCCGACATCGCCCTGGGTATCGACGACTTCGGAGCCTCCGCTCCCGGCGACGAGGTGATGCGGGAGTACGGGATGACCGTTGACGCCGTCGTCGCTGCAGCCACGTTCCTGATCGGAGAATGACGTGACCCGACTCCACGACCTGTTCGAACAGCAGGGTCAGAGCCCGTGGCTCGACAACCTCCGTCGTGGCTGGATCACTTCGGGCGAGCTGGCGCAGTGGGTCGAAGAGGGGGTGCGCGGGCTGACCTCGAACCCGTCGATCTTCGAGAAGGCAATCGGCGGATCCGACGACTACGACGAGCAGTTCGCAGACCTGGTGCGGTCGGGCGCCGCCATCGAGGACTCGTACTGGGAGCTCGTCGGCGCCGACATCACCGCCGCCCTCGCGATCTTGCGACCGGTATACGACGCGAGCGACGGCGTCGACGGTTTCGTCTCGGTCGAAGTCGACCCCGGCCTGGCTCGCGACACTGCGGGAACCATCGCCGCGGCCCGTGCACTCAGCGATCGCCTGGCAGCGCCGAACCTCTACGTGAAGATCCCCGGCACCGCCGAGGGCATCCCGGCCATCACCCAGATGATCGCGGAGAAGCGTTCGGTCAACGTCACCTTGTTGTTCTCACTCGACCGCTACACCGAGGTCATGGAGTCCTATCTCGCCGGGCTCGAGCTTGCCGAGGGCGACCTGTCGACGGTGTCGTCGGTTGCGTCGTTCTTCATCTCCCGCACCGACACTGCCGTCGACGGACGTCTCGACGCCATCGGCACACCCGAGGCGACCACCCTGAAGGGCCGGACCGCCGTGGCCCAAGGTCAGCTCGCCTACGCCCGTTTCCGTGAGGTCTTCAGCGGGCCGCGGTGGGACGCGCTCGTGGCTCGTGGCGCGCGCGTCCAGCGACCGCTGTGGGCATCGACGTCGACCAAGAATCCCGCCTACCGCGACACGCTCTACGTCGACGAGCTCATCGGTCCCGACACCGTCAACACCCTTCCCGACGCGACCCTGGAAGCCTTCGTCGACCACGGCACGGTGGCCCGGAGCATCGACCGCGATCTCGAAGGGGCGAGCGCGGTGCTGGCCGCGGTCGAAGCGGTCGGCGTCGACCTCGCCGACGTGGCGACGACTCTCGAGGCCGAAGGGGTCGCCAGCTTCGAGAAGAGCTTCGGCGACCTCCTCGGCACCCTCGCGGGCAAGGCCGAGCGCCTGCGCTGAGCGGTCGCGACGGCTGCGAGACGCATTGCCCCTCGGCGATACCGCACCGACGGGCGCGGAATGGTAGAAGTTGAGCTGCGGGAAACCCGGCGCGTACGCCGTGGCCCCGCTCTTTGCCCATCCTTCACCCACACGAGACGGTTAATGGAACTGCAACTCACCGACGATGAACAGCTGTTCCTCGAGACGACACAACGCTTCCTCGAGGACAAGTCACCCGTAGCCGAACTGCGCGCTCGGCGCCACGACCCCATGGGATACGACCCGACCTTCTGGGAGCACGGAGTACAGCTCGGCTGGACTGCGCTGCTCGTGAGCGAAGACGACGGTGGTGGCAGCATCAGCGGCAACGGCATCAAAGATCTGGCGCTCGTCGCGCATGCCTTCGGCAATGCCGCCGCACCGGGGCCGTTGCTCACCACCAACGTCGTGGCTGCGGCCCTGTCGCGTTCGGGCAACGCCGCCCAGAAGGCCTCGGTGCTCAACGGTCTGCTGATGGGCGAGCTCGTCGCCTCGTGGGCCCACAGCGAACCCCACCCCAACGACGCGCTGGGCACGATCACCGCGACGCTGACCGCGGCCGGCGACGGCTACACCCTCAGCGGCGTCAAGTCGCCCGTCGAGCAAGGCAGCGATGCCTCTCACTTCCTCGTGAGCGCGCTCGTCGACGGTCAACCCACACAGGTCCTGGTGGCCGCCGACGCCGCAGGCGTGTCGATCAAGCCCATGCACACCGTCGACCTCACCCGCCGCTTCGCGGAAGTGCGCTTCGACAACACCCCGGTGGCCGCCGACGACGTCGTCGGCACCATCGGTGGCGCTGCGGGCGACATCGAGTACCAGACCCAGATCGCCGGGGTCATCCAGGTCAACGAGATGGTCGGAGCGATGGACAAGGCACTCGACATCACCATCGAGTGGGCCTTCGACCGCTACTCCTTCGGTCGCCCGCTGGCGTCCTACCAGGAGCTCAAGCACCGCTTCGCCGACATGAAGATGTGGCTCGAGGCGAGCCACGCCCTGGCCAACGATGCCGCCACCGCGGTTCAGTCGGGTCGTTCCGACGCCGCCGCGGCCGTCAGTGCCGCCAAGGCGTACATCGCCGAGTACGGCCCCGAATTGTGCCAGGACTGCGTCCAGATGCACGGCGGCATCGGCGTGACCTACGAGCACGACATGCACCTCTACCTGCGCAGGGTCACGCTGAACGCGGGCCTGCTCGGTACTGCCACCGACCACCGCCTCCGCATCACCGATCTGCTCGAGGCCGCACAAGGAGACGCAGCGTGAGCAACACCACCGAAGAGATGGAACCGGTCGAGGACTTCCGCGTCCGCGTCCGTGCCTGGCTCAAGGACAACATGCCCGTGGCCGGCCCGGACTTCAGCCAGGGCATGGGCGGCCACCTCGCCGACGACGAAGAGCTCGAGATCGTCCAGCACAACCGCGATCTCCAGAAGAAGCTGTTCGACGCCGGCCTGGCCGGCATCGCCGTCCCCAAGGCCTACGGGGGAGCCGGCCTCACCCCGGCCCACATGCGGGTCTTCAACGAAGAGATCGTCGGCTACGAATACCCCTCGCGCATCCAGGTGCCAACCATGACCCCCTGCATGGCGGTCCTGTTGGACTTCGGCAGCGAGGAACAGAAGAAGAACCACATCCCGAAGATGCTCAGCGGCGAGGAGATCTGGATGCAGTTCCTCTCCGAGCCCTCCGGCGGCTCCGATGTGGCCGCGGCGCTCACCACCGCCACGCGCGACGGCGAGGAATGGGTCCTCAACGGATCGAAGATCTGGACCACGGGTGCGTGGTGGTCCGACTGGGGCCTCTGCTTGGCCCGCACGAACTGGGACGTCCCCAAACACCGGGGCCTTTCGGTGTTCATCCTGCCGATCCACCAACCCGGCATCGAGATCAACCGCATCGAGATGCTCAACGGGTCCAAGGAGTTCTGCCAGGAATACATCGACGACGTCCGCATCCCCGACTCCGACCGCGTCAGCGAGGTCGACGACGGCTGGACCGTGGGCATCCGCTGGATGTTCCACGAGCGCAGCCTCAGCATCTCGCCGTACCCGATTCGCCCCGTCGGCCAGGGACGCGGTGGGCAGCCTTCGAGCCTCCTGCCACTCGCCCGGCGTTCGGGCCGGGACCGGGACCGGCGCGGCCGCGAGCTCGTCGGCGAGGCGTACGCGCTCGCGATGGCACAGGACCGTCTCGGCCAGCGCATTCCCGAGGCGATGGCCACCGGCCACATGAACGACCAGGCCGCGTCGATCGGTCGGCTGATGGCCGGCTCCACCGCCGTGCGTCAGTCGACCATCTCCCACGAGCTCGCCGGCAGCGCCGGCGTGGCGTGGACCGACGACGACGAGTCGCTGGGCTCCCGCGGCGAGGGCTTCCTGATGCGCCAGTCCGCGTGCATCGGCGGCGGCACCACCGAGATGGCCCGCAACGTGATCAGCGAGCGTGTCCTCGGCATGCCGCGCGAGCGCGCCGCCGACCGGGACATCCCGTTCCGCGACGTGGAACGCTCCGCGAAGAAGTAGCGCAGAGTCGAGTCGAGCGACGCCCCCGCCTCCGCCGAGGAGACGGGGGCGTCGGCGTTCTCGCCCACGAGCGCACCTCAGCACGTCGACGCAACGGCCGACGTGCCATGATGGAATCCGAGTTCGCGTCCGAACACGATTCGTTTTCCGACGACCGCGGCTGTCCCGACACCCGCACGTCGGCCGATCCAGGGGTGAGACAACAGTGAGCGACACCGTCGAGATGGAGCCCGTCGAGGACTTCCGCGCCCGGCTCAGAGCATGGCTGAAGGACACCATGCCCGTGGCCCCGCCGGGGTTCGGGCAGGGTCACGGCCAGGAATCCGACGAGGAAGAGCTCCGGCAGGTCCAGCGCAATCGCGACCTGCAACGCATGCTCTTCGACGGCGGGTTCGCCGGCATCGTGATCCCCAGGGAGTACGGCGGTCAGGGCCTGACGCCGGCGCACATGCACGTCTTCAACGAGGAGATCGTCGGTTACGAGCATCCGAACCGCATCCAGATCCCCACCTTCACCCCGTGCGCAGCGGTGCTGCTCGACTTCGGTACCGAAGAACAGAAGAAGGCGCACATCCCGGCCATGTTGAAGGGCGACGAGATCTGGATGCAGTTCCTCTCCGAACCCTCCGGGGGTTCCGACGTCGCCAGCGCCCAGACCACCGCGGTGCGCGACGGCGACGAGTGGATCATCAACGGGTCGAAGATCTGGACCACGGGCGCCTGGTGGTCGGACTGGGGTCTCCTGCTGGCACGGACGAACTGGGACGTCCCCAAGCACCGGGGGCTCTCGGTGTTCATCCTGCCGATCCACCAACCCGGCATCGAGATCAACCGTATCGAGATGTTGAACGGCTCCAAGGAGTTCTGCCAGGAGTACCTGACCGACGTGCGCGTCCCGGACTCCGACCGCGTCAGCGAGGTCGACGACGGCTGGACCGTGGGCATCCGCTGGATGTTCCACGAGCGCAGCCTCGGCCACTCCCCGTACCCGATTCGGCCTGTGGGCCAGGGGCGCGGCGGCCTGGGCGGCAACCTGCTCGGCCTGGCTCGGCGCTCCGGACGCGACCGTGACGCTCGCGGGCGCGAGCTCGTCGGTGAGGCCTACGCACTGTCGCGGGCCCAGCAGCTGCTCGGTCGCCGCATCCCGGAGCTGATCGCCACCAAGACGACGACGGACCAGGCTGCGGCGCTGGGCAAGCTGAGCGGCGGTTCCACCGGCGTCCGCATGGCGACGATCACCAACGAGCTCGCCGGGTCCGCCGCGGTGGCCTGGACCGACGAGGACGAGCAGCTCGGGCGCCAGGGCGTCGGTTTCGTGATGCGGCAGACCGCCTGCATCGCGGGGGGCACCACCGAGATGGCTCGCAACGTCATCAGCGAGCGAGTGCTCGGCATGCCGCGTGAGCGGGCCGCGGACCGCGACATCCCGTTCCGCGACGTCGAGCGAACTGCGCCGCACAAGAAGTAGCCCGACGAGCCGAGTGAGTTGCACTTCGCAACCGACCTGCTAGGGTGCGGGGCGCTGTGGCCCGCTCGACCGTTCCCCAACCAGTGCCTGACACCGTCGAGTGCTCGATCGCGGCAACGCTGTCGGTCATCGGTGACCGCTGGACGCTGCTGATCCTGCGCGACGTCTTCCGCGGTGTCCGGCGCTTCGGCCAACTCCACGACGATCTCGGCATCGCCAAGAACATCCTCAGCGACCGGCTCCAGAAACTCGTCGAGTCCGGCGTGCTCGAGCAGGTCCAGTACCAGCAGCGACCCGCGCGCCACGAATACCGGCTGACCCCGAAGGGGCTCGACCTCTCGCCTGCCCTCGTGGCCCTCATGCACTGGGGCGACCGCTGGTACGCCCAGAGCGGACCACCGACGGTGCTCGTGCACGACGCCTGCGGCACACCGCTCGAACAGGTCACCCGGTGCCCCCGATGCACCGAGGAGATCTCCCCCATTCACATCGGCAGCCGTCCCGGTCCTGGCGGAGAGCCGGACCTCGACGCAGCCCACCACCTGAAGGCACGATGACCCAGACCGAAGCCCGACGACGCCGATACGATCCGCGCCGGCCACTGCCAGAGCTCTTCGCCGAGGCGGCGGCGCGCCGCAACGCGTCGTTCTCCACGCGGGTCACGTACTCGCCGAAGGTGTTCATCCCGCTGACGATGCTGTGCCGCGACAAGTGCGGCTACTGCACGTTCGCCCAGCCGCCGGCCAGGCTCGACTCGCCGTATCTCTCACCCGAGCAGGTGCTCGACATCGCCCGGTCGGGTGCTGCGGTCGGCTGCCACGAGGCGCTGTTCACGCTCGGCGAGCAGCCCGAAGCACGCTACGGGGCAGCCCGGGACTGGCTCGCGACCCACGGCTACACGTCCACGGTGGCGTACCTGCGGGCAATGGCCGAGCTCGTGCTGGTCGAGACCGGCCTGCTCCCCCACGCCAACGCCGGCGCGCTCTCGCGGTCCGAGCTTGCCCTCCTGCGTGAGGTCTCCCCGTCGCAGGGGATGATGATCGAGTCCCTCAATCCTGACCTCGAATGCCACCGAGGCGCACCTGACAAGGCGCCCCAGCGGCGCCTCGCGACCCTCGAGGCGGCCGGGGAGCTCGCGATCCCGTTCACGACCGGGATCCTCGTCGGCATCGGCGAGAGCCGGAACGACCGCATCGACGCACTCGAGGCGATCGCGGCCAGCCATCGTCGTCACGGCCACGTCCAGGAGGTGATCGTCCAGAACTTCCTCCCGAAAGCCGGCACGGCGATGCACCGCGCCCCACGCTGTCCAGATGACCAGTACCTGGAAGCGATTGCCCTCGCCCGGCTGATCCTGCCCGACGACGTCCACGTCCAGGCGCCACCGAACCTGTCCGACGACTTCGGTGTACTGCTCGACGCCGGCATCGACGACTGGGGCGGCGTGTCCCCGCTCACCGCCGACCACGTCAACCCCGAGCGGCCGTGGCCATCGCTCGAGCGTCTACGGGCAGTCACCGAGGCCCGTGGCCACGTCCTCGCTCCCCGATTGACCGCGCACCCCTCCTACGTCGTCGACCCCGACCGGTGGATCGACTCGGCGCTGCACTTCGCGGTGATGGACCGCAGCGACGCCGAAGGCCTCGCGCGCGACGACCCCGGTGCCGTGTTCCCCGAGAAGGTGGAGTTCGTCGCGAAATCCGACGACGGCGCCGACGTCGAGATCGTGGGCGACCGGTCGACCCAGTGGTACTCCGGCGCCGACGTCGAGCCGACAGTGCTCGTCCCCGGTCGGGCCCGCGCTGGAGGCGCCGTCGGGGAGGTGCTGCAGGGCGTACGCGCGGGCCAGGAGGTCGGCATCGACGAGATCGTCACCCTCTTCGGCGCCCGGGGCCCCGAAGTCGCCGCCGTGGCCGAGGTCGCCGACCAGCTCCGACGCGAGGTCAACGGCGACACCGTCACCTACGTCGTCAACCGGAACATCAACTACACGAACGTCTGCACGTTCAAGTGCAAGTTCTGCGGGTTCTCCAAGGGCCCCCTGTCGCTGAACCTTCGGGGCAAGCCCTACCTGCTCACCCTCGAGGACATCGCCGCACGATCGGCCGAGGCGGCCGCGGTGGGGGCAACGGAGGTGTGTCTCCAAGGCGGCATCCATCCCGACTTCGACGGCGACTACTACCTCGACGTCTGCCGAGCGGTGAAGGAGGCCGTCCCCGACATTCACGTGCACGGGTTCACGGCGCTCGAGGTCACCGAAGGGGCCCGTCGACTGGGTGAACCGCTCGAGTCCTACCTTCGCCGCGCCGTCGATGCCGGGTTGCGATCGCTGCCGGGGACCGCAGCGGAGATCCTCGACGACGAGATCAGGGCCACCCTGTGTCCCGACAAGATCGACACCGAGCAGTGGCTCGACGCTCACCGGACCGCGCACCGTGTCGGCCTGGCGTCGAACGTGACCATCATGTTCGGATCGATCGAACAGCCCGTCCACTGGGCCCGCCATCTCGTGCGGACCCGTGACCTCCAGAAGGAGACCGGCGGGTTCACCGAGTTCGTCGGGCTCCCCTTCGTCCACATGGCCGCCCCCATCTACCTCCGCCGTATGGCCCGCCGTGGCCCGACGTTTCGTGAGACCCTGCTCATGCACGCCGTCGCCCGCATCGCGTACCACGGCTACATCGACAACATCCAGGGCTCCTGGGTGAAGATCGGGTTCGCCGGGATGCGGCAACTCCTGCAGGCCGGTGCCAACGACCTCGGCGGAACGCTGATGAACGAGAACATCTCTCGGGCTGCAGGAGCCAGTCACGGCCAAGAAGTCGGCCCCGACGATTTCGCTTCGCTGTGCGCGCCACTCGGCCGCACGGTGCGGCAGCGCACCACGACCTACGGCCTGCTGGACCAGCCGACTCGGCCACCCTCCCCCTTCGACGGCCGCCGCCGCATCGCCGTGGTGGCCGAATGAGGACGTGAGCCGGCGGGGTTGCGAGAGCCATTCGCGCGACCCGATCGGCATCTGGCACCGCTCGGCCTCGCCGGGCTGCCACAATGGCGGAGCCATGCTCTGCCCCCGCCGCCGCTCGTCTCGCCACTTTTCGTCGGACCCGAGCCGGAACACCGCCAGGGGATCACGTGGGTGACGACGCACACCAGTGGGTCTCCTTCGACCACGACGACGAGACCTGGTTGTTCGACGTGACGTTCCTCATGAGCAACTGGACGTGCATCTGGGACGCGGGATGTCCCGGTATCCGGTCGACGCCGACACCCGAACAGGCGCAGGGCTGCTGCTCCTTCGGCGCCCACTTCAGCGACGACGCCGACCTCGAAGGGGTCCGTGCGGCCGCCGGCCGCCTCACCGCCGAAGACTGGCAGCACCATGGCGTCGCTGCCGAGATCGTGGAGCGGGACGACGACGGCGATGCGCGCACCGCGCTCGTCGACGACGCCTGCGTGTTCTTGAACCGGCCGGGCTTCGCCGGTGGCAACGGGTGCGCGCTCCACCGTGCCGCGTTGCGCGCGGGTGAGCCGATCACGCAATGGAAGCCCGAGGTCTGCTGGCAGCTCCCGCTGCGCCTCGAACACCACGAGGACGACAACGGCCACATCGTGAATGTGCTACGCGAGTGGCGACGCCGAGACTGGGGCGAGGGAGGCCAGGACCTCCACTGGTGGTGCACCGAGGACGATCGGGCCTTCATCGGCCACGAACCGGTCCATCAGCACCTGCGCCACGAGATCCAGACGCTCGTCGGCGACGACCTGACCGCGATGTTGGTCCGGCACCTGGCGACCCAGCCCAACGAGCAGCTCCTCCCCCACCCGGCGGTCCGCCGGCCATGAGGACTCGACTCTCCGACGAAGTCCGGGTCACCGGCGCCCGATTGCCCCGAGTGGTTCTCGCCTCCGCGGCCGTCGGCATCCTGACCGGTGCCATCGTGTCGTTGTTCGAGTACCTCACCGTCGACGTCTTCTTGGATCACGTCCTGAGCCTCCCCCTGTGGGCGCAGACCATCGCGCCAGGGCTTGGCCTGGTCCTCGCTGCAGCCGCGCTCCGCTGGCCCGGTCGCAAGGCCACACCGGGCACCTCTGACGAGTACATCCGGGCGTTCCACGAACGACGACCGGACATCCCCCTGCGCCAGCTGCCCGGCAAGCTCATGGCCGGTGTGGCCACTATCGGCCTCGGTGGCTCGCTCGGCCTCGAAGGTCCCTCGATCTATGCCGGCGCGACGGTCGGTCACCGACTCCAGCGCTCACTCGGCGGCATCTTCCGTCGCGACGAGTCCAAGGTGCTCCTGACGGCAGGCGCCGCGGCGGGCGTGGCCGCCATCTTCCGCGCGCCGGCGACCGGCGTGATGTTCGCGCTGGAGTCGCCCTATCGCGACGATTTCGCCCGTCGGGCCCTGTTACCTGCGCTGCTCGCGAGCGCCTCGGGCTATCTCGCGTTCGCGGCGATCTTGGGAACCGAACCCGTCTTCCCCCGACTCGGCACGACCGAGCGGAACCTCAACCTGGCCGCCCTCATGGGCGGTGCGATCATGGGCCTCGTCGCCGGTCTTGCCGCCCGGGGCTACGCCTGGCTCGTGAGGGAGGCCAAGGGACTCGGACGCCGGGTTCCGCTTTCGTGGCGACTCGTCGGCGCCGGCATCGTGCTCGCCGGCCTCGTGGTCCTCTCGAACGGCCTCTTCGACGATCCGGTGACGCTCGGCCCCGGCCTCGAGGCCGTGACCTGGCTCACGAGCAGCGATCACAGCGTCTGGCTGATCGCCGCGATATTCGCCATACAGCTGACGGCCACGATGACCACGATCGCCGGCGGGGGCACGGGAGGCCTCTTCATCCCCCTCGCCGTCCAGGGCATCATCATGGGCTCGTTCATCGGTCAGCTGGTCGGCGAGCCGTCGACATCGCTGTACCCCATCCTCGGTCTTGCCGCCTTCCTGGGTGCTGGGTATCGGGCTCCGATCGCCGCGGTGATGTTCGTCGCCGAGTCGACCGGAGCCTCGCCCTACGTGGTGCCTGCTCTCATTGCTGCCGCGATGTCCCAGCTCGTGGCCGGAACGAGCTCGGTCGCCAGCTACCAGCGCTCGGAGCGTCTGGGTCATGTCGAGAGCCGCCTGCAGCTACCGATCACCTCGGCGCTGTCGACCGACGTGCTCACGGTGCCAAGCGACGCGACAGCGGCGGAGTTCGTGTACGTCCACGCCCTCGGCACGCGAGAACGAGCGGTAGCGGTCGTCGACAACGGGGTCTACGTCGGGATCTGCGCGTTGGACCATCTCAGTGGGATCGACCGCGAGGCCTGGGACACGACGTTGGTGGGCGACATCATGGCCACGGATCTGCCGACCGGGCGGCCATCGTGGACCTTCCGGGACGCGATGGAGGCCATGGACTCCGCCGCCGTCGACCTGTTGGCGATCACCGACCGCGATGGCGGCTTCATCGGGGTCATCCGCGCCGACGACATCGTCAAGCTCGATGAGATCCTCGACGAGACAGGCGGCTGAGCCGGCGGTCGTCAGGAGGGGAACAGGTCGGCCTCGTCCGGTTCCTCGTCACCGGCGCTGGCTGCACCGAGAAGACACCAGGACTTGTGATCTTGACCGGGAAGGGCCTCGCACTCTTCGCACGGCTTTTCGTTGTCGCCGAACAGACCGTCGAGCTCATCGCTCGTGTGCTTGAGCGCTCGGGCTTCAACGTAACGGCGGTGTCGTCCCTTTTTCACGGGTCGGCTCCGGGGAAAGGTTGGATTGTGAGAGGTTCACACGGAGTGTAGCTGCGGAAACCGGGTGCAGGTTGACCCCGATCCGTTCCGTGCGGTACACCCAACCTTAGCGCGTTCGGATGCCACTCGGCACGCGTTCGGCATCCCCCGTATTTCTGGCGAATTGCTCACGCATATCGGTGGCTTTGCATGGACTTCGACTGCCCTCACGCACGCGGTTCGAGGACCAGGCGTCCGGCATCGAAGGCGAGCGTCGCGTCACCGCCCACGAGACGGCGCACCGGCTCACCCACCTCGGCGGCCCGCCAGCCCTCGGCCAGACGGGCTTCGGGGTCCTGGCGCAGCACCGCTTCGATGTCGGCACGGGTGCCGAGCAGCGCGGGATCGATCTCGATGTCCTGGGCATGCTGGGCCATCCAGGCCGAGACGAGGGTCACCGCGGGGCGGAGCTCTTCGAGCAGCGCCTTCTTGCCCGAGCGTTCGGGCAGCTCGACGGTGCGCTCGAGCCCGGCTTCGATGACCCCGAGCAGCGCTTGGCCGTGCTCGCCTTTCACATGGCGATCATCGATGCCACGTACTTTGCGCAGCTCGTCGATCGAGGTCGGTGGCCGCTGCGCAATTCCCACGACGCCGAGATCGGGCAGGATGAATCGGGGTGGCTGGTCGAGTTCCTGCGCCCGGAGCTCTCGCCACTCCGCGACGGCTTGCGCAACGCCGCGGGAGCGGCGGCCCAGGTGGCGAGTTTCCTTGATCTTCAGCCACGCGGTCGCGGGGTCGCGCTCGACGCGATCGTGTGCGAGGACCCGGGCACACTCGTCTTCTGCCCAGGAGAGCCGACCGCGTGCGGCCAGGTCCGTCTCCAGGATTCGATGGATCTCGAGGAGGTGCTCGACGTCGGAGGCGGCGTATTCGAGCTGGGTGTCCGACAGCGGCCTGCGGAGCCAGTCGGTGAGCCGATCGCCTTTCGGGAGGCGAATGCCGAGGAGTTTGTCGTGCAACGCTGCGAGCGACGGGCTCCGCATGCCGGTGAAACCGGCGGCGATCTGGGTGTCGAAGATCCTCCCGGGAACGGTGCCACATCCACGAGCCATCACCTCGAGGTCCTGCGCGCACGCGTGCATCACCGCCAGGCCGGGGCCGTCGAGGACCTCGGCGAACGGCCCGAGCGACACTGCGAGGGGGTCGACCAACGCCACCCCCCGACCCCAGTTGATCTGGACGAGGGCGACTTTCGGGTAGTAGGTCCGTTCCCGGTGGAACTCGGTGTCGACGGCGTAGACCGGTGCCTGCGCGGTCTCGGCGATGACCTCTGCGAAATCCTCGTCGGTGTCGACGTAACGGAACGTAGCCTCGTCGGTCATGGCGACTGGTCCGCAGCCCTGGTGGCCGGAGCCCTCACGAACCCTGCAGCCCGGTCTCGACCGGGTGACCACCAGCCACCCAGGCCTTGGTGCCACCCGCGATGTTCACCACGTCGAGACCCTGACCGGAGAGAAACTCCGCGGCGCGCATCGATCGGCCGCCGACCGCGCAGATGAGGTGGATGGTGCGATCCGTGGGGAAGTCGTCGAGGCGGTCGGCAACAGTGGCCAACGGGACCAGCAGCGCGCCCGGTACGTGACCGTCGACGTACTCCGCGAACTCGCGGACATCGACCAGATACACGTGCTCAGGCCCGACCTCCTGCAGTTCCTCGACGTCGATCTCGCGTAGCGGCAACCGGACAACCCTTCTCTCGAACTGGCCCGAGCGTAGTTGCCGCGGCGTCAGGGTGCGCGCTACAGCCGCCGAATCCCGTCGGCCGCTGCCGGGTCCCCGGGGGCACACGGCGGGCCGCTCGGGGCACTCAGGGGAGATCGGCGGGTGTGTCTGCGTCAGCGAAGTCCCCCGGGGCGAGACCCGACACCCGTACGAGCGTCAGTCCCTCCACACCCGCGACGACGGAGCGCTCCCCCGCATCGAAGCGTTGCCGGAGATGCCCGACTGCCTCACGGCGCCAGGCCGCGTGCAAGACCTGATCGAAGCCGCCGGCAACGGGAATCGCCACGTCGGATTGTCCGAGCGCTTCGACGACCGCCCGCACGGTTGCGGCAGACGGCGTGATCAGATCGCAGGCCAAGATGACCACGACCGGGTTGCGACCGGCGTCGAGCGCGGCGACGATGCCGCCGAGCGGGCCGGCGCCGGGCGCGAAGTCCTCCACGATTTCGACCGATCGCCGCTCGGCGGCCTCGGGCGGACCGCCGACCACGACGAGCTGGGAGGCACCCGCCTCGATCAAGGCGTCGATCGCCAACTCGACGAGTCGTCGGCCGTCGGGGAGCTCGATGGTGGCCTTGTCGCGCCCCATTCGACGCGACGCTCCACCTGCGAGCACCGCGCCGGTGAACTGCGGCAGGGACGGGGACACGCGCTGGCGCCGGAACCGGCTCTCAGCGCTCAGCGAGTTCCGGGGGAGGCCACGACGGATCGAGCTGGCGGAGGAACATCGCGCAGCGTTCGTCCTCGTCGCGCTCACCGATGGCCGCGGCCATGCGTTGGAGACCGTCGAGGGCCCGGAGGAACCCCCGATTGCCGCGATGGCGCCACCGAACGAATCCCGAGCCCCGCCAGCCGTTGTGACGGAGGCGGTCCAGGCCGCGGTGGTAGCCCACGCGATAGGCGGCGTAGGCATCGATGCGACTGGGCGCGAGGTCACCGAGAATCGCCCATCCTTCGAGACACGTAGGGTGATCGGCCACGATGTCGGCGACCACCCGACGGCGCTCGGCCGTATCGGTGATCGTCCCCGCGGCGGCCAAGCGCTCGAGGACGTCGGCGGGCTCGTCGGGCAGGATCGTGTCGGGTGGGCCATTGCGGCTGATGAACACGTCGGACATGCCCCGAGGCTAGTGGCGCGTTGCGGCCACGAGGTCGACGATCCACCGGGCGAAGCGATCGGGATGACGGAGATGGATCCCGTGACCGGCCCCCTCGATGTGGTCGACCCGACTGTCGGGGAGCAGCCCGGCGAGGCGGCGGGCGCCGGGCCGGTACCGGCCGGTGCCATCGTCTCCGTGTGCGATCCACACGGGCTGCAGCACCTGAGCGGGAGACATCCCGGGGCCCTCGGCGGCCATGATCAGATCAGCGATGATGGCTGCACCCTCGGCTCGGCGCGCCGCTCGGACCGGCTCAGGCGATCTCCTCCACGCACGCGCTCCCACCGTCGCGACGAAGAACGCCTCGGCTACCTGATCGGGCGGTCGGCTGATGTCGACGATGGGTCCCAGTGGGTCCACGCCCTCGACCCAACCGACGGGCGGTTCGTACAGTCCGAGCGCCTCCACAAGGTCGGGCCGCTCTGCGGCGGCGCGCAACGCAACCAGGCCGCCGAAGCTGTGACCGATCACGACACACCGGCGGTCACCCATCACCGCGACGGCGTCCCCTGCGTGTCGCGAGAGGTCATCTGCAGGCCCGAGGCCCACCGAATCGCCGTACCCGCGCCTATCGAAGCTCACGACATCGAAACCCGACAGCCGCCGCATCGTTCGTCGGAAGCTCGACGCCCGGTCCATCACGCCATGGATGAGCATCACCAGGGGGCCGTCGCCGTCACCTGTCCCCGATCGCGCAACCACGAGCCCCGGCGGGATCACGGCACGCGCATGATCCGCAGCACGTCGGTCGAGCGGGAATCACCGGTCATGCCGGCCAACGCCCCGATGAGATCTCCGGAGCGGAGCAGGCCTTGTTCGCGCGCGTGGGTGACGGCCTTGTTGACCCGGAACTCGTAGGACCACTCCGGGTCGATGCGAACCGGGGTGACGCCCCAGCTCAGGGTCAGCTGCTGGGCCGTGCGCTCGGAGGTCGTCATGCCCAAGATGGGCATGGGCGGCCGGAATCGTGCCATCGACCGGACGGTGAAGCCCGAACCCGAGATGCAGACGAGCGCAGCCAGGTCGAGCTGTCGAGCAGCACGCCAAGTGGCCAGCGTCATGGCGTCGGTGATGGCAGCCGCTTCGACGTCGTCGGCCTCGTGACGAAGCTTGGCGAGGCGCTCACCCCAACCGTCGTAGTCGAATTCCTCGTCGGCGCGGTCGGCGATGCGCGCCATCGTGGCGACCGCAGCGACCGGGTAGTCGCCGATTGCCGTCTCGCCCGAGAGCATCACCGCCGACGTGCCGTCGAACACCGCGTTGGCCACGTCGGAGGCCTCGGCCCGAGTGGGCGTCGGGGTGTGGATCATCGAGTCGAGCATCTGGGTCGCGGTGATGACCGGTCGGCCTGCCGCGACGCACGCAGCGATGATCCGCTTCTGGAGGTGCGGCAACTCCGCGAGATCGCACTCGGTGCCGAGATCGCCACGAGCGACCATGACCGCTGCCGAGGCGTCGATGATGCCCGCCAGGTTGTCGATGGCGGCTCGGGTCTCGATCTTCGCGATGACGAGGGGGCCACGGGGGTGCGGCTCGGTTCCGACGCGACGGACGTCGTGCGCGGAACGGACATAGGACAGCGCGACCATATCGACGCCCTCGTCGACGAACGCGTCGAGCTTCTGCAGATCGTCGGTGGTGGGCGTGGTGAGGCTGAGGCGCTCCGACGGGATGCGCATACCCGGTCGACCCTTCAGGACACCACCGGTGGTGACCGTGGCGAGGGCGGCATCGCCGGTGATCTCATCGACTCGGACCGCGACCTGACCGTCACCGAAGGGAAGTACGTCGCCAGGGCGCAGGTCGGCGAGGGTGTTGTCGTACTCGATCTCCACCACCTGCCCGTTGGACCCCGTGTAGCCCGGGACGATCTTGATGCGAGAGCCGTCGACGAGCGCTGCACCCTCTTCGGGAAAGCTTGCGGCGCGGATCTTCGGGCCGGGCAGGTCGACCATGATCCCGACTCGCCGACCGGAATCCGCGGCCACCTTTCGGATGCGGCGGTAACGCTCGATCGAGTCGTCGAGCGACCCGTGAGCGAGGCCCAGCCGCGCCACGTCCATGCCCGCATCGACGATCTTGCGCAGGGTGGATTCGGACTCGCTCGCCGGGCCAATCGTGGCGATGATTTTCGTGCGTCGTTCCATTGCGGACCACGGTATCGGTATCGGCTCGCGCCACAGCCGATGATCCTCACGTCGTCTCGCCGCACCTGCGGTGCCGCGAACGCCGTTGTGACTTCACCGGCGTTTCACCGACCTCAACTAGGCTTGCCACCATGACGAGCTGGGCCTTCCTGGACCACGCCGGGCCCCTCGCGATCGCGCACCGGGGCGGGGCGCTCGACGCCCTGGAGAACTCGCTCGAGGCCTTTGCCGCTGCTGCGGCTATGGGATATCGCTACGTGGAGACCGACGTGCACTGCACCGTCGACGGCCACGTCGTGGCCTTCCACGATGATCGCCTCGACCGTGTCACCGACCGGACCGGACGGCTGGACCGCCTTCCGCTCTCCGAGGTGCGTCGCGCCCGCATCGGCGGATCGGCGCGCGTCCCCCTCCTCGAGGAACTCCTGGAGGAGCTGCCCGACGTGCGGTTCGCGATCGATCCCAAACACAACACCGTGGTCGAGCCGCTGGCCCGGCTCATCGCCCGGATGGGGGCGATCGATCGGGTCTGCATCGGCTCGTTCTCCTCGCGGCGCATCGAGCGCGCCGTCTCGCTGCTCGGGCCGCGGCTGTGCACCGGCATGGGCCCACGTTCGGTTGCACGCCTCTGGAGTGGCGTGGGCCTGCGCTCAACGCACTCCGTGGCCGGGGTCTGTGCACAGGTACCCACTCGCCGCGCCGGCGTGGAGATCGTGACCGAGCGATTCGTCGAACGAGCCCATGCGCTCGGCAAGGTCGTGCACGTGTGGGTCGTCGACGATGCGGTGGAGACCGAACGGCTCCTCGATCTCGGCGTCGACGGCGTGATGACCGACCGACCGAGCATGCTCCGCGACGTGATGGTGGCCCGGGGTCACTGGGTCGCGTGACGCCGCGCCCGCGTTGACGGGCCGGGCACTTCGGGGCTCCCGGCCGGCTGACATCTGTGGACGACCTGTGGGCGAACCAGGTCGAATCTGGGGATTTCCCCGGTATCGGTCGGATAACCCTGGGGATTTCCCAAAGGCCCTTGACCAGGGCTTTCGGCGGCGCGAAGGTGACGACACGCCAGCGACAACGGCAGGCAAGACAACCTCGCAGAGAACCCAGCGGATGCGGTGGCAGCATCGACACCCGGGACGGAACGAGCGGGACCATTGCTCTTGCTTGTGCGGCCGCTGGAACAGGTTCAGTGGCGGGTGGCGCATTCGTGTGGCACCCAGCCCGGCAAGAGTCGGACTCCGGTCCGGTTCCGGTCGGGACTGTCACGTGGGAAGGTCGGCCTCCGGGTTCGGCACGAGCACGGGGCAGCCGCATCCACTCGGTCCTTCGGGTCCGGGTGGACGGGAGACGTCAGGCAATCGACGGCGGCCTTCGGGTCACGGCGGCGGCAGGGCGACCCGACGGTTCGGCGCTCTCGGGCGACAATCGTTGTGGAACCGCCGGCAGGCGAACGGTCCCTCGGGAACAGCGCCCCCGGCACCCTGAACTGCACCGGCCCCGAAGTGCCGACCCGGTTCGCCGGGCGGCGTTCGGGGCCTTCGTGTTTTCCCGATGGTGTTCCTCTCGCCGGTGCTGTTCCTCTCGCCGGCGTTCTTCAGCGGACACACCGCCGCAGTCGGTCGAAGTTGTCCACAGGGAGCGCCCGTGCACTCCGGGGCGCCGGCCCATCGCCACCATCGGTCCCCGGGCCGGCGCGGACGTGGTCGCGCTCGATGGGACTCAAGGGGGTAGTGTCTGCACATCCACATCATTGCCCCCATTGGCCACAGGATTTCCCCAGGATTCCCTTCTGGCTCCTCACAGGCCCCCCGACGTAGGTTGTCCACAATGCAGGTCGACGAGCGAACTGCGACGACGTCGGGAGATGAGGCAACGATGGCCATGTTCGAGATCACGATGACCGACCGCACCACCGAGTGCCTCGTCGAGGCCGAGGCGTACCAGCAAGAGGGACCGATGACCACGTTCTTCCGCAGCGACGGCGGGCGGGGGACCCTCGACTCGTGGGCGACGCGCCTGGCCAGCTTCCGCTCCGCCGACGTCCTCATGATCCGACGCCGCAACGACTCCATGGCCGACCGTCCGATCCTCGACCTGGTCGTCAACAGCGCGTGAGAACCGACCAGGGTCGGCGACGGCGTCCTCCTTGCGGCCCGGTGATCCGACGACACGGGTCGGGACGGCACCTCCCGAGGTCGTGCGCTACCTTCTGCCCAGCGCAGCAACCGGTGCGGCGCTGAAGGGAGACACCGTGCCACCGATCGTCCTCGTCCACGGGATGGCGACCTCGAACGCCCGAACCTGGGGGGAGACCGGCTGGCTCGATCTCCTCGCCGACGCCGGCCGCGAAGTACAGCCGATCGACCTCCCCGGCCACGGAAGCGCCATGGACCTCGACGACCAGGCGGCCTACGACGACGTCGAGGGCTTCGTCCTCGACCAGTTCCCCGACGAGCCCGTCGACGCCATCGGCTTCTCGATGGGCGCGCGGATCCTGCTCGCTATCGCCGCAGCGCACCCCGAGCGCTTCCACCGGCTCATCGTCGCGGGCGTCGGGAAGAACCTCTTCGAGAGCGACCCTGAACGGGGCAAGGCGATCGCGGCAGCGATCGCCGGGGAAGAGAACCCCGAGGACCCCGAGGCCCGGCACTTCCACGCCCTCGCCGACGCACCCGACGTCAGCCGGGAGAACCTCCAACGGTTGATGCAGCGACGGGGCACGCCGCTGACCCCGGACATGCTCGGGTCGATAACCTGCCCGGTCCTCGTCGTGCTCGGCGATCACGACTTCGCCGGTCCGGCAGACCCCCTGATCGACGCGCTCCGCGACGGGCGTCTCGTGACGCTTCGCAACGTCGACCACTTCGCCACGCCCAAGGACTTCGCCTTCATCGACGCAGGCCTGGAGTTCCTCGACGCTGCGCCGATGTGACACCTTCGGCGGTCCTCGGTCTGCTCGATGACGCTCCGCTCGTCGTCGAACTCGTTGCCGTCGCCGTCGGGATCGTCGTCGTGAGCATCCCCCTCGCAGCTTCGATGTGGGCGTTCCTGGATTGCGCGAGGCGGCCGGCGTGGGTTTGGGCAATGGCGCGCCGCGGCCAGGTGATCTGGTTGTGCATCCTGGGCTTCGGCACGATCACCATCGTCGGCGGGCTACTGACCGCAGGCTGGTACCTCGCCCGGGTCCGTCCTGAGCTCGCCCGCGTCGAAGACGGCGACATCGGGGCCTGAGCCCGCTGCACCGCTCGCGATCGGTCAGCGGAGCTGTTGGGTCGTCGGGCTCAACGGCGCCGGCAGCAAGGTGTTGCCTTCGAGCCATTGATCGACGGCGGCGGCGCATGCGCGGCCTTCTGCGATCGCCCACACGATGAGACTCTGCCCACGTCCCATGTCGCCGGCGACGAACACGCCGTCGGCGCAGGACCGCCAGTCCGCGTCACGAGCGACGTTGCCGCGACCATCGAACTCGACGCCGAGCCCCTCGAGGAGCGGCGAGCGATCCGGACCGACGAACCCCATTGCGAGCAGCACGAGGTCGGCCGGGTAGACCCTCTCGCTACCCGGAACGGGCACGAAACTCATGCGACCGTCCTCGAACACCTGCTCGACCTCGACCGTGGAAAGGCCCGAGAGCGAGCCGTTCTCGCCGATGAACTCTGTGGTGTTGATGGAGAACACCCGCTCGCCCCCCTCCTCGTGCGCCGACGAAACCCGGTACACCAGCGGGTAGGTCGGCCAGGGGGTGCCGGCGTCACGCGTGTCAGGTGGGCGGGGCATGATCTCGAACTGGTGGATCGATGCCGCGCCGTGGCGGTGCGCGGTACCCAGGCAGTCCGCACCGGTATCGCCACCACCGATGATGATCACGTGCTTGCCGTGCGCGGAGAACGGGTGGTCGGCGAGATCGCCCTCCTGCACCCGGTTCGCAGGGGGAAGGAACTCCATCGCCTGGTAGACGCCTTCGAGCTCTCGTCCGGGAATCGGAAGATCGCGCCACTGCGTGGCGCCGCCGGCCAGCACAATCGCGTCGAAGCTGTTGCGGAGCTCCTCGACACCGACGTCGACACCGACCTCGGTGTTGACGCGGAACTCGGTCCCTTCGGCGCGCATCTGGTCGAGGCGGCGTTCGAGGATCCGCTTCTCCATCTTGAACTCCGGGATGCCATAGCGCATCAACCCACCGATACGGTCGGCTCGCTCGAACACGACCACCGTGTGACCGGCGCGGGTCAGCTGCTGGGCCGCGGCCAGGCCCGAGGGGCCCGACCCGACGACCGCCACGCGCTTGCCGGTCTTCACCTCGGCGACGACGGGCTGCACCCACCCCTCACGCCAGGCGCGTTCGATGATCTCGACCTCGACCTGCTTGATCGCGACGGGATCCTCGTTGATGCCGAGCACGCAGGCGGCCTCACATGGCGCCGGGCAGAGCCTGCCGGTGAACTCGGGGAAGTTGTTCGTCGCGTGCAGACGGTCGATGGCGTCTCGCCAGTGATTGCGGTAGACGAGATCGTTCCAGTCCGGAATGAGGTTGCCCAAGGGGCAGCCGTTGTTGCAGAACGGAATCCCGCAGTCCATGCACCGTGAGGCCTGGGTCTCGAGCGCCTCGGTCGAGAACGGCTCGTAGACCTCCTTCCAGTCGCGCAGACGCACCGGCACGGGTCGCCGGGAGGGCAACTGGCGCCCATGATGCATGAACCCCTTCGGATCTCCCATGACGCGCTCTACCCCTGCGCTGCAGCCATCACTGCAGCATCGACATCGGCACCCTCGGCTTCTGCCTGGGCAATGGCGGCCAGGACTCGCTTGTAGTCACTGGGCATGACCTTCACGAACCGCTCCGCCTCGGTGGCCCAACCATCGAGCAGGCGGGCGGCGACGGCGGAGCCGGTCTCGGACCGGTGGGCTGCGATGCGTTCCCGCAACCACGAACGATCGGCCTCGTCGAGGGGGTCGAGATCGACCATCTCGGGATTGACTCGCGTCGCGAAGCTCCCGTCGGCGTCGTACACGAACGCCACGCCGCCGGACATGCCGGCGGCGAAGTTGCGGCCGGTCGGGCCGAGGATGACCGCACGTCCGCCGGTCATGTACTCGCAGCCGTGATCGCCGATGCCTTCGACGACCGCGATGGCCCCCGAATTGCGCACGCAGAATCGCTCACCGACCAAGCCCCGGAAGTAGGCCTCGCCGCTGGTCGCGCCGTACAACAGCACGTTGCCCGCGATCACGTTCTCCTCGGCGACGAACGGGACGCCCTCGGGTGGACGCACGGCGATGCGGCCGCCCGAGAGCCCCTTGCCCACGTAGTCGTTCGCGTCACCGACGAGTCGAAGCGTGATGCCCTTGGGCACGAACGCACCGAAGCTGTTGCCGGCAGAGCCGGTGAAGGTGATCTGGATCGTGTCGTCGGGCAGCCCCTCGCCGCCCCACTTCTTCGTGAGGTGATGACCGAGCATCGTGCCCACCGTGCGGTTGACGTTGCGGATCGGCAGATCCAACGTGATCCGATCACCGAACTCGAGCGCACCCTCCGAGAGCTGGATGAGGGTCTGGTCGAGTGCCTCGTCGAGACCGTGGTCCTGGCTGCTGTTGCAGAACCGGACCGCGCCATCGGGCAGCGGGGGCGCGTAGAGGATCGGCGTGAGGTCGAGCCCCGCCGCCTTCCAGTGCTCGATACCGTCGGAGACGTCGAGGACCTCGACATGACCCACGGCCTCCTCGATGCTGCGAAATCCGAGGGCTGCGAGCAGCTCCCGAACTTCCTCGGCGATGAACATCATGAAGTTCACGACGTGCTCCGCCCGTCCCTGGAACTTCGCGCGGAGCTCCGGGTTCTGCGTCGCGACGCCGACGGGGCAGGTGTCGAGGTGGCAGACGCGCATCATGACGCATCCCATGACGACGAGCGGTGCGGTCGCGAACCCGAATTCCTCGGCGCCGAGCAGCGTCGCCATGATGACGTCGCGCCCGGTCTTGAGCTGGCCGTCGCACTGCACCACGATGCGGTCGCGCAGGTTGTTGAGCAGGAGGGTCTGCTGGGTCTCCGCGAGGCCGAGCTCCCACGGCGTACCCGCGTGCTTGATGGACGTGAGCGGCGACGCACCCGTGCCACCGTCGTGTCCGGAGATCAGCACGACGTCGGCGTGCGCCTTCGAAACACCGGCCGCCACCGTGCCCACTCCGAGCTCGGACACGAGCTTCACGTGAACGCGCGCCTGCGGGTTGGCGTTCTTCAGGTCGTGGATCAGCTGTGCGAGATCCTCGATGGAGTAGATGTCATGGTGCGGTGGCGGCGAGATCAGACCGACGCCGGGGGTGGAGTGACGGACCTCGGCGATCCAGGGCCAGACCTTGTGGCCCGGTAGCTGACCTCCCTCGCCGGGCTTGGCACCCTGCGCCATCTTGATCTGGATGTCGTCGGCGTTGACGAGGTACTCGCTGGTGACGCCGAAGCGACCCGAAGCGGCCTGCTTGATGGCCGAACGACGCAGATCGCCGTTGGCATCGGGGGTGTACCGCGCGCTGTTCTCGCCGCCCTCTCCGGTGTTGGACTTCGCGCCGATGCGGTTCATGGCGATCGCGAGCGTCTCGTGCGCCTCCGCAGAGATGGAGCCGTAGGACATCGCTCCCGTCGAGAATCGCTTGACGATCTCGGTGACCGGCTCGACCTCGTCGATGGGCACCGGCTCACGTACGCCGTCACGGAACTTGAACAGACCACGAAGGGTCGCGAGGTTCTCGGACTGCGCGTTGACGCGAGAGGTGTACTCCTTGAAGATGTCGTAGCGGCCTTCGCGTGTTGCGTGCTGGAGCTTGAACACCGTCTCGGGGTTGAACAGGTGGTATTCGCCCTCTCGCCGCCAGCGGTACTCCCCGCCGACGGCCAGGTCGCGGTGCGCGCGCTGGGTGGCGACGCGCGGATACGCGGCACGGTGCCGGAGCCGGACCTCTTCGGCCAGCTGCGCGTAACCCACGCCGCCCAGGCGGCTGAGGGTGCCGGTGAACGCGTCCATGACGAGCGGCATGCCCAGACCGATGGCCTCGAAGATCTGGGAACCGACGTAGCTGCGAACCGTCGAGATGCCCATCTTGGACATCACCTTGAGCACGCCCTTGTCGCAGGCCTTCACGTAGTTGTAGTGGGCGTTGTCCTTGGAGATGGACGGATCGAGGCCATAGAGGCTCCGCTCGATCATGTCGTCGATCGTGGCGAACGCCAGGTACGGGTTGACCGCGTTGGCGCCGTACCCCAGCAACAAGCACAGGTGATGCACCTCGCGCATCTCGCCGGTCTCGACCACGATGCTCACCTGGGAGCGCAGCTTCTCGCGCACCAGGTGGTGATGCACCGCTGCGGTTGCCAACAGCGCCGGAATGGGAGCGTGACTGGCACTCGATCCCCGGTCGGACAACACGATGAGGTTCTTGCCCTGGGTGATCGCCTGAGTAACGATCTCGCGCACGTTCTCCACAGCGGCTCGCAGGCCGCTGCCGGCTTCGTCGACGGGATACAGGCAGGGAACCACCTGGGTGTGGAAGTCGTCGACGCCGGGCTGGCCGCTGATCTCCCCGTCGATGTCGATCAGCTTCGCGAGCTGGGCGTTGGTGATGACCGGATGCTCGATGAAGATCTGCCGGCACGAGTCGGCCTGGGGGTCGAGCAGGTTGTGCTCCGGGCCCAGCCAGCCGAAGGTGGAGGTGACGATCTCCTCACGCATGGCGTCGAGCGGCGGGTTCGTGACCTGGGCGAAGAGCTGCTGGAAATAGTCGTACAGCAGGCGCGGCCGCTTGGACAGCACCGCGACCGGCGTATCGGTGCCCATCGAGCCGATGGCTTCCTTGCCCTCGATCGCCATGGGAGCGATGAGCAGCTTGAGGTCCTCGTGGGTGTAACCGAAGGACTGTTGGCGGGTGGTGAGCGATGCATCCTCGAGGCGCGCCACCTGGCGGTCGGGGAGCTCGGTCAGCGCGACCTGCTCGTCGGCGAGCCAACGACGATAGGGCCGCGCCGCGGCCAACTGCGCCTTGATCTCGTTGTCGCGGACGATGCGACCCTGTGTGGTGTCGATGAAGAACATGCGGCCGGGCTGGAGCCGCCCCTTCTCCACGATCTTGCTGCTCGGTACGTCGACCACGCCGACCTCGGAGGCCATGATGACCCAGTCGTCGTCGGTGACCCAGTAGCGCGATGGACGCAGACCGTTGCGGTCGAGCACCGCGCCGACCACGGTGCCGTCGGTGAAGATGATCGAGGCCGGGCCGTCCCACGGCTCCATCAGAGAAGCGTGGTAGCGGTAGAACGCCTTGAGCTCCTCGCTCATGGACTCGTGGTTCTCCCAGGGCTCCGGGATCATCATGAGGACCGCTTCCTGGAGCGAGTAGCCGCCCATGACGAGCAGTTCGAGGCACTCGTCGAAGCCCGCGGTGTCGGAGGCGCCAGGGGTACAGATCGGGAAAAGCCGGTTCATGTCGCCGGGCAGGTGTGGTGAGCGCAGGAGGGCCTCACGGGCCCGCATCCAGTTGCGGTTTCCCTGGACCGTGTTGATTTCACCGTTGTGGGCGATGAAGCGGTAGGGGTGTGCCAGCGGCCAGGAGGGGAAGGTGTTGGTGGAGAAACGTGAGTGCACCAGTGCCAGCGCGCTCTCGACCCGCTCGTCGACGAGGTCGAGGTAGAACTCGCCGAGCTGCGGGGTCGTGAGCATGCCCTTATACACGAAAGTCCGCGCCGACAGGCTCGGGAAGTAGACCCCGTCGTGGGCCTCCGACTGCCCGCCCATGGCCTCGTTCGCCTCGTCGCCGCCGGCTTTGAGATGGATCTCGTGCTCGATGCGCTTGCGCAGGACGTAGGCGCGTCGGTCGAGGTCGATTCCACCCAGCAGCTCTCCGTCTTCCCCCGTCGCCGAGAGGAACACCTGTGCGAATTCCGGCATCGTGCTGCGCGCACCCTCACCGAGCATCGAGGCGTCGATCGGCACGTCGCGCCAACCGAGGACCTCGATGCCCTCGTCGGCCGCGAGCGCCTCGATCTGGCTCATCGCATCGGCTGCCTCGCTGCGTTCCTGGGGCAGGAACGCAATGCCGGTGGCGTAGGAACCCGCTTCGGGCAGTTCGAAATCGACCACTGCCCGGAAGAACGCATCGGGGACCTGGATCAGGATTCCCGCTCCGTCACCGGTGTTCTGCTCGGCCCCCAGCGCGCCACGATGCTGGAGCTGACACAGCGCGCTCACCCCGGTGGCGACGATCGCGTGGCTGCGCCGACCACGGAGGTCGGCGACGAAGTTCACGCCACAGGCGTCGTGCTCGTTTTGCGGATCGTACAGGCCCTGGGGTACAGGGAGGTCAGGGTTACTGTGCAGTGGGTGTTGCATCTACGTCCTCGTGCGCGTGGTGCCGGGGCAAGCGGAACCGCAGCACTGGGGCGACATTGGCCCAGCAAGCGGGGAAAGCGAAGCCTACCGATCCGTGCTGGTCATAGGCCACTTGACAGCCCGGGGGCTGTCGCAGGTCGACACCGACGGGGCCCGGCAAGGCGCCGTGGCCAGACGGTTTCCGCTGACGTCGTTGTCTCGGACCTGCTGCACCGGTCAGGTGCGAGACCGGTGAACTCCACCATGTCCCGCGCGCCGCACGGCTGGCGGCCATCATAGACCCCATGCGCCCAGCCGAACCCCAGATTTCCGACGATCTCGCCGCGTTCATCGACACCGCACCCTCCCCGTTCCATGCTGTCGCCGAAGTGGCACGGCGCCTCACCGGCGGGGGCTACCGGGAGCTCCACGAGAACGAGGCCTGGGGCGGCGACGACGTGGCCGGCGGTCGGTTCATCCGCCGGGGCGGGAGCATCGTCGCCTGGCACCTCTCGCCTGACCGCCCCCTGCGCTCGGGCGTAGCGATCGTCGGCGCGCACACCGACAGCCCTAACCTGCGGGTCAAGCCGCAACCCGACACCGGCGCCGCCGGCATCCGTCAGCTGGGCGTGGAGGTCTACGGCGGCGCCCTGCTGAACTCCTGGCTCGACCGTGACCTCGGCCTGTCCGGGCGCATTGTCGTCGACGACGCCGGAAGCCTGCGCGAGCAGCTCGTCCTCGTCGACCGGGCGGTGCTTCGCGTCCCGCAGCTGGCGATCCACCTCGACCGCGAGATCAACACGAATGGTCTCCAGCTCAACGCACAGCAGCACCTGAAGCCCATGTGGTCCCACGGTGAGCCCAAGGCGGGCGCGTTCATCTCGTGGCTCGCGGACGAGGCCGGCTTCGATGCCGACGCCGTGCGGGGTTGGGACCTCATGGTGCACGATCTGCAGCCGAGCAGCAGACTCGGCGCCGATAGCCAGTGGCTCGCGGCGCCGCGCATCGACAATCTCGCCTCGTGCCATGCAGCGGTTCACACGCTCCTCGATGTCGACGTGGAGGCCGGTCGCACGCCGCTCGTGTGCCTGTTCGACCACGAGGAGGTCGGGAGCAACTCGGCGCGGGGCGCGGCGGGCTCGCTCCTGCCCACCGTGCTGCGTCGACTCGCCGCGGCCACGGGCGAACCACTCGAGCCGGCCCTCGCCCGATCGACGTGCATCTCTGCCGACGGCGCGCACGCGACGCATCCGAACTACGCAGACCGTCACGAGCCCGGCCACCACATCGCGCTGAACGGCGGGCCGGTGATCAAGCGCAACAGCAACGAGCGGTACGCCACCGACGCCGTGGGCCAGGCCGTCGCCGAGCGCGCCTGCCGCGATGCCGATGTGCCGTTCCAGCGCTTCGTCGTTCGGACCGACATGGCCTGCGGTTCCACGATCGGTCCGGTCACCGCCGCCCAACTCGGAGTCACCACCGTCGACGTCGGTATCCCCCAGCTCTCGATGCACTCGGCACGCGAGGTCTGCGGCGCAGATGACCCGGGGTACTTCGCCGCGTTCCTCGATGCATTCATGAGGGCTCGAGAGTGAGCGGTGACGCAGGCGGCGTGACACAGGCGGTGTGAGGTCCCGCAGGTTGGTAGAGGGCGATCAGCCGAAGAGGATCCGGACCTGGCCGATGGTCTCGGGTCGAGCGAACATGACGACGTGGTCTCGATACCGCAGCTGGCTGCGACCGCGACCGATCTGCGCCTTTCCATCACGGACGAACGCCCCGACGAGGACGTCCTTCGGCAGGCCGAGCTCGCTGATGGTCGACCCGTCTGCAGCACTCTGATAGGCGACCTCGAACTCGACCACCTCGAAATCCGCGGCCAGGAACGTCGCCACTGCGGCGACCCCGCCGCGCACGAAACGGAGCACACCGTTCGCACTGGCCGTGCGCGGTGACAACGCCACGTCGATCCCCACGTCCTCGAGGAGCTCACGCAGCGAGAGCCGGTGCAGGACGGCGATCGTCTCCTCGGCCCCGAGCGACTTGGAGAACAGGCATGCCAAGATGTTCGCATCGTCCTTGCCGGTGAGTGCGACGACGGCGTCGTAGGAGCCTGCATCCTCGGCTGCGAGGAGCTCTGCGTCGGTGATGTCGCCGTTGATGACGAGGACGTTGTCGAGCGTCTCGGCCAGCTCGCGGGCCCGCTCGGCTCGCTGCTCGATGAGCGCGACCTCGGCGTGGCGGTTCGAGAGGCTGCGGGCCACGAGCTCGGCGGTGCGGCCGCCGCCGAGCAGCAGCACCCGTCGATGTGAACCCCGTCGCAGCCCGAGCAGCCGCAGGACCTCGCGGCGTGCGCCCCGCTTGGCCAGCACCCAGATGTGATCATGGGCCTGGAGCCGTTCGTTGGCTCGGGGGATGATCGTGTCACCGTCGCGTGTTCGGGCCGCGACGAGGAAGTCCCAGTCGGGTTCGTACTGCGCACCGAGCTCGGAGAGCGTGACATTGCAGAGCGGGGCGCCCTCAGCCAGGGTCGTCCCGATCACGATGACCTCACCGTCGGCGAAGCTGGCGGTCTCGGTGGCGCCGGGCGCCTCGAGCAGATCGAGGATGTCCTTGGCGGTCTCGGCGTCGGGGTCGATGACGAGGTCGGCGCCGATGGCCTCACGCAGCGCCGAGGCGTCGCGACCGCGCAGGCAGTCGGCCTCGATACGCACCACCGTACGCTCCACCCCGGCCTGGCGGGCGAGCAGCGCGCCGATCAGGTTGACCTCGTCGTTGGACGTCACGGCCACGAAGAGGTCTGCCTTCTGCAGGCCGGCCTGTTGCAGCACGTGGGGATTCGTCCCGCTGCCTTCGACGACGAGCACGTCGAGGCTCTCGTCGATCGCCCGGAGTCGTTCCCGGTCGGTTTCCACCACGGCGACATCGTTGCCGTGCTTGGTGAGCAGCTCGGCGACATAGGACCCGACTTCGCCTGCTCCGACAACGATGACGTGCACGGCTCCATTCGTAACAGCTCGGGGAGCGAATTCCATACACCGGAGCGCACAAGTCGCGACGAGGCGCCTCGCGCCGTGACGATCAGGTCGAGCAGCGGTGCAGCCTCGACGGTGTGAGCACGGCGTCGAGCGCCACGTCTCCGTCATGTTGAGCCACTTCGGCCACCTCGTCCTCGTCGTCGGCGATGCCCAACAGGATCGGTCGCGCAGCGGCCACCGAGCCGGTCTCGAGCCGAGCCAACGCCCGGTCGTAGTAGCCCCGACCCCTACCGGCGCGATGGCAGTAGGCATCGAACACGAGCAACGGCACCAACACCAGGTCAAGCCGGCCGAGCTCCACCGGGCGGTGCCGCACCGGCTCGAGGATCCCCATGGTCGCGGCGACGACGTCGGTGCGCCCGTCGACGAAGTGGAAGCTGAGCTCGTCGCCGTCGATGCGTGGCAGCGCGACCTGGCGACCTTCAGCCAGGTGATACCAAGGCCTCGGGTCGGGCTCGCCGGGCATCGCCACGTACGCCGCGAGCGACCCGACGCCGTCGAGCAGACCCGACGCTTCGAGGAGGGTGAGTCGGGCATCGTCTCGACGGACGCGTTCTCCCGGGTCGATGTCCACACGCCGCGTCAGCGCCGCGTCTCGCGCTCGGGCGAGCGCCTCGAACGACGGCGCCAGTCGCCGGCGCTTGGAACCCATTTCCGCACCGTAGGCACCAACGCGCGCCGCACGCACGCGGGCGGCCGCACCCGGCGGGCGCGGTCGGGGTCCACGGGCCGGAAACCGGCGGGGCCATCGAGTACCGCAGCGCGACATCCGACCCGCCGCGGCCCTAGCATGCCAGACTGCTACGTCCACGTCGGGGCGGATTGTTCGCCCCGACGCGCTGCGCACTACGGTCGAACGGCCGTTCCGCGCTTCTCAACGAGGAGAAACCACTTTGGATGCGATCCCCTATCTGGCCTTTGCCAGCGCCCTCGCTGCGCTGGTCCTGGCCGGCTACTACTACAAGCTCGTGGAGGCCGCGCCGCCGGGCAACGAGCGAATGGTCTTCCTCATGGAGGAGATCCAAAAGGGCGCCAAGGCGTTCCTGAAGGCCGAATACACCTGGGTCGCAGGCTTCGTGGTCGCGATGATGATCCTCCTGGGGATCGTCATCGACCCCCTGGCGCCGATCACCTACCTCCTCGGTGCCTGCTTGTCCGGCGGTGCCGGCTATGTCGGCATGACCGTGGCGACCAAGGCCAACGCCCGCACCACCGAAGCCGCCCGCACCGGCCCTGGCCCGGCGCTCGCCGTCGCGTTCCGCGGCGGTGCAGTCATGGGCTTCTCGGTCGCCGGCCTCGCCCTCCTCGGGTTGAGCGCGGTCTACCTGGTGTTCGTGACCTGGCTCGAGGTCGACGATGCATTCAACATCGTGACCGCCTTCGGTCTCGGCGCCAGCTCGATCGCCCTGTTCTCCCGCGTCGGTGGCGGCATCTACACCAAGGCCGCCGATGTGGGCGCCGACCTCGTCGGCAAGGTCGAAGCCGGGATCCCCGAGGACGACCCGCGCAATCCCGCAACGATCGCCGACAACGTGGGCGACAACGTCGGCGACGTCGCCGGCATGGGCGCCGACCTGTTCGAGTCCTATGCGGGCTCGATCATCGCTCCGATCTCACTGGTCGCCTTCGCCACGGCGGGTCTCACCGCTGCTGATGCCGGCCAGACCGGCGTCGTCGAGCTGCTCATGTTCCCGCTCGGCATCGCGTTCGTCGGCATGGTGGCCTCGATCATCGGCTCGTTCTTCGTCCGCGGCGGCACCTCCACCGACTCCCATGCGTTGAGCCGGGCCCTGCACATGGGCACCAACGTCGCTATGGGCCTCACGGTGCTCGCCACCATCGGCATGGCGTACTGGATGTTCGGCGACGACGCCGTATTCGCCGAGGGCAAGCCCTGGGGCCTGGCGGTGGCGGTCGTCGGCGGTCTCGCCGTCGGATGGGCCCTCGGCAAGTCCGCCGAGTACTACACGTCGGCCGACTTCAGCCCCGTGAAGAACATCGCCGATCAGGCCGAGACCGGGCCGGCCACGACCGTGCTCGGTGGCATCAGCACCGGCATGGTGTCGGTGGCCGCCTCGGTCGTGCTCATCCTCATCGGGGTCGGCGTCGCCTATTGGGGCGGCGAACAGGCCCTCGGCACCGGCGAAGCGGGTGGCATTCCCGGCGGTATCTACGGCATCGCGGTGGCTGCCATCGGCATGCTCGCCACCACCGGCGTCGTCGTCGCCGTCGACGCCTATGGCCCGATCGCCGACAACGCCGGCGGCATCGCGGAGATGGCCGAGCTCGACCCCTCCGTGCGACAGGTCACCGACGCCCTCGACAGCCTGGGCAACACGACGGCTGCAATTGCCAAGGGCTTCGCCATCGGTTCGGCGGCACTGACCGCGCTCGCGCTGTTCAAGAGCTTCCAGTACGCCATCATCGACGCCGACCCGACCGCAGCCCTGAACCTCAACATCGGCGAGGTCGACGTCTTCATCGGGTTGTTCCTGGGCGCGGGTCTTCCGTTCCTGTTCGCCGCGCTCACCATCGATGCCGTCGGTCGAGCCGCACAGAAGATGATCGAGGAAGTTCGCCGGCAGTTCCGTGAGATCCCGGGTCTGCGCGAAGGGCTTCCCGGCGTCGTGCCCGACTCGGCGCGCTGTGTCGCGATCTCCACCGAGGCCTCTCTCAAGGAGATGGTCGTGCCCGGGGCGCTCGCCATCGTGGTGCCGCTCGTCACCGGCTTCATCAGCACCGATGCGCTGGGCGGCCTGCTCGCCGGAGCGCTGGTCACGGGCTTCGCGCTCGCCATCTTCATGGCCAACGCCGGCGGCGCGTGGGACAACGCCAAGAAGTACATCGAGGCCGGCAACCACGGCGGCAAGGGCTCTGACCCCCACAAGGCCGCCGTCGTCGGCGACACCGTGGGCGACCCCTTCAAGGACACGTCCGGCCCGGCGATGAACATCCTGCTCAAGGTCATGACGATCGTGAGCCTGGTGTTCGCCTCCGCCTTCGTCTGATCCGCACCCGCATCTTCGTGCCCGGACGGGACCCTTCGGGGTCCCGTCCGGTGGTTTTCCCGCCTGTACGCGGGTCAGCGTGATCAGGCGACGATGAGGAGGGGGAACAGCACCGCGTAGCAGCCGACCAACAGCACCCCCGTGCGTCGATGGTGATCACGTCGTCGCAAGAGGATGAGCACCACCAGCGCGATCACCCCGGCGGTGACGAGCGTCCCTGAGGCCGCAGCATCGGACACGGTCGTCGGGAAGCACAGCGGCCCGATGCCGAGCGAAAGCGTCGAGTCGACGAGCGACGAACCGAGGATGTCCCCGAGCGCGATCGCGCCGGCGCCGCGGCGGACGGCCCGCCCGTCGACGAGGAGTTCGGGCAACGAGGTTCCGATCGACAAAACGAAGAAGCTCGTCGCGTATTCGGGAACGTCGAGGCGTTCGGTGATCTCGCCGAACGCGGTCACCGCACCGACGGCGCCCACCGCCACGACCGCGAGTGCCGCCATCATGAGCGTCAGCTCCCGGCCCACTCCCTGTCCGAACAGGGTTGGTTGCGCCGTGCGGGAACGGCGGGCGGTACGACTGACGGCATAAGTCGTGACCAGCCACACCACCAGCAGCATTCCGCCGTCGATCCGCGACAGGTGGCCGTCACGCATCAACGAGGCGGCGAGCAGCAACGCCGCGACGATGAACACTCCCGCAGACGCCACGAAGGTGCGTTCGGCGCGCACGGGCCGCAACAAGCAGAGCAGACCGAGGACGAAGGTGACCTGGGTTGCCGCCGAGCCCGTCGAGTCGCCGACGTTGAGGTCACCACGGCCGGCGGCCGACGCCACGATGCTGTTCGCGATCTCAGGCAGATCGGTGCCGACTGCCATCACCGTCAGGCCCACGACGAACGGGGAAACCCGCGCCGCTTCGGCGAGGGCCTGTCCGGACTCGAGTGCCTTCCCGGCTGCGAGCCCGGAGGCGGCGAGGCCACCCACGAGGACCACGATCCAAAGAGCGAGCGTGACGCCGCTCATCGGGTCCCCGGCTGCCACGAGGCCGAGCATCGACCTGGGTCGGTCTCCATGGCTCTGATGGTCGCCGCTGCCGGCGGGACCCGCCAGGGACGAAGTGCCCCGAGCGGGGCCGCTCGACGGCGCGGCAGCAGGTGGCCATGTCAGATCAGGGCCGAACGGGGCGGTACCGTCGCTGCGTGACCACGTCCAAACCGCGTCCACGGCGTCGCCTCATCGTGCTCTTCGGTGGCCAGTCGGCCGAACACGATGTTTCGTGCACCTCGGCGCGTCATGTGCTCGCCGCCATCGACCCCGCTCGTTACGCGGTCGAGGCGATCGGGATCACCCGCGATGGTCGCTGGGTGCGCGCCGACGACGCCCTCCGTGCCCTCGAGCGCGGGGTCGCGGCGCTTCCCGAACGGCTCAGCGCCGATGGACCCCATGTGGACCCGCTACCGGCGCTCAGCTCCACCACCGACGAGGCGCCCGTCGTGTTCCCGGTGCTGCACGGCCCCCAGGGCGAGGACGGCACCGTCCAGGGCTTCCTCGAACTGGCCAACGTGCCCTATGTCGGGTGCGGAGTACTGAGCTCCGCGCTCAGCATGGACAAGATCAAGACCAAAGAGGTCTTCGAGGCCCATGGCATCGCCCAGGCCCGGTGGCGGGGCATCCATGCCCGTGAGCGAGGGACGGCGACCGAGGTGGAGCTGGCCGAGGCGCTCGGGTTCCCCCAGTTCGTCAAGCCGGCCAACATGGGCTCGTCGGTGGGCGTGTCGAAGGTGTCGAACCCGGCGCAGCTCGGCCCCGCGCTCGACCTCGCCGCGTCCTACGACGAGTGGATCGTGGTCGAGGAAGGCATCAGCGGCCGCGAGATCGAGTGTGCGGTGCTCGGCAACCTCGACCCGCGTACCTCGGTCGGGGGCGAAATCGTGTCAGGGGCCGAGTTCTACGACTACAGCGACAAGTACGACGACGGCGCCGAGCTGCTGATCCCGGCACCCCTCGGGCCCGCAGAGCTCGCTGCGATGCAGGCCGTCGCGGTGCGGGCGTTCCGGGCGCTTCGCTGTGAGGGACTCGCCCGCGTCGACTTCTTCTTCGAACAGCAGGGTCGGGGCTGGCTGGTCAACGAGGTCAACACCATGCCCGGTTTCACCCCGATCTCCATGTACCCGAAGATGTGGCAGGCGTCGGGTCTGTCCTACTCCGGTCTCATCGACGAGCTCGTCGACCTCGCGATCGAGCGGCACGAACGCCGCGCCGCCCATCGACGCACCGACCACTGACCTGCGGCACTACGCGGGCTGCAGCGCGCTCCGAAGGAACCGGAGGAGCTCGCGGCGGCGCAGCGCGGCCTCGCGCAGCGTCTGTTCGACCCCCACGGCGCGCAGCACCTCGATCTCGGTCGCCGCGCCCATCACCGTCGAGTAGACCGAGAACGCGAGCAGTCTCGGATCGGACCGCCGTACCCGGCCCGCGTCCATCTCGCTGCCGAGCCAGTCCGTGGCGCCCTTGATCAGGGGGTCGAGCGAGTCCGTCGCCCGGGTGAGCGCCGGCGGACCGAGGCGAGTGAGCTCCCGAAGCAGGCCGAGCAGCTCGGGTCGTCGCAGAGCGAGGCGGAAGACCCCGCGCACCATCGCCTCCACCCTGGCCCACCCGTCGTCACTGCGCTCGATGACGTCGTAGAGCACGAGCGAGAGCTCGGCGATCGCGTGGTCGACGGCGGCATCGAGGAGCTGATCCTTCGACGGGTAGTGATAGAGGATGGACTGCTTGCGGATCCCCAGCTCGTTGGCCAGGCCGTCGAGACTCGTCGCGTCGAAGCCGCGCTGGCCGAAGGCACGGGTGGCAGCTTCGAGCACACGGTCCGCGGTTCCCACGAGAAGATGGTAGCGGTCTCTACCACCTGGTAGAAAGGGGGACGTGATCCCCCAGCTCCTGGCCGGAAAGCGCATCGCCATCACCGGCTCGACCGGCTTCTTGGGAACCGCCCTCGTCGAGCGGTTCCTGCGCGGCGCCCCCGACTGCGAGCTCGTGCTGCTCGTGCGGCCCGGACGCCGGACCGCACATCGGCGCGTCGAGCGCGACATCCTCAAGAACGACGCCTTCGACCGCCTGCGCGAGACCCTCGGCGACGCCGGGTTCACCGCCATGACCGAGCGGCGTGTCCATGCCATCGCCGGCGATATCTCCTCCGACGGCCTGGGTCTCGACGACGACGGCCGGGCACTGCTCGCCTCGTGCGACATCGTCGTCCACAGTGCCGCCGCGGTCAGCTTCGACGAGCCCCTCGACCGTGCCGCCGAAGTCAACCTGATGGGGCCCGTCCGCCTCGTGCAGACGCTCCACGACCTCGGCGTGTCGCCCCATCTCGTCGCCGTCAGCACCTGCTATGTGGCCGGGAGCCGCAAGGGCAACGCACCCGAGCTGCCCCTCACCGACAGCCCCTTCTATGTTCCCCTCGACTGGCGAGCCGAGACCGAGGCGGCCCGCCGCACCCGCGCCTATGTCGAAGACGACAGCCGCCGGGTCGACTCGCTCCAGCGCTTCCAGCGCGAAGCAACCGATGAGCTTGGCGCTGCGGGCACGCCCGCGCTGGCGGCGAAGACCGAACAGCTCCGAGAACGCTGGGTCCGTGACCAGATGGTCGAGGCTGGGCGCACCCGGGCCGCTTCGCTGGGGTTCCCCGACGCGTACGCGTTCACCAAGGCGATGGCCGAACAGGCGATCGAGGAGATTCGCAGCGACATCCCCCTGACGATCGTGCGACCCTCGATCATCGAGAGCGCGTGGGCTCAACCGGCCCCGGGCTGGATCCGTGGCTTCCGCATGGCCGAGCCCATCATCATGAACTACGGCAGGGGCACCCTGCGAGAGTTCCCCGGCATCCCCGAAGGGGTCATCGACGTCATTCCCGTCGATCTGGTGGCCGCCGCGATCGTCGCGGCCTGTGCCAAGGCACCCACACCCGACACGGTCATCTACCAGGTGGCATCCGGCGGCTGCAACCCGGTACGTATCGGTACCCTCACCGACTACATCCACGAGTACTTCGGTCGGCACCCGATCTACGACGACCGCAATCAACCGATCTCGCCGGCACGGTGGTCCTATCCCGGTCGCGGCCGCGTGGTCACCCAGCTGTCGAGGGCGAAACGCACCCTCGAGGTGGCCGAGGCCGTGCTGCACCGCCTTCCCGTCCGCGGCCGGCAAGCGCTCGTGGCCGCCGATCTGCAGGAGCGCCGCGACGAGGTGGAGCGGGCCATGGGCTACGTCACCCTCTACGGCAAGTACGTCGAGTGCGAGGCGATCTACCAGGTCGGCAACCTGCTCGGGCTCTGGGAGGAGCTGTCGGACTCCGATCGCGAGGCCTTCGCCTTCGATCCGCGCGTGATCGACTGGTACGAATACGTCGCCGAGATCCATCTGCCGTCGGTCGTTGCGCAAGGTCGCGTCAAGACCGCACCGTCGAAGACACCGCTCGAATCGCGCACGACCCGGCTCCGCAGCCAGGTGCTCTCACCCCAGCGGCAGCTCGCGGCCTTCGACCTCGAGAACACCCTGATCGCGTCCAACGTCGTGTCGTCATGGGGCTACCTGGCCACCAAGCGTCTGCTGCCGGGCGACCGGCTCCGTCTCGTGAGCCGCACCATCGTGCAGGCACCGGGCCTGCTCGCGCTCGACCGCAAGGACCGTACCGACTTCCTCCGCAGCTTCTATCGCCGGTTCGAGGACGCTCCCGTCGGACAGATCGACGAGGACGCGCTCGAGATGTTCAGCGACCTCATCCTCACGAAATCGTTCCCCGCCGCGATCCGGCGCGTGCGCGAGCACCGTACGGCCGGGCACCGGACGGTGCTCATCACCGGCGCCCTCGATTTCGTCGTCGAGCCGCTCCGGCCGCTGTTCGACGACATCGTCTCGGCGCACCTCGAAACCGATGCAGGCCTGTACACCGGCGAGATGACCGCGGTGCCGCCCATCGGCGAGACCCGCGCCGCGGCGCTGCGCACCTACGCCGACGAGCACGGTTTCGACCTCAACGAGTGCGTCGCCTACGCAGACTCGACCAGCGACCTGCCGATGCTCGAAGCCGTCGGTTTTCCGGTCGCGGTCAACCCCGAGACCCGCCTCGCCACGCTCGCCCGTCGACGGGGCTGGCTGATCGAGAACTTCGACCGCGCCCCCGGCGCCCCCAAGCGACTGCTGCCGCTCGGCAGCGCACCGAAGTAGACCGCAGAGGATTTCGACCGATCATGGCAAAGCAGAGCCACCGACACCCCCGACCCGGCCTCGTGCTCGACGTCGACCGCTCGACGCCTCCGGTGCTGTTCCACCACGGCGAGGGGTTCCGTCTCGAGAAGCTGCCCCCTGGCCGCAGCCGGGTGATCTACCCCGCCGAGCCGCTCGACGGCCTCCCCAACCCCGACCAGGCCATCCGCGCCGCACTCGAGAACCCACTCGGCGATTCCGAGCCGCTTTCCGCGTTGATGAAGCCCGGCATGAAGCTCACCATCGCCTTCGACGACATCTCCTTGCCGCTGCCGCAGATGCGTCGCCCCGACATCCGTCAACGGGTGATCGAAGCCGTGCTCGACACCGCCGCTGCCGCCGGAGTCGACGATGTGCACCTCATCGCCGCGCTCGCCCTGCATCGGCGCATGACCCAAGACGAACTGCGTCACGCCGTCGGTGACCGCGTATACGACGCCTTCGCACCCTCAGGGCACCTGTACAACCACGATGCCGAGGACCCCGATGGCATGGTGCTGCTGGGAACCACCCCCCATGGCGAGGAGGTGCAGATCAACAAGCGCGCTGCCGAGAGCGACCTCATCGTGTACGTCAACATCAACCTGGTCTCGATGGATGGCGGCTGGAAGAGCACCGCGACGGGGTTGTCGGGCTACACCGCGCTGCGCCACCATCACAATCCCGAAACCATGCTGAAATCCAAGAGCTTCATGGACCGGGAGAACTCCGAACTGCACCACTCGAACTGGAGGCAGGGCAAGGTCCTGCGCGACTCGGGCATCAAGGTCTTCCAGATCGAGACCACCGTCAACAACAACACCTTCGGCTACGACGGCCCCCTGTCGATGTTGCAGAAGCGCGAGTGGGAGTGGACCGCACGCGACCGGGCAACGTTCATGGGCATGCAGGCGGGCCTCAAGCGCATGACCCGGAGCGCACGGCGGAAGGCGTTCATGGGCTGGCAGGCGCCCTATGAGCTCACGTCGGTCCAAGCCGGCGAGGTCGAGGCCGTCCACGCGTCGACGACGGCGCACGTCTACGAGCAGCACCTGGTGCCCGTCGAGGGTCAGACCGACATCTTGACGATGGGCCTCCCCTACATCTGCCCCTACAACGTCAACTCGATCATGAACCCGATCCTCGTGGCGTGCCTCGGGCTCGGCTACTTCTTCAACATGTACCGCGGCAAGCCCCTGGTGCGTGAGGGCGGGGTGCTCATCATGAGCCACCCGACACCGTGGGACTTCCATCCGGTCCACCACCCGAGCTACATCGACTTCTTCGAGCAGGTGCTCGCCGAGACCCGCGACCCGGTCGTGATGGCGCAGAAGTACGAGAAGTCCTTCGCCGACGACGAGTGGTACCGGCATCTGTACCGCACCTCGTACGCGTATCACGGCGTGCACCCCTTCTACATGTGGTACTGGTGCGCCCACGCTCTCGAGCACCTCGGCGCCGTCATCATCGTCGGCGGCGACACCCGGGCCGTGCGGCGCCTCGGCTTCCGACCCGCCACCACCTTGCAGGACGCCCTGGAGATGGCAAGCGACGTCGTGGGGCCCCAGCCCACCGTCACGCACTACCACAACCCGCCGATCCTGATGGCAGACGTGTCGTGACGCCTCGCCCCAGCCGCGCCGAGATCGCTCGCAGGACCCGGCGGTTCGGGCGCGCCGTCGGTGGCGCGCCCGAACGGATTCGGGCCTCGCAGCTGGTGCGCAAGACGCAGTTCCCCCTGCGAGCCCCCACCCAGCCCGCCGACGTCGAACCGCTGCCCCCGGTGAACGGCACCGGCGTCGATTTCGAAACCGACTGGGCCCGCTCGGCACCCAGCCGAGCGGCCCGCGCCGTGCTCGTCGAAACGGTCGTGCGCCCGATGGTGACCTACTTCGCCCGACCGTCGCGCCGCGGGCTCGACCGGCTCGAGGCGCTCGACCACGACCAGCCCGTCATCTTCGCCGCGAACCATCACAGCCACTTCGACACCCCGCTGATCTTGACGTCCATTCCACGTCCCTGGCGGGGGAACCTGGTCGTCGGCGCCGCCGCCGACTACTTCTTCGGCACCCGCCTCACCGCCGCACTCTCGGCCGTCGTGCTCGGCGCCATTCCGATCGAGCGCACGAAGGTCGGGCGCCGGTCGGCGGACCTGGCCGCTGAGCTCATCGACGACGGTTGGAGTTTCCTGATCTTCCCCGAGGGCGGACGTTCCCCCGACGGGTGGGGTCAGCCGTTCCGCGGTGGTGCCGCCTATCTCGCCATCCGCTGCGGCGTCCCGGTGGTGCCCATCCATCTCGAGGGCACGGGCCGGATCCTGCGGAAGGGCGCCTCACGACCGCGGCCATCACGAACCATGGTGACCTTCGGTGATCCGGTTGTCGCCGAACCAGGGGAGAGCTCCCGCCGGCTTGGCGAGCGCATCGAGCGCGCCGTCGCCGAGCTGGCCGACGAGCAGGCGAGCGACTGGTGGCAGGCACGGCTACGGGCCCACGCCGGCGAGACGCCGTCGCTCTATGGTCCCCAGGCAAGCAGCTGGCGGCGCGCCTGGAACCTCGGCGATCGCAGCGCACGGGTCCGTCGCGGTCGTCGCCGGTGGCCGTCGCTGTGAGGTGCGTCTTCACGCGGACCTGACGCGGGGCTGCCAGGCGATTACGGTCTGTCCCCGCCGGGTCCGCTGACCCGGTGCCCGTTCGACGACGAGGTGGACCGTGCCCGACGATTCCGGAGTCGTCGCCGGCGACAGCCCGGTGACAGCCACAACCGGCCGCGCACCGGTGAGCCTTGCCGCCGGCACCCGGCAGGTCACACGTGCCGTCGGTCCCGAGGTCGTGCGCGCGCTGCACCGGCAGAACGCTGTCGCCGACGTCGCCACCTTCGTCGCGATCTGGGTTGCGGCCGTCGCGCTGGCGATCAGCCTCGGCCACCTGCCGTTGCGGCTCGACGGGCTCGGTGCGCTCTGGATGGGAGCGTTCGTCCTGCAGGGGTTCGTGCTCCAGCTTTTCGGCATCTACGCCCACGACGCCTTCCTGCACCGCCAGGTCGGCGGACGACGGGTTTCCGATGCCCTCGGTCTGCTCTGCTTCGTCCCAATCACCAGCACCTACACCGATTACCGACACCTCCACCTCGTGCACCATCGATTCGTCAACAACGACGGCGACAGTGAGGTGTACAAGCAGGACTTCGACCGGCGCTGGGTGAAGATCATGCTGCTGACCGTGCTCGGTGTGAAGCTCTCGTGGAGCGGCCGGTTCCGCCGCGCCGATCGGCCGATCTGGACCCCGAGCTACTCCCCCGAGGAGCGGCGACGGCTCCGTCTGGAGCTGGCCGGGCTCGCCCTGTGGGCGGGCGGCATCATCGCCGTCGCATTCATCGACTGGCGCACCGTCGTGTTCGGCTACCTGTTGCCGCTGGGCGTCATGGCCCCGGTCGCCTCGACGCTGCGTGTGATCCTCGAGCATGCCGACGTCGACCGCTCCGAGCCGCTGCACAACGCGACCTTCTATCGCACCGGTTGGATCAGCGGTCCGTTGTTCTTGTTCGGATCGGGGGACTGCCACCTCGTGCATCACCTCTTCCCCGCGATCCCGTTCTACCGGATGCGACGCGCCACCCTGTTGATCCGTCCGATCTTGCGCGACGCCGGGGTTCCCGAGCATCGCTCCTTGGCGCGCCTGGTGAAGCTCTGGTTCATCGACAACCGCGCCCACGGCACCGATTGGTCGCAAACCATCGGGCACGGTCAGCGCTGAGCCGCGTTTGCAGCAGCGATGTCAGTCGACGAGGGCGATCGTCTTCGTGGCAGTGGCGGCATCGGCGCCACCGGTGCCGCCGAGCGTTGACCACTCCTCGACCTCGATCTGCTTGGCCACGATCGGCAGTGTCGTGCAGAAGCGGGAGTTGTTGCCTCGGATGTGCATCAGCGCGTTCGGGATGTACACGCCGCCTGCGATCCCAGATGTTGCTGAGACCTCACATTGGTTGCCGACTCGGTTTCCGGCATGTGCGTCGTCGCCGTAGTTGAAGGTGGTGGTGTTCGTGGGCGACTGGTAGATGGCCAACCCGTCATAGGGCCCATCGGGGTCGTCATCACTCGGGTTGTCGTCGGCGAGGCCCGAGATCCGAATCGTGTGCGGACCCGAGCCGATGTTGAAGCCGCCGCCGGCAATGTAGAACAACACCCCTTCGGCCTTGATCGTCACGCCGCCTTCGACCTTCAGCCCAGCCTTGAGGTAGTAGATGCCCGGCAGGAACGTGTACGTGCCCGAGCTCATCGAGATCTGACTGTTGAAGTACCCCGGCGAGTACGTCTTTCCACTCACCGATCCAGCCGTGGCCGGCTGCGCGACGGACGTCGGCACGTTCTCGTACGGATTGGCGACAGGCGCCGCGCCAGTCCTGGCCACAGGCAACACGTTGCCCGGATGCTCGAGGTTGGTTCCCCCGACCACGCAGACGCAGGTGTCGGAGATCAGCTCGGAGCTACTGCCTTCCTGGGTGAGAGCAGAATTGCATGTCGAGTTGACCTGGATCGCCCCGCCGGTGGCGATGATGTCACCATTGCCGTGCGTATTGATGGCCCCACATGCGCTGGGGTCGGTGGCCAGGACCGCCGGTGCCGCGGCAAGATTCTGTGTGACCTCGGCCTCCGCTGACTTGCAGACGTTCGGGGACAGGTTGGTGAAGACCTTGGCAAACACGGTCTCGGTCTGCTCACACAGCTCCACGCGTACCTTCTGCGCGTTGCCGTTCACCGGGGAGATCACCTGGAGCAAGCGGGATCCGTCGGCGTAGCACACGCGGTCGCTGCCGCCGGCAGGGCAGGTCGTCGCGCTCATGTCGAGACGCAGCGAGGCGAGCGCGTAGTCGGCTGCTGATGCGCGCGCAGCTGCTGCCAGATCGGCATCGGTTCCCGATACCGGCAGATCCTGGACCCCGGCCAACGCACCTGCGTCGGCGGCGCTTTGCACTTTCCGCTCGGTCTGGCGGGCGTTGCCCAGGTCGATGACCAGAGCGGCGATGCCGAAGATCGCGACGATGCCGACGCTGAAGATGAGCGCTACGGTCCCGCGCTCGGACAGCTGCTTGCTCCTGACGGCCCGCTCCTTCATGGCTCTCTCACTCATGGTGCACACCAGTCCCAGTTCTCGCCGTCCAGCGCCGGCTCGGAGGTGGTCGTGAGCATCGGGTCGCTCGCCACCTCCACCCGCATCACCGTCTCGGCCCGGAGCGTCGCGCCCGACATGACCGGAGCGAACACGCCCGAGATCGACTTCATCGGCCGGGCCGCGCACACGACGATCTTCTCGCCCACGTCGTCGCTGGTCGGCACGAGGACCCGCACCCGTACCTCGGAGGTGTCGATGGGCATCGCGGCCTTCACGCTGCAGATGAGCTGCTGGCCCCGGCTACCGGCGGTGCAGCCGGGGTCGTAGTCGGCGACCACGACGTCGCGTGTTGCGTCACGAACCCCGGCGCGCAGACTCTGGTAGTCGTTCAAGACCATCCCGAAGTCCAATGCCCCGAAGATCAGTGCGACAACGAGCGGCAGAATGAGCGCCAGCTCGACGGCGGCCGCACCGCGTTCCTTGCGATTTGCCCTGTTCACTTTTCCCAGCCTTCACGCCGGCAACATCCCATCGAGGCAATCGTCGCGAGGCGCACTGGGCTGAAGCACCCTCCCCCAAAGCGGGCTGCTCGGCCCACCCGAACGCCGGCCCGAGCAGCCCGGAGAGCCCATGGCTGAGCAGTGCGGCCTATTTCGGCGGTGCCCCTGAACCTGGAGCGAGGTCCGGTGCGTGTGCGGTGTAACGCTCCGCTCGGGGCGAACGGGCCGCAGGCCCTTGCCACACCCGATTCCGGCGACTTCCCACCCGCTCCCGTGGCAAGGGCCTGCGCTGTCCCGTTCCCGACAACCGACCTGGCCCGCCGAGACAGCTCGCGCCGGGACCGGCAACATGGGTGCCGTTGCGGTAAAGGGCCCGGTTCACAACCCTAGGCGTCGGGCACGATCCGCAGGCCCTCGGGGCTGAGCGACTCCTCGACCTGGGGGACGTCGACGACGAACTCGGTCAGGTGGGCCGGGAAGACATGCTCGGAGACGAGCACCGGGACCCCACCGGGACCCTTCGTGACGCGGGTGCAGCGCAGCACCGGCGAACCCTCGGGCACCGCGAGCACGACCGCGTCGTCATGGCCACAGGCCGCCGCCCCGATGGTCTGCGTCGCGCCGCCGAGCGCGACTCCGAGCGCTTCGTAGAAACTCGCTGCTTCGACCTGGGCCCGGGTCAGGTGCTCTCCGAGGTGTTGCGGGCACCAGACGGTCACGCGGGCGAACGGCAGCCCGTCGGCGAGGTTGCGACGTCGAACCACGAGCACCTCGTCGGTGCCGAGCACCTCGGCAACCCACGTCGGAGCCTGCCCGAATGCGAAGTCGAGGATCTCGCGGGCGGACAAGCGGTCAGAAGCAGCCAGTTGATCCTCGATCGTCCCCAGTCGGCCCAGCGACTGCTGGAGCCGATCGACGGTCACGAACCAGCCGGCGCCCTGTCGTGATGACAACAACCCCTCGTCTCGCAACACTTCCAGGGCGCGCCGGACCGTCACGCGACTCGCGGCGAACCGATCCGACAGGCTCGCCTCGCTCGGGAGTACGCTTCCCGCGCCGAGACCGCCCGAAACGATCTCGTCGCGCAGTTCGGCCGCGATGGAGCGGTACCGAACGGAGCGACCTGGCGATTGCGCGTGCATCGGTCAACTTGTATCATACTTGTACACATAGGCAAAGCCCGGTGCGGCCGAGCCCTGGTCCAGCAATCCCGGTGCCTGCAGGCGGGGTGGTTCGCCTGGCGCTGCACCCCTGGGTGTCGCCGCCACCGAGCACACGAGACCGCCGGCGCACGACCCGTCGACAGCGCAGCAAACCACCCGACCAGCCGTCATCTGTCAGAACAGCCGAAGCCGAGGAGTCCCCATGGCCGTCGCAGCCCAAACGCCGATCGAACTCATCGAAGGGGTCTACCGCACCCTCGACGAGCGGATCGGCGCCGCCCGTACCCGGTTCGGTCGAGCCCTCACCCTGGCCGAGAAAGTGCTGATCAATCACCTCGACCGACCCGACCAAGAGCTCGAACGAGGCGCCTCTTATGTCGACCTGCGCCCCGATCGCGTCGCCATGCAGGACGCGACCGCGCAGATGGCGTGGCTCCAGTTCATGACCGCAGGCCTCGACGCGACCGCGGTGCCGACGACCACCCACGCCGACCACCTGATCCAGGCGCGCGTGGACGGCAAGACCGACCTGCTCGCCGCCGAGCACACCAACGCCGAGGTCTACGATTTCCTCGAGTCGGTCTGCGCCCGCTACGGCGCCGGTTTCTGGAAGCCCGGCAGCGGCATCATCCACCAGGTCGTCCTGGAGCAGTATGCGTTCCCGGGCGGCATGATCATCGGCACCGACAGCCACACCCCCAACGGAGGCGGTCTCGGGATGATCGCCATCGGTGTCGGCGGTGCCGACGCCGTGGACGTGATGACCGGGTTCCCTTGGAACGTGCGTTGGCCGAAGCTCATCGCCGTGCACCTGACCGGCAAGCTCAGCGGCTGGGCGGCCCCGAAGGACATCATCTTGAAGGTGGCCGAGGTGTTGACCGTCGCCGGGGGCACCGGTGCCATCGTCGAGTACATCGGCGAGGGAGCACAGAGCCTGTCGGCCACCGGCAAGGCCACGATCTGCAACATGGGTGCCGAAATCGGTGCGACGACGTCGATCTTCGGCTACGACGAGGCCATGGCCAGGTACCTCAAGTCCACCGGACGCGAGGCGGTCGCTGACGCCGCCGACGCGGTGGCGCACCACCTACGTCCCGACGACGAGGTCCTCGCGAACCCCGGCGACTACTACGACCAGGTCATCGAGATCGATCTCGACGCGCTCCGTCCCCACATCAATGGCCCGCACACCCCCGACCTCGCTCGCGAGGTCAGCGCCCTCGGTGCGGAAGCCGCAGCCAACGGGTGGCCCCTCGAGATCAGCGCGGCACTCATCGGGAGCTGCACGAACTCGTCCTACGAGGACATCACCCGCGCGGCGTCGATCGCCCGCGAAGCCGCCGCCAAGGGCCTCAAGGTCAAGACGAAGCTCATGATCACACCCGGTTCCGAGCAGGTGCGCGCGACGATCACCCGCGACGGCCTGCTCGCCGACTTCGAGGCGCTCGGGGCCGTCGTGCTCGCGAACGCCTGCGGCCCCTGCATCGGCCAGTGGGACCGCTCCGAGGAGAAGGACCACGTGGCCGGCGTGCCGAACGTCATCGTCACCTCCTACAACCGCAACTTCCCCAAGCGCAACGACGGTGACGCCGCAACGCTCGCGTTCGTGACCTCACCCGAGACCGTCATGGCGCTCGCACTGGCAGGCACCGTGGACTTCGACCCGATCAACGGCACCTTGCGCAACGACGCGGGCGAAGAGGTCCACCTCTCGACCCCCGTCGGCCTCGAACTTCCCCCAGCGGGCTTCGACCCCGGCGAGGACACGTTCCTCGCCCCACCCACAGACGGTTCGGGCATCGACGTTCGGGTCTCGCCGACGTCGGATCGTCTCCAGCTCCTCGAACCGTTCCCGGCATGGGACGGCAACGACTACGAGAACCTCCCGGTGCTCGTGAAGGCGACCGGCAAGTTCACCACCGACCACATCTCGATGGCCGGTCCATGGCTGAAGTACCGCGGTCACCTCGAGAACATCTCGGGCAACCTGTACCTCGGCGCGGTCAACGCCTATCCGGGCTACGAGGTCGGTCACGGCAAGAACCAGGTCACCGGAGAGACGCAGACCTTCCCCGACATCGCGAAGAGCTACCACGAGGCCGGGCAACCCTGGGTGGTCATCGGTGACCGGA